>CAYZMS010000007.1:0-161908 GCA_964479625.1 uncultured Saprospiraceae bacterium
AACAGGCTCGCTCGGGACTTGAACCCTAGCAGTATATAGTATGCATGGCACACAATAAAAAAGGCCAAATACCGATCGTGGTATTTGGCCTTTTATGCCTGGACCGAATCTTAAAGATTCGTATCCATATCGCGCAACTTTTGATCCCGATAGGCGGCCTTCAGGCGTTCTTTACGCCGACGTACGGAGGGCTTAACGAACTCCTGGCGCTTCCGGATTTCCTGCATCATACGCACATTACGATGCTTACGCTTATAGCGTTTGAGGGCGCGATCAATACCCTCGCTGTCTTTTACTTCAATGATCAACATAAATTGAACAAAGCTATTGTTAGAAATTAGAATAAGACGCGATTGCAAAAACTAGAGCGGATGACGAGATTCGAACCCGCGACCTCAACCTTGGCAAGGTTGCGCTCTACCAGCTGAGCTACATCCGCAAATATTCAAACTGCATCGATCTCTTTTGAATGCGGATGCAAATATAAGGAGCGTTTTCTTTTCAAGCAAGAAACTAACAGCTAAAATTCTAATTTTCTTTCCCTGGATCAGTAGTGGAAAAAAGTTGGTTCTTTTGCCCTGAGGGGCCGTTCGTTTACCTATGCCTGCCATCTTTGTGGTTAATCAGCCGTTCATGGATTATTATTCATCTTGGCAACTGTGAGGTTTGAATAGAAAAATAGCCGTAAATTCCGGCAACTAAATTTTGGATAAAGCATTATGCGCCGAAACCACAATTCCATCCTCAAAAAACGAAAACGCCCAGGTAGCCTGCAGGGCCCGTCCCGACTTCGCTCTATGAGACGCCGCCGCCAAAACGGCGAGACCGAATCCATTTTTTCTTCGACTGGGCCCACCACTGCAAAATGCCTGGAGGAAAGATACTGGTCCAACCTACCACTTTCTTCCCCGCAAGCTCCTTTCCCTACTGCGGTCAGTTGGTCTGATCAGCTTGGAGTAGACCGGCTTTCTGAACCCATTGCGGATATGGTAGGGATCCTTGATCAACTGGAAGTCCAACTTTACTACTCAGAAGCACCTTCCAAAGGCGACCTGCCCGGATATCACCAAACAGTCGATGCTTTCCCTGCTTCCTCTCGGGATAATTCAATTGCTCCCTTGCAGCAAACTGCTCCCTTGGCAAACATTAGTCCCAGGTCCGGTTTGCCTTCCATAGAAGAAAGGCCGGAGATCATTCCACCAGCACGACTTAGCCCTTCACCTAAACGGCAAGTGGAGACACCCCCTCAGGAGGAGCCCCGGGAAGAGTCTATTGAACTTCCCGAAATTCCCATTCGAATCTGTTTTGAGATCCACTACAACACCAGTTGGGGAGAGAACCTATTTGTCAGTGGAAATATCCCCGAATTAGGAAGCGACCAATTGGAAAGTGCTTTTAAACTGGAACACCAGGGACTCGGCTTTTGGCGAGGGACCCTCGAGTTACCCTCTTCTTCAAAAGCCATTACCTACCGGTACCTGATCGTTAATGAAAAGGATGGCAGCATTAAGCAGGAGTTTGGACACGGGCGCACCCTGGAGATAAAAGGGCTAACCAGTCCGGTCCGGCTTCAAGACCACTGGCGCTCCCTTAACCATCCGGAAAACCCCCTGTTTTCAAAGCCTTTTACTCAAGTTTTCTTCCGTCAAAGGCGGAAGCGCCGGCCCATAGCAGTAAGTAAACCCGGGCATACCTTTTTCGAATTCAGGATGGGGGCAGTCCGATGCCCCAAAGGTTGTACCCTTGCCCTTGTCGGTAACCATCCGGAACTGGGCAACTGGGATGCCGCAAACGCCTTGTTATTCGACAATTCCCACTTCCCCACCTGGAAAGCACAGGTCTCCATACCTTGTACCGCCCAGGGGATCGAATACAAATACGGCTGGTATGATCCGGAACTACGCCAATTTACAGAATTAGAGGGCGGGGATAACCGTCGCCTGGCAGAGGGCTGGCAGGCTGAAAAAATGGTCTTCCGTACAGATGAGCAATTTCATTATCCCGACCCTTATTGGAAAGGAGCAGGGGTCGCTATTCCAGTATTTTCGCTGAGAACACTTAATGGGCTTGGAGTTGGGGAGTTTTCTGATTTGATCCCCTTTGCAGATTGGGCGGCAGAAGCCGGCCTTAAAATTATTCAGGTACTTCCGGTAAACGACACCACTGCCACTCACAGTTGGATGGACTCTTACCCCTATGCCGCTATTTCTGTTTTTGCCCTGCATCCACTTTACCTGAACCTGGACCGGTTGGCCAGCGGGAAGCCCTTGATCAAAAAAGCCATTCAAACAGCCAAATCAAGGTTAGAAGGCCCTCAGCTTGATTACGAATCCGTAATGCGCACCAAGCTGGAACTTGCCCGCCAGGTATTCGACCAGGAGCAGGCTGCGTTTTTGGATTCCCCGGAGTTTGAGACCTATTTCGAGAAAAACCAGCATTGGCTTGAGCCGTACGCTTTATTTTGCTACCTCCGGGACCGGGAAGGCACCTCGGAATTTACCAGCTGGGGTCCTGAGGCGAAATACCACCCCAAACTGCTGGACAAATACGCCCAGCCCGGTCGAAACTCCTGGAATGAGATCAGTTTTCAGTATTTCCTCCAATTTCACCTTGACCTTCAACTACAGGAAGCGGCGGAATACATCCGGGAAAAAGGATTGGTGCTAAAGGGAGACCTCCCTATCGGGATCTACCGCAACAGTGCCGATGCCTGGGTGGCTCCGGAACTTTATAATATGGATGCCCAGGCTGGTGCTCCGCCCGACCCCTTCTCGGAAAATGGCCAGAACTGGGGCTTCCCCACCTACCGCTGGGAAGTCATGGCCAAGGATAATTACCTTTGGTGGCGGCAACGCATGACCCAACTGGCTCGCTATTTCGATACCTACCGGATCGATCATATTCTCGGTTTTTTCCGGATCTGGCAAATTCCAATGCAACAGGTAGAAGGGATCATGGGGCGTTTCAACCCTGCCATCCCTTTACATCGAACAGAATTAGAGCAAAGAGGGATACCCTATGAGTTTGAACGCTTCTGTAAACCCTATATCCGGCAACACCTCCTGGAGGCGATTTTTGGAGAGGAAGCAGCAACGGTCAAGCAACAATTCCTGGTGGAATCATCGACCGGCGTTTTCCAGTTACGTCCGGAATTCGACACCCAGCGCAAGGTGGCCGATCATTTTGCAAAAGCCCAGGATCAGGACAAGGCTCATTTGCAGGAAGGCTTATTCGACCTCCTTTCGAATGTACTGCTTCTGCCCGTTGAGGGGGGGGATGATCCCAACACCTTCCACCCCAGAATAGAGTTGTTTAAGACCAGTTCCTATGATGAACTGGATAACCACTCCAAAGATCAATTATACCAACTTTATGTGGATTACTTTTACCACCGCCAGGAACAGTTTTGGCGGGAGCAAGCTATGGAAAAGTTGCCGGCATTAAGGAAGGCGACCGATATGCTGATTTGCGGGGAGGACCTTGGCATGGTTCCCTCCTGTGCACCAGGGGTAATGCAGGAATTGGCTATTTTAAGTCTCGAGATCCAGCGCATGTCTAAAAACCCTCAAACGGAATTTTTAGCAGAACAGGATATTCCTTATTGGTCGGTCATTAGTCCTTCCACACACGATATGGCTCCCATAAGGGCATGGTGGGAAGAAGAGGATAGGGCTTACATTCAACGGTTTTATCAGCAGGAGTTGCATTTTCCCGGCGAAGCTCCTTCCAGTATGGAAACATACATAGCTACTGCCATAATTGAACAACACCTGCGTCGCCCTTCCATGTTGGCCATTTTTCCTATCCAGGACCTTTTAGCCATGGACGAAGAGCTGAGGAGAAAAAACCCTTTTGAAGAACGGATTAACGTACCATCCAACCCGAAGAATTTTTGGCGGTACCGTTTACATTTATCCATAGAGGAATTACAGGAGGCCAAAAGCTTCTCCGGGAAGCTTCGATCAATGATCGAAACGTTTAAGCGGTAGGAATCACCTACCTGAAAGCTAAATAAGAATAAGTTTTTCTCTTTTTCTTCAACAAGCTCGGCTTGTTGAAGAAAAAGAGAAAAACCACACTTTTCAGAGGTTCCCCCGATCACTCACTCATGTAATCTGCTTCAAAGCGCATCAGGGGAGCCATTTTCGCCTTGTTAAGGCTAAGGTTCATACCATCTTCACTCATCGTGTAATTATCCACCTGAGAAAAAGCCTCAGTCATTTCTTTGGAAAGGTCTGCTTTCATGCAAGCCATCATCGTCCCGGCCATGTTCCCAAAGGAAATGGTACCGGCATCACCCATTTCATAAGTACCCATCATTTGGTTACAGCCGTCATTACCGGAAACTCTCCAGCCATCGGCTTCTCCCGTAAGCTCAATGTAGGGTGCCCGGGTAAGTTCCATTTCAGCTACTTTTTGACCACGGATCTCTATCAACTTCCAACGGGTATTCACCAAAGCTGGCTTGCCAGCCTTTGTCAATTGGTAGTTTTCAGCCAGTTCACCTGTAATGCGTTCGCCGGATTTATCCAAGTGGAATAGGACATTTTCTCCTACCTGATACATTTGCCCATTATCCTCCAGGGTGATCTTGCTGCCTTCTTCATTCCAGCTAAAGCTCCCGGTATTGGTAAAAATCTCTTCGGATTTACCCTGGTACATCGTCTCCAGCTTATAGGTTTTGTCTTTGTTCAATTGGAGTACCGTTTTAATGCCCTCGCAATCTGCACAAGGTACGGTTCCGGTGTACACACCGTTCCAATCCAGGGAATTCATAGAATTGTGACTATCTGCCATGGCGGTGGTAGCAGTTGCATCGCCTTGTTCAGAAGTCTGATTTGCCTCACAGGCATTGAACAATAATACAGAGGCCACCACCGTGAACAGAATTACATTTAAGGATTTCATAAATAGTTTAAGTTTTACGTCAAAAAATAATTTTACATGCGGTAAAACATCCCCTCCAATTCAGATAGGGGTATTTCAGTTTAAGGATGTTTATCCATCCAAATTTACATAAGTCATCAATTGGTTGGAGGAAAAAAGTAATAAGTATAGATTAAATTAATGTTCGTGCCCTACCTTGGCACCACTCAACCCCCAACGGCCGGGGAGTGTTAATTACTGGATAAAAAACTTAAGCATGTCAGACGAAACCATATTTGAAAGTCCAGGCCCTGAAAATGAAAACGGCAAGGAAGTCCAGATCGTAGACGAAGTACTGCCCGCCAACCTGAGCATTCTGCCCTTAAGCCAGCGCCCCATTTTTCCTGGGATTGCCCTTCCCATGACCTTCACCGGCGAAGATAAGATCGAGGCCATCAAAAAAGCCATAAAAGAAGATGATGGGTATATCGGCCTATGCCTGGTCCGGGAATATAATGAGGAAGATTATACGGAATCCGAATTTTATGAAACCGGCACGGTTTTTCAGGTACTTAAAACAGCGATGGTTGCCCCAGGGACTATCCAAGTCCTTGGGCGAGGGGTTAATCGTTTTATCCGAGACCGGGTTGTCCTGGTCAAGCCGAGCCTGCGCTGGGCGGTCACCTATCCCCCGGTTTCGAAAGAAAAACCCGATACCGACCTTAAGGCCTATATGATGGCTATCAGTGCAGAGATCAAGGAGTTGTTAAAGTTAAACCCTTTATTTCAGGAACAGGTCAATATGGTGGTAGCCCAGCTAAACTACGACAAGCCGGGCATGACCATGGATATTATCAGTAATCTGCTTTCCTCCGCAGATTCCGAGAAGTTACAAGATTTGCTGGAAACCTTTCCCCTCCAGGAAAGAGCAGAACTCCTGCTGGGAATGATCAAAGAAGAACTGGAGGTTGCCAAGATCCAACAGCGCATCAGCCAGCAGATCGAAGAAAAGGTCAACAAGCAGCAAAAGGAATTCCTGCTGCGCGAGCAGCTCAAGGCCATTAAGAAAGAACTCGGTATCGAAAAAGAAGAGGGGGAAAGTGAAGTAGCCAAAATCGAAAAGAAACTGGCTGGAAAGGACCTGCCCGAAGTTGCCCTGAAAGTCGTCAACCAGGAACTGGATAAATTGCGCACCCTGAATGCTCAGTCTCCGGAATTCAATGTTACCCGAAATTACCTGGAAAATATAGCCGACTTACCCTGGGGAACCTTTTCGGAAGATAATAACGACATAAAGGAGGCCAGAAGGATACTGGATCGGGACCACTACGGCTTGGAAGAAGTCAAGACCCGTATACTTGAATTTCTTTCGACCCTTATTAAACGGGGAAAGATCTTTGGTTCTATCATTTGCCTGGTAGGTCCTCCGGGAGTGGGAAAAACCTCTGTGGGGAAATCGATCGCTGCCGCCCTGGGCCGCAAATTTTATCGCTTCTCCGTAGGTGGTATGCGCGATGAGGCCGAGATCAAAGGGCACCGCCGTACCTATATCGGAGCAATGCCCGGAAAGATCATTCAGGCTTTAAGCCGAACCGAAAAATCCAACCCGGTGATCATGCTGGATGAGATCGACAAGATCGGCGCCAGCTTCCGGGGAGATCCCGCCTCCGCCCTGCTGGAAGTGCTCGATCCAGAGCAAAACGACAGTTTTCTGGATCACTACCTAGATATTCCCTATGACCTGTCTAATGTATTATTTGTGACAACAGCCAACCAGTTGGATACCATCCCGGTGCCATTATTAGACCGTATGGAAGTTATTCGACTTTCCGGTTACGTGCTGCAGGAAAAAGTCCAGATCGCCAAGCAATATTTAATCCCTAAACAACTTCGGGAACACGGGTTCGCAGAAGATGAGATCACCTTTACGGATGAAGCTATTGAACTGATCGTGGATAAATATGCCCGGGAAGCAGGGGTTCGGAATTTGGAAAAGCAGATCCGAAAGATCGTTCGGAAGGCGACGCTCAAACAAGCAGAGGAAGAAAATTTTGACTTCGAAATTGAAGCCGCAGAAGTCGAAGACTTCCTCGGTAAACCCAGTTTTAATACAGAGCGCTTGTACAACCGGGATATCCCCGGGGTAAGCCTGGGCCTGGCTTATACTTCCATGGGAGGTGCCACCCTTTATATTGAGGCTACCGGGACCCAAAGTAAACAGGGAGGGATTAAACTGACCGGTCAGCTTGGTGAAGTTATGCAGGAATCTGCCCAGATCGCCTATAGTTACATTAAGGCTCTTTGCGACAAAAAAGACCCGGCGACCTGCCCTTCCAGTACCTACCTGAATTCTCATCGGGTCCATCTACATGTACCGGCGGGCGCCACACCCAAAGATGGTCCCAGCGCCGGGATCACTATGGCTTTGGCTCTTCACAGCCTGGCCACGGGGGAACCTATCCGGAGTGATATTGCCATGACCGGTGAGCTTACCCTTACGGGAAAAGTGCTGCCCATCGGAGGAGTAAAAGAAAAGACCATTGCGGCACGACGAGTCGGCATTAACGAATTGATCTTTCCACTCGATAACAAAAAAGATTTTGAGGATCTTCCCGATTATATTCGAGAAGGGATACAGGTGCATTATGCCGATTATTTTGAGGATGTGCTGAAAGTAGCCTATGCCTAAGGATGAATCAACCGATTCGCGAACTAAAGTTCGCGTACCTTAAGATGGCTGGTCAAATCCTAAAAGCAATGGACCATTTAAAAGTCGTGGAATCATTGGATTTCCCAACCCTAAGCCAAAAGCCCTAGCCTTTTTTTCCATGCTAATGGCATACACTATTCTTTCTATTTGCTAAAGACTTGATGATTAAAAATTCACGGAACAGTGAAAATTCAACATCACTAACGCCTTATCAGCTACAACATGAAATCCATCCGTTTAAAGAAAAAAAGAGATGCCTCCATAAGGCGATTTCATCCCTGGGTGTTTAGCGGTGCCGTAGCCCAAATGGAGGAAGAACTGGAAGATGGTGACTGGGTCGAGGTACTTGCTACAGATGGAGAGCGGTTGGGGATAGGCCATTTCCAGAAAGGCAGCATTAGTGTTCGGATCTTACAATTTGGAACAGGGGACAAAACCACAGATTTTTGGGAGCATCGCCTGAAAGCCGCCATGGATTATCGGTCTAACCTTCCTTTTTTCAATAGCAAAGAGACCAACTGTTATCGTCTGGTACATGCGGAAGGAGATGGCCTGCCAGGCCTGATCATTGACCTTTATGGGTCCACAGCCGTCCTTCAGTGCCATTCAATAGGTATGTACCTGGAGCGGGAAGCAATTGCCAATGGACTTAAACGCGTACTGGGCCATCAACTGAGCACTATCTTTGATAAAAGTGCAGATAGCCTTCCCCGAAATTTTTCCGGCCGGGCAGCAAATGCTTATTTGATGGGAACCAGGGAATCAAGCCTTGCTCTAGAAAATGGTTATCAATTCCAGATTGATTGGGAAGAAGGTCAAAAGACCGGTTTTTTTCTTGATCAACGGGACAACCGGCAATTGATACAAACCTATGCACAGGGACGGTCTGTTTTAAATACCTTTAGCTATACCGGTGGATTTAGCATTTATGCCCTTGGAGCCAGTGCAACGAAAGTTACTTCAGTGGATGTCAGTGCAAGGGCGATGGAACTGACTCAACAAAATGTACAACTCAACTTTCCCAAAGTTCCTCAACACGAGAGTGTTACACAGGATGTAATGCAATTTTTCCGACAAACCGAAGAAGAATGGGATCTAGTTGTCGTCGACCCACCCGCTTTTGCAAAATCGCTTCAAAAGCGGCATAATGCCGTTCAGGGGTATAAACGACTGAACGCCCAGGCCCTTAGACATGTCCGGATGGGAGGGTTGATGTTTACTTTTTCCTGTTCTCAGGTGGTGGATCGACAACTTTTTTACGACACCATTACTGCCGCTGCCATAGAAGCCGGTCGCAAAGTCCGGGTCATGCATCACCTTTCTCAGCCCCCTGACCACCCGGTAAGCCTTTTTCATCCGGAAGGCAGTTATTTAAAAGGCTTGGCGGTTCAAGTAGAATAATTCCTTAAATTGCGGATTAGCTGTAGTTTAATCCGCTGACTTTGGAAAAGATCACCTACCCTTTACTCCATTTCGAACTGGCTCCTGATTTCTTTCTCGGGCTTTTGGTCGGTACTCAAATGAATGCCGCCGGCACTACTCCTGCCGAGGTACAAAAAAAGTTGTACGAATTTCTAAGAAAGGAATATCGTCGAAAGAACGAATATCCCTACATGGATATCAATAAGGCCAAATTGAAGATGCTGAATGTTCCGCTGAGGCCGAAATTCAGGGATAATACGGGAATGTATCCCCTCTCCTACCAGGTTACAGTCCCCATTCCTGTTGTATATGGCAGGACAGATCATCTGGGGTATAAATGCTTTCTACCACTTTTTAAGGATTACTTTTTTTACCAATCCAAGGACCATTTTGAACCCCTTTCCGTGCATTTGGCTACCTCTTATTTAAATGCTATGCCCCAGGAAGAGGTTTACAGGCTGATGAATCTAAAAAAGCCCCAGTTGGATCAGATCGAACTACGGGTCAAATTTAAATTGAACGCCGGCTTTTGGAAATCTCCTCCTCTGGACCTGGAAAAACAATATCCAACATTGGCCCGCCTTACGGAAAGGTTCCCGCCCCGGAAGGCCATCCGCCGAAAATCACCGACCCCCGATGCAGCCTGGGAGCTGGAAGGCATCGTAGACCAGGTCATGGAACTATTGTTACAACGACAATCCAATGTTTTGCTGGTAGGTGAAAAAGGAGTGGGAAAAAGCGCCGTCATCCAGCAGGTTATTCGAAAGTCCAAAACTCGGTCGAAAAACCAAAAACGTGCCCCCACCTTCTGGAGGTTAGCCCCCCAGCGTATCACCTCCGGGTCCCGCTATCTGGGGGAGTGGGAAGCCACTACCGAAAAACTGGTCAATGAACTGGAAGCGGCCAGGGGTACGCTTTGGATAATTTCTATGGTCCGGCTTTTTGAAATCGGAGGAGAAGGCCCTGAAGAAAGCCTCGCTAATTTCCTTTCCCTTCCCCTGCAACAGGGGCGCTTTCAGATCATAGCCGAGGCCAGTGTAGCCGAGCTGGATAGTATGCGGCAACTGTTACCAGGCTTATTGGAGCAATTCCAGGTAGTCCGTATACCGGAATTAGAGGAAAAAGCCATCCAAAAGGTGCTCTCCTGGTATGCCGAATATGTACGGCAAACCCAGCGACTGGAAATCAAAACAGAAGCTTTAAATGCCAGCTACCGTTTACTTCAGCGGTACATCCCCTATGAGCGCTTCCCCGGAAAAGCAATCCGGTTCCTTTCTCAATGTGTGACCGAAGCCGTACATCGCAATAACACCCAAGTTGGGGAAGCAGAAGTTATCGATTTTTTTGCTGAACAAACGGGGCTTCCACAGTTATTTCTACGGGATGACCTTCAATTGAATGAGGCGGAGCTCCGCCAGTTCTTTGGCCAACGGATCATACACCAACAGGCAGCAGTCGACCAATTAGTACAGCTGGTAAAGCTGTACAAAGCAGGGCTGAACAACCCCAAGCGGCCCATTGCCACCCTGCTTTTTGCCGGTCCCACCGGAGTAGGGAAAACAGCTTCAGCTCAGGCGCTGGCTGAATATTTCTTTGGTAAAGGGCAAAAAAGATCCCCCCTGATCCGTATTGATATGAGTGAGTTCCAGCACCCTATGCAACTCTCGAACCTGATCGGAAGTGGCCGGGAGCCAGGTCGACTGATCAAGGAAATTCGACAGCAACCCTTTACCGTTTTACTTCTGGACGAGATCGAAAAAGCCCACCCTTCGATTTTCGATGCTCTAATGACCATGTTAGATGAAGGCCTTTTGGTAGATGCCTTTGGAAGGGAAACCCATTTTCGAAATGCTATCGTAATTCTGACCTCCAACCTGGGTGCCCAAAAACGACCACCCATTGGCTTTAGCGATACTACCAGTACGGCCGATCGTTATATGTCTGCTGTTATGCAGCATTTTCGTCCTGAATTTGTCAACCGCCTCGACCAGCTCGTTATCTTCAACAAACTCGATCCACAAGCTATTTTACTCATTACCAGGAAAGAATTAAGAGAACTGGGTAAGCGGGAAGGTATCCAAAATCGGCAATTACAACTGGAGTACACCGAAGACCTCATAAAACACATCGCCCGAATAGGTTTTGATGAGCGCTATGGCGCCCGGCCTCTGCAAAAGGCAGTAGAACAAAGTATTATTGCCCCACTGGCAAAATGGTTGTTACTGAACCCTCGTATTTCCAAATGCAAGATTCATTTAGATCTATCCTCTGAGGGCCATTTGAAAATTTCACCACAATCATGAGCCTTTTTTTGCAGATCCTCCTCATTGCCGGGTTTCCATACCTGAGTCGATACATCAGTGGCTGGAGCCGGATCCCCCAGGTACTTTCTCCCATAGTGTTGTGCTACCTGGCAGGGATCATGGTTCGAAATTTTTCAGGCTTGGCCATTTCAAACCAACCGGCTGAAGAACTGAGTGCTGCCCTGATCCTGCTCACTATTCCCCTACTTTTATTTTCCACGCATTGGTCCTACATACGCCAGTCAGCAGGTAAGGCATTGTGGAGTTTTGGACTTTGTATTCTTGCCGGATTAGTCATAAATATCATTGCGGCCTTTTTATTTCAAACCCATTTCGAGCACACCTGGCAGCTGGCGGGTATGCTGACCGGCATTTATACCGGGGGCACCCCCAATATGCAAGCCATTGGTCTGGCCATCAAGGCCCCCCAGGAGACCATCATCCTGCTGAATGGTGCTGACGTATTTCTGGGTGGGAGTTATCTCCTTTTATTACTGTCGGTTTTACCAGCAGTGCTGGGGAGGGTGTTAACCGTTGCTGAACCAGAAAGAGAGCCAGCCTCCCCTTCCCTGCCAATAGGCGAAAAGGAGGGTTCAATGTTTCCGGATATTTCGATTGCCATTGGACTTAGCATGTTTATCGCAGCTTTTTCCCTCGGGCTCATCTATCTGCTCACGGGAAATTTAGATGCTGTAGCGGGAATTATTTTGTTGGTTACCAGTCTGGGGCTTTTAGGGTCGGGCATCCCCCGTATACGCGAACTTAGAGGCAGCTATGAAGCCGGAACCTATTTTTTACTAATGTTCAGTGTCGCCCTGGGGCTGTTGGCAGACCTTGGGGTAATTGCAAAGGAGGGAGGTCCCTTATTTCTCTATGCAGGCCTCGTCATGTATGGGACCATTTGTTTACACTTGTTTATGGCCTACCTGGCCAGGATCGACAGGGATACTTTTTTGATTACCTCCACAGCTGCCATTTACGGGCCTGCTTTTGTGCCGCAAGTAACCGAGCGTTTGCACCGACCCAACCTTGTAGTGACTGGAATTGCCACCGGAATTTTGGGATATGCGCTGGGCAATTATCTGGGGATCGGTCTGGCTGGGATTCTCCGCTTGTTCCTTTAGAAATTTGGACTTTCCCTATTTATTCCCAAACTTCCGTACATCCCGGTAGTGCCTTTTCAGCCAGGTGGCCAAACCATCCAAACCGGGAAATAGAACCCGCTCATTGATATTGGATTGATCTAATTTATCCCGGATCTCCCATTTGAGACTGGCAGGTATCCGAATTCGAAAATACCGAACATCATTGTTTTTCAACCAGGCGCTGATCATTTGATTAGGATTCGACATAAAGGAAAAAACCGCGTATTGATTGACAATGCGTTGATCCATGGAGGGGGGTTCAAAGAAAACCGCGAAGGGGTCTCGTTTCATACGCCTTAGTTCGGGTAGGGTATTAACCTCCCGGTCCAGCATTTCTGCGGTAAAAATATGGGAACCTTCTTCCTCAATAATCCTGGCCAGTTGGTCTGGAAGATGGTTTTTGGTATCCACATAATTTACCGCCCAGATCATACCGTCCCGGTCATAGCTGAGAAAGTTCGCGGTGGTAAAATGCAAGGCGACCAAGGGGGAGTAGGTCCAATCCAACAAGCGGGTAGGCAGGCCATGATGCTGGGCCAGGGCAAGCCAATTCCAAACGGAGCGATAAGCCTCATCGTCGATTTGAGAATACTTTCGAAAATTGCGCAGTAGGTGTTTCTCCAGGTGAGACTCTCCAAGGCGATTAAGGGTGGTCGTCAGGTCGTAAGATCCATCCTGCAGCCCCCGGTATACGTAGGAGGAACGATAGCGTTGGAGGTCGTCTGTCCAGGAATCCGTGAACAGCACTTCCAATAATTCTCCCCAGGATTCTACTTCGAAAGTTTCTCCATACATAGTTTCCAGGCAACTGCTCACTCATCTTCCCGGGAAGGGAAGCGATAGGCTACACGAATAAATAAAATTACTCCCAGTATGATCAACAGAAAAGGAAGCCATTGCCCAATCTGATAGCCGATTTGGTAGCCGGAGGAAGTAGTATCTACCACTTTTGTATCGCTCAAAAGAATACGCATACCTTACAATATTGCAGGCCGGAAAGGAAGCAGGTTTCCCATTAGGCTTACTCCCCGGCCAATTCGAGTTTTTCCTGGGCAGATTCCCAGGCTTCCAGGGCTTTTTCCAACTGCTTTTTTTCCTGCTGATAATTTTCCATAAATGCCGTTGCATCTGCCCGCTCATAAAAACCAGGATCGGCCATCACGCCTTCCATTTTTTTCAGTTCGTTTTCCAGCCGTTCGATCTTCTTCTCTACATTGCTCACTGTCCGCATTAATTTTTTTCGCTCTTCCTTAGATAAACTGGATTTTTCGTCCGTTTCTCGTTTTTCCCCTACGATCGGTTGTAATTCGACCTCGCGCATATTTGCCAGTTGCCGTTTTTCCAGGAAGGTATTTACATCACCAAGGTGATTAAAAAGCTGATGCTCTTTAAATTCCACCGTGCGGTCCGTCAGGCCGGCTAGAAATTCCCGGTCGTGGGAAATGACGATCAAAGCGCCATCGTACTCCTGGAGTGCATTTTTCAATACGTCTTTCGAAAGCATATCCAGGTGGTTGGTCGGTTCGTCGAGTACCAGTAAATTGAAAGGTCGGAGGAGCAAGCAGGCCAAAGCAAGACGAGCCCGTTCCCCACCGGAGAGGACGGAAACCTTTTTTTCCGCATCCTCCCCGCTAAACAAGAAAGCCCCCAGTATATTCCGGAGCTGAGTTCGCATTTCAGGAGGAGCATGGGTTTCCATGGTTTCCAGTAAGGTAGATTTCATGGGAAGGGCCTCCGCCTGATCCTGGGCATAATACCCAACGGAAACATTATGTCCGATATTTATATCTCCCTTACTTGCCGGCAAATCGCCGATCAGGATACGGGCAAGGGTAGTTTTCCCCTGGCCATTCTGTCCCACGAAGGCCACTCGTTCTCCTCGTTCTACCTGGATATCCACTCCCTTGAGTACCTTAAGGTCACCATAGGATTTACTGACTTCCCTCCCCTCTACTACAATTCGACCGGAACGGGGAGCGGGTGGAAACCGGAGGTTCATTACAGCATTATCCTCGCTATCGATCTCGATGCGCTCCATTTTATCTAGTTGTTTCTGCATCGATTGGGCCATTTTGGTTTTGGTAGCCTTGGCCATAAAGCGGTTGATCGTCCGTTCTTTCTCAGCGATCGCCTTTTGTTGGTTAGCAAAGGCGGCCTGCTGTTTACTTCTGCGCTCTTCCCGTAAGCTAACGAACTTACTATAGGAGGCTTTGTAATCATATACCCTTCCAAGCTCTACTTCTATAGTACGTTTGGTCGTATTATCGAGAAAGGCCCGATCGTGAGAGATCGTAATGACGGCAGCGGGATAGTCTGCCAGGAAGGATTCCAGCCAAAGAATAGATTCAATATCCAGGTGATTGGTAGGCTCATCCAGTAAAAGGAAATCGGGCTGTTGCAACAGCATTTTCGCCAATTGGACCCGCATTTGCCAACCCCCGCTAAACTCGTCCGTCAGCCTGGAGAAATCTCTCCCACTAAACCCCAGTCCCTTTAAGACCTTTTCTGCCTGCGCTTCAATGGATTCTCCCCCTTGTAACTGATACTGCTCATTGAGGTTGGAAAACTCTTCTATCAACCCAAGGTATTGCTCGCTTTCGTAATCTGTTCTTTCTGCGATTTCCTGGTTCAATTCCTCGATCCGGGCTTCCATGGCCTTTAATTCGTCAAAAGCGGACAAAGCTTCTTCCATTACTGTTCGGCCTCGCGGGAGATCAATCTCCTGATGAAGAAACCCAAGTCGGATACCGCCGGATCGGCTTACGGAGCCTTCTTGGGGGTTCATTTCCCCGGAAATGATCTTTAACAGCGTGGACTTTCCCGCACCATTTCGCCCTACCAATCCTACCTTATCCTTGCTTTCGATGACGAGGTTAATACGATCAAGCAAAATTCGATCTCCATACTGTACGTATACGTTGTTACAACTAATCATTGGTCAATTAAAATCTAAAGCAAAGATACAAGAATTCGCATCTTCTCTTTTCGAAGGATTTAAGCCCTGGAAGTACCTTTTCCTGATTCGAAGGAGCCCCATCTGCCGGCCTCCTTTCTTTAGAACAACTTTATTTTCGGATCACCCGAAAGGGACAGTAATGCTAAACGGCCATTTTCAGTACGGTCATTACCTGCTCTATTGTTGGGAACACCTGGTCGGCAAGGGCCAGTTGTTCGGGAGTTTTCGAACTGCCCACGGCATAAACGGTCATGCCTGCACTCTTGGCTGCTTCCACCCCGGCGGGGGAATCTTCAATAGCCAGGCAGTGATCCGGCTCTACGGATAGTTTTTCTGCTGCCAGTAAATAACAATCAGGAGCTGGCTTTAGATGATCCACGTCATCCGATAGCACAATGGCCTTGAAAAAACGATCCACTTGAGTGTTCGAAAACACCCCGCTGGCATCCTCTTTAGAGCTGCTGCTGGCAAGGCCCAACAAAAAGTGGTCCTGTAAAAACTGTAAACCTTTTTCCACCCCGGGATACAACTTAGCTTTATCTCTTGCAAGGGCATGATAGGCTTTTCGTTTTCTGGTTTGTAGTTCCTCCACTGCCGGACCCGGATGGTATTCCGTTTTTACGTATTGCGCCAGTTTTCGATCAGACATGCCGATCCATTGGTCGAACCAGGAAGGTTCAAATTTTAAGCCTAATGGTTCTAAGACGCTAAACCAGGCTTCCATATGCAATGGTTCGGATGCTGCCAGGGTACCGTCCAGATCAAAAATTATTGCTTCCCAACGCATTAACCTGCCTTTTCAAGTGTAAAACCAAAAGTGGAACCCAGGTTAGGAGTACTTCGCACATTAATGGTTTGGGCATGCGCTTCCGTGATGTGTTTAACAATAGATAAGCCCAGGCCTGAGCCTCCCTGAGAGCGGGACCGGCTTTTATCGACCCTGTAAAACCGATCAAATACATGAGGCAGGTGCTGTTTGGCAATACCTAATCCGTTATCCGCCACTTCAATGAGGATATTTTTATCCATGTCATAGAAAGCGACCTTGGTACGCCCTCCTTCTACCCCATATTTCAGGGAATTATCTACGAGGTTATTCAAAACCTGTCTGATCCGGTCCCGATCAGCTTTCACCTTGTAGCCCTGTGCTGCCCCGTCCTTAAATTCAAGGGTGACCTTCCTTTGCTTTGCTTTCATTTCCATATCCTCAAACACCTCTTTGGTCAATTCTTTAATATCGAAGGAGGTCAATTCAAGGATCATCTGGCCGGATTCCAGCCTGGAGATAGACTCCAGGTCGTTGACGATCGTTTTCAGGCGCTCTACATTATTAGCGGCCCGGTCCAGAAATTTTTGGTTGATATTGCTGTCTTCCAGTCCGCCGTTGAGTAGGGTTTCTAGATATCCCTGGATATTAAAGATGGGTGTTTTCAATTCGTGGGAAATATCGCCAATATAATTGCGACGATACTCTTCCCAGGTCTTATAGCGGGCAATTTCTTTTCGCTGGGTTTCGGCCCATTCACTGACCTCCCGCTCCACTTCGTCGATAATATTAGCCTTGGCATCGACGCTTTTCTTCTTATCCTCCGGAGCGAGCTTTTCCCGGTGAATGGTCTTGTAAATTAACTTGACCTTGCGATAAATATACTTTTTGAGGTAATCGATCAGGATGAAATAACTGGCTACAAAAACGGCCAAAACCAAGAGGCCGAAGGTCCACCAGTAGGTGGACGTTTGGGAGAGGAAAACCATTATTCCGTAGACCGCTGAAAAAGCGATCGTAATCCATACCGAAGCCAGCAAAGCAATTCGCTGCGGCGTAGGATTTTTCATCATTTAGAATTCGAATTTGTAGCCGATCCCTTTAATCGTCTTAATATAGTGATCCCCGATCTTTTCCCGCAATTTCCGGATATGCACATCGATGGTTCGGTTTCCAACGATCACATCTGTTCCCCAGACCTTATTGAAGATCTCTTCACGGGTAAACACCTTGCCGGGCTTGGTCACCAGTAAATATAACAATTCGAATTCTTTTTTGGCTAACTCGATAACTTCTTTCCCTCGCAAAACGCTAACCCTTTCCCGATCAATTTCCAGATCAGCGACCCGTATCACCGTAACCTTATCCTCCTGGCCATTACGGGAAGAACGTCGAAGAATAGCCTGAATACGGCTGGAAAGAACCCGGGGACTGATGGGTTTCGTAATATAGTCATCTCCACCGTTTTCAAGGGCGGCTACCTGGGAATAGTCTTCCTCCCGGGCTGTTAAGAAAGCGATGAGTGTCTGATTGAACTCCGGTTTGCTGCGCAATTGCCTGCAAGCCTCAACGCCATCCATTTTGGGCATCATGATATCCATGATGATCAAGTTGGGACGTTCCCGCTCGGCAACCTCTAATGCTTCTTCGCCGTCGTTAGCAGTAGAGATCTCATATCCCTCTTTGGAAAGATTATAACGCAAAAACTCCTGAATATCCAGCTCGTCATCCACTATTAGGATACGGGTGGGTTCGTTGGCAGATTGGGTTACCATGATTCGAAACTTTTTACCTTAAATTAACACAAAGCTAAGTGGAAAAGATGCCAGAAATCGGGGGCCCACTTTAAGTTATTATTAATTTTCCAACTAATTTTCACCCTCCTCTGCCCTTTCCAGCCCTTTCAATACCTTTTCATACAAGGCCGCTAAGCCTTCGGCATCTTTGAGGTAGGTCATAAGTGTGGAATCCAGAATAGCCGAGTCTATCTCGTGAATGGCAAAGATCTGTTCGGTATAAACCGATCTCATACTATCCTTGGTGATGCCGTACAAATTTTGTAATCCGGCTTCAGCCAGATGCAGATCGATCAGGATGGGGACTAGTTCATCTTCTGTTAAAGGGGCCTCCGGGCCTGCCTTTCGGCAGAAGTGCACTCCCAAAAGGACGAGAAAAAGCAATAAGAAAACTAACTTGAAATTCAGTCGCAAGAAGAAAGGTATTGATAGGGCGGTTTGATCAGGAGAAATATTGCTTTGGTCGATGAAACTCCGTCATTATGGATTTCCCCCCTCCAAAGCCAGTCCAGGACTCGGCATCGGAGTCTACCCGAAAGATCCCGCAGGTAGGGACATTGATGATGGGTTCCGTTGAAAAGCGGTTAGCCAGGGCCGTGAAGGTAGGGTTGTGCCCGAAAACCATAATCGTATGTTCCGATTCGGGCCGACTTCTTATAACCTCCATTACATCTTCAGGATAGGCTTCATAAATTCGGGGTATGACCTCCAACTCATTATCGGTAAGATGAAGGGCTTCCAGGAAAAAGCGGGCGGTCGTCAGCGCCCGGTTGGCAGGGCTGGTCAATAATTTATCGGGTCGTACTCCTTCCATATAGAGCAACTCTCCCATAAAGGGAGCATCTCTGCGGCCCCTTTTATTTAAGGGCCGATCGATATCATCCAGTTCCGGGTCCTTCCAACTAGACTTAGCGTGTCTTATAAAATAAACCGTTTTCATCCTTGTTCGCGTAGCATGATTTGATCCATTACCTCTCCTAATTGTTCGGCACCAATTTGTTTAGCTAAGATAATCTTTTGCTCATCTAAAATATAAATCTGAGGGGTCGTTTTTACATTGTACTTTTCGTAGTAGCGTGAGCGATTGTAGGGATCTACTGCATGCAACCAGTTCCCTATCTCTTTTTCATCAATATACTCCCAACACATGGGAACCTCCTTGTACGTTTTGGTACAAACGGCAATAAGCTTGATATCCTTGTCTTTATAAGCTTCATAGAATGCTTTCAGGTGGGGAGTGGATTTTTTACAATGGCTGCAATCCGGCCTCCAAAAGTAAAGGATGGCATATTTGCTATCTACCTCATACAAGCTAAAGGATTCATCTGCTTGATTCTGGACGGTAATATCAGGCGCCTTATTGCCGATCAACAGGGGTTTTAATTCTGCTGCATTATCGACGATCTTTTTCAGCTGCTCTTCATCCACCCAGGGTGCCTGACCGGTCGCGTAGTATTTCTCAGCAAGATGTACATAAACGGCATCCATTCCAACGATCTTGGAGGTTGCATACTTATTTAAGAAATGGATAAGGTAGAATTTAAAGGTAGGTTCGCTGGGGCGCACCTTTTCCAGTACATTATCAATGGCCAGGATCAACGAATCAGGATGCTGGTAATTGAGTTTTTCGATATAAGATTGAATCCGTTCGAAGAGAAAGGGCGTTCGCAACATGCGGGGATCTGCAAGATCGATATTGTCAAAATAATGTTCCCGGGTGTACACCCAGCGCTTCATTTGCAGTTCCTCCGGAGTTCCCTCAAATTCGGGCATAGGTACATCCATATTGGCCCGAATGATAGCTGAGGTCAGCGTTCCCGGATGGTCTTTTACCAGGTCTTGCTGATACCGGGTGACCGATTCGTTCAATTGGACCAATTGCCCCTTAAGGCTTTCTGTTTGGGTGTTCTCCGTGCTGTTTTGCAATAATTGCTGGAGGCTGTCCGCCTCGGGACGCTTTGCTCCCAAAAATTGCAGATAATCGTAAAAAAGCTGGTTATCTAGTGCGTTATTAAAGGTGATGTGCTCCGCACTGTTCTCCTTTCGAGTGTTGATGGAAAACTGTTGTTCATTTTCAGAAATAAGGATCTGAAAAAAGTCGTTATCCGGAGCCATTACGATCAGGTACATCCCTCCAGGCAGGGGCTCCTCTCCTTCAAAAACGAACTTTCCCTGGTCATTTACAGTGGTGGTGTCCTCTAGGAATTGGCCTTCACCCTGATAGAAACCGAGGTATAGCTCGGGTTCTTCATATCCTTCAATTGCCACTTCGATACGATAACCCTCCTGTGCCAGTAAAGGAATGATCACCCAACTAAACAAACAAAAGAGTAACAAACGCATGATCGTTTTACTTTTTGAAAAGGTACTAAGTCAAAAATGCTTATTCCGTCTCCTGGCGGGGAGCCGCCGCCAATAAATAGAGGACCGCCATTCGTATGGCGACTCCGTTTTCGACCTGTTGAAGTATGATCGAGTGCTCAGAGTCTGCAACATCGCTGGTGATCTCCACTCCCCGATTAATAGGACCCGGGTGCATAATAACAATCGGATGGCTCAATCGGTCGAGTACTTCCCGATTAACGCCAAAATATTGGGTATATTCCCTAAGAGATGGAAAAAATCGAATCCTTTGGCGTTCGAGCTGGATACGGAGGATGTTCGCGACATCGCACCATTCCAGGGTTCGTTCTAAATTGAAATCCACCTCCACACCCAATTCGTGAATGTGCTTTGGTATCAAGGTAGGTGGGCCGCAAACACGCACCTTAGCACCTAGTTTCTGGAGGCAAAATACATTGCTCAAGGCTACTCTGGAATGTAGGATATCTCCAAGGATGGCTATCTTTTTCCCTTTGAGTTCCCCTACCTTTTCCTGCATGGAATAAGCATCCAGTAAGGCTTGAGTGGGATGTTCGTGGGTACCGTCGCCTGCGTTAATGATATTAGCATCGATATGTTGGGACAAAAAACGGGGCGCACCCGGAGCCGGATGCCGCATAACCACCATATCCACTTTCATCGAAAGAATATTATTGACGGTATCCAACAGGGTTTCTCCCTTGTTGACCGAAGAGGAAGAAGCCGAGAAGTTAACCACATCCGCACTTAGTCTTTTCTCCGCTAATTCAAAAGAGATCCTGGTCCGGGTAGAATTTTCGAAAAACAGATTAGCAATGGTCACATCCCGCAGGGAGGGCACCTTTTTAATAGGACGGTTGATTACATCCTTGAAGTTATCAGCAGTATGAAAGATCAAGCGGATATCCTCTGCCGTTATCTCCTTGATACCCAATAAATGCCGGGTGCTTAGGCGCTGTGTTACAGTAGACATTTAACTATTCCGGTTTATTGGTCCTTTTTTTCAGCAAATAACAGAATGCGATCGTCCCCCCCTGTTTGTTCCCTCCATTCTACCTGCACGTAAGCCTGATCCAGCGCATCCACCCGGATACCAGCGTAATTTGGCCGAATGGGCAATTTGCGATTGAAACGCCGGTCCACCATTACTACTAATTCAACAGAGCGCGGGCGGCCAAAATGATTCAAAGCGGTAAGTGCAGCCTGGATGGTTCGTCCGGTATACAATACATCATCTACCAAAATTACCTTTTTATCCTCAACCAGAAAGTTCATTTCTGTCCTGCTGGCTTCCAGAGGCCGGGTACGGCGCCGAAAGTCGTCTCTGTAAAAGGTTATATCTAGCTTACCGTAATCCAGGTGGGAAACGCCCAGGTCCTCCCGCAGCCGTTTATTGATCCGTTCCGCAAGGGGCACTCCTCCGGTTTGGATACCGATCAGGCAGGTATCCTTGAAGTCATCGTAATTTTCAATAAGCTGATGACAGATCCGATCGATGGTAATCGACAAACGGTCTTTATCCAGAAGTAAGCGGCCGGATGGTTCCATAGACATGCTTGCAGGAAATTCAAAACACAAAGATACAGCTTGATGTGGGCAAAAGCATAGTTAAGTCCAAAAAAAGAAAGGATAGCTGGAGAGATGGGTATCCTAAAAAATAACGGGGCAAGATTTTGCCCCGTTCCCCATACATGTTGTTTGATCTAGAATGCTGTTATTTCTTTTTCGAAAAGGCAAAATCTTAGTGGATAGAAAATTTCACTTTATTCGAGTAGTATTTATCCTACAAAGGTTAACTTCGAACATTTCTAAATAAAAAGCAACAGGAATTTACGTGTAATCCAAAATAGCTACCTAAGCGAATTGTTAGGCTTTCGAAATGCACGATTTCATACCTTAAAATCCTTTATCAAGCATCGCATCTTCCCATCCTGAAGTCGATACCTAAGGAATACCCCCTACTTTTTCTTTTTCGCCCAGCTATCTTTCAAACTTACCGTTAAGTTGAAAATAGGTTGTTCCGGACTATGTTCGTCATCTGCACAAAAATATCCTTTGCGCATAAACTGTACCCGGGCATTTGGCTTAACCATGGCCAAGGCCGGTTCCATCAGGGCTTTTTTATTCACCACCAGGCTTTGTTTATTATAGAATTCCAAAAAATCTTTTTCCTCATGAGCGGAAGGTTCCGGATCCGTAAATAAGCGATCGTATATTCGGACTTCAGCCGGAACGGCATGTTCCGCTGAGACCCAATGCAGCGTACCCTTGGCCTTCACCCCACTAGTATCAGATCCGGATCGACTGTCCGGAAAATACGTGGCGTAAATTTCCAGGATCTCCCCTGTTTCTGGATCCTTTTTAAAATCTTCACAATGGATAATGTAAGCACCTTTCAAACGAACATTACGCCCGGGAGCAAGCCGGAAGAATTTTTTGGGCGGATCCTCCATAAAGTCCTCCCGCTCGATGAACAACTCTCTGGAAAAAGGGATTTCCCGGTTGCCGCTGGATTCGTCTTCCGGATTATTCACTGTTTCCATTTGTTCGACCAGGGTTTCCGGATAATTCGAAATGATCAATTTAACCGGATCCAAAACGACCATATACCTGGAAGCTGTCCGGTTTAGTTCCTCCCTGACAGCATGCTCCAGCCGCTCGATCTCCATGACATTATTGCGGGTGGTTAAGCCGGTATCCTCACAAAATCGTACAATCGCCTTCGGTGGATATCCCCGACGGCGCAAGCCGGCCAGGGTAGGCATTCGGGGATCGTCCCAACCATTGACATAGCATTCTTCCACCAATAAGCGCAACTTCCGCTTACTGGTGATCATATAGGATACATTCATCCTGGCAAATTCAATTTGCCGACTGGGGAAGATCTCCAATTTTTCGATCAACCAATTATATAATGGCCTGTGATGGACAAACTCCAAAGAACAAAGAGAATGCGTTACCTCCTCAATAGCATCCGATTGCCCGTGGGCAAAATCATACATGGGATAGATACACCATTCGTCACCGGTGCGATGATGTGCTTCCTTCTTTATCCGGTAAAGAATGGGATCCCGCATATGCAAATTGGGCGAACTCATATCGATCTTCGCCCGGAGCACCCGGCTACCATCGGGAAATTCACCGGCTTTCATTCGTTGAAAAAGATCCAGGTTTTCTTCCACCGACCGATCCCGATAGGGGCTGTTTTTCCCTGGCTTTTCGGTATCGCCCTTCATCTCAGCGATCTCTTCTGGGGTACTGTCATCCACATAGGCCAGGCCTTTTTTGATCAGCTTGATCGCAAAGGCATACAATTGAGGAAAATAATCACTAGCGAAATGTTCCCCCGACCATTCATACCCCAGCCAGTGCACATCGTTTCGGATACTATCTACATACTCCGTGCTTTCCGTACTGGGATTAGTATCATCAAAGCGGAGGTTGGCCTTGCCCCGATAGCGTTCAGCAATACCGAAATTCACAACGATCGCCTTGGCATGGCCGATATGCAGATAACCGTTCGGCTCGGGCGGAAAGCGCGTTTGTACCCGGCCGTCATGCTTGCCGTCAGCAATATCCTTTTCTATCTCCTCTTCAATAAAGTTGAGTCTCTTTTCTTTAGTTTCGTTACTCATGGGTATTACATTTTGTAACCGGCCCCTTAGAGGCCATTTTGGATCTTTTAAAATAAACAAAGATATGGGGCCTATTCGATCGGTATAAAATACCGCTTTTACTTCCTGCGGGTGCATCTGACTTTACATCCGATCCGGCATTTCAATTCCCAACAGGCCCATTCCGGTTTTCAACGTATTGGCAATGGCGGTACTTAGTTGCAACCGGAATGCCCGGGCAGCTTCAGTTTCCGCTTTCAGAATTTGAAAATCGTGATAAAAGCGGTGAAAGGACTTTGCCAGGTCAAAACAGTAATTAGCCAGATGGCTGGGATCGTATTCCTCCGCTGCCTGCCGGATAATATCCGGAAAGGCGTACAATTGAGCCGTCAGATCCCTTTCTATCGGATCAAGGAATTCATGTTCAACCGCATTGGAGGCGTCAAAAGTTCCCGCTTTCCTTAATACCGATTGTATTCGAACGTAAGCATTCTGGATATAGGGCCCAGTTTGCCCTTGCATGTCAACGGATTCAGCCGGGTTAAAGGTCATTCGCTTTTTGGGATTTACCCGAACGATAAAATACTTTAAGGCCGCCATGGCCACCTTTCGAATGACCTCTTCCCGCTCTTCGGCTTTCAATGCATCAAGGGTTCCCCGTTCGGCAGCCTGCTTTCGAGCTTCTTTAATGACCTCCTCCATCAGGTCGTCTGCATCAACCACCGTACCTTCCCGCGACTTCATTCTTCCACTGGGTAGGTCCACCATTCCATAAGATAAGTGATACAAGCCATCTGCATAAGGTTCTTCCAAACGTTGTAGTATCTCAAATAAAACCTGAAAGTGGTAATTTTGCTCATCGGCTACCGTATAGACCATTCTGTCTACCCCGAAGTCCTGATACCGCAACTGAGCCGTGCCGATATCCTGGGTCATATAGACCGAAGTGCCATTACTCCGCAGTACCAGTTTATGGTCCAGCTTGGCGTCTTCCAGGTCTATCCAGACCGAACCATCTTCCTTCCTGTAGAAGATATCCTTCTCCAAGCCTTCTTCTATAGCCTCTTTTCCCAACAAATAGGTCTCCGATTCGTAATACAGTTTATCAAAGGAAACGCCCATTCTTTCATAGGTGACATCATACCCATCGTACACCCACAGGTTCATCTTTTTCCAAAGCGCCACCGTTTCCGGATCTCCGGCCTCCCATGCCAACAGCATATCCTTGGCTTGTCTGCCAAGTTCACTATGCTCATTGAAATAGGTGTTTTTATAGCGTTTAAAAAAGTCTTTGGCAGATTCCTCCTTTTTGGCTAGTTTTTCGAAAGTAGCGATTGCGGTATCTGTAGTTTGCCATGCCGTATATTCTTCTTCGTACTTTTTTTGGAACAAGACATAGTAGCCTCCTACAAAGTGGTCGCTTTTCGTGCCAGTGGATTCAGGTGTTGCACCTCCGCTGAATTTCTGCCAGGCCAGCATGCTTTTGCAAATAGCGATGCCCCGGTCGTTAATTACCTGTACCCGAACGACTTCATTACCGGCTGCTTCCAGAATACAGGATACCGACCAGCCCAGCAGGATGTTGCGCACATGTCCAAGGTGCAGGGGTTTATTCGTATTTGGAGAAGAATATTCCACTAATACCTTTTGCCCGGTGGGGGGCAATTTGCCATAATCCTCCTTTTCAAAAATATCAGCCAGGAAAGCGCGCCAATAGGCCCCGTCAACTTCCAGGTTCAGAAATCCCTTGATCACGTTAAACCCTACGATCTCTGCAAGCTTTTCCTGAAGGTAGTTCCCCAGAGCTTCGGCTAATTCTTCCGGTTTTTGCTTTGCCAGTCGGGTGAATGGAAAAACCACCAGGGTAAAATCGCCTTCAAACTCCTTTCGAGTTGGGGTCAGATTGATCTGATGGTGATCTACCCTGGCGTCATATAAGGTTTGCAGACCTAAAGCGACCTGCTCTTCGATCAGTTGAACGATATCTTTCATATTTTTAAAATAACGGGGCAAAGGTACCTGTTTTATTGTTTCTGAAAAATTGATATCAGCGGGATGTGGAAAAGGGGATTTAATTTTTCAGCTCGTAAATTTGGTGTTATAGAAATTTTTTATCATTAGGTGCCTTGCATCTATAGGTATAGATGCAAGGCACCTACCCCCGCCCCAAATGCTATGCCTGAGGCGGGATTTTTTTCAAATATACTTCTCCGGGAATACAAGGCCCTGCTTTGGAGTCACCCCACCAGCGACCGCTAAGTATCCAGGCCCCCTCCTCGTCCCTACTCAATACCAACTGCGCTTCTTTTGTACACCAGTAAAGATTTTCCACTACGCTAGCTTGAATAAAATTGGTTTCTTTGAACCGAAAAACAGCTCCGTTGAAGGTCCCTTCCAGCTCAACCTCCGCAAATATTTGTTCTACCCCTGCAAAGGAAATGCCTTTTACCTCGACACCGTCCTGTTTGAGGGTTAACTGAAAAAAATACCTGGACCGGTAGCCACCTTCCTCCTGCGTAAGATACCCTGACCAGGATCCATCTAATAAACCCTGCCCCCACAAACTACTGGCAAAAACAAAAAAACACCAGAACAATAGGCATTTCATTTGGGTTTGTTTAATGTAAAAAAATTAAACACTAGCCTTTTATGGCCCGTATTGCTTTCTCAGATATCCATGGGTGCAACAATAGTTTTCGCTCCTTGTTGGAACAACTCCAAATCCAAAGGGATGACGAATTGTACATTTTGGGCGACCTGATCAACAAAGGACCTAACTCCAAAGGAGTACTTGACACTATACTTGAATTGCGTGCTGTAGGCCACCGCGTCCTTTGCCTCCGAGGTAATCATGAGCACATGATGATGGAAGCCAGAAATGACCAGAGTTTATTCGAAAACTGGCTGGGATGGGGCGGCGCTGCCACCATGAATAGTTTTAACGCCAAGCGGCTCACAGAAATTCCTGAAAAGTATTGGGAATTAATGGAGGGAATGGGCTTTTTTTTCGAATTACCCGATGCCTTCCTGGTACATGCCGGCTTTAATTTCGATGCTCCCGATCCTCTCCAGGATACCCGTTCCATGATCTTCATTCGAGACTGGCACCACAAAATCGACCCTTCCTGGCTGGGAGATAAAATTTTGGTACATGGACATATCCAAACCGAAAAGGAAATCGTAGAAACACAACACCAACATTTGAAAGAAAACCAGGTTTTGAATATTGATTCCGGCTGTGTATCTCCACACCTGCCAGGCAGAGGATTTCTTTGTGCTTTTAACCTCGACGCCCGAAGCCTTCATTTCCAGCCCAATGTGGAAGTCCAGTCTAACCGCTAAATCCCTTTTACCGAAAAAAGGTAAAACGCGATTGCCCGTAGGCCCTGGATTGATCAAAGCGAAGGTGATCCCCAAATTCCTGTGCCGGGCCATGCTCCAACACCAATAGTCCTTCCATTTCTAATAAGCCGGCATTCAGGATCAGGTCCGGCAATTCCGCTAAGCGATCGAGATCATAGGGCGGATCAGCAAAGATCAGGCCGAAAGACCGGGTTTCCCTTTCAAGAAACCGAAAAACATCCCCCTTAACCAGTTGGATCTGATCTTCTATTCCCAGGGTTACAGCAGTTCGCTTAACAAACCCCAGGGCCTTGCCAAACCGTTCCACATAAGTCACCTGGGCACAGCCTCTGGAAATACATTCAAAGGTAATTCCCCCTGCGCCCCCAAATAGGTCCAGCACTTGCAAGCCATCCCATTTAACGCGATTAGAAAGGATATTAAAAAGTGCTTCCCGGGCAAAGTCAGTGGTGGGCCGGGTAGGCCAGTTGTCTGCAGGAGGATCAAACCGCCTGCCTTTAAGGCGCCCGCCGATAATCCTCATAGATCTAGGTTAATTCCAGGAAGCGGTGAACCGGCAAGTCGGTGTCAGGTAGCACAAAGCCCGCTGGAGGTGGAGCAAAACGCAGCCGCTGCAGGTAGGTTTTTAATTGGCCAAAAACGGGATCTGCTTTCCTGATCGCACCGGCGAGGTAAATGGGTGTCTGCCTTTGGGAAAGCCCGAATTGATCCAGAAGTAACAGGGTGAAATACAGCATATCCTCCGAGGCCCCCAGGGGATAAGCATTTGCCAGCTTCAAATTTTGCCGTTCCAACACCAGGGAGTATAACCGGTTCCCGGAGCGGTACAGCAAAAGAGCCTGGTCCGCTTCACGCAGGTCAGGCGTCCTGCGGGCATAATGTAACAAACTGTACAAAAGGTGCCTTCGCTCGGCTGTAGGAAAATGATGTTTTAGTAATAGATGCAGTCCGGCTGGAATACCATACACCAATCGAGCGTCTGGGGCCTCGATGAGATCTCCGCTGACCCAGCTACTCTTTTCCACAGCAGTGATATGCTGTAAATAAACCATGGCGTCCTCTTCCCGGTATAATCGATCTGGTATAAGCGTGAACTGCGGAATGTCCAGGTAGATACGCACCTTTGCATAAGCACCAGGCAGAAATTCCGAATGACTGATCAGTTCTTCCAGTTGAGATAAAAGCTCCCTAGTACCGGTTTGCAGTTGATAATAGCGATAGGCGTTCAGTGTCGCTCCCCCCTTTTGTTGGATGGCAAAACGAAAACTGTCCACCCCGCAAAGAATGGACAGTTCTTGTTGCCCGGCCTCCGTGGAGAGTAAGGCTTTAGCGGTAAAATCTGCTATTAATTCTCCCAATTTCCAGAAAGGTTAGGCGCTCCGAGGTTACCGAATTTCAAAGGCATATTCGGATCGTAATTAGCATCATAGCGGGCAAAGCGTGGGTCTCCCCACGGCCCCATGAAGGCCTTACGCTGGATACCTACCTCCACTACGGGAACTTCCGTAGATTGGTATTCGATGACATCCGCATCGATATCAAACACCTCACCATTGGTATAAGGAACATACCGCAGGGAGTCAAAATTACGCATATTCAAAACATTGACCATGGAATCATAAACAGGCTGTAAAATGGTATCGTAAGAGATTTTTCCGGTATAATCAGGGTCATCGGGGTCCCCAATTACTCGGATCACCTTGAAATTCCCGTTGGTCAGGACCTGAGTGAGCGTGTCAAAATCGGATGCAAATTCTCCGGTAATGTTCCGATACGCTTCCTGAGCGGTTCGCACCTTACGCAGCTTGGCCACCACGGCTTCTTCCCGCTTTACGCGTTCAGCCTGGAAGGCAATGGGTTCCCGGATGCTGGAATACAAGGCGTAGATCAGAAAGCCAACGATCAGCAGGAGAATGATGTTAAATACAATTCTCATTATTCGTTTTGTTTTGTTGCAAGTATACTATTTTTTGCAGAATTAAAATTCGCAGCTCTCGAAATTCTAACTAACTGATTCGACATTGCCCTTCATACCTTGCTCCTTCATCCACTATAATGCGACCTGCTGTGATATTTCCCTGGATCGCTGCTGTAGCCTGTAAATGTAAGCGTTCCTTGATTGCCAGATCCCCTTGCACCTTACCCAGAATCACCGCCTCATTGGCTTTAATATTGCCTTCTACCCTTCCCATTTTTCCGAGCACCAATTTTTTATCACAGAGGAATTCACCGATAATAGTACCATCTACCCGGGCATGCTCCGTTGAATGGAACTTTCCTTCTATCTTTGTACCTTGGGCAATAACGCAACTGATTTTACTGTCCTCCAGGCTTCCATTGAAGCCCGTATTTTTGGCAGGGGTTTTGGTTATAGTGTTTGCCATGATTTCACGCAAATTTAATGCAGGTTTAGGGGGCCTGCAGATCTGAAATAGTTTTTGGATAAGGGGAGCACTTTTGAATGGATAAAGGTAGAAAAAATAGACATGTCTGTCATAATACTTGCCATTGAATCTTCCTGCGATGATACATCCGCTGCCATAATTCAGGATGGCCAGGTGCTCAGCAATGAAGTGGCCAATCAAACTGCCCATCAGGAATACGGCGGTGTTGTTCCCGAGTTGGCCTCCCGGGCCCATCTTTCGAACATCATCCCCGTGGTAGACCTTGCCCTCAAGCAGGCTGGTCTTTCTACCGCTTCCCTTTCAGCGGTAGCCTTCACCCGGGGGCCCGGTTTGCTGGGATCCCTCATGGTCGGAGTGGCTTTTGCTAAGGGAATGGCCCTTTCCCTTAAGATCCCCTTGATCGAAGTACACCATATGAAAGCCCATGTCTTGGCGCATTTTGCTGAAGATCCAAAACCGGGTTTTCCCTTCCTTTGCCTTACTGTCAGTGGCGGACATACCCAAATACTGGTGGTCAGGGATTATCACGACATGGAGGTCATTGGCACTACCCTTGATGATGCTGCCGGAGAAGCTTTCGATAAAACCGGCAAGTTACTTGGGCTTCCCTATCCCGCCGGCCCTGAAATTGACCGTCTTGCCCAAATAGGTAAGCCAGTCTTTGATTTTCCCGAACCCCGCATCGACGGACTCAACTTTAGCTTTAGCGGCCTTAAAACTTCTATTCTTTATTTTCTTAAACGGGAATTAAAAAAAGAGCCCGAGTTTATTAATAATAACCTGGCTGACATCTGTGCCTCTGTACAAGACCGTATCGTATCCATATTGATGCACAAACTCGAAAAAGCAGTGGATAGGACGGGCATAAAAGAAGTGGCCCTTGCAGGAGGCGTTTCTGCAAATTCTGCCTTACGCACCTCCTTGCAACAAAAGGGGAAAGAAAAAAAATGGAAAACTTATATCCCCAGGTTCGAATTCTGCACGGATAATGCCGGCATGGTGGGGGTTGCTGCTTATTACGATTTCCTGGAAAGTAGGTTTTCCAACCAGGAAGTCACTCCAAAAGCAAGGATGGGCATGTAGAAAGAGGGCACCTCAAAATAGTTTAACCATTTTGAGGCACCGGTAAGAATTGGGGTTATACCGCATCAATAATTTTTTTCTTAAGGGCTTGAAACTCCTCTTCGGAGAGTACCCCTTGCTCTTTAAGGGCCGCCAGTTGCTTCAGGCGGTCGAGTGGATCCTGGGCAGGTTCGGTTTCAACTGCCTGGTCAGCCCCTTCTGTTTTTTCAAAATCGGGCAAATCGCTTGCTGCATAGCGTTCCTGAGCTGCATCCTTTGCAGATTTACGGGCGACAGGGTCCTTAGCCCATTCTTCGGCTACCTTCTTCCCCTTTTCAAATTGCTCCCGATAGACCTTTTTTAAGCGTTCCGTATCGAAGTCAAGGATAGTTCCGCCGGATTCAAAATGGCGTTTGAAGACCTGCCCTAAGGCATAGGTAGATGCTCCGTTCATAACCGAGACTACCACCCCTCCTACTACAGTACCCACTACCGGGATCAATTTTACCAGTGACCGGGCCCCTGCGCGGGTAAGCGTGGAAGTGGTCAGAGCGGTAACGATAGCTTTTCCCTGGGTTTCCGAAAATTCTTTTTCGTAAACCCGACACAACTGCCGGATCATATCCAGTTGTACCGCGCTCACGGCAAAAACATCGGCAATGGGTATGGGAATTACAAAACCCGTTCCCATCGACCAAAGCATATGGTTCCGCACTACCGTTTCGGCATGCCTGGACTTATCACTTTTCTGGTTTTTTTTATTTCCTGTCTCGCTCATGATTACTTTCTTGATTTGCTTGCCGGCATATTTGCCAATATTCTTCGGATCTAACATAATTGTTGCTTGGCGTTTTTGGGTTTTAGTTTTTTTAATTAGCACTTCGAATGTCAAGGTGCCTGGTTCTGCAAGAGTCTCCGGTCAAATTGCAGGTATAGCAGCCAAAAGCCAAAAATATTCGACTAAAGGCTTCTTCCTGGCTGATGACCGGTAACTGATTTTCGTCCTTCGCCCGAAAATCAATTCCTATCACCAGTCACTCCTTACTTGCTTCCTCCTCCAGGTCCTGATCCTGCCCGGCCTGAAACCGACCGCCCTTACTGTGGCTACTAAACTCCGGTGCGTACATACATTGGATAGTCGAAATGCCATTCGAAAAGTCACCGGCATGGCTTACCAGCAGGGGATATTCGAAAACATAAGTACCTCGCGGTAAATAATCGAAGAAAAAGTTGGTAGCCACGTCGCCTGTGCTTTCATAATAACCCAATCCACCCTGCCACTTATACTGACTGAGTACATTTACCGGTTCCAGTCCGGCAGCGCGCATATCCTTTAGGTGCACAAACTCCATATCCCTATCGACCCGCAATTCCAATCGAACGGTCAGGCGGTTGCCGACCTGTAGTGCTGCACCTTCTTTGACAGCAACCAATTCGGGACCTTGTTCGGTATTGACCTTTTTAAACAGTTGCTTGCGCAAGGTCAGGGGCGTCTTTTCAAAGGTTTGGATCTGATCAAGGTCTTCGAAATACTGCCAGTACAAGCCCCCCCAGCTAACCATCTCGTTCGGATTGTTAACGGTAAGCGTTCCCAGCCCCTTTTGAATGGCTTCCCCTTCCCAGGAAGTCTTGAAATACATACTCCCGGCTTCGGCTTCTTCGCGGGCCTCTTCTAACTGAGGAGCATAGGCCTCAGGGGTCAGGTTTGGAAAACGAATGTCCACAAAAGAAGTTTCTGCCAAAAGCTTTTTCCCGCCACTGGTATTCAATAAGGCATAAACTGCCTGGGCCGTAGCTTTGGTAGTTTCCCAACGATTCGTCTGCTTATGCTTAAGCAACCAAAGCCGCATTTCATCCAGGGCGGCAGGATCCTTGTCAATTTCATTAAATACCTCCATCAGCAGGGAATGGGTCTCCAATGGACGTTGGTACCAGAAAAATCCGTGATCGGTTTTCCAGTACATGCCCAGTTCCTCGGATTGCAGTGCCCGTTCTTTCAGGCTGGCTACGATCCGGCCCGGTGTTTCTTTATCCTCCATTCGATGCAGGGCAAGGGCAGCTAGTCCCTGCTGGTAGTTCGTTCGGCCCGGCCAGTATGTTTTTACCTGGCCAGTGAAATAATCATGTCCCTCCTTCGCATCTTCGAGCAGTTTAATCTCCGGGAAGAACGAACGCAGGTACAGGTAATGCAGATGGATTTGGCCCAGGTGATCTTCCTCCATCTTTATTTTACCAGCGGCTTCCAGTTCTTTTAAATGCTCGTAGTCGTCTGCGATCTGCCGATCCAGGTAAGGAAGAGCCTTTTCTACGATCTCCCTTACCCGGGGATCATTGGTAGCGGTCAGGTTTTCAAGCTGCCCCAAACCTGCTACAATATACTGGGTGATGAAGCGATTCTCCCGCATGCCATTAAACCAACCGAAGCCACCGGATGCCATTTGTAACTCTTCCAGCTTAACCAGTGCATTGTTTTTTTCACTGGCCATTCGATCCAGGTCGAATAAAAGGGCGATCCGTTCGCGTTGTTCTGCTTCACTTTGGGCATCCAGGACCCAGGGGGTTTCTTCCAGCAGTACGTTTTTCAGTGCTTGATTGGTGCTCAGGTTACTGGCCAGAGCATCTGTTCCCTTCCATTCTTCGAATACTTCCTGGATCTTGGGGTGTTGATCCGAAACGGATTGCGCCAGGGCATTGGCATAGTAACGGGAAAAGATCTGTTCGGCACATTCATGCGGGTATTCCATCAGGTATGGCAGGGCCTTCACGGCAAACCAGGCTGGATTGGAAGTAAATTCCAGGCTAAAGCGCTCCGGATCGGCTGTCCCCGAACGCAGTATGCGGTCTACTTCTTCAAGCGTGAAGGTCTTTGTCTGTCCCCCCCGAACGTTCATCGGCAAGGTTTCAGTTACCAGCATGCGGTTGGTCAGGATGGGCAACATGGATGCTTCTCCGTCACTGAAATCTCCGGCCTGAGCAAGCAGACGGTGTTTCAATAGACCCAATTCCCCTTTCGGCACTTTTAATGTCCAGCGCAGGCTGATCGAGCGACCGCCCTCAACCGTGAAGCGCTGGTCTCGCTGGTGATGATCGAACAAAAGATCTACCGGCTGCTCACTTAGCGGGTCGATCAATTCCAGGCGGGCTGTTCCACTCAGGCTTTCTTCAGTCAGGTTGGTTACCTTAGCAGAATAAACGATCTGATCGCCTTCCCGAATGAAGCGGGGTGCATTGGGCTGCACCATCAATTCCTTCTGCGTGACGGTTTCGTTCTGGGTCAAGCCTGTTTTCAGGTCTTTGGTATGGGCCAGAGCCATAAACTTCCAGCGGGTCAGGGCCTCGTTCATGGTAAATTCGATCAGCACATCACCATTTTCATCCGTTTTAAGGTCCGGTAGGAAAAAAACCGTTTCATCCAGGTTGGTACGTACCTGTACTGCATCCAGTTCCGGGTCGCCTCCCCCCCAGGTATATTCCTCAGTTTCTTCCACTTTTTGTACTGAGGGCGGTGGTGGTACTCCTGCTGCTGAATCCATCATGGCGTTGGATTCCATTGCCTCGGCCATTACCGGCACATTAGCGGAGCGGTACTGCATGGATTTTTGCATGTACCCAACTCGGCCATAGCCTCCGAAGAGGCTCAATTCCCTGAATAGTGGGTGGCCGGGACCGTTGACTGTAATTTCGGGATAGATCTGAGCCTGTAGGCCGGAATAGGAAAAGGTGTGGGGATTCCAGCCCAGCCGGCTGTAACCATAGGTCGGGTAAATATTCAACCCCCATTGGTGCGGCGCGAATTCATCCAGGGAAGCATCGTATAAGGTCGCTACCATTTCGGCAGCCACCCGCTCTCCTTCCGGTCCGGAAATGCGGACCTTCCACTGTTCTTCCTGCCCCGGGCGTAGTTTATCCCTAAAGCTCTCATAACTGATCTGCAATTGTTTGTTGGTCCAGGGGACCTGGAGGAGATGGCGTTCTACCTTGACCCGGTTATTGCGAACATATGTCAGGTGGACAAGGATATTTCCGCGATCCGCTTCGGTAATTGGAATGGTACGCTCTGTCCAATGATCTACCTTCATCCATTCCTGTTGAAGCAGTTCTCCCTGCCGTTCCAATTCGAAAAGTACCTGGAGGTCATCGGACGAAGCCGCAAGATCGACCTGAGCTTCTGATCCAGGTTCCAAAGGCTGCTGGGGAGCCCTTAACCGGGCTGTTTGGTCCGCAGGGATGGCTTTTTTCTCTCTATCAAACAATTGGCAGTATTGCCGAACTTCTACTGCTTCCCCAGCTGCATCCCTGGTTTCGAAAAGCAATAGGTAATGGCCCACTGCCCACTGATCGGTCAAGGGTACGGAGAGGGTTGTGGTATCAGCAGTATTTATGGACTTTTCGAAAACGGTTGCCTTGTGGGGCCACTTCGCGGGTAGATCCTCATTTTGATAGGCGTATTCCGGGAACAGGCGCTGAAATTCAGCTTTGGTGAGCATTTGGGTATCCGGCCTTGGCCAATATCGTTGTATATATGGCTGGGGGGGCGACTCAAGCTCGATTATTTTAACCTGCCCATCTACTCCCAGGGGCTGCCCATCTAGGTTAGTGGTGGAAATTGAAATGGTGGTGGTTCCTTCGGAACGATCTATTTGCTCAGGTATTCTAACATTAGCCCGAAGGCGGATATACCCCAGGTTGACCCGGCTTTGCCCGGATTGAGTTTCGCCATTCAGATCGGTTACACTTACATAAACCGTATACTGAAATTCAGGCTTTTGCGCCTCGGGAATACTGCGATCGGGTTGTGCAACAAACGGAAAGCTAAAACGACCATCGGCCTCTGTCTGGAAAGTACCAATAGCAATTTCCTGACTTTCCCCGGCCTGGGGCCAGCCACCGAAACGTAACCAGGGAAACCAGGGGAATCGGGTTTCCCGAACTACGCGGTAAGTCACCGAAGCACCATCCAGGCCATAGCCTGCAAAAGCCATCGCTTTTCCATTGATGGTGATCTCTTCTCCAAGTTCATAGGCTCCTTCCAGGGGATCGATCAGCACTTCAAATTTGGGACGTTTATATTCCTCTACGCGAAAGACCTGCCGGCTGGTCCCCAGATCCGCCAGCAGACTCATTTGCCCGAGCAGGCCGCTTTCCGGTGCTATAAAACTGCCGTTAAAAGTACCGTATTCATTGGTTTGGAAAGTTTGGCTGCTTACTTCCTGACCATTGACATCCCGAAGGGTAAGCAGTACTTCCTGATCCTCCAGAATTTTCGAAAGCCCATCCGGTCCCCTTTCCAAAGCCAACCCTTTGAAATAGATGGTTTGCCCGGGCCGGTAGATCGCCCGATCCAAGAAAAAGACCACGCGTTGATTAACCTGGGCTTTCTCTGAATACGAATAATTGTAGAAAGATTGGGAAGGCAGGAGGGTATCCGCCCCATGGGTCAACTGAACAAAAAAGTTGCGCCCTTCAAGTGGTGATACCAGGAAACCCTTTTCGTCGGAAGTGGCCTGCCCGAGCTCCCCTTTGAAGTAGGTATTTTTCCGGGGATCATACTCATTGGCAAAAAAGGCAGCCTTGACCCCCTTCAAAGGGTGTCCCGATTGCCTGTTTACCACAGCCAGGCGCGTATTACCACCTTCATTCCGGCTGAGGTAAGCCAGGTTCGTAACACTAAAATAGGTTACCGGCACCTGGCGATCCGGGTATTGCATTTCCTCTGAAAAAGAAGCAACCAGTGCGTATTGTCCCAAAGGCAAGGGGCTAATGGCAAATTCCGTCCGGTGTTCCTGATAATCCTCTTCCTGTGGAAGGCTTACGCTCCAGGTTCGAAGGACCTCTTTTTTCTGATAGAAGGTTTTAAGAGAATCCCACCGCAGGCGCTCGGCCTGCTCTATTTCCTCCGTAGATAGCTTAAACAAAAAAAAGTGCAGCTCAGGTACGTTCTTGTAGGCAACACTTGCCAGTAGTGGCCGTTCGGGCAGGTTATGGTCTTCTATGGAAACATTAACCCTTTTCATTTTCAAGCCCCGCAACAATTGGGCACAGTCAACCGCTCCGGCAGTTCCAGGAAAATCTTCCAAAGTTTCTTCACAAAGCCCTACTGCTTTTTTCAGCTCCCACTGCAGATCCTTTCGGGCCTGAGGATCATACTGACTGCCCCGAGAGGTCAGCAGGCGGGCAAGGCGGTAATTTACGGAGGCCAGGCCCGGATCCCCCTCATAGGTATCCTGCAATTCCTCCAGCGCTTTTCTATACAGGCTGTCCTTTTCCGGTAAAACGGATTCATTTCGGACGAAATCCAGGCGTTGCAGATCTGCGTGTAATTGGGCGGCCGGAAAACCAGCCTCCATTCGAAAGCTCAACAGATCCTGATAGACCAATAAGGCCCGATAGGTGTAGTTGTTGGTATCCCGGGCCGAAAAACCATGGCTGGCAAATTCTGCTGCTGGTGCAAAAGCAGCTGGATCGTCCAAAAAGAAAGCATTCAAGGGGGCGCTAATGGTATTCCTGGAATTACTGAAGTGATCAATAACCCGGTGTGCCAGCAGGTCATAAAGGCTGGGGCGCAGGTTTACCTCCAATGGTTCATTGGTAAGAATGGGGTCCAGTACTTCCACTGCTGTCGACCTTAGTGGTTCTTTCTCCTCCAGCGACTTCAAATAATGGTGGGCGGCTGCAGTTTGCAATTGGCCAGCGGTCCAGGTTTGCAGATCTGCTTTCGGATCCGGCAGGGCCAGTTCTGTTCGATCGGGTAAACGGAATTGATTGTACTGGACATACTGTTGGTATAACTGGCCCAATACCGAATGCAAAACCGGCTGAACAGGAAAGGTAGCCTCCTCCAACTCCTTTTCCAGCTCTTTGATGATCAGCTCAAATCCATCCTCGTTTAACTCCGCCCGGAACCTTGCCCGGTAGGTCAGTCCTTTGAGCAATTGGCCGGCAGCCTCTTCTGTACGGGCACGTTCCAAAATAAGATCTACCCTCTCCAAGGCACTGCGCAACAGGCCCTGTCCTTCCAGGGAATCCACCTCTGCCCAGAGTTCTTCGTAAGGATCATTGGAATAATCCAGCATGGTATTCAGGCTTTTTTGGGTAGTGAACCCGAAGGTTACAGCCGCTGTCAAAAACAACAACGGGATGAACCAAAAAAGAAATGGGTTTTTCATAACTATACTTTTCATTTGCCTGGATGGCCCGTCCCTGTTCATGGGACCACCCTTAGTTTATTCGCTCAATCAAAAGATGCACCTGTCAGTGAAAATACATAAAAAGGAGGTTGATCCCCTGGCGATTTTTCGGTTAGCTCTCTGGAGCTCCATAAAATTCGAAATCACTGATCACTCCTCACCTACTAGTTCACTCCTTGAAACGTAGGAGCCCGAAGGTATATTTTGAAGGTTCATCTTTACCTGAAGTAGGGAAAAGGAACCCTCTCGCCTCTTTTCTCTCCGGCTTGAATGCAGCTGGTCTTTCATTCAAACCGCCGGATGTCCACCTCTGGGTCAAGAGGGTTATCCCTGAGAAGGAAATCAACCATTTGACCGGCAAAGAAGGGCCCAAGAGAAGTTCCTTTGGTACCAAGGCCGTTAAACAGGTAAAGACAGGAAAATTGGGGGTGCTGGCCTAAAAAGGGGCGCCGGTCTTTTACAGTGGGGCGAACCGCCGCCAGATGAGCTACGACCTCAAAGGGAGTTTGGAGAATATCTTCCAATCGGGCCTTTAGATAGGCCCCTCCTTCCGAAGTGGGGCCCTCGTGTTCGAACTGCCAGTGGTAAGCCGACCCGATCCAATAGGTCCCGTCGCCGAGGGGTACAATAAATACCCTCCGTTTGAGGACCTTTTCAAAAGAGGCTTCCGGTAACCGAATAATCAAAACCTCTCCTTTCGACCCTCCAAAGGGCAGGTAATTAAAGTATGGATTCCCAATAGCGCGCGCGCCTTCGCAGAAGATCAACCGATCTGCACTATAGTTTTGGTAGCGGATGCCATCCTCCTTGACCTCCAGTTTTTCATGTTCGAAGGCCTCCTGTAATAAACTGCCCTCTTTCAACCAACGCTTGGCGAGGGTGGTTACCAGCGACCCTATACGAACTTGAGCGCATTGGGTTACCTCTCCATGGGCATAGGCGGGATGGGCATAGCGGGCGTAATTCTCCAGTTTGGCCTCTTCCAGCATATAGGCAGCATAGGCCGTTTCGTCGGTACGCAACAGCCAATCATTGGCTTCCCGGGCATTGAACAGGGTCCGTAGGATATTCCGGGAGTAGAAAAGGGGGATCCCCAGTTCCCATTCCAAGGTTTTATATGTTTTTGTGGCGTAGGGGATCAACTCATCCACGCGCCAGCTCTTGACATACCTTCTTCCGGTTACCGGGTTGATCAATCCGGCAGCTACGGTACTTGCCGCACTTTTATGCGCCTCGTCGATGACCAGTACGCCTTTCCCCTCCCGTTTCAACATCCAGGCCAGTAAAGAGCCGGCAAGTCCCTGTCCAACAATTATGTAGTCGAAATGCTTAGTTTCCAAGTTCGGCAAGTTCGTCGCGCAATTTTTTCGAAAGGCTTTTAACCACCAGTTGGTAGGAGTGATCGATCAAATCTGCCAATAAGGATTCCTCCAGGCCATTTTCGAATTCGACCGTATTCCAGTGTTTTTTATTCATATGAAAGCCCGGTTGGATCTGGGGGAACTGTTCGCGGACTTGCTGAGCCCGGCCGGGATCGCATTTCAAGTTTACCTTAAACAGTTCATCGTCTAACCCAGTAAGGGCAAAAATTTTTCCCATGACTTTAAAAACTAGGGTCGTATCCCCGAATGGAAAAGATTCTTCCACGCCCGGCTTTGCCAGGCAATATTCCCGGAACGCTTCAATATGCACGGGTTTTGGTTTTTAAATATTCCTGATAATCACAAAATACGTAATTCTTCCTTGTCTAGGAACTGACCAGTTGCATATCCTCTTCCTTCTTCAGGTAATAAGTAGCATTTTCGGTAACTACAATATCCAAAGGCAGGTGCTGTACGCGATCTACCTCCTTTTTAAAGATCAAAGCATTCAACAGGCTCATAACCCCAAGATACCCCTGCGCAGCTGGATTTTGGTTGATCAGAAAGCTGATCTTATCCTGTTGTAGGTATTCAATATTTTCTGGTAAGAGGTCAAAACCCACCAGCCGAAGCCCAGCAGGTAATTGATCCTTCAAACTACGCATGACTCGGTAGGACCGGGAATTGGTAACAAATATACCTTTGAGTCCGGACCGCTCACGGAACAGTTTTTCCAGCATTTCCTGTAGGGCCGATTCATTATCAAAATCCTGAAAATCTATTTTCAACACCTTCAGGGAAGCCCCGTAATTTTCGAAAAAATAATCGCGCAGACCGATCTCCTTATCCAGCAGGTGTTGCGCATTGGTGGTCTCCTTATCCAGATTGAGTACCAGGACCTCATCCCCTGGGCCAAGGCCGAAGTTCAATAACTTACCTGCCAGGACTCCCGACTGATAGGAATCCTGCCCTACGTAGGTCAGGGCATATTGTTCCGGAAGGTTGGTATTGATGAGGGCTACGGGGATCTTGGCTTTCCTGCAAGCCTCCAGGAGCTGGGCACCTTCTTTCTGGAATAAGGGAGGAAACAACAATGCATCCGGTTCAGCCGCTAGCATTTCTTCCGCTTTTTTTTCGAAATCCCTGGTGTCAAAAAGATCGAATAAAAAAAAGCGCACCCTTATGTTATAATGCTTATTGGCTTCCATCGCCTTTTGCACTCCCGCATAGGGCAACTCCCAATAGGAATCTGTATGATAATCCGGAAGCAGGGCTGCGATGGTGATGGTCTTATTGTAAGCCAGCATACTGGCAATGATATTAGGCTCGTAGTCCAGTTCCTTCATTACCCGCAGTACGAGTTCACGGGCTTTTTTCGAAACATTACCCCTTTTGTGGATCACCCGGTCAACGGTTCCGGTCGAAACACCGGCTCTCTCAGCAATGTCTTTTATACGAATACGGCGGTTTTCCATAGCCCAATTTAATTTTATCCGTGTACGTACACACAAAGATATAAATTCTGTGTGTTCGGACACAAAAAAATTTTTTTAAGTGTGTGCGTACACAGTATTGGTTTTTTTCCTACCTTTGACTCAGAGGGAAGTTGTAAACTCCCTCCCTATTCAGAAAAGAGCGGAATCAACACAAGGTACTACATCAATGGCTTTACATAGCGAACAGCATGACTTTGATAAAAAGTACAGAATTGGTAATCGGCATAGATATCGGCGGCACCAACACCAAATTGGGATTGGTGGATAAGCACGGAAATATCATCGCACGTCATGCCTTTCCAACGGCTGAATGCAAAGGGGAGGAAGGCTTTGTGAATGCCTTGATACAGGCTGTTCAGGCTTTGCGGGCCCGGGTAAAAGGAGCTGCCCATTTTGCTGGTATAGGAATAGGAGCTCCGGGATGTAACGAAAAAAAGGGAGCGATAGCAGGAGCTGCCAATTTACCTTTCCAAAGTGAGCTGAACCTTGGTCCTGTTTTTGAAAAGGAGTTCGACCTGCCGAGCAAAATTGTCAAGGACTCGAATGCTGCCGCCCTGGGAGAACTGCAATTCGGTGGAGCCCAGAAAATGAAGAATTTCATCCTTTTAACCCTGGGTACCGGCCTAGGGGCTTCGGTAGTTATTAATGGTAAGGTAGTAACCGGAGCCACTGGCCTGGCCAGTGAATTCGGGCATACCATGGTCGTAAAAAACGGCCGGGCCTGCAATTGCGGCAAACGGGGCTGCCTGGAAACCTATATTTCTGCCACCGGCCTGAAACGTACTGTCCTCGAACTTATGGCCACTGAAAATCTCCCCAGCGTGCTGAGAGAGTACACCTTCAGCAAACTGGATGCCCTGGCAATTTCCCAGGCTGCAAAAGAAGGGGATCCACTAGCTATGCTTGCCTTTGAAAAAACGGGAGAGATGCTTGGAGAAAAAATTGCGGATCTGGTCGCACAACTCGAACCGGAGGCCATTTTTCTTGCTGGTGGACTGATACGTTCGGGGAAGCAAATAATGGAGCCCACGCGCCGCCATGCCCGGGCAAATCTTTTACATCTTTTCAAAGGAAAGGTGCAAATTCTTTCTTCTACCCTTGGTGCTAATGACGCCGGACTGCTCGGCGCAGCAGCTCTAATTTGGAGTTACCACTATCACTAAACCATAGTAAAAGCCATTATGACCGCAGATACCCTTACAACCGGGAATAAAAAAGAAAATAAAGAGCGCATGTCGCATCTCAAATATCAACTCAAGTCTTTCGACCGCATTCCAACCAAGGTGTGGGATAATGCTGGGGAAGGGTCCAGACATATCGCCCAATCCATCGCTTTAGCCATTCGTCAGCGCCAACAGGAAGGAGAGCACCTGGTGCTTGGCCTGGCTACCGGCTCCTCTCCTATTCAGGTTTACAACGAACTCGTGCGCATGCACAAAGAGGAGAACCTCAGTTTCCATAACGTCATCACCTTTAACCTGGATGAATACTACCCCATGGAACCCGGCTCCCAACAAAGCTATGTGCGGTTCATGCATGAGTATTTGTTTGACCAGATTGATATCCCGAAAGAACAAATCCATATCCCTGATGGCCTGCTTCCCCTGGATGGGGTGGAGGCTTATTGTGAAGCCTATGACGAAAAGATTAAGGCACTGGGAGGAATAGACATACAGTTGTTGGGTATTGGGCGCACGGGGCACATTGGATTCAACGAGCCGGGCTCCTGGGAATCTTCTTCCACCCGCTTGGTCCGGCTGGATAACCTGACCCGAAAGGACGCGGTCAAGGATTTTGGATCGCTCGAAGAGGTGCCTATTCGAGCCATTACCATGGGAATCGCTTCCATTATGCAGGCCCGCACCATTTACCTGATGGCCTGGGGACAACACAAAGCAGGAATCGTAGCAAAAACGGTTGAAGGGCCCATCACCCCGCAGATACCGGCTACTTTTCTCCAGAACCATCCCAACACCCGAATTTATCTGGATGGGGGCGCTGCGGAAGAACTGACCCGTTTCAAGGCGCCCTGGTTAGCCGGCCTGGTCAATTGGAATGAAGACCTTGTTTGTAAGGCGGTGGTCTGGCTTTCCCAACAAACCTGCAAACCAATTCTGAAACTGACTGATGAAGACTACGGGGAGAATGGCCTCAGTGAACTGATCGCCGAATACCGGTCTGCCTACGATATCAATATTCGAATGTTTAACCGTCTGCAACATACCATCACCGGTTGGCCCGGTGGAAAGCCGAATGCAGACGACAGTACCCGGCCTGAACGGGCAACCCCTGCCAAAAAGCAGGTGATCATCTTCAGTCCCCATCCGGATGACGATGTGATCTCCATGGGAGGTACTTTCCTACGGTTGGTCGACCAGGGACATGAGGTACACGTCGCCTATCAAACTTCGGGCAACATTGCTGTTCACGATCACGATGCCCTGCGATTCATCGAATTTGTAAAAGAGCTCAGTGAGCAGGAAAATGTTAACGGAGAAGGATCGGAACTTGAAAAACGATATAAAAAGATCGTTAAAGCGTTGGAAAACAAGAAAAATGACCAGGCAGATATTCCCGAAGTGCGCAGGATAAAAGGGCTGATCCGCCGGGGGGAAGCCAGAGCCGGAGCCCGATACTGCGGATTGGACAATGAGCACATTCACTTTCTCGATCTCCCCTTTTACGAAACGGGAAGAACCCGAAAAAAACCAGTCAGCAAGGCAGATATCGACCTCATTGTCAACCTAGTACAAAAAATAAAACCCCATCAGGTTTATGCTGCAGGAGATCTTGCCGACCCTCATGGTACACACCGTGTCTGTTTAGATGCTATATTTGCAGCCTTCGAACGCCTGAAAGGCGAAAAATGGATCCAGGAGTGCTGGCTGTGGCTCTACCGCGGCGCCTGGCACGAATGGCCCATTGACGAGATCGAAATGGCCGTTCCCCTCTCTCCGGAGGAACTTCGGCGCAAACGCCAGGCCATTTATATGCACCAATCCCAAAAGGATAGACCACCTTTCCCTGGAACAGATGAACGCGAATTCTGGCAGCGCGCCGAAGATCGTAATCGGGAGACCGCCTCCCTGTACCGACAACTCGGGTTGGCAGAATATGAAGCCATGGAAGCTTTTAGACGGTGGAAGTTTGAATAGCCTATTGGCTTATTACCATGCAAAACGCTAAAACCCAGAAAAATTAGTGAGTGTATGAGGCCGTATCCGCCTGGAAATTTCCGGGCGGGTATTTTTAAGCCAGTTGCGGGGCCTGATTTAGGAAACAGAGAAGAAAAAAGCCGGGATCTAATAGTCCCGGGATAGTTATTATTTATTCGCAACAAAACTAAGTTTGTATGAAACAGAAGCTTGTCCTAAGTGTGCTATTGGTGCTGTTTTCGGCTTCAATGTTACTGGCGCAAACTGTCAGTGGCACGCTTGTCGATGTCGAGGGTGAACCTCTGATCGGTGCCAGTGTGCTTGAGGTTGGTACCAGCAACGGTGCCATCACCGATTTTGACGGTACTTTTAGCTTGGAGTTGACAACGGAAAACCCGGTTCTGGAATTTAGCTACACCGGTTTTGCCACTCAGAAAATTGCCGTCGATGGCCGGACTGCCTTTGATGTTACCCTTGAGCAAGGGGTAGCCCTGGATGAGGTGGTCGTAACAGCTTTGGGCATTTCCCGCGAATCCAAAGCGCTGGGTTATTCCGTACAGGAAATTGACGGGGAAGGCCTGGCAGAAGTGCGCGCGACCAATGTAGTTAACAGCCTTTCAGGTAAAGTGGCCGGTCTACAGATCAGCCAAACAGCCTCCGGCCCTGGTGGATCTTCCCGGGTGATCATTCGGGGGAACAGCTCCATTCTGGGCAATAACCAACCCCTTTACATTGTCGATGGGGTGCCCATCGACAACTCCAACATCGACCCGGCCATCCGCTGGGGAGGTATCGATTATGGTGATGGTGTTTCCGACATCAATCCGGATGATATCGAAGAGATCTCCGTTTTGAAAGGCCCGAATGCCGCCGCCCTGTATGGATCGCTGGCCAACAACGGCGTTGTGGTCATCACCACCAAAACAGGCAAAAACGTAGAGGGGATCGGAGTGGAGTTCAATTCGAACTTTACTTTCGATAATATCCTGATCAAACCGGAATTTCAGAACCAATACGGTCACGGTTCACGGGGGATCATCGATCCCGATCTGGTGGACGCCTATGGTAGCGACCTGGCCCAGGCATCCAGTTGGGGCCCTGAGATGGATGGCTCTCCCCAATTGTTCTACGACGGCACCACCCGCCCCTACACGGCTGCCGGTGACGATTACGATGATTTCTACCAAACCGGCCAAACCTGGACCAACAGCGTGGCCTTGTCGGGTGGCAATGAAACCAACCACTTCCGCCTTTCTTTCACCAATCTGGATAACCAAGGCATCATTCCAACCAGCACCTTTAAGCGCAGCACCTTCAATTTGCGTGCCGGTTCGAAAATTACCGATCGACTGACTGCTGACTTGCGTCTGACCTATGTTGACCAGGAAGCCTTCAACCGTCCTTACCTTGCTGACGCCATGGAGAACCCGGGCAATGCTTATATCTGGAAACCGCGTTCTGTGGCAATGGGTGAATTGGAAAACCACAAGAACCCAGATGGTACCATGTTCCACTACAATATTGGAACTTTCCGTATGAACCCCTGGTGGGCGATCCGGGAGAATATTAACCAGGACAACAAGGATCGTTTCTTCGGTTATGCATCCCTGAATTACGAATTGACTGATTGGCTGGATGCAACTTTCCGCACCGGTCAGGATTTTTACTCCACTAACCGCAATGTACGGGTGGCATTGAACACCCGTTACCGCCCGGATGGTAGTGTTACGCAAAATGATTATCAGGTACAGAACCAATCTTACGAATTCTTTGTAAAGGCCAATCCTCAGTTGTCAGACCGCATCGGAACGAACCTGATTCTGGGTACTTCCCGCTTCGACAGCCGCCTAAATGGCCTGGGTTATGCCGCTGCCGGTTTCAACAACCTGGGGGAAGACTTCTACAGCATTACCAACGCAACCAGCATAAACACTAATGAGTTTTACTCGGGTCGCAGATTGAACTCGGTTTACGGTTTGTTAAGCCTGGATTGGGATCGTACCTTCTTTGTAGATTTCTCTTTGCGCAACGACTGGGACTCTACACTTGACCCGAACGAAGATGCCGACTACCTTTACCCTGGCGTCAGCACCTCTTTGGTATTCTCTGAGTTGCTGGGAGGAGATGCCCTTTCTTTCGGTAAATTGCGTGCCAGTTGGGCTCAATCCGGTAACGGTGCTCCCTTCGGCATTCTGGATCCCGTCCTGAGCCTTCGTGGGCAGACCCACCTTGGCCAGCCATTGGGTTACCTGGGAACTTATGGATCTCAGAACGAAATTCAAAACATCAACCTGCCCCCACAAGGACTGCAACCGGAGATCTCTACCTCCCTGGAATTCGGTGTAGACCTTCGCTTCTTTAACGATCGCCTGGGAATAGACGCTACTTACTACGATACAGAGACAGAGAATCAGATCCTTCCGGTACAGGTGCCTTTAGCTTCCGGTTACACCGGTGCTATTGTTAATGCAGGTTTGGTCCGTAACTCAGGGGTTGAATTGATCCTGCGTACTACTCCGGTATTGAATAAAGAGCTGCGTTGGGATATCAACTTCAACTTCGCTGCCAACAGGAACGAAGTAGTTGAACTGTACGAAGACCTGAATGCAGTATTGCTGGGTGCCGACCGTGCGGTTGCTATCGAGGCACGTCCCGGAGAGCCCTACGGTAATATTGTTGGTAAAGCCTACCTGAAAGACGAGAGCGGCAACATTGTTGTTGACGATAATGGTTTGCCCATTGCTACTCCTAATGTTCGAATTATTGGAAATAATACCCCGGATTGGCTGGGCGGTATCAGCACCAACCTGAACTGGAAAGGCTTTAGCCTTTATGGTCTGGTTGATATGCGTATCGGAGGAGAGGTGTTTTCTCAAACGAATCGCTACCTGCACCTCAACGGTAACCATGCCAATACACTGGAAGGGCGCAACGGTGATTTCATCATTGACGGATCCCAGGTTGCTTTATTCGACGGAGGTAATATAGTTGTTGATGAGAATGGAAATGCAACTTCCGCGGGTGTAAACTCCACTACCGTTCAAGGGGAAGACTGGTGGAAGTCGGTATTCGATCAAGGTATAATCGATGACTTCGTTTATGATGCCAGTTTTGTGAAGCTCCGGGAGATCTCTTTGAGCTATGAACTGCCAAGAAGCGTTATGGAAAACCTGCCACTGGAGCGCATTCGCCTTTCCATTGTAGGCCGAAACCTGGCAATACTGAGCAGTAATTTAGATGGCCTGGATCCTGAAGCATCCTACAACAGCGGAAATGCTCAGGGTCTTGAATCCGGTGCTATTCCAAGCACGCGTAGTATTGGTTTCAATGTCAATCTGGTATTCTAATTTGGTTTGTAAGTGTTTAGGCTTATTAGGTTTAGACTTATGAACACATAAACAAAAAAAAACAATGCGAACAACAAAAATAATTTTCCGACTCCTCCTTATCGGCCTGGTCTTTTCCGGAGCTATGGGATTGCAAAGTTGCACGGAGGACTTCGAAGAGATCAATACAGATCCGGCGCTGGCTCCGAGCTTGAAACCGGAATTCACCTTGGCCTGGTCACAGGTAAGCGTTTCCGGGCACCGATTTGAAATGTGGCGTGCCCATCTTTTAGGGGCTGGTATTTACGCTCAGCACATTGGAACACACTGGTATGGTTACACCCAAGCCAATGATGGCTGGATCGAAGCCTACTGGAATACCGCTTATGCCAAATTGGTCGGCAATATCAACCTGACCATTGACCTGGCACAGGAACAGGGAGATCAGGAGAAAGTGGCCATTGCGCGTATTTGGCGGGCGTTCATTTTCCACCGGCTGACAGACTATTGGGGGGATATTCCCTACTCTCAGGCTGGTTTACCGGCAGATGAAGCTGTTTTGACGCCGGCTTACGATACACAGGAGGCTATTTATATGGATATGCTGAATGAATTGAAAGAAGCGGCTGACGTTCTGTCTCCAGGGGGTAATTCCTACGGGGAAGGAGACCTGGTATACCAGGGTGACCACGATAAGTGGATCCGTTTTGCCAATTCCCTGCGGTTGCGCTTGGCTATGCGGATCAGCAATGTCGATCCTTCTACTGCTGAACAGCACATGAGAGAAGCATTGGCAGGTGGTGTGTTCCAAAGCAATGAGGACAACACCATTATGATCCACGACGAAGCAGAGCAATTCGACTTACAGTCAAATGGTAGTTCTGCACCTATCGTAGCGGGCTTCAACGGACACTATGTGGCTAAAGCGGTCGTTGACCTCTTGAGTTCAACCAACGACCCACGCCTTCCGGTATTTGCAGAAACAACTGTCGACGGCAGCTATGTTGGTCTTCCCAATGGATTGCCATCCGATTACCCCAACGGGGCAGTTGGTCCTGACAACTACTCTTTGCCGAATCGTTCTACACTTTTCGGAATGGGTTCGGATGTGACTTTTGTCAGCTATGCAGAGGTTTTATTCCTACAGGCGGAAGCTGCCCTGAAGGGATGGGATAGTGGTTCCCCACAAGCATACTACGAAGCAGGGGTTCGCGCCTCTATGGAGCAATTTGGTGCAGAAGGCGATGTAGATGCCTACCTGGCACAAGCAGGTGTAGCTTATGATGCAGCCAATGCCATGGAGCAGATCATTACGCAGAAATGGATCGCCGTATTCCCGGATAGCTGGGAGGCCTGGAGCGAATGGCGCCGTACGGGCTACCCTGCCTTCACTAATGAGATGGCTACGGATGTAGAGAGCATACCCATGCGGATGAAATACCCCCAGATCGAACAGGTCCTGAATACCGACAACTACAACCAGGCCGTTTCAAACCAGGGCCCGGACGTGGAAATGACCCGGGTTTGGTGGGATAACTAGGCAAAGGTCATAAATGGAATTAGTGATTTTCGGTCTGAGACCAAAATCACTAATTACCAAGGTACACATTTGGGTAAGTTTTGTAGGCAGGGCCTTGGGTTTTCCGGGCCCTGTTTTCCAACTATACTTTACATCGAATCAAATCTTCATTACATGTCAATTGGGAATTGGGTATTTATTGGTTGTGTTTTTTGCCTCCTTTTGGAACCCCTGCAGGCCCAGGAGATCATCCCTCGTCCGGTAAAAAAGGAGGTCAGGCCTGGCTATTTCGAATTAAACCGGCAAACAACCCTTAGTTTGAATACTGACTCGGAAGAAGTTCTGGAGCTTGTAGCGCTTATGCGAGAACAATTCCAACTCCCTTTTCCACTCTCAGAACAACAGGAAAACCAAAGTGAAATTCGGTTAATCCTATCCGAAACGCTGCTTGAAGACGAAGCTTATCGTTTGTACATCAGTCCGGAGGGAGTATCCCTTGAAGCCGGTTCTGTAGCGGGCCTGTTCTACGGGGTTCAAAGTATCTGGCAAATGTATAAACTGAGCCATTTACCTGCCTGTCGAATAGAAGACGCTCCGGCCTTTCCCTACCGGGGAATGCACCTGGATGTATCGCGTCATTTTTATCCAGTTGAATTCATTAAGGAATATATCGACATGTTGGCCCATTACAAAATGAATCGGTTCCACTGGCACCTCACCGATGATCAGGGCTGGCGTATTGAAATAAAACGATACCCCAAACTACAAGAAATTGCTGCTTACCGTAAGGAGACCCTGACCGGACATTACAACGATCAGCCTCAACGGTTCGACGGCCAGCGCTACGGTGGTTATTACACCCAGGAGGAAGTAAAAGAAATTGTTGACTACGCCCGCCGGCGACACATTACCGTTATTCCTGAGATCGAAATGCCCGGCCATGCCCAGGCGGCTCTTGCAGCCTATCCTGAATTAGCCTGTACGGCGGGCCCTTTTGAAACGGCTACCAAATGGGGCATTTTTAATGATGTCTACTGCCCCAGTGAAGCGACTTTTGAGTTTCTGGAGAACGTACTAATCGAAGTTTTCGACCTTTTCCCAAGTTCCTACATCCATGTGGGTGGGGATGAATGCCCGAAAGTACGATGGAAGGAAAGCGATTTGGCACAATCGGTTATTAAGCGCGAAGGATTAAAGAACGAACATGAGTTGCAAAGTTATTTCATTCAACGCATGGAACGCTTTGTCAATGCTCACGGTCGCAAGATCATTGGCTGGGATGAAATCCTTGAAGGCGGATTGGCACCCAATGCAGCCGTTATGTCCTGGCGGGGAGAATCCGGAGGTATTGCTGCGGCCCAGGCAGGGCATGAAGTAGTCATGACACCAACCGACTTTTGTTATTTCGACTACTACCAATCCGATCACCCGGAGGAGCCCCTGGCAATCGGTGGTTTTTTACCGCTGGAGAAGGTTTACCATTACCACCCGGTTCCAGATGCACTTTCTGAGGAGGAGGCTAATTATATTCTTGGTGCTCAGGGAAATGTGTGGTCAGAGTACCTGCCCCAGCCCGAAAACGTAGAATATATGGCCTATGCGCGGATGATGGCCCTATCGGAGGTAGTTTGGTCGGGCAAGGACCAGAAAGATTTTGAAAACTTCGTAGGGCGATTGTCAAAGCACCTTTCCTTTTGGCGGTCGAAAGGCGTGAATGTCGCCAACCATCTCTTTGATGTGCAGGCAAACATCCTGTCCGGTGATGGTAAGGGCGTTCGGCTTGTCCTGAGTAAACTTGCCCCAGAAGGGGAGATCCGGGCAAGGTTAAACCAAGAAGCAGGACGGCAAATACAAGGCCCGCTTTCGATCGAACGTTCCGGTAAATTATTTGCAGAAACGTACTACCAGGGCCGCCCCATCGGTCGCAGCCTGGAGTTGGATTTCGATCTGCATGCAGCGGCAGGAAAAACCATATCCCTTGAACATCTCCCGGCCGATCGCTACAGTGCTGGCGGCCCGGAAGCCCTCATCAACGGCCTCACCGGCAGCGAAGAACGCTACGGCGATGCCGAATGGCTGGGGTTTGAAGGAGTAGATTGCATTGCCACCATCGACCTGGGCAAACCACAGGCTTTAGCCGAGGTGCAGTTCCGTTTTTTCAATGGCCCCGGCCAATGGATCTATCCTCCCAAAACCGTAGAGCTGGCCTGGTCGGAAGACGGCAACATCTACCAACCGATTGCAAACACCTCCGTCACTATTTCCAATGGAAAGATCGCCTCGGCAAAACTGGAAGTTCCGAATTACCGGAAAGCCCGGTTCTGGCGCGTGGCCATCCCCAATTATGGCATTATTCCTGAAGGACAACAAGGTGGAGGTTACCCCGCCTGGTTATTTGTGGATGAGTTGGTTTTTTCTACCCATGATGAATGATTGGATTGTGGGTTTATTGGTTTATCCACCCGTACACCTATCCGCCTATAAACTTATCCACCATACACCTATCCACCTATAAACCTATCCACCATGCACCTATCCACCTATAAACTTATCCACCATACACCCATACACCATTAAGTATTTAAACGAAAAAAATGAACTTAAACAGCCTTGATTGGTCCATCATATTTGGATTTTTTGCCTTAAGCCTGGCCATTGGCTTGTTGGTCTCTCGAAAGTCGGGGAAGAGTTATCAGGAGTTTTTCCTTTCAGGCCGGGGGATGCCCTGGTGGCTGTTAGGGGTGAGCATGGTAGCGACCACTTTTTCTGCTGATACCCCCAACCTGGTTACGGATATAGTTCGAACGAATGGAATCGCCGGAAACTGGGTTTGGTGGGCCTTTCTGTTGACCGGGATGCTGACGGTTTTCGTTTATGCCAAACTCTGGCGGCGTTCCGGAATACTGACCGACCTGGAATTCTATGAACTCCGTTACAGCGGGCAACCCGCCGCTTTCCTTCGGGGATTTAGGGCAGTTTATCTTGGAGTGTTCTTCAATATAATCATTATGGCTACGGTTACTCTGGCTGCCATTAAGATCGGTGACGTCATGCTGGGCTTAAAACCGGTGCAAACCGTTTTTCTAGCGTCCCTGGTTACTGTGGCATACACCTCTCTTGGTGGTTTACGCGGGGTGATCCTGACAGATTTTTTCCAATTTGGCCTGGCTATGATCGGGATTATCTGGGCGGCTGTCCTGATCGTAAATATGCCCGAAGTCGGCGGTTTGGATAATTTATTATCCCACGAAAGAGTAAGTGGCAAACTCAACTTTCTACCTGATTTCAATGACCCCCGGCAACTCATTCCCTTGTTTATTTTACCGTTAGCGGTGCAATGGTGGAGTGTTTGGTATCCCGGCGCGGAACCTGGCGGCGGTGGGTACATCGTTCAACGGATGCTTTCGGCCAAGGACGAGAAGAACGCCGTGGCGGCTACCCTCTTCTTCAATGTAGCCCACTACGCCTTAAGGCCCTGGCCCTGGATGCTGATCGCACTGGCTTCGCTTATTGTGTTCCCGGATCTGGAATCCTTGGGTGCTGCCTTTCCCAATGTAGCCGAGGATAAACTGAAAAATGACCTGGCCTTTCCGGCTATGCTAACCCTCCTGCCCAATGGCTTGATCGGATTGGTGGTGGCTTCCCTTATTGCTGCTTTTATGTCGACTATTTCCACCCACCTGAACTGGGGCTCCAGTTATGTGGTCAATGACGTCTACAAACGTTTTATAGATCCCAATGCTTCCAACCGGAAGCTGGTCAACATGGGCCGGGTCTCTACCGTACTGCTGATGATCGTTGCTGCCTTGTTGGCTCTGGAACTGGAAAATGCCCTGCAGGCCTTTAATATCCTTTTGCAGATCGGGGCAGGTACGGGGCTGATCTTCATACTGCGCTGGTTTTGGTGGCGTATTAACGCCTACAGTGAAATTGCAGCAATGGTCATTTCCTTTATTGTGGCCCTGCTCGTCGAACTCGGTCCTCTTAGCGGGATACCCGATCATTTAAAGCTGGTTACCGGCGTTGGTATTACGACGATCGGCTGGCTGGTCGTCACTTTCCTGACCCCTCCAGATAAACAGCAGCGATTATTGGCCTTTTATAAATTGATCAAGCCCGCTCCGGGCGGTTGGCGCCCTGTGATCGAAAAGGGCATTGCTGCGGGTAAACTGGAAAGCTCCGAAGTGGTTCCCGGCCAGTTACCCACTGAAATCGCCTGCATGGTCGCAGGGGTGTTCAGCGTTTATGCCGCACTATTTGCCACCGGCTTTTGGATCTATGGAAATACTGGGCCAGCTTTGACCGCTACGGCAGTAGCCGCCCTGGGGACGCTTTTCCTCTTTCGAATGTGGGGAAGAGTTAATCGTGAACCAAGGCAGGAGTGACAGAAGATGAAGCCCAATTTCAGGCCACCCTTTTCCGGCGCGCTGCCAACGCAAGCAGGCTTACGGGCTCAACCAGCGGTATAAAAAAACCAGGCCAGCTAGCAGAAGGCTGCCCTCAAGGGGGCGAAGAATATGAAAGACCACATTCGGCGGAACCCTGGACCAGAAACCCACCGCGGGTTCTTGTACCAGCAGGTAGGGGGACGGGCTTCCTCCTTCGGGAGTTGGAAAAACATCAAACCCATTAAAAAACCACGTCAATAAAAGGAGGCCTGCCAAACTGAAAATGGTTAAAGTTAAGGGATTTCGTAACCAGGGCTGCCGCTCAAAGCGACGAAGCTGCAGGACATCCCAGGCGGCCAGCATGAGTAAACCTAAGGCGCCACCGAGCTGATTGAGTACCACGTCGTTAAAGTCGTAATAATCCATTCGATCATAGCCCAAAACAAAATATTGATAGCCTTCATCAATGGCACCAAGGATGGTAAGCACGAGAAAAGTAAGTCGGTAATGTTGAATTAATGGAAAGATCAGGATCGCCAGCAAAGCGTATTGCGGAAGGTGGATCAGTTCGGAATTAACTACCACCAGATAACGCATCCAAAGGGCGATCAAAACCATTGTCAGGATCAAATACCCCACCAATCTTAGGAGAGGTATCCTATCATGGGTTACTAAAGCTTTTGCATTACCATCAGCCCCTTTCGAGGCCTTCCGGTTTCGATAGAGTCCCCCAAAAAAAATAAGCAGGTAAAAGGCTCCGCCCATTAGCGCAAATTGGAGGAAAAGCGCATTGTAAGCCGCTCGATCATTGATCTTAAAGGTTTGAACAATGAATTTCCCCACTATATCATGGGTAAGAACGACCAGCAAGTAATAGGTCAGGCTAACCAGACCGAGCACTAGCAAGTGCCGGGAGGGGGCCATTATTTTTGAAGTACGCATTTATTCAGGACTACATCCATCAACATCCCGGTACACTGTCCCTTTAGGGTAACCACATCTCCCACCGACACCTCCTTTGCCTTACCTTCCTGCCCGGCATCCAGGGTACAGAGTACCCCGCCCATGGCGTCGGGAGCCCGCAATACAAAAACGGTGGCGTCCTGTTCATCCGTAAGGATCTCCTCAACGGTACCGCTCACTTCGATCACCTTATCAATATAGGCGGCGTTGCCTTTGGCTTCATCGGCGGAATAGGATTCGTATAAGGCTGCTGCGGAAATTTCAATATCAGCCTTTTGCCCTTTCACCGAATCCTGTGGGTAAAAGAAAAATACACCTATGGCGAGGAGGCCCAGCAATACAATCCCACCCAGAATAAAAAGAATACGACGCATGGTAGCTATTTTTGTTGATGAGCTGATTTAGAATGGACGGAAAGGCAAACTACCCGAAATAAACCAGCGAGAAAAATCCTATCTCTTGTTGTATGCCATATTGACTTCCACCTCAATGTCCCGGGAAACTCCAAGGTCATCTGTATTTACATCTACAATGGAAGGTAAATGACGTCGCATCAATTCATTGATCTTATTCATGCTTTCCTCTTCAATGCGCATGGTAAAGCTGGATTTGGCGCGCACACTTCCATCTGCCAAAACACTCACCGTTCCCCTGGCGCTGGTTTTTCGCTTATACCCCCAAATGTAAAGGGTTCCTTCTATTTTGGCAGGATACTCTCCTGGAGCTTTAAAATTGATCTCCTTAATATTGCTTACCGTCCCTTCGAACAGGATCTTCGGCTGTTCGACCACACTCACCCGCTTACCACTAAATAAGCGATCCGCTACGCCCAGGTCAAACTCGAATGATTTGATCAAACCCGTAAAGGTGGTATTACCGGAAGCGCCATCCAGCACACTGTTCACCTGATAATTATTGGCCTTAATGGTCATTACCTTGTTCGAGGACTTCACGAAAACGTGGCCTGTACGGGTGAAATACTGAGCATCATCCCTGGCCGAGGGGGAAACCAAAAGGAGGCTCAGCAAAAGATATACATAGGTCATGCTGTAGTTTTTTTCAAAGATACAGATAAGATGCGGAGGGGTAAAGTTTTTTGGATCGCTTCGTTCCTTGCCCAGCGAATCCCTACTGTTTCACCAAACGCACCACCTCTGTTTGCTCTCCACTAACTAGTCGTAACCAGTAGATACCAGGAGGGATATTCCGAAGGGTGAGGGATAGGGTCTGCTGGCCTGCATTGCTTAAAGTGGACTGAAAAGGCGATTGTACCACCTGCCCTTGCAGATTCATTAGGTCCATTCGAACCGGGCCGGGCTTATCCAGATCGAAGAGCACCCTGGCTTCTCCACGAACGGGATTCGGCAGTACCACAAGGGAAGGAGTAGCCTCCGGAGCCCCTCCTGGGGACCAATCCTGAGGTGGGTCGAAAAAATCTCCATCCCCGCTAATAGCCGGGGAATAATCAGCCAGTGGTTGAACATCCACTATGCCGCTATCCACTGGTAACTCCTGGGGAGGGCCACTCCCACAATCAATATCGGGATCAATTGCTGCTGTAAACTCCACTCCCGGACTGGTGGAAAAACCGGGCTTAAGCGCAATGGAAGCTCCCGCTCGAAAGGTGGTATTTCCAACCACCCTGACCTCTCCTTCAGTTTCAATAGAACCACAGGCTTCATACAAGCCGGAAAGCGAAGTTTCGCTAATTTGAGTCTCCTCCGGTACACTTTGCCCCTGAGGGATAAGGACGGTCAGGCAGGCTTCATTAAACTGGCAGAGATTGGGGTTGATCTGGTCAGAGACCGGATCCAGGGTAAGGGTTAACACCTCATCGGCAGTCCAGGTTAAAAAATCAACCACTTCAGCATAGAAACACCCAATAGGACCGGGAGCGCAGTCAGCTCCTATGAGGGAATAGCCTTCCAACTCCCCGTACTCATTGTAAATAGCCATACGTTCCTGATCCCAACTGAAATCCCCATTGAGCTGGATGCAGATCAATATCTGGTCTGCTCCTGCTGCGGGATCGGGGAAAGGCCCGGCAAGGTCAACTACAGTCTCCGCTCCGGGGCCAGAAGCGGTCTGAGGGTTTAGGTCGGTGCAATCTGCAAATTGCCCACAATAAGACCCTCCCAAATAGTCGAGACGAATTTGGTTGTTGTTATTATACGCATTGCCGTCGGTCTGCCCATTGACCATGGTGATCTCGACTTGTAAAAGGTTAGACCCAATGAGCAGGTCAAGGCTATCGGCAGGTATAACCATATTCTGGCCCTGGGGAAGATTCAGTCCGCTAAGGGTACGGCTTTCGACAAAAGTCTCATTTAAGTAGAAGTAGGCCTGCAGGCTGGTAATGGTGTTATTCCCGGTATTCTGGATCTCCAGGTCAAGCCCTATTTTTTTAGTACAAAGGTCGATCTGGGTCACTCGTAAGCCTACAAGGGCCGCATCGTTCGCCACTGCCTCCTGACCGTTGCACAAACTGCCGGAGGCCAGCATTTCCGTTCTATAGGTTTCCATAAAAAAGCGCATGCGGTCTTTTTGTCCCTGGGTGAAGGCATCCCAGCAACCGGAGGAATAGTCCATATAATTTTCCAGCATATCATTTTGTTCCCCCAACCCGCCTAAAGCAGGCGATCGATAGGGGTTGCGGGCATTCGGATCGTCCTCGTCAGTAGTACAGGAGTTCAGGCCCAAGCAAGAGCTCTGTGAACCCGGGAAACTTTTGGGAGGGGTATCGCAAACATAATCGCCCTGGCTCAGGCAGTTATCATTGGTGCAGGAATTTCCACTTTCTGGTGCGAAGGTATGCAGTAGGGAGAGATAATGTCCAATTTCATGATTCACTACCCCGGGAAAAAAAGCCGTTGCATCGTAGATCGTCAGGTCGTAAAATCCACCGAAATACACCCCGGAGGCATTGGTCATTTCCTTCATAATGAAGAGATTGCAGTAACGGTTGCGATCCCAGGCGATAGAATCGCAAAAATCGACCACATCCCAGTAGGACCCTACGGCAATATCAGGCCGGTAATGCCGGGTCACGCCATTGGTGAAATTCCCATTGGGGTCCGTATTGACCATGCACAGTTGAAATTCAGTGTCTACCCCGTAGTTGGGATTGGTATAGCTTTGTGCTGCAGGATGTTGATGCCGAAAACGCTGGGAAGCTTCCTCCACAACCGACTCAATGTATTCCTGGGTGGGGTTCGAAAAATCTCCAACCGGAGCCCCATCATGAATAACGTGCACCACAACGGGCAGGGTATAAACACCAGCCCGCGTCTGGTTCTCCCCTTTTGTAATCGACTGTTCGTAAAGGCGTTGTAAGAATAGCTGCCTTTCGCGGTATTCCGGAAGGGCCTTGATAAGGGAAGATTGTACATGATCATGGCCACAAAGGGGAACGGTTTTTTTCTCCTGAGCGAAACAAAAGACACAAGTGCATAGCCCCGTACAAAGGACCACGCAACGGGATAGGTGATACAGTTGCATAGCGTTCTAGCGAGTTTAACCAGCATTCCCGGAGCTTATCCGGTTGTCTAACAGCGTTTTACCAGGGCTTAATTATTAAAAGGAGAAAATTCAAAGACGTTTTCCATACTATTCGATTTGGATAGTACGCCTGATCTAAATTCTTTGTAAAGCAACAACGTCCCGCTAGTTGCCTACCTAAATAAATTCATGGGAAAGAAACACAAGTACATCGTCGCAACTCCCTGACAAAGAAGGATGTTCCGGTATTTTTAGGAAGAGTACTAAAGTGACGTGAACTTAGCAAAGTTCTGTTAGGCCTTCAAACAACACATGTTTTTTAAAGGAAGCTTAACAGATGTTTCCTGGCTTTTGGCTCCTTGCCGGCCCGCCAACTGCGTACTTGCCCCTTCATGGGGCCCCAGGTCTGTTGGAGTGTATGGGCATGGGCATTTTACCTCAGCGATCAGAGCGTCCTGATAGGAAAGCTTATTCTAAAGGGATATTTTTCGCCTGCCTGGCGCGGCGTTCTTTCAGCAAGTCCTGATAGATGGGAATGACCTCTTCAGGGGTACCCAAAGCCACCGCTTTTCCCTGATGCAGGACAAGGACCCGGTCGCAATGTTCCTTTATGGTTCCCATGCTGTGGCTGACGTGCACGATCGTCCGCCCTTCCAGCAGGGCATCTCGAAAAACCTCTTCGGATTTGGCTTTGAAGCGCAGGTCCCCTACCCCTCCGAAAAACTCATCCATCAGGAAAATATCCGCTTCCGCCTGCACGGCAATGGCAAACTTAAGGCGGGACAACATGCCGGTCGAAAAGTATTTAACCTTGGTATCCTCGTAATCCTCCAATTCAGCGAATTCGATGATGTCGTAGAATTTCCGGCCGATCTCTTTCATGGTTAGGCCCAGGATGGAGCCATTGAGGTAAATATTTTCCCGGGCGGTCAATTCCTTGTCGAACCCCAGGCCCAGGGTCAGTCGCATATATCGGCCTTTGATCTCCGCCTTTCCTCCCCTGTCTGGCGGATAAGTGCCCGACATAATCCGCAGCAGGGTCGATTTACCCGATCCATTGTGGCCGATCACCCCAAAAAACTCCCCTTTGTGGATCTCCAGGTCGATACCCTGTAAGGCGTGGATCGTTCTTTTTCGGGAAGGGTTGAATAGGGTGAATACCCGATCCCGTATGGTCGTAGACTTGTCGCGTATGCGAAAAGTCTTGGATACATTTTCTAATTTTATGACAACTTCTAAAGACATGGATCGCGATGTTGGCGTTTGGGCTCTATTTCAGTCTGTATACTGCCTGATACTTCATTAGGGCCTATTGTCCAGGATCAAAATAGCAGGGTTCGAATATTTCTATTATTTCGAAACCGCATAGCGGTAACTTTCCATCCAGGGGCCGGCGCTTTGGTCGGGAGAATAGTCCAGGACAAAGCCCTGACTGGCATCCACCTCTTCAGCAACCTCCGCTTTCGAAAGGAAAAACCACTCAGCAAGGGGATCCCTTGCAAATAAAAGTTTTCGAAAAAGGTAGTAGCCTCCACTATGGTACAATTTTTTTAACAGGCTGGCCTTCCAGGACCATCTCCCCTCGGCAGACCGGCTTTTCCAGGCCGCAGGCAGTTGAAACAACAGTAAACCTCCCGGACGTAGTACCCGGATCAATTCCTGCAAATACCGACGGATCAGCTCGGGAGGCAAATACTGCAAGGTAATATTCGAGTAGATCAGGTCAAAGGTATTATCGGAAAATAAATCCAGTTGGGCCTCCTTCCAGGTATGGTAATGAACGGAGGCACCGGCGGGTAGCCGTCTTTTGGCCCGTTCGATCAGGCTGGGAGCGATGTCTACCCCGTCCACCCGATCGAAATAAGCCGCCAGAGCCTGGCTCAGGCGGCCTGCTCCACAACCGAAATCAAGGGCCCTGGCTTTAGTTTGCAATACCGGCAGGCGCTCGCGGTAGGCCATAACCGCTGCGATCTCCTTAAAGCCGCTTTCCCAAAATGCTTCCAGGCGCTTCGACTCCTTCTCGTGCTCCATATTCTTCCAAAGGGGATCATGCAGGCCGTAAGCGTTCCAGTGCTGCTGTAATTGATCCAACAGTCGTTTTTCGCGCTTTTTTAGAGGCTCCTTGTTCTCTTCTTCCAAAATGGGAATACCCCGTGGCTCATCCGGTTTCCATTGCCAGAAATGAGTTCGAAAATAGCGGCCCGGTTTTAAGATCTCCGCCTGGCCATCCTTTTCCAGTTTTTGGGTATCGGGGAAATCCGGTTGCTGGTGCCCCAACACCCAACGATCGAAATGCCAGCCCTTTTCGATATTCTCTTTTTTAAAGGTGCGCAGGGCATATTTTCGATAAAATTGCTCCCGGCTAAAAGCAAGGTAATGCCGCTTTTGGAAAGCTCCGGGATAAGGGTTCAGGGTATGCAAGGGAGGGTGATGCCCTCCCTGTTCAATGTTCGTCCCCTTTACGTCCTTGGAATAAGCACGAACCAGGTACATAGGGGACGGATGGAAAAAATAATAATGCGGATAATTTTCGGGCTTAAAGGTATTATCGTTCGAGGCACCCGGTTTTGGAAGAAAAATAAACTCCCGAAAGTTTACAGAATCGTACCCTAAAGCCTGTATCCGAGCCATGCCATCCGCCAAACGCTCTCCGGCCCGGTCGGTGAACAGGAACTCGTCGGCATCCTGGTGGATAAACCAATTTGCCCGTAGCTCCCACCGCAACGCCTCCTTGCGTTTCAGCAAACCCTCCAGGTCGAAATAGCCCGGATAGGGAAAGGCTTCCCACCCCCTGAAGCCAGGACAAGACTCCTGGTCCTTCAACACTTCTAAAGAACCATCGGTAGAACCGTTATCCAGCACAAATACCTGTACCCCATTATTCAAAAGATGTGTTATGCAAGCCTGCAGGTAGGGCCGCTCATTTCGAACAGCCAGGATAGCAATGATATTTTGGTGCATTAGCCTTTTTTGCTTTTGGAAATCGGCCTTTGGAGCCTTACAACTGGCTCCAAAGGTAAAGGGCCATTTACCTGGCTAACTTGAAGCAGTTCCATAAATATACACGCTGATACCATATCCATTTAAACTCCGTTGAAGCCTCAATATTTTTCAAAAACCATTTTTTCCCTTCGAACAAAGTACTTGAAAAAACGCCGGATATCCAGCCAGATAAAGAAGGTCAGTCGGCCCTGTACTTCCCACCAGGGGCGTACCTGATGCCGCTTGAAGAACGCGCTTCTGGCTCTCCGGATATCCTCTTGCTTTTCGAAAAGGACCACCCAGAGGGCGTGCCAGTACACCCGCAGAAATTTCCAGCGACCGAAAAGCAGGTTGAGGCCGGTGACCATAATGGTTTTAAACACCCAGAAAGGGAAGTTCAACAGCAGCACCGGCCAGGGCAGTAATTTGAGGGCGGTATAGAACACGTCCACCTGGATCTTCAGGGTATATTGGTAATCCCTGATCTTGTTGATGGAACGGCTGATCTTGTGGTAAACCACCGCTCGCGGGGCGTAGACCGTATCGTGACCACAAAGGAAGGCCCGCAAGCCGAACTCCGCATCCTCGTAGCCTGTTTTGAAGAAAGTATCGAAAGTACCCAACACCCGCAGCAGGGGGACGGCGATCAGGGCTGCGCCTCCACAGGGCCCCATGCAAAGCCCGTGCTGATCGTAGGTCCCGACCGGCTCCTCTGCCCCACGGGGTAAGATCTCGCCGGTATTCAGCATCAGGTGACCGGCATTATCCAGCACGCTTCGATCAAAAAAATGGACCATCTTGCTCGCCACCAGTCCGGCCTGTTGGTCTCTTGCTGCCAAAAGCAACTGCTCTAACCAGTCTGGCTCGACCTCCGTATCGTTGTTGAGCAGAACGACCCAATCTAGGGCCGCATTGGGAAGGATTCTTTCTTCGAACAGGTGGTTGCAGCCGCCTGTAAAGCCTAGATTCATTTCAGACCGTAGCAGTTCGAATCGGTCATCTGCCGGGAAAACCGCCCGCAGCTGTTCGTAATCCGCCAGCTCCGAGCCGTTATCCAACACCAGACAGTGGAAGGCTCCATAGGTTTGTCCTCCTAAACTATCTAGGCAGGCCACCGTATCGGAGGCATTGTTCCAGTTGAGGATCAGGATGGAAGTTGCAGCTTGAATGATAAAAAAATAATTTTTCTAGCCTACCTTTAAAAAAAATGCTCTCCCCGGTGACAAATCCTTCCTTTCGTACAGCCAAGGTACTGAATTCAATTATGAAAGCCCATCCCAATAACGAAAAGCCCGAATCCCGCGCAGATGATCTAACGATCATGGAGGCGATCCGGAGTGGTAAAGACCACTCCCCTTCCTTATTGAAGTCCTTTTTTGATGGGGCCCGTGCTTATGCCATGGGGCATTTAAAAGCGCAATATCCCGGTCTGGATCCGTTGGAATGGGAAGTGGTGTTTGCCAATGTCAACCTGAAATTGGTCAGCCGCATAAAGAAAGGCCTCGAATTGAGACCGGAAACAAAGCTGCGCACCTACTACGTCAGCGTGGCCAAGTTTGCCGCCCTTGACCTGGTCCGGAACCGAAAAGAAGCCATAGCAAGCCCTTTTTCTTTTCCGGAGCCGTCCATGATGCCCGAAGCGATTAGCCAACTGGAAGCGGAAGAACGCAGACAGTGCATACGACAGTGGTTAGAGCAGATCATCGGACATGAGGACCAGTTACAGGTTTTGCTGCTACAGTCCCAGGGATACTCCTTCAAGGAGATCGTAGAACGAACGAATTACCAAAGTGAAGGTGCCTGCAGAAACGCCTTGCTCAAAGGGAAAAAAAAGATCAGTGCTTTTATCCTGCAACGCCCAGAGAGCGCCGCACGACTAAAAGCACTTTTACAAGAAAAATAGCAAGATGAATTTTATCGACTGGATCGAAGCTTACGAAAACGACCGACTGGCAACCGTCGACCGGCTGGCCTTCGAGCACGAACTGGAAGACAATCCGGTCCTGGCCAAAGAACTGGAAGCGTACCGCCTTACGGAGGCCCTGCTGCAAGCGGCTCCGGTAAGCCCCCTTTCGGCAGGCCACGGCTGGAAGGCTGCAGCCATTCCTGCTGCCGGGCTATTGGTTGTACTGCTACTGCTAGTTGGGCTGTTCTTCCGAAGCTTCCCGGAACGGCAGGAAACCCCTACACCGGAAAAGGCCACTCCCCAGGCGGCTGTTACACCGCCTACTGGGGATATCCCTGACTATACGGAGGCTATCCCTCCTGCCCCTGTGCAGGAAGCGCCCCCTGCAGTTATCCCTAAGCCAGCGGTGGAACAGTCCATTCCTTCAAAACAGCAAGTGGAAGAGACAGGAGCATTCGAACGTCCCCAGGGACCTGAAAACCTTGCGAGTCTGGCGGAGCCTACTGTAGTGGAAACCGACACCCTGATCGGGGATGGTCAGGTACTGACCCTTACCGCCAGTGAAGAGATCGTATTAAAACCCGGTTTTCAAGCCAAAGCCGGCAGTACCTTTAAAGCCAGGGTAAAAAAAGAAAAGGCCATGCGCTAAAATCACCCATAGGGGGGATGCCCAAAACGCTTTCTTATTTTAAATTGGGATATAAACCGTATTAACTTAAATCTTGAAAACACACACAAACTTGACAATTATGAAAAAAGTAATTTTTGTATTAGCCCTGGTAGGATGCTGGGGAGTGGGTAATGCGCAGTTTACAACTGTTGGTGGATTCGAAGAGACGAATAATAATTTGAGAGTAAACGGGCGAAATTTTTTCCTTGGTGAAAATGCTGGGGGTCAAGCAGTGAGAGCGGAGTTAGGTTTGGATAGGTCCTCAGATGGGAATGCATACTTTGATTTAATTGCTGATCAAAGTAATTATAATGACTTCGGAATTCGTCTAATTAGATTCGCTGATGGCAGATCTAGTTTCACACACCGTGGAGATCAACCTCTTGTATTTAAAGCCGCCGACCCAGGTGGCACTATAGAATTCACTCGTCAAGGGGATGCAGTGTCTTTATTTGTAGCAAGTGACGGTAAAATTGGTATTGGAACATCAACACCTTCTAAACAACTTTCTATTAACGGTGATATGGAAAGCGAAGAAGTAGAGGTTAAAAGTGATGTAGCTGATTACGTATTTTCAAATGATTATAAAATAATGCCATTGAAAGAATTAAATTTATACATAAGAAAAAATGGCCATTTACCTAATATTCAAACTCAACAAGATGTAGAAAAAAATGGTGGATATGTAAAATTAGGCGATTTGAGTATTAGCCTGATGGAAAAAGTTGAGGAATTGACTATCCATTTAATTAAGCTAAATGAAAAGGTAGAAAAATTAGAACTTGAGAACAATAATCTAAAGGAAATTCTTAAAATAAAAAAATAATTTTTCTTGTGTACAATTCAAAATGGTAAAAGCTATAAAATTATTTTCCAATTATTTGGCAATAATATTTTACTTACCTGATTGGATTGTTAAGTGAGATTTTAATTGATTTAAAAGGGGCTTCTCTATGGGTAAAACCTGGAGAGGCTTCCTTCTGTTTTCATACATAGAAAAATCATTATTAAATAAGTATTTATTACTATTCATAGTTGTAAAGAAAAACCGTTCTTTCGTCTTTAAATTGATAGGATTGAAGTTTTCTAAAAAAGCTTTTGCATCTTCTCCTGAAATTAACCTCTCCTTACCCGGGTAAAACTTTTCAAGGAAATCAATCATAAACTTCCGGGGGTAGCTGGCAAAATTCTTCTGTGAATCGGATAGTTTTAACCCAGACAAAAACCTAGAGCCACTTAAATTATCTTCAACGGGTGTTATATTTTGACTACGACCGTCATGTTTACTTCCCTGAGAAACAGAAGAAGATACCATTTTAAAAATATTATAAGAGTATAAAAGGCACATTCCATAATACGTTAACGCAGTGTTTATTTCTTTTTTATTTAGTTGTAATTCTTGTATTATCTCTTTCGAATAGCATCTACAGCAAGATAAAAAGTCTTTTAACAAATCGCCTTCAAACAGATTCTCTTTTTCATATATTTTAGGGTATATATTTTGATACCCAAAAACTTCACTCCAGCAGCTAATTAAATTGTAATAATTGTATAATAGAGAATCTTTAAATTCGGGAAAATCTAGATTAGGATAATTAAAATTACAATGACCACTTCTAAGAAAAGTAGCAAATCGACTAACAACTAAAAGGTCTTGTCTTCTAATATATAGAATAATCTTTATATTAGATGGCGAAAAATAGTCAGTTAAGAAATTTCTTAAAGCTATAATTTGATTTATTTTCACTATCCTTGAATGAAGGTGTTCACTAGATAGAATGACGGTATGAGGTCTACCTGCATAAATTTGACTTCTTAATTGCGAGCCAATTTCTGTTAACCCTTTTTGCAATGAAGATAAGCTATTGATTTTTAGCTTTTTATGAATATCTGTAAATTTTATTTGGCTTTCATCATAAAGCCCATAGCCGGTGGCAAGAAGTAGAGAACGATGGTTATAACTCTCTTCCAATTTTGGATAAAGTATGCCAAAATTTTTGGATAAAACAGATCTATTTGAAAAAAGAGATCTTTGTAAAAAGGTAGTTCCAGTTTTAATTGAGCCAATATGAAGAATAATATTCATTGTGATATAAGTATATTATATTTGTAACATTAAATTTTACTTGCAGACACAAAGTAGTCTATTCACTTAATATATTTTTTATTTCTCTATCATCTTGCATGGAATAAATTGACTTAATTACTTCGGCTTCCGAAGGAGTTAATGTTTTATCTTTTTGGAGGACACCCTCTGATTTATTTAAAAATTCCTCAATCCTTCCTTTTAGTCCTAAGTCAGTTTCTAGTTCCAGCCAATCAAAAATCTTCAGTAATGGTTGGGGTGAAGAAAATATATCTTTAAAATTTACTATATGTATACTATTCTTCCATTTTTCATTTTGAATTAACTCAAGTAACCATCGGTTTTGAATATTGGTTTCTATTATTGCCTGTTTAAAATCTTTCTTTGCTGGCCATTTATCTTTAACGTTATTTGCTCTTGCCTTCCAAGAAAGTGCAACATCTTTAACATCTCGACGAATATGAATAATTTTTATTTGAGTTGGCAAAAAATTATAAGCAGTGATAGGCCAACCATACAAAAACCCGGGGCGTTTATCCCCTATATATTTTAGATTTTCATATCTATTCATTAAATCCCCCCAAACATCTACAGAATATCCGGATTTGGGAGCATTTTTTTTGTTGAAAAGAATAGATCGATCTGCGAATTGAATTGGATGATATCCAAAATACTCAGGAAACCTTTCAACTAAAATACCAATCTGTGGATGGGTATTAATGAGTCTACCTAAAGCACTTGTTCCTGATCTTGCCACTCCAGAAATAAAGATACTTTTTTTACTTTGATATAAAACCTCTTTATTTCCATATTTAGTAATTGGAATATATATATCCTCAATTAACTCCTCTAACTCAGAATGATTGTTCAATAGACCATGTATTCTTGACACCAGATCACTAAAAAGATGAGAGTGCTTCTTGCTTCTCCTGATGGATGAGAGCAAAATTACTAAATGTTTAAACTCATTCTTAACAGAGGAATACGATTTAATACTTAAAATTAACGAAGCTACATTATCAAACTGTTGATGCCAAAAAAACTCAGAAGCCAGTAGAAAGGTTACTTTTGATCCTACCTTTTCACTATGATTATTAATTTGTTTTTCAAAATCAACTAGAAATTTTAAGGCTTCATTACGTTTCCCAGTACGTTTATATGATTTGAATATATCTATTTTTTTTTGTATCAACAAGTTTTCCTGATTCATATTGTTTTATTATAATTCAACACGTACAGTGAACAGAAAAGCCTAATATTAATTCAATAATTTAATTATTGATCAATTTAAAATTGATCACTTGACTAAACTTAAGATTTTTCCTGTAGAGTAATACTTATCTTTTTTAGAATTAAGAATGATCAGCTTTACGTTAGCCTGGCCATTAGGATCGAATCTAACTTCCTTTACAGGTATAGTAGCTTTGAAGCCAACATTAACTGATCCAATCTTTAAGCTATTTTTAACATTTACTCTTTCAAAGCCATAATCAGCAGGGAATAGCTTATCCTCAATTTTTATAAAAACCCCTCCCGCAGCTTTTTTATCATCTATGTCTACCGCCCACCCCGTGAATTCTATGTTGTTAGTTGCCTTTACTTTAAAATCCTTTCCATTCCATTTCTTATTGTCAATCTTATCTATTCTGAATATTGTTCTATTCAATTTTCTTGTTTCTTTATTTAATTTTAATTGGCCCAATGTAGATTTAAAAATATTATCCTTCCTTGATTCTGCACCTTTTGATTTTTTCTGGGCTTGATCAACAGTCGTCTCTAATTTGTTTTCTTTATTTGAATCATTATCACTAGGACTACAACTAAATATAAACATTAAAAGCACCATAGTGAATAATAACTGCCAGGTCTGAAAAAACTTTCTTTTCATAATATTGTGGAATTTATATTTGAATATAGTTTTGTATCAAACTTAATTAAAGGAAACAAGATTTCTTTAACTTTTTTTCTTTTACTTGAGAGGCCAAAATCCTTTTTATTAACATTAAGAGTTAAATTTTTTTCTAAACCTAAACGTATATTCTTAACCTTCAAAGAACTATATAAACTATCCAAATCACTATTCCTGCCAATTAAATCAAAAACATCTAAACATTTGAATGCTTCTTCATAGTGATTATCACTCAACTTCGAAGTGTTAAAGTCCTTTATAAAATATCTAGTCTGGCAATTGTCAAAAAGAATATTCTCAGATTTACCAAAATTGCTGATATATTTTTCTAGTTCTTCCGGTTTAGAGAAATCTACCTTGTTGATACGACGACAAACAGCTTGGATCGGTTGAGGGTGTGATTTGAAAAAAGCACTATTCATATCACTACCGACGTGCTTTAGCCAACGTAAATGAGAGATCAATTGTTCATAGGGTTCTCGCAACACCGTAACTATAAGATAGTCACTTAAATCGTGGTAATTAAGTACTTCTTTAATGCGCACATGCCCTGAAATAAAATCATATTTCTCTGTGAGGGGGATATTCTTCCAATCTATACTTTCAATATGGGTGATTACCCGATCCCCCTGAAAGGCAGAAGACAGCACTTTGTTTACGGTCGTTCCAGCTGTCTTGGCAATATGCATAAAAAAGACCTTTTTCCCATTTTTTTCCTTGCTCAAACTAGGGCCTTCCAAAAATTGTGGACTATTTGCCAAGTTTTTCTTTTGATCTCCCGCTATAACTCTTATTCTTAGCTTATCCTTTTTACTGAAAAAATCTTCACAAGGGAATTCAAAACCACAAAGCCCTGTCGGGTGTAATCCTTCATTTTTTAAACCCGGACGAAATCCATCTGCCTTAGAACTACCTACTATTTGGTTATTTACTTCTAAATAAACAGTAACTGGAGCAAAATTGACAGCATCAAATGCCCATCCTTTTATTTTATCTCCTTCAATATTATCCAAAAAGCCCTTTATCCTGCCCTCCATTTTTCTAAATGCTTAATTCAAAGGTATTGTCCTCAGTTGAAAAATATGGATGGTAATAGGGGTCACCTTTTCCCAGCAGTTCGCTCCATTTTTTTTGGAACCACTGTATCTCCTTTTGAAACCGCTTTGCTTTTTCTCCCTTAAGGTCTTCTCCCCTTGTTTTCATTTCGTAATGGAACAATTGAGCAAAAGGGGTCCATACATTTCGAAAACCAGCAGCCTGTATCTTCAAGCAAAGATCCACATCATTTAATGCGATCACAAACTTTTCGTCGAAACCCTGCACTTCTTCAAAAACTTCTTTTCGAACCATAAGGCAAGCAGCAGTTACTGCAGAAAGATTCTGAATATACCTCAAACGATTGCGGTAACCCGGCTCATTTTCGTCCATACCTGCATACATGTTGGCAGCTACCCCATTGATCCCTATAATAATCCCTCCATGCTGAATAGTTCTGTCGGGGAACAAAAGCTTAGCTCCAACGGCACCTACTTCCTTCTGTTGAGCATATTCCATTAAGCGTTCGATCCAATCCGAACTGATGACCTCTGTATCGTTGTTCAAAAATAGCAAGAATTCCCCATCCGCAGCCCTTGCGGCAAAATTATTCACCGCTGCATAATTAAAAGGTTTATCCCAGTTTATAATTTTTACCTTATCAAGGGTTTTCAAGTTTTCATAGTACTCTAGAATATCCTGGTCGGTACTTCCATTCTCTGCAACTAAGATTTCAAAATTAGAATAGGTAGATTTTTTAAAAATGGACTCTACACAAGTTTGCAAGTCTGAAAAATGGTTATGATTTGGAATAATAATGGAGACTAAAGGTGCTGGTTGTTTTAAATTATATCTAGGGTAAACGGAACCTGAATACAAAGGGTTTTTCTCCACATTTCCAGCAGATCCTCTACGTTTTAAGTCCCGTTCTATCGCTTGTCGGTAATACTCTTCTTTCAATTGTGAGGGAGCTAATAACACCTGATCCTTTTGCAAATCGATATTAGCCAGTATGGACAGGAAGCCCTCTACATTCCTTTTCCAGGTAAATTGGTTTACATATTTTTTTCCTTCCCATGCCACATAAGCTTTAAAGTCCTCGTTTTTTAATACTTGTAAAGCAAAGCCAAAAAGTTCATCGAAGGTTGCAAAATGAAAAGGGGTTACTTCCGGATGGGCGCCCACTGAAAAGGCGGCTACAGGCGCCCCGACATATTGCGCTTCGGTCAAGGGTAAATTGAACCCTTCCCAAAGAGATGAACTGATAAACAAATCACACTGGGTAAGTACTAACTGTTTATCGGATTCACTTACATTTTCGAGTACTCTAAATCCCGCCTCTTCAAACCGCACCTCTGCCTGGTTCCCTTTGGGTATAGCTCTACCCATGAGGACGAATACAGGTATTTCTGTACATTTGGCTTCTAATTGTTCTTTTAATCGAATCAGCAGGTCATATCCTTTGTAAAAACTTTCCCCCTCCCCAATCCGGGTTAAACTGGCAACAACAGGGGTGTTTTCAGGAATACTTAATACCTCCCTAAGATTCCTGTTATCCATGTCTATATCCGATTTTGGCAAATGATCTACTCCATTGTATAGTACGGTAGAGTTGGAGACTCCAGCATGACGTTCTATAAATTGACTAATGCTAATGTGTTTATGTAAATTTGCAATTGCCGAATACTTGTTCAAGTTTACCTGGTTTCTGGCTTTTTCTTCTTCAGGAAAAAACTCTGGAAAAGGCTCGCCGTGATCGTAGGCGATTTTGTACAATTGATTTTTATGGTAATTAGCCAGGAAAGAAAAAAACGGGGGGGTATGGGCAATAGCAATGGTAGGCTTCAGTTTCTGCATAACCTCTTCGAAAGACTCAGGATTTAAGGTGATTTTATGCACGCGCATAACCTCTTCTAATCCATCAACAATACCCGGATCAGCGGTGATGATATTTACTTCCCCTATGCCAGCTTGCAGCAGAAATTCCGCTTGTTTACGAATTACTAAACCCACCCCATATCCTACCCGAAATACAGTAGTTAAAAAAACAATACGCTCCTTTTCAATAAGTCTTCTCATTGGTTTTCTTTCTACTGCAACTGTTCATAAATTTTATCCTGATTTCCGGGCATTTCCAAATAGGACTTCCACTTCCAAAGAAAATAATTTCGATCATGCCAATTCTCACTCCCTTTTTCCCGGGTACCATTCTCGACATGCTGAATAGAGTCTAGATTCAGGAAAATATTTTTGAATCCTGCCCTGTGGAATTTTAAACAAAGGTCAATATCCTGGGCTTCTTCTGCATAATTTGGATCAAATCCTCCCAGTTGTAAAAAGTCTTTACGTCTACAAAAAAGGAATGCTCCTGTAACAGCGGGTATCATTTCCCTGAAAGGCCCCTGGAGGGCAGATTCCGGTTTTGCATGTAAGCGGTGATAAGGTAAATGTCGAAATTTTTCCTTTTGAAAGAAGAAAACTCCTGCATGTTGAAGACTGCCGTTTGGATATAGTAGTTTTGAACCAACTGCACCAACTTCGGGATTAGACAATTCTTTTTCCATTGCGTCTAAAAATGCCAGGTCTGGAAGGATGATATCATTATTCATTATTCCTAGGATTCTTCCCCGGGCATGGTGCTTATTTAGCTCGTTGTAGTTTTTGCTGAAATGATATTTTAATTCTTTCACTATGTGAATACGGCCTTCCAATTCCTTATAACAGGCTAATACTTCCTTGTCGGTGGTCCCTGTATCCCCTACGATCACTTCATACCGCTTGTTAAGTTCAGAGGTAACTAAGCTTTTCAAGAGGGGAATGATAAACTCGGGTGCATTTTTATTCAAGATCACTAAGGAAAAGACAGGACCCTCTAGAAGAGTATCTTCTTCTACCAGGGAACGGCCCAGCATTTTAATTAAAGTTTTTCCTCGTCCGTACCTCAAATCAGAATAAATACCTTCCTGAGTAGCAGGAAAGCCTTGTTCCTCTACCTTGTGGGCCAGCACCCTGGGAATGCGTATGAAATTTTTATTTGTAGCGCTGGCTTGTAAAAGCAGGTCATAATAAATAGCAGGTCCCAGATGGGGAGCTGGACATAAGGGATCTTTCAACAAAGACTTTCGAATAATGAATGCATCTCCAATATAATTTTGGCTTCGTAATAATTCAGGACTGTAGCCTGGTTTAAGAACAGGATTTATTCGTTTACCAAAACTTGAAAACTGATCCTCATCAAAATAATAAACATCCCCCGATGCATCTTTTGCTAATTCCCAGAGTAGGTGGTCTATTGCTCCTGTTCTAATAGTGTAAGGAGGGGGAATAAAAAAGAGAAACTGACCCTCTAATTCCCCTAAATGGTCAATTAGAACAGGCCAGGGAGATTCCCTTGGTTCAATCCAGAATCGATTCAATATCAAGTTCGATACTGCACTATCTCCGATTTTGGGGATTTCCCCCTCTAGTTCTTTTGACGCAAAAATATATAGCTGAACGGGATTAAACAGCGTTCTCTCCCATTCCTCCAATCGGGTAATGGATTCAGCGAAAGTCCCTCGCTCCAGAAATAAAATAACGGAAAGTATCCTTGTACTATTTTCTACTCGACCCTTTTCCAGTAAGGGTTCTTTGTTTTGGAATAAGGCATACTGTTCGTTCAGGTTGAGTTCCCTGGCAGATACTTCTAAAGAAATAGGGTGTGAATAAACCTTGCCATTGCCAGTAACTAACTCAAGATAGAAATTTTCGTTTCCCCTATCAGTAGACGCAAATAACTCGAAACCAGCATTTATACTATCTGGATGATGGGGAAAGAGTTGTTGAACATCCTCACGGTTTATACTTAAACTTGCCTCGGAAAGAAGTTCCTCGTTTTGAAATAATCGAATAAGCTGAGGGCTGTAAACACTTATGGCCCAACCAGTAATATAAATACCCCCATTTTTTAGATACTCTGATTTGTCACAATGGATTAAAAAAGGACCGTCAACTGAGACCGGGTCTATCAGGTAATCAAAACTTTTTCCCCTATTAGTTACAGTTGTTATAAGGAGGTTTTCTATATCTTCTGGAATATTACCTTCAAAGAAAAATTGATAGTGTTTCTTACTTTCCTGAGTTATTTCTATGCTTCCAAGCTCAGTTCCATTTTGTTCCAAAATCAAAGCATCAAGAGGCTCTTTGCTTTTTATTGTCCCATATAATAACATTTGATCCCCCTGCCTGAAACAATATATTTTTTTTATTTCTGGTCTCTTTCTTTTTTTCTTTCCTGGTTTTTCAGGAACTACACTGGTACCTCGGGACCAATCTAACACCTTTCGAAAAGGGAAGGTAACTGCCATCCCCATTCTTAAGCTCAAACTTTTCTTTAATTCAAAATAATCCCTTTCCAGGTTCTGAGCATGTTCATTTGCTGCAGCCAACTGATCTGCCAAATGCTTATTTTCTCCGCTCAACCGTTGTTGAGCCATTATTATTTCCTCCAACTTGCTCTCAGCAGACCTTTTGGCATTACGTTCCTGCTCAAGGTTAGCAAATGCTTCTGCGATTTGTTCTTCGAGTTTTGAAATAGTGGAAGTCTGATTCCTTTTAGCTTCCAATTTTTGAATTAGTTTTTCTTGTTCTGACTTGAACTGATTCAATTTTATTTCAGACAGGGTTTTTGCTTGTATCAATTGAAGGTTCTGACCTTCCAGTTCTTTAATCAATTCATTTGATTTGTTCTGACTAAGCTCTAATTTTGTTATCAGCTTTGCTTTATCCGCCTCCAATCGTTTTTGTTGCTCAAGCAAATACAATGTCTGTTTTTCCAATACCCTAAGCCTGCTACTCAACTCCTGATTCTCCTTATTGGCTCCTTCAAGTACTTCTGGAAAAAATTGAAGTTTGCCTTTTATACTAATCACTTGGCCAAATAACTGATCAATAAGACCGGAAGTCTGAGAAAACTGTCGCTTCCATTCTTCATCTTTTTGATTGGAAAGCTGGTAAGAGGCTTTTACCTGATGTAAAATTTTCTCAAGATAATCATACAAACTACTTTGAATTTCACCTGAGGCTACTGACGAATCTCCCTCCTCCTTTCCGCGTATCTCCTTTAGAGTTTTTAATTCAGCCAAAAAATAATCGGTATAAACACTTCCAATAGCTAGGTATTCAATATCGATTTCGACCTTTTCCAATAGAACAGGTTGTTCAAATGTCAAGAGTAATTGTGGGTCTCCTCCTTCAAAAATGAAGAGGTTTCCCAATCGAAATCCATTGAACGATTTAAACCTTTCTGGCTTGATCATCAATGAATTACCCTGGGTGGTAAAAACCTTATAATTCAGTAATTTGATAACCCCGGGGGTGTTAATCGGATCAAAGCGAATTTGTTGAATATGGGGGCCCCCTTGCACTTCGAAAACAGAGGAAAAGTTCCAAGCGTTAAGTGACTTTTTCAAAGAATTAACTTCCGAGAACTTTTCTTCCTTCCCCCAAAAAAGTTGAGCAAAACACTTGGAAAGAGTAGGGGTTTTATTAATTCCATTCAAAAAAATAAATGGAAGGTGGTTAAGAACACCTTCCGCTAAAGCAATCAAATAAAAATTTATTTCTATAGATGAAATGCCTTGATATGGAGTTAGGAAAACTTCTATACCGTCATCTGGATTTAACAACAGCATTTTATTACCTTGTTCCACACTTGCTTTTCCAGAATAATCCAACAATGTTCTTTCTCCCGATTCCAAATTCGCCTGTACAGAAAGGATTCTCAAGAGAACCGGTGCTGCGGAAGGAGACCATTTAAGTCGTTGAATAATCTCTCGGTTTTGAAAAACCTCTAAACCAACCTTAAATTGATTATTTTCTTTAAGGTTAAATTTCTCCGCGGAACGGGTGCTTTCCGAAAATTGAAACCCCTTTCCAGAATCAACAAAAGTAGTAACCACTAATTCTACCTGTCTATCGGAAACCATTTGCTCTGCTGCTGCCTCCTCCATTTGTTTAAGTGGACTGGAACTCTCTAAACCAATGGATTTAATTCGAAGATCTATTTCCCCTGGGTCAGAGTATTTAACCAAATGGAAGAGTTTAAGCTGATTCTCGGATAAAACTTCATCTATAGGTTGATCAACAGTTTGATGCCTTAGTTCAGGCCTGACAATTTCTCTAACGGAAAGCGAATTATTAATAGAAGTAAATCCAAACTCCTTTAACTTTTCAAGTATCTTTTCAGTAGTTTCAGTTGGGTCCTGTATCAATTCATCATAATCTACTATAAGCTTTTTTTCATAGCCAGAAGCGTTTTCCAGTGCGTAAAAAAAATACTGTTCCCAGAGAGCAAGAGAATAGGTTATGGGAAGTTGATTTCTTCGTTCTAGAGAGCGGGCAATGGCAAGGGGATTACGGTTACATATAACTATAATAGGGTCTGTCAATAATGGTTGCCACACCGGAAAGGTCAAACAAAGGCGGGGATCTTTTAAGAAAAAGTTATCCTCTCTTTCTAAAGTTCTTATAATTTCAGATGCAGGTTCAAGGAATTTGTCTAATTCTATTCTTTTTGGCGAAAAACCAGCAATTTTCCACCAATTCACTCCTTGATTAGCAAGAATGGCATCGTTTAAATGTACAATATCCTTTCGTTCCCAGAAACCAAGCTTATTATCAAAAGCAGGCCGCATCTCGTCATTGGGTTCTCCAAAATACGCTCCCATCTTGTTTAACAACCGAGCAAGTACCGACGTACCCGACCGATGCATCCCCAAAATAATAATTTGCATAACTGATTGGTTTTGGAGCTCTTCTATTCTTTGACCTCGGTTTTATTGCCAGTAAATAAGTTTTCCATGTATTTGGAGCCTTCCGCGGCCGGCAACTCATCCTCTTCCAATAACTGCCAATCTGAATTCTCGTAGGTTAATTCTTCCAAAATGGTATTTAGTACCGGTTGATAGTACAATACATCTGGTTTTGTGAACCACTTCCTCCAACTGCCATAGGTTTTAGACCGTTCGACGCGTTTAACCGCATCCCGCACACGGGCACTTTCATCGATGGAGAACCCAAGATATTCGTTCAATGCTTCCACCTGCCCATCCACCAGGTCCTCGTACTTGAATATTAGAATACCCGCCTTGAATTGGTCCAGTTTACTAAGGAGGATCGGATAGATGTTATCAAAATATTTCTTACCGATAACCCCTTTACTCATTTCGCGAAACGAAAGGGAAGCTGGGTTCTCCTCTTTTTGCCGAACCAAAGCCAAAGCTTTTTCGAATCTTTCAGGATCAGGCTTATGCCCTTTATACCACACATAAAAAAAGCTGCTGATCATGGTATCCCGGGGATCCCGAACAATCCAGATAACCTTGTCATAAAGGGGGAAAATGGCTTCCAATCGCGCCTCCAGGCGAGGTTGAAAAACGATCTTGGTAACGATATTACCGGGTAATTGGCAAACCCTTTGATGAAAGCCGACATCCTGTTGGGCCAATTTCCCTCCGGGTTCGAAGTAAATGCGCTTTTCTTCAAGGCCTCCCGCGACCTGGTAAGTGAGAATAGATGTGCCGCTTTTAGCCAGGCCTATGACTAGAATTTTTTGTCCCTTGGGCTTTTCCGGTAGTTCGGCAGCCTTTTGTTTTGGGTTAAAGAAGCGGTTTATTCTCGATAAAAGGTTCATTCGGGTTTTCGTGTCTTGCAAATCTAAGTAAATCAATAGACTTTAATAAGGGTTTTTAACATTAGTCCCGCCAGAGTAAAAATCAGGATGGCAGTTGGCAAATACCAGGCGATAGGATCCAGAAAGGGATGCTGAAAAGCATGCGCTTTAAAAATCAAAAACCAGGAAACTGGTGCGAGGTAGCTGATCAGGACCGCTCCCCCTAGCGCCCGAGTCTTCGAAAACAACAGGGCTACTAACCCAATAATCGCACCAAAGATCAACCAATAAGCGGTGGGCAGCCCTTTTTCTTTTTTCGCCTCGTCCTCGGGTTTCTGAAAATCCGGTACCCGAAATAAAGGGATGGCCCAATACTTTTCCATGGTTTCTCTGTAACTAGCTTCTCCCGCAGCCACAATCCTAGAAGATATGTTTTTGTTGGTCGATTTGCCCAGGGTACGCACCAACAGGCGTTCCTTCAGATTTGCTACTCCTCCCCTATTGTTCCCTTCGATCTGTTCGACCTGCATCAATAATACTCCCAGGGATAACAACAAACCGCCTAGCAGGCCAACCGATACTAAACTGAAATTAAACAAAAAACCCTTTAATGCCCATTGCTCCTTTAAGGCATAATAGAACACTGGAATTGTGGCCATCACCAGAGTAGCAGTGAACAACTCGTAACCAGCAAATAAGCTTTTCACCAAAAAAGCAAGTAAAGGCCAAAGCAGCAATTGCCAGGGCGGTGGCTTATTTCCCTTTCTAAACAGAAAGGCGACTACTGTAAAGGGTAAAAAAAACAGACCCGCCATCCAGAATAAGTGTCCTCCGGAAACTGTCAGCCAGGGGGCGCACAACAGCCCACAAGCGGAAAAGAGGAAAGGCAGCCAGCTAAATTCAAGTAAAATCCAATACAGAAAACAACTTAAACAGGCCGCCGAAATAAGGGCTACCGACCAGTAAAATATATCCACGTTCCGGACGTCATCGAAGGGACTTATTCCATCGAACAAACCAAAGAGCAAGGTCTGAAGTGCAGGCCTGGATTTGTAAAAACGGGGCTTTTGTAATGGAACATCCTCTACGTACAATTGATAGTGCCTCCAATTATTCGAACGCCCCTTAATCTCCTGATCCCGTAGTAAAACCCCTCCGTCCTTAAAAGGGCCATACCGCTCCGACCAGGCAAGACGGGCAAAAATCATGTTTTCTGCACCGTCAGCAAAGTGCTCAAACTTACTTTGAGAAGCCACACCTAATACATTGTACTGGAAACAAAGAGTTTGCAGTATAAAATAGCTGACCAGGGCGATGGCTTGTAGGACTTTGGGGTTCATGATCGATTATGGACAGTTAGCCCTGTATCCGGAAAGCGGATACCTGGATAGTCGGGCCGTATGTTATCAAAAGTAAAACTACCACTGGCTAAAGAAAGACGAGAGTGAAAGAAAGGGTCACCCTCTTCCAGGAACTTGCTCCATCGCTTTTGGAAAAAACGCACCTCAGCCCGGGCTCTTTTTGCCTGCTCTACTTCTTGGTCCCGTCCCCGGCTGATAGATTCGTGATGATACAAGCAAGCATAAGGCGTGTAAATTACCGAATAGCCTAATTCCCGAAGACGGAGACAAAGGTCTACATCGTTAAAAGCGATGGGTAAATTCTGTTCATCAAACCCGCCTGCCTCCAGATACACTGTTTTTCTTAAAAGTAGACAAGCTGCAGTACAAGCGGAAAAGTGCTGGGGGCTTAATAACCTATTCAGGTAACCTGGACTATTCCAGTGGAAATGCTTGTGTGCATGTTCGGCCGCTCCCCCCAAACCAACGATCACTCCGGCATGTTGTACGGTGTTATCCGGGTACAGTAAACGGGCACCAACGGCGCCTACCTGTTTCTGTTGTCCATACTCTAACATAGCCTCCAACCAGCCGGTTTCTTTCACTTCGATGTCATTATTCAGCAGTACAATATACTCTCCTTTAGCTTGATCAACGGCCCAATTGTTAATAGCGGAATAATTAAAGGGAGCGTCATAAGGCAAGATCCGAATATTCTCACGATCTGTCGGAAGCTTTTCCAGATACCGCAGCGTCTCCGTTTCCTGGCTTTGGTTATTTACCAATAATATTTCAATATGGGGGTATATAGTTTTTTCATAAATACTGTCCAGGCAGGTACGTAAAAGGTCGATCCTGTCCCGGAAAGGAATGATGATACTGACCCATTTCCCTTTGGAAACTACCCGCTGAACCCGAATGGAGCCCGGTGCTAAACCGGGTTTTACCTGCTGCCCGGGAAAATGATGTTGTAAATAACTCCGGATTAGATCTAACTCGAGAGCACTTCGCTCCGGGTGCCCGGGAAGTTTTCTATGCGAGAGCACCAGAGGGAGGTGCCCGACCCGGTTATCGTTTTTCAAGGCGTGCAGAATCAGCCTGGTCGAAAGCCCCGGTTGATCCAGATCCCCAACGGCTCTCAAAACAGTTCCTTTTACCAGTAGGTTGGGGCCGATATAATCATAGGCCAGCCAATATTCCGGACTCCAGGCAGGCTTGGCACGAAAACCCCTCCTTTTTCCGCTAAGGGGCTCTAAATGATCATCATCCCAATACAGTATTTCGAATGTCTGTGCTTGTATTGCGATAGCGGCCTCCAGCTCAGATTCTGCCAACTCCGCCAATTCGGAGTCGTTATCCAGTAAAAGGTAATAAGCATTTGCTTCTACACATTCCGGTTGGAATTCCAAGGTAGGGGCACCCTCCTGCATTTTTTTATTTCCGAACTTTCGAATGAATATGGGTTTGAAAGCTGGATTCAACTCTACCAGATAGATTTTGCTTTTTGAATTTCTCCTTCTTGAGTTGGAAAATAATGACTGCTGTTTTATCCAATCCGCATATTTTTCGTCCTCTGTACGCTGCCAATTCAACAGTTCAGCCTTTAAAACCCCTTCTTCTTCATCGGTCAACACCAAGCAGAGGTCTGAAAAAGACATAGGTCCCCGATAGATCAGATGAAAGCCGAGCGCCTGTTGGGAACGGATACCAAAAATGCCCTGGGTATCCCTACGCTCCCCCAACCAAATCCCTTCCTTTACCCGTTCTTCATCAGCATACAAACTCAGATTTTTCAATCCCCCTTCCCCGGCTGCCCAACCTTTAACCTCCAGAAAATGATCCGTTTGTTCGAAAAACTCCAGGTAAAGGGTCAAAGTGCCCTCTTGGAAAAGGGGGCTTTGTCCCTCCTTCATTTGGAGGCGATCCTTACCCTGTAAAAGTGCCTTTAGGTTATACAAGATGAGGGAAGGGGGCTCGTATCGAATTGCTCGCCAAAGCGTTTTAACATTCCTGACATTGACCTGAGCGATAAACGCTTTTGGGTAGCGCAAACTGGTAGAAAGGAACTTACCCCAAAACCGAAAAGGGCTGCTATTGGCCATATGATTATAGTATTTCTAAAGCCCGGGGTGCATAGCGTCGAAAAAGTGACCAGGCAAATATAAACAAGACCAGGCCATACACCAGGTCAAACCAAAAAAGCTCCCAGTTGACGGGATCATGATACAACAATAAAGCCCGGCCATTAATTAAAAGCCCGGCCAAAGGGGTTAAATGGGCCAAGAGGTTCGTCTTCCATCCCAAGGTAGGATCAATAGTGAAAAAAACGCCGCTGAGCCATAACATAGCTAACCTCAGCAAATCCCAGAAATGCTGGATATCCCGAAAAAAGGTCCAGGTAATAGACAATAAAAGGCCAAAACCTAAAGTAAAAACGATCAGATTAAGTAATAAAATGGGAACCAAAAATAAAGCCTCCCAGGAAATAGGTTCAGGGACGATTATCAATCTGAAAACAAGGAAAACAATTAAATTAAACAGGAGTCCAAAAAATCCGGCTAAAAGGTTGGCCAGGTAAACATCTATCTTATGGACTTGTATGTTCTCAAACAGGTACCCTTTCGAATGCATCATTTTCATGCTTCTGGACACCACTTCTACGAAAAACAAAAACATAATAAGGCCCAAAAAGAGATGTAGGATAAAATATTCTTCCCGTGTTTGAAAGATCAGGGTGAAGACGAGGTAATAAATCAGGAGTCGTAGGACAGGATTTAGCAGGGCCCATAATAAGCCCAGGAAAGAACCATAATACCGGCGTTTAAAATCCGTTTTGGCAATGAACCAAATCCGTTCCAATCGATTATTTTCGGGCAGCCAATCAAAAAATCGCTGCCGATAATGGGCCAATGCGCTCATAGGCAATGTTACCTTATTTTATGCAAACTACCAACCGGATCCCATTCAATAAACCCTACCTGGCCGGCCGGGAACTGGACTATATCGCAGAGGCGGTGGCCTCCGGCTGGACGGCCGGGAACAAGACCTTCACCAAAAAATGCCACCAGTGGTTTGAACAAAGGTACGGTTTTCCAGGCTGTTTGTTAACCACTTCCTGCACAGACGCCTTGGAGATGGCTGCCCTACTGCTGGATATTCAGCCCGGGGATGAGGTCATCCTTCCGGCCTATACCTTTGTTTCCACCGCAAATGCTTTTGCCTTGCGCGGAGCAACACTCGTTTTTGCCGATAGCAGTCCGCATCACCCTAATATCGATCCCGACCAGCTCGAATCCCTGATCACAGACCGCACCAAAGCGATCGTTCTGGTCCATTATGGAGGGGTGGCTTGTGATATGGGGCGAATCCTTGAACTGACGAACCGCTACAGCCTTTTCCTGGTCGAAGACGCTGCCCAGGCCATCGATGCCTATTGGCAGGACAAGCCGCTCGGTTCGTTGGGCCATTTAAGCGCCTTTTCCTTTCACGAAACCAAAAATGTTATCTCGGGAGAAGGTGGGATGCTGGTAATTAATGATACAGGCTTTCGAAAGCGGGCAGAGATTATTTGGGAAAAGGGTACCAACCGATCGGCCTTTTTCAGGGGGGAAGTCGACAAATACAACTGGGTGGATATCGGCAGCTCTTTTCTACCTTCCGAACTCACCGCCGCTTTCCTCTACGGGCAACTTGAAGAGATCGAGAATATACAGAACCGACGCCTGGCCATCTGGGAGCGTTACCGGGAAAGCCTTAGCCCTCTTGCCCATACCGGACAGGCCCAGTTGCCGACTACCCCCGATTGTGGGACCAATAACGGGCATTTGTTCTACCTGGTCTGTCGATCGGGTACAGAACGGACAGCCCTTATTCAATTCCTAAAAAGCCGAAACATCCATGCCGTATTTCATTACCTGGCTTTGCACCAAAGTCCGTATTTTCGAAATAAACACGATGGCCGGCCGCTGCCCCAGGCAGAAAGGTATACCGATTGTCTTTTACGTCTTCCCCTGTACGTAGCACTTAGTAAAACTGATCAGGACCGCGTGATTCGATCTGTACTCGAATTTTATCGCGTAACTCAAGGTTTAACCTATTAAATTTCATCTTCTTTGTTTATCAACTTCGTTCCCACCGGCATGGTGCCGATCAAGACACTCACTCCCCACGTACCCGAGCAACCGGAAGAGATTATCCGGGAGGTGCTGGCTGCCAAAGAAAAAGGTGCCGCCATTGCCCATTTGCATGCCCGGGACCCTCAAGGGCGCCCGACTTTTGATCCTTCCGTTTACCAGCAAATAATTGAGGGCATACGGGAAGGGGAGGCCGGTGAGCAGGACCAACTCATCCTTTGTGTTTCCACCAGCGGACGCAACTGGCCCGAGTTTGAAAAACGCTCCGCCTGCCTGGACCTGGAAGGAGTTGCCAAACCCGACATGGGCAGCCTTACCCTGAGCTCCTTAAATTTTAGCCGGCAGGCCAGCCTCAACAGCCCGGATATGATTCGACGGCTGGCGGAACACATGCTTGAACGCAACATCAAACCCGAACTGGAGATCTTCGACCTGGGCATGCTGAACTATGCCTTTTACCTGATCGAGAAGGATATCCTGCAACCGCCCTTTTATTTCAACCTGCTTTTCGGGAACATTGCCGGTGCTCAGGCCGATTTGCTCAGCATGGGCCACCTGATCCAAACCTTACCTGCAGGAACCGCTGCCTGGGCCGCCGCAGGCCTGGGGCCCGCCCAATTGCCGGCCAACCTTGCGGCCCTCGCAGCCGGGGGCGGTGTGCGGATAGGGCTGGAAGACAATATCTTCTTCGACCGGGAGAAAAAACAGCTGGCAACTAATGCCGGTTTATTGGATCGCATTTTACATATTGCCGATCAAATGGATCTGAAGCCCGATAGCCCGGGAAAGCTGAGAAAGGCCCTAAAACTCTCCCCCTAATTAATGCTTTTTCTATGCAAAACGTGCTATTATACGGAGTCTCCGCGATTATTCCCTCCTATCTTGAATACCTGGGCATGGGCGGTAGTTACCGTATTGCCGGTCTATGTCTGCACGAGCATATGATCACCGAACGCCAGGCTTACGGCTTGCCGGTTTTTCCTTTCGAAACCATTTTAGAAACCCACCCTCCAAATGATTTTCAGATGCATATCGTTACCCCTATGGGAAAGGGGAACTTTCGAAAACGCAAACAAGCCATCGCCGAAAAGGCAGAGGAGTTAGGCTATCATTTATTTTCTTTTGTTCATCCCATGGCTTATGTTTCCCCCACGGCTTCTCTGGGAGATAATGTCTTTTTATCCCCCTTTTCCTTCGTACAGACCTATGCCAGGGTCGGAAAGGGCGTCTATGTAGGGGGAAATACCTACATTAGCCATGAGTCCACCATCGGGGACTGGTCTTTTTTATCGGCCTGTGTTGGCATTGCGGGAAAAACCTCCATTGGTAAATATTGTTTCATCGGCGTCAATTGTACCATACGCGATAGGATGACCATAGGGGATGAAGCCATCATTGGCGGAGGAGCGGTTGTACTGCGCGACGTACCTCCCAAGGGAGTGGTACGGGCAGCGGAGGGGATCTTGCTGGATCGAAAAAGTGATAGTTTTGGTATTTAATGTATGCTTATGCAAAAAGTAGTACTCTATGGTGTTTCCAGTATCATCCCGGTATTTGCAGAGTTTTTGCGGGAAAGCGGCGCCTACGACCCGGTCGTTTTAACCGTCCATAGGGCGTTTTACCAAAGTCCTGAATTTGCAGGCTTCAGAGTGATCCCCTTTGAGGAGTTGGCGGAGCAGTACCCTCCGGACCAGGTAAAACTGCATGTAGTCACTCCTATGGGTGAAAAAGATTTTCGGCTTCGAAAGCAGCAGGTGGCAAAAGAAGCGGAGCGGATGGGGTATACCCTGTTTAACTTTATTCATCCCAAAGCTTATGTAGCGGCTTCGGCCACTTTGGGCCGGAATGTCTTTATTTGTCCCAATGCTACCGTAGAACCTCTGGTCCGAATTGGGGACGGTGTTTTGCTCCGATCCAATGCCTACGTCAGTCACGAAGCCAGCGTCGGAGACTGGTCTTTCCTTTCTGCCCGGGCCACGGTAGCTGGTAAAGCCAGGATCGGAAAATATTGTTTTATCGGTGTCAATAGCACGGTCCGGGATCGCATCACCATTGGCGACCGGTCGATTGTGGGCGGTGGAGCCGTAGCCTTGCGGTCCCTACCGGAAAAAGGGGTATTGAAGGCGGCAGAGGGGACCTTACTGGACCGGGATAGTGGTTTTTTTAATATTTAGTCCATCCTAAAGGGTGATCTTATAGGAAGGCGGCAAAAGAATTAAGCTTTTGACCTTTTTTTCATTAGACAAAACACCTAAAGCAAATGCGTACTCCCCTGGCTTAAGGGGTAAGAGAGGCTTATAAAAATACCATTGAATCCTGGCCCTGTCCTCCTTATTCTGATATCGATACCAGCGCTCGTCCATGGGAAGGAGATGCCAGGAGCTTTCGGGGCTATCCGTTTTTTTCAGCATTAGTACATCAACTAACTCTAGGGGCAAGCCAGTGCCTCCCTTTACATAGCCTTTTAATTTCATGCTCAGGGTACGATCCTCAAATTGGGCACCTTTAATAGTGCCCACCCTGAAATATTGAATGGAATCATTCGAAAATGAAGCGGGACTGGGTTCAAATTGTACCGAAAACAACAAACTATCCGGCTGATAAAGTCCGCTTTCGATATGGTCAAGCAGAGGATCAGCCATGGAGGGTTTTATCGTTAATCGAGGATGGTTAATATTATGGACTTGGTAAAAAAGGGCCCGTTGTTGGCGTCTTTTAAGGTTTTCCCGGATATTCCACTCCAGCTTAGAGCGCTGAAAAAATAGCATTAGAAATAAACCGGACAGAAGCAAATAAAACCATGGCTTACGCCATAATTGAGGGTGCCCGTGAAAACTAAGTACCAAAAAGGCTGAAAGGTAGAAAACCGAATAAATCTCATAGCGGGGCTCCACTAATTCAAATAGTTGACCCGAACTACGCATCACCACTGAAGCCATAGCCAACTCAACAAGATAACCTAAAAACATTAGCCAATCCGGGCGGGTTTTTAAAAGTCGTTTCCAATAAAAGATCAAATAAAAACCAATGCCTGTATTAAAGGCTAAAAATAGAATAGAAAGGTTGGGATTGACTCGTTGGGCAACAGATGAAACATCCAGTGTTCGCCTTAAACATTGTAATAAAAAATCCGAAGCAAAAATAATTTTCCCAACAACAAGCATAAGAACCGGCCCCGTATCCGCTGCCGTTGAAAGTACTGCTCCTCCCTGGGGCTCCTTCGAAAAAAGAATAAAAAGAAAATAAGGCAATAACGCCAAAGCCCCTATACTTAAAACCGAGAGTTCCCGCCTGTTATCCTTTTGAGCCAGGACCATCAAAAAGGCAGGACCAAATAACAGGTATCCTGTACCCGAGGAAATGGTTGCTATAGTTGCTGCAGCCACCGCATTCCAGGGCTTTTTTCTATAAAGCCAAAAAAAACATAAATACACTCCGCCGAACAAAAAGGGATAACCGACGATTGCCACCGCCCAAAAATTGGTGTTCAATGGTACCAATAATAAACTGGCCAGGGGTAAAACCAGCCAAAGGGGGCGCAATCCGCTGCTGAATATCAACACCAATAAAAATCCCAGAAAAAAAATATTCCCCAAGATCAGAAAAGTCCGAAAATCAACTGTCCCCTGAAAACCGTATAGGAGGGTCTCCATGAAACGGGGAAAGACTTCGGGATGTGGCCAGTTGGAGAGTTCAAAGAAAAACCAAAGCTTTTTTAGTAGTTCGGGTTGTTCCAGAAAGTCCCTCTGAAATTGATTTAAAAAAGTATGGACATCATCGAAACCGTAGGGAATATTTTGTGCAAACCTCCATACATGTGCTAAATAAGCCAAACCCATTAGTGCCAGAAGCAAAAAAGGGACTAGCCTTCCCGGAACATTCGATTTTATGTTAAACAGGGCCATTTAAAGGATCTTTTCCCTGACCACATAAGGGGGTCGTTCTGATAACTGATTGACGATCCTGGCCAGGTACTCGCCCATCACCCCGAGGATCAATAAATTCAATCCGCTAAAAAAAGACAGGGTCACTACCAGGGACGTCCAGCCAGGTACACCGATGCCCAAAAATAGGTTTTTCAGCATGAAAAACAGCCCCAGGGCGAAACCAAAAAAAGCAACGATGACGCCAAGGCCCGACAATACCCGCAGGGGAAAGGCTGAATAATTGAACAATAAGCGGGCAGCGAGGGCACCGAGCTTCCAAAGGGAATAGTTGGACTTGCCCTGGAGGCGGGGCAGGTGTTCGGCATCCACATTTGAAACTTTGGAAGCAAACAAGGTCAATAAGCCCGAAATATAGGGGTACAGGGTCTTGTAAGTAGCCACCCCCTGGGCCACCTCCCGGGTGAAAATTCGAAAATTGGAAAAGGTAATGTCCCGCGGTTTATTGAACACCTGCTCGTTGATCCGTTGGATCACCCTGGAACCCCAGTTTCGAAAAGCGGAATGTTTTTTTTGAGGGAAGCGGGCAAATACTACATCATAGCCCTCTTCGATCTTATCGATCAATTTGGGGATCTCGGAGGGGGGGGTCTGGTAATCGTCATCCATGGTGAGAATGTATTTGCCCCGGGCGTGCTGAATACCGCAGAAGAGGGCAGTATGTTGCCCGTAGTTCTTTAAAAGATCGAAAGCCCTTACTGCTCTCTGCTCCCGGGCGAGCTTCGAAATGACCCGCCAGGAGTGATCTCTGCTGCCATCGTTAATGAGCAGTATCTCAAAAGGTTGCCCCATGACATTTAACACCTCCATCGTATCCGATACGGTTTTCTCTACGATATTGGCACTGTTGAAGACTGGGATGAGGATGGATAGCTTGAGTTGGTTCACTTCTCGGTCCATTTTTCAATAGAAAAATACCATTTTGGTCTTAATGGAAAACAAATCTTTCGAATTTCCTTCAACTTCTTTATTTTTACTTTTCGAGCACCTGCCGTCTTTTTCAAATTCAATAGTTAGTAAACAAATGCAAACCTACGCAGAAGTACTCAACTACGCCATTCCTTTTTTTGTATCGCTCATCCTGCTGGAATACCTTATTTCAAGGATCATGAAAAAAAAGGTGGTCCGCGGCATGGATATGCTCTCCAGTCTAAGTTCCGGCATGACCAACGTGATCAAGGATGTCTTGGGGCTCACCCTCATCATTGTTTCCTATGAGTGGCTGGAAGGAAAGATCGGCTTGTTTGACATCTCCTCCACCTGGCCGGCCTATGTACTGGCCTTCATTGGCCTGGACTTTGCCGGCTATTGGATCCACCGGGTTTCCCACCATGTCAACTATTTCTGGAATGTACACATTATTCACCACAGCAGTGAGGAATTTAACCTGGGCTGTGCCCTGCGGCAGTCCATTTCCGAGCTTTTTTCGATCTCGTTCCTCTTCATGGTCCCCACCGCCCTGTTGGGGGTTCCGGCTGAGGTCATCGCCGTGGTAGCTCCGCTACATTTGTTCGCACAGTACTGGTACCACACCCGTCTGATCGGCAAACTGGGCTGGCTGGAGCAGGTGATCGTGACGCCCTCTCACCATCGGGTACACCATGCCATAAACGATATTTACCTGGATAAGAACCTATCGCAGATTTTTATCATTTGGGACAAACTGTTCGGTACCTTTCAGAAAGAGTTGGATGAAGTACCGCCTGTTTATGGGGTTACCCGCCCAGTGCGCACCTGGAACCCCATCCTTATCAACTTTATGCACCTTTGGCAATTGATCAAGGATGCCTGGAATACCCGCTCAGTTTGGGACAAGCTGCGCATCTGGTTCATGCCTACGGGCTGGCGCCCTTCCGATGTGGCCGAACACTACCCCCTGGATTCGATCAAAGATCCCTACACGTACGAAAAATATGACCCTCAACTTTCGACTAGCCTGCAATGGTGGACCTGGATACAGTTTACCGTGGTCTTTGTTTTGATGCTGTACCTTTTCAACCAATTCAGCGAGATCGGCTGGCCCGATGTGCTGGTTTACGGTGGTTTTCTTTTTTTCCAGATTTTTACGTTCACCACCCTTGCAGATAAGCGGGTTTATGCCTGGTGGTTATCTTTACTCACCGCCGCTTTCGGTCTTGTTCTCATCGCCCTTCAAGGCGTCGATTGGTATGGCCTGCAGCTTGTCTGGCCCTATGCGGGCTATGCCCTGGGCCTGTACTTCGTACTGCAGGCGGTCATCAGCAGCGGCTTTGTTTTTTGGGAAGTTAAACCTACCCTCCAGGTTGGAGCGATCTCGAAAGTCGAATAGCCTGGTACGCATGTAAAAATACATGAGGCCCCTAGCTGATTAGCCTTTGGAAAACGCTCCAATGTCCAGCTTCGTTGAAAGGTAAATCAATGGCTAAAAACCTATGCTTTACCGCTCCCTAAAGAACATCCCTGAACCCACCAGATTTCCGCTGCTGCGCCAGTCAACCTGCCAGGAGTAACGGGGCGTGGCCTCTTCACCCGCATCTTTATCCTGTAGCCCCAGGTTGAAGCGAAAAGTATTCCAGGCTGGCCCCTGTCGGTCGATGATGTACTGGACGGGGATTTTGGCTTCGAGGGCATAGCCGCCCGCCACAGCCTCACAGGCCCACTCCACGTAATTAGCCGGATAGCGGTCTTCATAAAAGGTAGAGGCAGGCATGCTGGAGGTGCCGGGGGTGATGTTGTAGGTCAGCGATTCCCGGTACCAGCCGGTTCCGGTATTAAGAGCACTGGTGGCCAAAGGGTCGCCATTGAGGGTGAAGGCAATATAATCCTGTTGCCAGGAAACGATACCCGTATCACTTTGAATATTATCGTCGGTCACCATAGCGGCCAAGTACAGGAAGTCGCCTTTTTTTCGAATATCGAAACGGGCGCTACAGTCCTCCGGATCGTCCGTTTGCAGGTCGTAAGGCAGTGTTTCCCATTCGTTCAGGTTGGCGTCGATCGTGATGTCTTCATCGGTATTCGAAAGGGTATACTTGCGGACAGGTCCCAGTTTAAATTCGAAAGGATAGGATAGCTCAGGGGCATTGGGTTCGCGGTAGGAAACAGCCGCTTTTAAGTTTACCCCCGCTTGATTGATCCCCACTGAGGCGTTTCGAGCTCGTATGGTCAACTCGGCAAATTCTACGGAATTGGGGTTGACGAGAATGGTATCGGTCTCCAAAGCAGTCTCAAAATCCCAGCTAAACCGATCTTCCAGTTGTACGAACATGGGCACATCCCGGTCGTTCGTTAGCCGGAGCTTCAGCGTTTCTTTTTCCTCAATGGGGCCTTGGGCAAATAAAGGCTCCGGACGTATGGGGCTGGCCGTTCGAATGGCGTTCAAATAAGCATCAACCTCTTCAGTAACCAAATCTTTATTGTGAATCCCCTCCAGTTGGAGGTTGGCAATGATGGGACCTTCATCGGTCATGGTCACCCAAACCACATGATCGAATTCCCCCATTTGCGGCCCACGCAGCGAAGACCCTCCCCCGGTGGTAGCCAGCATGAAGTATTCATTATTGTTCCGTTCGTACTTAACGTAATGGTGACGGTGTCCTACAAAAACAGTATGCTGGCGACCAGCAAGGAGCTGCTCTACATCGAACCAGCGTTGTGGATCGGCATCCTGCACCCACAGGGGCTGGTGCATAAAGAGGAGCGTCCATTTCACATCCGCGTGATCGGCAAGGGTTTGCCGTATCCAATCGTATTGCTCATCAGCGATGGCCCCCCTGCCTGCCCCTTGAATGGTCTCTTCAGAATTCAGGCACAGGAACAGCACATCCTTGTAAACAAAATGATAGTAGGTTGGTCCCAAGCGTTGCTGCCATAGCTTTTCCATTACCGGATTCGTGATATCGTGATTACCTGGAACGTAAAAGAAAGGCGCTTGTAATTGCTCAATAAAGCCGTCGAACTCTTCCCACTGACGGATCAATTCCACGGTATCTTCTGTGTATCCTTCGATTAAATCCCCTACGGAGAGGACGAATTCCGGTTGTAGTAAATTCAATTTTCGAATGCCCTTTTCGAACACTCCCGGCCGATGTCCCCCCGTCCGGTCTGTAACTATGGCAAATTGGAACTGGCAGGGGGCATTGTTGAGTTCCAAACTGCTCCAGGGCGCTGGTCCCTCCGGTTGATCAATAAGGAGTTGAGCATTACTCTGGCAGGGTTCCTGCGCCATAAGCCACAAAGGCGACAGGACCAGTAAATACGGGATTAGGTTACGGTACATGTTTTTATTTTGAAAAGTAGGACGCCTGAGCAATCTTTGCGTTAACTGCAGATTAAGACTCTGTGAAGTTTTAGTCGTGAGCCAGCAATTCGCCAGTTGGCCACATCAGCCCTCCCCAGCCGACTGATGTGGGCAGTCCCGGGCTTATGACTTTCCAAAAAAGGCATCCAGTTGGTCCTGGATATCCTTGACCTCTTCGGCACTGACTGTTTGGGGTGCGTTCAGAAAAGCGGAAGGAGCCACCTCTGTCCCATCCCGGGGAGGCTGATGATCCAATTCGAACAGCCTGGCGGCCAATTCCAACAAGGTAGGATCTTCACATTGTAAAATACTTTGGATCAACCGGAGTTTGAGAGCATTCATAATTGATTGGCCTTCGATAGTTGTCTTTTAAAATTATGCATTCAACCATTCCCTCGCAAATGTAAGGCCAAATTCAAATAAAAAATCGGTAACGTCCAAAACAGACGTTACCGATCTAATTATAATTACCTGGAACTCTTGTCGAATACTCGGGACCAAGGTACAGTTGCTATTTACTATTTAACTGCAATAGGCAACACACTTACGGCTCCTTCCTTTCGTAGGACCAACCAGAAATTACCAACAGGCAGGTCATTGACATTTACCTGAAGGCTTTGTGCACCGGCAGCCTGTTGACCACGGAATACCTGGCGAAAGATCTGGCCCGTTTCGTTGACAAGGTCGATATTCATAAAGGCTGCAGCAGCCAGTTCGTACTGTACGGTGAACTGATCAGTGGCCGGGTTGGGGAATGCGCTTAGTTGCTCTACAGCATCTGGCAGGTCAAAAACTCCGGTAACCAGGCCAGCGATGATCCGGCCTTCTCCCCCTTCCGGATACTCCGCAGCAGTGATCTGTCCATTCAAACCAGCAACAATGTAGTTAAACAGTGCTTCCTGGTAGGAAACGGGGAAGTTAGTAAGGTCCTTGCCAACAAACTCATCGTACCCTTCCGAACCACCAGCCGTAAAGCTGTTGGTAGCCATGTAAAATTCAAAGCTTTCGGGAGCAACGATCTGCCCTTCTTCCACGATCTGAGTACCGTCATTCAAGGTAATGTCGATAATACGATTTTCAGCAGCAGCTGTAGTATCATACTCGATCTCGAAACCGGAGACCTGAACAAAACGGCCGTCCGTGTTTTCGACATTGGAAACGGAGTTCTCCATGATGCCTTTGAACTCTGCAGCGTTCAATGGACCTACCACAGAAGTGAAATTGGCAAAAGGTAACATGTCGAAAGTGTTCAACTCGGTGATAGGACCAGCAGGAACAACGGCATCGTTACGAATACCTCCACCGTTTTGCATACCCAGGATCAGGTTCACTGCGGTGTCCAGACCAGCTTCGGTAGCCAGTTGCTCCACCTGCCAGCGCAGGGCATCGGCGATCAGGTTACCCACGTATTCGTAGTTACCCGCGGTAGTTACCAGATAGACGGTATCCCCGTCCAGGTTGTCCTCCCACAGAGGGTAGGGTCCAAAAGGGTCGTCTGCGTCGGAGTCATTGGTCAGGAACTCGTCACCGCCACCGGCAATGATTACGTCTACTCCGCACGTTTGGCTGGCCAGCATGAGCTCCTCTTCGATAGATTGAAGGTGACTGATAAGGATGATGATGTTGACGCCGGCTGCTTCCAGGCTATCAACCTGTGCATTCAGAATGCCAACCAGATCATCATCAACCGTCACACCCTCGGGGCTTGAAATGATAGGTAGTCGAGGCGTCGTCAGACCGATTATGCCAATGCTACGACCATCTTTTCGATAATGGTTCTGGGGGCAATTCGACCTCCATTTACCAGGGTTTGCAGCGTATCTTCAGCAGTGAAATCCAAATTTGCACTCAGATAGGGAGGCATCGTTTTAGAAAAATCATTTATGATCCGGGCAAGCGTACCCGGCCCAAAATCGAAATCGTGGTTCCCAATGCAAAGCGCATCATAACCGATTTCAACTAATGAAATGGCATCGTAATAACGTTTCCCTTCGGGCAATTCCTGGGAAGCTGAAAAAGCAGGGCTTGCCAAAAAGTTATCTCCGGTGGAAAGCGTAATGTTGGTAAAACCAAAGCGCGTAGGGAGTCCAAAACTGTTTTGAACTCGGCTACACCTCCTACCTCTCCATCGGGCAGGACGCTGGATTCACCGTCGTTGATGTGCAAAATTTACAGGGTAAATTGGGCATTTAGGAGACCCTGCCAAAAGGCAAGCCCTAAAACCCAGATTAAAATGCGTAAATTACTTAGTCGCATAGTGGAACAGGTTTGATGAGTTAATCCTTAAAGCAAAACAGAGCTTGTTACGTATTGGTAAATAAGAGTTTATCCTTATATGACCATTTTGTTTCTATTTTAGTGAACGTAAATATTGGGGTAATGCTAAGCTTATAGTAACTTTAAACCGACTGGTCATACTATTCTATTCATCTACTTTTATTCGAAGATCGGAAATGCGGCAAAAGCACGATATTAATACCATTTTACAGGTGGGAATTTTCCTATTACGTCGTCAGGGGTATCATCATACGGGGATCAATGATGTGCTTAAGGAAACAGGAATCCCCAAAGGATCATTTTACAATTATTTTGGGTCCAAGAAAGACTTTGCCGTTTTATGCCTGCGGCGCTACAGTGGCCAGCTCCTTCGCCTGATGGAACGGGAACTTCTTTCTCCTGATTTACCAGCCATTGATCGGATCGCAAATTATTACAACCTGACCATAGAGGCCCATGCACAGGAAGAATGCCGGTACGGCTGCTTACTAATGAACCTCTCCGTTGAGACTGGGGGCACGGAGGACGCCATTGCCCGGGAAGCCGATATTCAATTTCAGCAATGGATGGATGTCCTGGCGGTTTGTATTCGCGAGGGCCAAAAGCAGCAAAATATTACCCATCCGGCCCCTGCTGAGCTTTTGGCAGAGCAATTACACCTGGCTTTTTACGGAGCGCTGGTACGAGCCAGAATGCTCAGGACCTCAAAGCCCTTGCAGCAGGCCCTGGAACGGGAATTGAGGCAATTGGTGTTGTAGGGGAGGAAACCCACAAGCAGGCTTTACAAAAATTTCATCGAGGCATCCTTGTACATCCCCATAATTCGAATTACTTTACTGGCGAAAAGGATTTCAGAAACTCCTTAGGGTTAGTAAGCGTTAGCAAAGGGAAAAGACAATTCGGTTTCTTCCGGCAACAGGTGGCCGGAAAATTGTAAAATACATCCGCATTGTTCACCCTCGAAACGGAGCAGTCCGTTATCGACAAAAACGAGCACGATGAAATTCGATGCCTTCCAGCGTTCGCTGGCCGACACCCGACCACCTTTCGGTCTTTCTCCTGCATTGGAAGCCCTCTGGCACGCCGCCCGCGAAAGTACCCCAATGGCTCTTCACATTTCCGAGAACGATCCTAGCCGGGCAGGCGCCTGGGTTCATGCCCACATCTACCGTCAGATCGGGGATCTACTCAATGCCGACCTTTGGTACCAACGCGCTGGCCGCCTTCGTCCTGAGGAACCCGTCGAAGAAGAATGGGAATACATCGCACGCAAGCTAACTAGTTGGTAGCCCAGTGTTGAGCTACTGGTAAGTGGACGTGAAGGTTTGTTGAATCCCCCGTACCGAAAGCTCGGTTGCACCCTGGATTGTTTTGGCTTCGCCGCTGCCGGGCAGACCAAAATCAATCGAAAGCAAGGCGAGCGAACTAAGCTTTTTGTATTTTGTCGGGAAAAAATGATACTGACCTTTATTCGCATAGCGACCCTTAGCCTTTGCTTCATCTCAAGCTTGTCTGCACAAATGCCTCAAATACTCGATCTGGAAGACCAACAACGATTGCGGGACCAATGGTTGGTCGAACGAGTGGAGTTTGTACTACCTGACCTAATGCGACGGGAAGGGATCGACATGTGGATCCTGATCGCACGGGAATACAATGAAGACCCCGTTCTTAAAACTATGCTCCCGGCCAATTGGCTTTCCGCGAGGCGAACGACCATGCTGATCATTTTTGACAATGGAAGTACTTTGGAAACGCTCGCCTGCGCTCGTTATGATGTGGGGGAAGTCTTTAAAAAGGCCTGGGACAAAGAACAGCAGCCCGATCAGTGGCAACGGATCCAGGAAATCATTGAGGAAAGGGATCCCAAAAAGATCGGAATCAACCGATCCGAACAGTTTGGACTGGCAGATGGACTTTCGAGCTTTCATTACAACAAATTGACCGATGTTTTATCAAAAAAATACAAGGACAGGTTAGTACCAGCAGAGCGTCTCGCCATTGGCTGGCTGGAGATCAGGACAGCTGCTGAAATGGTCCTATACCCACAGATCTGCCGGATCGCCCATGAGATCATTGAAGAAGGTTTATCCGAACAGGTGATCCAGCCTGGGGTGACCACCACGGATGAAGTGGTATGGTTTTACCGTGAACGCATTCGGGAATTGGGTTTAACCGCCTGGTTTCACCCCACAGTGGATGTGCAGCGGGCTGAACCCGAAGCCGGGGATTCGAACCGCTCCTTTTCCCGTCGGCCCGATGCCGCCGTCATCCAGCCCGGAGATCTCGTCCATATGGATTTCGGGATCACTTATCTGGGGCTGAATACCGATATGCAGCTAAATGCCTATGTCTTAAAACCCGGGGAAACCCAGGCCCCTGATTATTTAGAAAATGCTTTCCAGCAAGGCCTTCGCCTGATGGACATCCTCACCGGTAATTTTAAAACTGGCCGAACCGGGAATGAGATCCTTGCTGCCAGCCTCCAACAGGCCAAAGCAGAAGGCCTCAAACCCCAGATCTATAGCCACCCGATCGGCTATCATGGCCACGGGGCCGGTCCCACCATCGGCCTCTGGGATCAACAGGAAGGGGTGCCCTACCGGGGCGATTACCCGGTATTTCCCAACACGGCGTATTCTATCGAATTGAACACAAGGGTCTACCTTCCAGAATGGAATAAGGAGATTAGAATAATGATGGAAGAAGACGCCTTCTTCGACGGTAATCAGGTACAGTATATCGATGATCGTCAGGAATCTTTTTTCCTCATTCCACGTCAAAAATCAAATTTTGGGAACCCGAAGTAGCGGTGAGTTTGTTCAGTTTTGACAGCGCTTAAAATAAAAGCAAAGGTACACCTGAATACAGACCGGTTAATGCACACTGCGTTTGCCCTTGCTGTTGCCAACCCACTTTTAAATGCGCCATGGAGCCCGCAGCGTCAGCCCTGAGCTAAGCGATCAACAAAATGGCCAATTCAGTCTTTCAAATTTATCGCAATGTCTTTACCGGGCTATCCCGGGATGTTTGGTTGCTCTCCTCAGTTACTTTTGTAAACCGGGCCGGAGCCATGGTCATTCCCTTCCTGACGGTCTACCTGACCCAGGACCTTGGTTTTTCCATGGTGCAAACCGGCTACATAATGAGCTATTTTGGCTTTGGATCCATGCTTGGAGCATTAATCGGCGGCTGGTTGACCGATCGCATAGGGTATTATCGAGTTATGCTTTTTTCCTTGTTTGGGGGAGGGATGATGTTTTTAATCCTGGAAAAAGTGGAAAGCTTTTGGCCCCTTTGCCTCACCATTTTCACCTTAAGTGCCATTGCCTATACCCTGCGCCCAGCAGCCCATACCGCCATATCTGTATACAGCAGACCAGAAAATTTAACCCGTTCTTATTCGATTAGCAATAAACCTGGGATTTTCCTTTGGTCCGGCACTCGGCGGTTTTTTGGCAGCCAATCTTGGTTTCGAATGGTTATTCTGGGCAGATGGGTTCACCTGTATATTTGCCGGGATCTTCCTCTGGCTCTTCCTTCGAGAACGAAATACCAAAAAAGCAGTAGGTAAAGAAGAGGTTACGGTAAAATTGCTTAAAGAACTCCCCAAGGCCTGGCAAAATGGAGCCTACCTGTTTTTGTCCTGGCCATGCTTTTAAGTGGCATGGTGTTTATGCAATTGTTTTTTACAATTTCGGTATTTTTCAGGGAAGAATTCCTTTTTACCGAGGACCTGATTGGCTTATTACTAGGTCCAACCGGCTTATTGATCGCCCTTTTTGAAATGCCCTTGGTGTACCTCATCGAAAAAAGGGCCAGCATGGTCAAAGCGGTTGCCTGTGGCATTGGCCTTTTCGGTCTTGCCTTTATAGTTTTTCTTTTTTCCCGGCCGGATTATTCGCTGCATCCCTTTGCCTATTCATCTTGACCATTGGGGACATGCTTGCGATGCCATTTGGAAGTACATTGGCTATATCTTTTACTAATGAGGCAAACAGAGGTCAGTACATGGGCCTGTTCACCCTTGCCTTTTCTTTATCCCATGTTCTGTCTCCCACTTTGGGCTTTAGGATAGTGGAAAATGCCGGCTATCCCAGTTTGTGCTTAACTTTGGGGCTTTTGAGTGTGCGGGCAATAGGCCTATTGTTTATAAGCCGGCACCTTCAAAACAGATATAGTTCGAAAATCCCTTCCCCGTATCCGATTAAATAATTAAAAATAGTAATCCGCATTGCTCCTATGATTGGCACTGATATTGACCGGGCGATCGCCCTTTTAAAAGCCGAACAACTGGTTGCTTTACCAACGGAGACCGTTTATGGTCTTGCCGGAAATGCCCTATCTGAAAGTGCGGTTACGGAGCTATTTACGGTAAAAAATCGGCCCCGCTTCGACCCACTCATTATCCACCTCTCCGACTGGCAATCGGCCGAACGCTGGGTAAAAGATATACCAGAAAAGGCCCAAATCCTTGCGGAGCACTTCTTACCAGGCCCGCTGACCCTGTTGATGCCTAAAAAAGAGGTCATCCCGGACCTGGTTACTGCCGGAAGCCCCCTTGTAGCTGTCCGCGTACCCGATCACCCGCTTATTCAACGAATTTTGCATCAATTGGACTTCCCACTCGCAGCCCCTAGCGCCAACCCATTTGGATACATTAGTCCGACCACAGCGCAACATGTTTTTGACCAATTGGGTGGACAAGTCCCCTACATACTCGACGGAGGTCCTTGCGTGGTAGGCTTGGAAAGCACCATAGTCGGGTTTGAACAAGACAAGACCATTGTATTTCGAAAGGGGGGTATTCCGGTAGAATCGATTGAGGGGGTTATTGGGTCGGTGGAGGTCCGGGCACACTCCAGTTCCAAGCCTGCTGCTCCAGGTATGCTAAAAAGCCACTATGCTCCCCGAACCCCCATCATTACAGGGGATCTGGAAGAATTATTAGCCTTCCATGCGGCGAAAAAGGCGGGCTTGATCAGCTTCCGGAAAACATATCCTCAAATACCGGCAGCCCACCAGTTGGTTTTGTCCACAAGTGGAGATTTCCGCGAAGCAGCCCGGAATTTATTCAACGGTATGCGAAGGTTGGACCAACTGGACCTAGACGTGATCCTGGCCGAATTCCTTCCGGAAAAAGACCTTGGAAGGGCGATAAACGATCGCCTCAGGAGGGCCTCTGCCTGATACAGGTCATGGCTGGTCTACAACCTCTCCGATAAAAAATAAAGTCTCTCGTTAAACCGGCATCTTTTATTTGCAGTTTTAATGCTGTTCTTAAATTCCATTCACCATAGAGCAATAATATGCTCTATTAATGCTTTCCACATGATTCGTAAAATCTCAACCCTCATGCTGGCTGGAGCGCTGGTTTTAACAACTGTCACAGCCTGTGCTCAGAATGACAAGGCCAATCGCCCCAGTCCCCCCGCTTCAGCGGAACAAACCACCGGAGACCTTAACATCAAGATCGATTACAGCAGTCCCGCCGTAAAAGAAAGGGAGATCTGGGGAGGTCTGGTCCCCTATGATAAGGTTTGGCGGACCGGTGCAAACGAGGCGACCACTTTCGAGGTTAATCAGGACGTAACCATTAACGGAGAAGCCCTGCCCGCCGGAAAATATGCCCTGTTTACCATTCCCGGAGAAGAGGAGTGGGCATTTTTGTTCAACAGCGTCTGGGATCAATGGGGGGCCTATCGCCGGGATGCAGAAAAAGATGTTTTAAAGGTCATGGCCAAGCCTCAAATGACCGAGGACATGCACGAACGCCTGGAGTTTAAAATCGAAGGCGAAGGCACTGTTACCCTGATGTGGGAGAAGCTAAAGGTCGGTTTCGAAGTAAAGGAACAATAGCAAAAAGATTGGGGATCATGCAGGATCGCATGGAACCTACAAAAGGTTATTTGGGTTCCCGTCAAGCGCACCTGAATGGTAATGGTTTGGCGGGGGCTTTTCCCAATTTCCCTACACGGAAGTAAACCAATTTTGGAGTTAGCCCCTATTATTCAAGTGGAAACCAGATCTGCTCAAAATACCTTTAGGGTTCGAACGTTCTTCCTTTTATCACCCCATTAAACGCCGGTAAATTTTCCGTAATTTTCAGCTATTAAAATTAAAAGCCATGCGCCTTCGCCCTTCATTATCTTTTATTTTTTTCACCCTTTGCTGCTTGCTAGCCGCTTGCGCAGGGGAGGCTGAAACCGTCGATGAACGCCTTTACGGACGGTGGGAGATCACAGAAGGCCTTCGAAACGGCCGTCCTGCCGAGTCCCTGTCTGAATTATTCTTCGAATTTGAGGAAACCGGCATCTTAAGAACGAATTTATCAGGGGCTACCATCGAAGGGGAATATAAGCTGGATGATGATCGCATTCTGCAAAGAGAAGCCGAAATTGAAACAGAATACAAGGTGGTGAGCCTTACAGATTCCACCCTTGTTCTTACCACCAGGCTTCGAAATTTTAATTTCGAATTTCAAATGGTTAAAAGCCCCTCTTCCCAATAGCCGGCTTACAATGGCAGTTGGCCTTCAAAACTAAGCTATAAAGGGGCCCTAATCAGACACCTAAAACCAATTCCATGGAGAAGTCCTGGCTACCGGAAATCTTTCTTGGGCAGGTTGCCCTTTACACCCTCCTTTGGCTAAGCACCCCTTATATTGCCAGTCTGCTGACCCTTATTTTGGGAGCCGTTAGCCTGGTCATTTTGCTCCTTTCCCTGATCGTGGATTGGATAGAACCCAGCCGTATCGCTCCCTGGTACTATCGCTTTTTATTGCTTTCCTTTTTGGCCCCTCTACTTGTTGGCTTACTGTTCCTTTTTATTGATGGGCCGCCCCAATGGCTTGTGGAATAATACCAAGCGAGGTGGCATCTCCTGGTAAAGGAATACTTACCCAAAAGAAGGGGCCAAAGTCTTAACGCTCCTGCCTTCTTAGTAAATACTTCATATTGACGGGGTAAGTAGTATATCCATCTGATACAGATTGGATCAGGATATGGAGATTGGTCCGGTCCAACTTCCGGATGCTTCCGTTATAATCCAATTTGATCGGGTTGCCGTAGGCATCGGAATAGGAATACCGAAGCGTAAAAGCTTTTCTAGAGTTATTGATATAGTATTTTGCATTGGCATATCCAAAGCTGGACATTACCTGCACATTATTATTCGAACTAAAAGTGTAAATGGTATTCAACTCACCGGCTAGTCCCAGATTTTGCATCATGGACTGCATATCACCGCTAATGGATTGCCCGTTATTTTCCAGGTCTACCACCTGCCAGACCCCCTGAATAAGCGTACCGTAGTCAGTACGAGCCGAATTAGTTGAATTTTCATCGATTACCCGCCTTTGTCGTTCCTCCTTAAGATCTGTAATGGTTAACTCATCCTTTGAGCTATTAATGGAAGGGGTATTCGACAGGCGTTCGATAGATGGTTGGTTACCATTCCGTTCGTTGATGATAGCCCCAAGAATTAAAAGACCAATGAAAACTCCAAAGAGGGTGAAGAGTACGGTAAGAAAAACGGTCAACCCCTTTCGCTTTTTTTTCTTTTTTGGTTTTGGCTCAGGATGCTTTTTTTCCTGATGGGATGATTTGGTTGCTTCAGTAGTTTTTTCAGTATTCTGGTTGCCAGCAGGTCTTGCTGGCTTACCGTAAATGGTTTCTTCCATCAGCGGAGTTCCTGGGCCTCCGTCTAGTTTTTGGCGACAGACCTTGATCAAGTCATCCATCCGGGGGCTGTCGTCGATCTTACGGGCTTCATTAAAATATTGCAAGGCCAGTCGGTAATTACCCTGTTTCATGGCCCTTTTACCATTTTCGAAATGCCCAAGAAACTGCATTCCACTAGTACACAGACTGATCTGTTCATCGATATAATCGTGGTCGGGGACAAAACCTTCCATGTAATATCGCAGGCTTTCCCGATAGCGGTCGAGTGCCTGATCCAATTGTTTATTACTAAAAAGGCCTTCCGCCTCTTGTATCAGACGTTGAAATCGTTCTTGAATATTGCGACGCTCCTCTTCCTTTTCGCTGAGTTCTTCCAGAATACGCTGGCGTTCGTGTTGCTTTTCCCTCAGGGCATCCAAACGATCCCGGGCCTCGCCCATATATTTTCCGTTGGGTGCGTATTTTTTAAGGTAAGTTTCATAGGCCAGGTCGTTATCCTTTAACAGGGTGCTTTTCCAAAATTGATCCTCTCCTAACTGCAAAACAGCTTTTTGAGCAATTGCCGCAAACTTACCACTGGGAAAATAATCCAGGTAATTCTCGTAAGCCTCGACCGTGTTGGTAGCCTGTACGTTCTTCCAGATGTCCGCCTCCAGCAATTTCAGATGAAAAACAAACTCTCCCCCCTCATCATCCGAGTTTTGAATACGCCCCTCTACCGGGGTTTGCTGGGCCTTACCCAACATGTATTCCTTGACATATTGAACCAGGGAAGTCGTATTTACTGACCGCTCTGTGTTGCGCTTCAGGTAAGTCAGGATACCAGCTGCAAAAGGGCTGTTCTCCCCTGCCCTGCCATCCGTTACTGTTTCCTGCCGGCCAGAGGCGATAATCCGGCGGGAGCGGAATTTTTCATCCATAATGGCGGCTCTTTTTCGAACCACCAGCGTCCCGGAAAAACAGGAATCAACCACCAGCAAAGTGTGGTGCGCATCGATCGCATTGATCTTTTTTATAATATTCGAATTGGAAATAAAACGATCTTCCTTGTCCCGCTCGGCATTAACGGGCACCCAGTAACCCTCATCGAAATCTTCATCGTAGTGTCCATGACCGGAATAATACACCACCAGGTTATCTTCCGGGGTGATCTTGCGCTTTAGCTCCCTGATTTTTGCGTAGATATTGGCCTCGGTAGCCTGCTCATCGTAAAGGGTATGGATGTACTCGGGATCAAACTGGTATTGGCGAGTGACCACTTCCAACAAGTCTTTGATATCCTTGACGGCATTGTTAAGAGGAGGCCAATGGGTGTAGTGATCGATACCTATAGCCAGAATGTAGTTAACCCCTTTGGGAGGTCTTTCAAAATTGGAGCGTTCGAAATCTATCCCTCTGGTTTCCATGTCCTGAACAGTTTTGGGTTTACTCCTAAAGATATTCTTTTTTTAACGGAGCTCCTACCCTCCCCCGTTTAAATTAGGGCTGACGCTGTACCGTTGAACGAAATCCCTCATTTCATCTACCATTCCGGGCGAACCGATGGCAATGGTAGCGCGTTTGTGGAGATGATCCACCGGCAACTCCAGGATGCGTTCCAGCTGGCAGGTTATAGCCTTTCCACCGGCTTGCTCCACAATGAAGGCAAGGGGGTTACATTCGTAAACCAGTCGGAGCTTTCCCTGAGGGTATTTTCGAGTATTTGGATAAAGGAAGATCCCTCCCTGAAAAAGAATTCGATGGATATCAGAAACCATTGATCCAATATAGCGCAAGCGCAAATTCATATCGGAGCAGTGGTCGATATACCGGCGCATTTCCACATCGAACTTGAGGTAATACCCCTGATTGACAGAGTAGTAGTTCCCACGGTTTGGGATTTCAATATCGCGATGAGAAAGACAAAACTCTCCGATGGAAGGATCAAGGGTAAAGCCATTCACCCCGCTTCCGGTGGTGTAAACCAGTAGTGTTGAGGTACCGTACAAGACATACCCGGCAGCTACTAATTCCGTTCCCTTTTGCAGGAAATCAGCCTGGTGAATAGGCCCTTTTGGATCACTCTTCCGGCGATAGATCCCGAAAATGGTCCCTACTGAGACATTTACGTCAATATTGGAAGAACCATCCAGCGGATCAAAAACCACGATGTATTTGGAAGGTTTATCCTCCAGGGAAGGTATGGGAATGAAATCTTCATTCTCTTCGGAGGCAATACCCGCGCATTCTCCACTGTTTTTCAGGCATTCGATAAACTTATCGTTGGCGTAAAGGTCCAGTTTTTGAACTTCATCCCCTGTGGCGTTTTGAGTATCGGCTACCCCCAGAATATTGATCAAGCCGGCCTTATTGACCTCCCGGTTGACGATCTTAGCGGCAACACCGATATCCCGAAGGAGATTGGTTAGTTCTCCAGAGGCAAAGGGGAAATCCTTTTGCCGTCGAATGATGAATTCATCAAGTGTTACAATTCGGTTCATATGGCTATAGCTGAAGTAGAAAGGTTTAACGGAAAGATACGCCTTTTAGAGAAAAATTCTCTTTTAGCTAATTATTTCTTTTTGACTTTATTCTGTCTCTTTGCAACTAAACCTGCCTGAATATAGTTGTTAAAAAATTATCGTTTACACAAGTCGCCACCATTTCCAAAAAGCCTAACTTGCCTCCATGAAGGAGTTGTTCGTTCTCAACCATCATTTCATCAAGTACCGCTGGCATTTTCTGGGAGGAATTCTGTTTGTTTCCCTTTCCAACTACTTTCGCGTTTTACAACCTCAAATGATCCGCGAGGCATTGGATCTTGTGGTGGAGAATATAGGGATCTATCAGTTGTATTCGGGTTCTGGTCTTCAGAAGGAATTTTTCAGCTACATTATAAAAAACCTCCTGTATTTCGGTGCGCTGGTCTTTTTACTGGCCATCTTTATGGGTGTCTTTATGTACTTCATGCGGCAAACCATTATCGTAATGTCCCGCCTGATCGAATACGATATGCGCAAAGAATTGTTTTGGCATTACGAAGCATTGGATCTTGCCTTCTACAAAAGAAATAATACCGGAGACTTAATGGCCAGGATCACGGAGGATGTCAACAAGGTTCGTATGTACCTTGGGCCAGCTGTGCTGTACGGTATTAACCTGCTCTCCCTCTTTATAATGGTGATCTCCAGCATGGTCAGTGTGAACCTACAGTTAACGCTGTATTGCCTGGCACCCTTACCCCTCCTATCCCTTTCGATCTACTATGTCAGTAACCTTATCAACCAACGCAGTACCGAGCAACAGCAGCAACTGGCGGCATTGAACAGCAATGCTCAGGAGGTATATTCAGGAATACGGGTAGTGAAATCCTATGTTCAGGAGGAGGCAATGGTCAACTATTTTGCCAATGAAAGTGAAATTTACAAGACTAAAGCTCTGAGCCTGGCTCAGGTCAATGCCTTTTTTTTTCCGCTCATGCTGCTCTTGGTAGGGGCCAGCACCTTGCTGACCGTTTACATAGGCGGGCTACTGGTAGTGCGTGGTGTTATCACTCCAGGAAACATAGCTGAATTTGTTATTTATGTAAATATGTTAACCTGGCCGGTGACGGCTATCGGATGGATCGCCTCCATCATACAACAGGCTTCAGCCAGTCAGCGACGGATCAATGAATTCCTGGACACCAAGCCCAGCATTTCCAACCCGGTGGAGGCGCCCAGGGCTTTAAAAGGAGCTGTAACCTTTGATCGGGTTTCCTTCACCTACCCGGACACAGGGATACAGGCACTTAGAAATGTGAGCTTCGAACTAAAACCAGGAGAAAAAATGGCGGTCATTGGCCGTACCGGCTCCGGGAAATCCACCCTGGCTGACCTGATGGTTCGCATGTATGACGTTACTGAGGGAGCCATTCTCCTGGATGGTGAGGATATTCAGAAGCTGGACCTCGCCAACCTCAGACGCCGGGTGGGATATGTCCCGCAGGACGTATTCCTGTTTTCGGATACTATTGCCAACAATATTGCCTACGGAAAAAAGGACGCCAAGCGCGAGGAGATCGAACGCTTCGCGCAATATGCCGCTGTCTACGATGACATACAGGGGCTTTCAGATGGTTTCGATACCATGGTCGGTGAACGAGGCGTAACGCTTTCCGGTGGCCAAAAACAACGCGTTTCTATTGCCCGTGCCCTGATCAAACAACCCGACATCATTATCCTTGACGATTCCCTTTCGGCAGTAGATACCAACACCGAAAATCAGATCGTCAGTTATTTCAACGAGTCGCTGGCCGACAAAACAGCCATCATTGTTACTCATCGCATCTACGCCTCTCTTCAATTCGATAAGATCATTGTCCTGGCCGACGGCACCGTAGCCGAAGAAGGCGTACATCAGGAACTTATTGAGCTGGGCGGTTATTATGCCGACCTGTTCGAACGGCAAAGTCTGGAGGAATCTTCTATTAGCGATTAAGGACTCCGCAAAGATTTTTCCCATTTTTTTGAAATTATCTCCAAATATTTACTTTTGTAGGGTGTTTCAGTCATCTCTGGAGAATTGTTTGGTGAGTTAAGCTGATTTCTTGCCGACGCAGTGGGATGCCGGAACGGAACTACATTCAACAACCTAAACCGTGTAGTAGTGGATAACGAGAGAAATTCAGGAAGATTCGAAAGTGTGTATTCCAAAAAAGTACGGGCCGGAAAGCGTAGAACCTACTTTTTTGACGTTCGCAAAACCAAAGGAGACGATTACTACCTCACCCTCACCGAAAGTACGCGTCGTTTTAATGATGACGGGTATGAGCGTCACAAAATCTTTCTGTACAAGGAGGATTTCAATCGATTCCTTGCCAATTTGGAGGATGTGGTCAATCACGTGAAAAATGAGCTCATGCCGGAATACGACTACGATGAATTTACCCGACGAAATGAGGAATACGAACGCCAGTTGAAAGAAGAGGAAACAGCTGCCAATCAAAATGGTACCGATCAATCTTCCAATCTGGAGTCAGAGGAAGATATCTCCTGGTAAGCTCCTGCTCCTCTGCCCTATACTACCTGCACTTATTGAGAGGGCATATTCCCCCAAAAAGTGCAGGTGTATTCTTTTAATACCCGCCAAAATACCGTCTTAGAAACCATTCCGAGACGAGTAAAAGTAAGAGCGCAAAAAAGATCCATTTAAAGTTGATCAGATTCCTGGTCGCTCTGGTTTGATATAACACAGGCTTTACCGTCCCTCCCGATTCCAATAGGTCGGGTAAGTTTTCCAGGTCTTCGGGATAAACGACCGCTCCACCCAAGCGATCACTCAATAATCGCAGCAGCCTATGATCGGCTGTAGTCTCATACAACTCCAACTGGATGGGTTGGACACTAAAAGCACCAGAACTATTCAACTCTTCTCCTCCACTTACCACCCTGGCGGAGAAAGTGTAATTACCCACTGGCAGGATACCCGCATTGAGCCGGTAAGCATTCCCACTTTTATCAAAGGTGAAATCATAAGCCCGGCCTTCTTCTCCCCTAATGACTATTTGAACATCCGGGTCGTTGATCAACTCATAACTGTTATTGTACAGTTCTGCTTCGAAAAGAGCTTGCTCACTTTCGTTGATCAGGTTATCATTGATAGAAACCCTGAATTTTCGTTTATCCTCCTTAACGCTGAGGTATTGGATCATTTTCCCGGTAAAAGCATCGGCCAATTCGTGCTCTTCTTCCTGTAAAAAATTAAAAAGACGCCATTTCCAGATACCTTCAGCAAGTAACAGCCCGGTACGAACACCCTCTATTTCTCCCATGGCAAGCAGCGGGTATTGGGTATCTATCTTTCGAATTCGTTGATAGAGAAGCACCTGGGCTTCCGGACTGACGGAAAAGTCTCCAAAAGGTGCAAGCAGCGGCGGATAATTAGACAATTCATCCCACCCCTCTTCAATGGAGAAAAGACCGAAATTCGGAGCGAGTCTTGCCTGGGTTTCAGTGGTATTTCTGCCGTCGGTTTTAATGCTGACCAATTGCTGGCTGTTATTGAGCACATTATAATCCGTTCGGGTCCCGGCAATGAACAAGCGCGGTGTACCGGATTTATTCATCCTGTTGAGCATCGGTCGGATATCTCTGCTTCCGCCAGGTAGCTGGTGAAAGATCACCAAATCATACTCCTCTGGTTGTACCTTCAAGGCATCCAAATAGGCGACTTCAACTTCATAGTTCTTATTTTGTTCCATACTCTTTCGAAGGCCTGCAATGTCCGGATGGGGAGCCAGCCCCAGCAAAAGGATTTTTTGTCGGGCATCCAGCACATCGACAAAGATATCCCTGCTGTTATTCACCGTAGATACTTCTCCATCAATTGCACTCAAGCTCAACCGGTACCGTTGCACTCCAGGAGCGTCAGCCTCCAGAACAATCTCTTCTGTTCGAAAAAAATCCTCTCCTGCAATGGAAATATTCTTTTGCTCCAGGCGCTTTGCCTGTCCGTTTTCGATCTTGTAAACGGTTAAATTGGTAGCCCTGCCCTGGCTGTTGATGGCGGCTATATCTGCCTGAACAGAAAACCGATCCCCCAGATAAGCGATCTTATTGTGAAAGACCCGGCGCAACAATAAATCGCGCTTTGGAGTGGTATCCCCCAAAGCTACGCTGTAAATGGGCGCTGCCAGTTGTTCCCCACTGTATAGGGGGTTGCTGCCCTCATTGTAGATCCCGTCCCCAGCCAGAATGACAGCCCCCAGGTTCTCCCCGTCGTAGGCATCATAAATAAACTCCAATGCCTGGGATAAATTGGTGATCTTATCGGAAAAACTGGTGTCCAGCCCTTCGCGGGTTTGAGTACCAAAGGAGTAGGTCCTTAGGTCGTATTTGCGATCCAGCGCTCTGCTCAGGCGTTCCAGGCTGGCAAGGTAATCCGATAAGAAGCCCTCATCCATGGCAGCCCCAACCGACTCGGACACATCCTGTGCCAACACCACCACCGGTTCCCGGGATTCTACCTGTAATACCTTCAGCAGAGGACTTAACAGAAAAGCAGCTGTGGCACTGATCGTCAAAAACCGCAGACCGGCTAACAACCCGATCAACCAAGAGCGCTGCTCCCTGAATTGTTTGTCCCGTCTGTAAAGCAGCCAGCTCATACCGACTCCTAGGGCCAGGCAAAAAATAAAATACCAAAGGGGATACTGAAATGTAATTTGTTCCATCATAAGGAAAAAAGGGCCGAATAGATGCCGGTCAAATTTATCATTTATTAAACTTCAGGCTGTCCACTAAGCTTTTTCGAGCCTGAAGTTGTTAAGTACAAACAGAAACATTTACTTTTTAGCTCCTGAACATAACATAACGAACCAAATAGAAGTTGTTTTATGGAATAGATGAACAAAGGTAAACATAAAGACAATGATGAAAGACGAAAGACCTTTTGAAGTACCATTTTCGGTTTTTTTATGGAGATTTTCGCCTTTCCGTCAATTGGTCATTATTGAAAAACGCAGATCTTATGAAAAAAGGCGCTCGTTTCTTCCTGTTTTTAATTATTGCGCTAAGTATTTCGAGTTCCGTTAGAGCAGCCTACCTGCTCATTCCAATGGATGCAGAGGGCCAACAGAATCATTTGAAAGCCTACGGTATTACCTACTGGATCCTGGAAAATGGTTCTGAAGCCTGGTGGTTACTGAATTACCGGGGTGGAAGCTTTGCCATTCCCCATAATCCCATTTTCGAAAAGGAATGTCTGACCCGTGGGGTCAGTTTTGACGTTATTCCGGATGCACAATTCAATAAGATCCTAAATGATATTGCTGACCCGGAAGTAAATATGGAGGCCATGAAACTGGAGAAGGCCCCAAAAATCGCTGTTTACACTCCGGATTTTAACGAAAAAGGGGAAAAGATCCAGCCATGGGATGATGCAGTGACGCTTGTACTCACCTATGCTGAAATTCCATACGAAACGGTTTACGATACCGAAGTCATGAATGATGAGTTGGTAAAATACGACTGGTTACACCTGCACCACGAAGACTTTACCGGTCAATATGGCCGGTTTTACCGGTCGTATCACAGTCAGCCCTGGTACCGTGAAAATGTGCGGCGGATGTCAGCCCTGGCGAGATCCCTGGGTTTCGAAAAAGTTTCCCAGCTCAAATTGGGTGTGGTCAAAAAAATACGGGAATACGTAGCCGGAGGAGGGTTCATGTTCGCTATGTGTTCTGCTACCGATACCTATGATATTGCTCTGGCGGCTGAAGGACTGGACATTTGCGCTGATATATACGATGGTGATCCTGAAGACCCTACTGCTCAGTCAAAACTCGATTTTTCTAAAAGTTTTGCCTTTAAGGATTTCACCTTAAGTCGCAACCCACTCGAATATGAGTATTCCAGCATTGACCACAACAGAGGCCGTAACGTGCCGGTTACTCAGGACTATTTTACTTTATTCGATTTTTCAGCCAAATGGGACCCGGTGCCCACCATGTTAACCCAAAACCATACCCGGACAGTGAAAGGGTTCATGGGACAAACCACTGCCTTTCGCAATCAGTATATTAAATCGGGTGTCTTAATTCTGGGAGAGAACAAACCTGCTGAGGAAGCGCGTTATATCCATGGCACCTTTAATGACGGGTTTTGGACCTTCTATGGTGGGCATGATCCGGAGGATTACCGGCACTTTGTCAAAGACCCGGAAACAGACCTAAGCCTGCACCCTAATTCACCGGGATACAGGCTGATCCTGAATAATATTCTCTTCCCCGCTGCCAAAAAGAAAAAGAGAAAAACCTAAAAACTATTGGAGCGGTTGTTTGAACGGCTATATTACCTATCGAATTGGAAAACCTGAACCATCAAATTTTTGATCGACCTATGCGATATGTACTTATGGTTTTATTGTTAGGTGCAGCATTTTTCGGTGGAGTTGCCTGGAAAAGCAGTGAAAACAAGACAGATTCCACCCAATTAGAAGAAACCTCTGAGACTGGAAGTACCCCTGGCAGCACTTCCTCCACCAATGAAGCTGCGGTACCGACAAGTTTAAATTCGAAGTTGACCACAGCTGAACAGGCCAATATTCGCTTATTTGAGCGTTCCCGTCCGTCCGTTTGCTTCATAACTACCTCCACCCTGCAGCAAAGTTTTTTCAGCCGGGATATTACGGAAATCCCACGCGGGACTGGCTCCGGATTTGTCTGGGACAATGAGGGGCATATCGTTACCAATTTCCACGTGATCAAAGGAGCTGACCGGGCGACAGTCACCCTGTCTGATCAATCGGTCTGGGATGCGGAACTAGTGGGTATTGCTCCTGAAAAGGATCTGGCGGTTTTAAAGATCGATGCCCCGCGTTCTACACTCCGTCCTATTCCGGTTGGCCAGTCGGATGTCCTTCGGGTAGGTCAAAATGTATATGCTATTGGCAACCCATTTGGTTTGGATCAGACCCTAACCACCGGTATTGTCAGCGCCCTTGGCCGGGAGATCGAATCACAGGCGGGCATTCCAATCCGGGATGTGATCCAGACAGATGCAGCTATCAACCCTGGTAATTCGGGCGGGCCCTTGCTCAACTCCAGCGGAGAGCTCATTGGGGTAAACACTGCCATTTACAGTCCAAGTGGAGCTTCCGCAGGCATTGGTTTTTCCATTCCGGTGGATGCCGTTAGCTGGGTAGTCCCCGAATTGATCGAGTTCGGCAAGATCCGCCGACCAACGCTGGGCGTAAACCTGGCGGATCAGCGTTTTCTCGAAAACAATGGTCTGGAAGGAGCATTGATCATCAATGTTACTCCTGGAAGCACCGCCGAAAAAAGTGGTATCCGCCCAACCCGTCGGGATGATTATGGTCGCATTCAGCTTGGAGACATAATTATTGGTTTCAATAAAGAAAAAATTAAAACCAATGGTGACCTTATCCTTGCCCTCGAAAAATACGACCCCGGTGATGTAGTGGAGTTGACCGTTCTACGGGGTGATAAAAAAGTGGTTATAGAGTTGCCGCTGGATGAATCCAATTAGGAGCTTTGGGCTATGAGTTTTGAGTTTTTATTTTTCTCAAAGCCCAAAACTCCTAACCCTTTCCGTCAAGGGGTAACCCAGGCGGCTTTAACCGGTACTTCTCCTTCCCACGCAAAAACCGCTCGCTGATGCCCCTTTGAACTGAGGTGTAAAACATCCATTTCGGAAATAATGCCCTTAAGGATCATAAAATTTCCGAAAGCACATTCCGTTTTTTCCAATTCCATATCGTCCTTCCAGAAGGAGGGTAAGTTGTCGCCGGGAGCTTCCAGGGGGGTACCCGGGGGGTGAATTGCTGCATAGGCCTTTCTGCCTCGAACACCAATCTTTTCCCAATGGGATCGGCAGATAGCATCTCCCTGAAGGCATTCGAACTTAACACGAAGCCGTAATTGCACCTTTCTACCCGGATGCCAATACAAAAGATGTGCCCTTTCATACCTTTTCAGTACCGCCACCTTTGGTGAACGAGCGTCTGTATAAAATAGCACCTCTCGTGTAGTCTGCTTAAAGGTTCGCATGACCAGCGTTCGAACATCCGGCCCTATTTCCGTTTGGGTGGCCAGAGCAGGCGTCCGCATTGGATCATTTCGGGAGTGGCTTGCCCTTGCCAATAAACCCCAAGCCGCAGATCTAACCTCTTCCAGGGTATTCCAATATTCCATAAAAGTGATTTTTACACCTTAACACTTCTTAACGAAACCCACCTGTGACCTCCAAAAAAACTGGCGTCTTAAGATCGAAAGTTTCGCAAACGACCGGAACAAAACTTGAAAAAATAAAGTCGAAAAATAAAGCTTCCCTTGAAAACGGATGGTTCTTTTCATAGGAATGTAATAAGCTAGTGAGTGTTTTTTCATGATGAATATGGGTTTTAGGTGTTCTTTGTGAGAGGGGGGGATCAACTCCCCCTTTTTCTAACTCTTCAGAAAAAACCACTCAAAATCATATGCCCGGTTTTGATTTGGCTTGTCCAAATCCGGTGAGGAGCCGCCCCAGGCGGTCTCCATTCATCACCGATCGGGTGAAAGCAACAGAGACGAATAGGTTTTAAAAAAGGTTATAGGTTATAGGTTGAAAGGGGAGGTTGCCCCTCCCCTTTTTTAAATCAGAAACTTGTGACTTTTAATAAAAGTGGCGTCCAAAAAAGTAAGAAGCGATAAGTTATTAAGTCACTTGTGATCAAAGGATTAGATCAAAACGAATAGTTTCAGAAAGATATAACAGGTTATGGGTTTAGGTGTTTGGTTCGAGGGGGGCTTTGCTCCCCCCTTTTTTCCCATACCCTTAAGGAAAGCGTTTTTTCATGATGAATATGGGTTTTAGGTGTTCTTTGTGAGAGGGGGGCAGGTTACTGCCCTCCTATTTTACCTTAGCTGGTATTATCAAGAGATTTCGGGGGTTTTAAACTTTTGGCTACCCCTTTTCTAAAAAATAATTGCCATCCCTTAAACTTCCTATCTTTTGAGAGGGAGCAGGTATTTTCGAAAAAAGATTTTTATAAGTGTGGAAATTTTCCATCTTATCCCTCTTTTAATCGAACGAACAAAAAACTTGAATTAAGCAGGTTTTCATGATACGAATACGGGTTTTAGGTTTTGCAAGAGGGGAGTAGTGAACTACTCCCCTTTTTTTATTTTTGCAGCTTAAATAACTTAATTCAGAACGGGCCATGGTCGAACTATTCATTGCAGCGCTTGCCTCCTTATTTTCAGTGCTAAATCCGATGGGAGCTATCCCGGTTTACATGGCCATGACCCCGGTTTACACGCCTGCTGAGCGCAAGCGTACAGCATTATTAACGGGTTTGTATGTAACGCTCATTTTATTGGTCTTTTACTTTGCCGGAACGCTCATCCTTTCTTTTTTTGGCATAAGCATCAATGCCATGCGAATCGCCGGAGGATTTGTCATATTGAACATGGGGTTCTCTCTTCTGAGTGGTCATTTTGCTGAAAGCCGAGCTATAAATGACAAGGTAGAAGAGGAAGCCAAAGTGAAAAATGATATTTCCTTTTCTCCACTGGCAATGCCATTGATCTCGGGCCCGGGTTCCATCTCCCTATTGATCGGTTGGTTTAATGAATATACAGGTCTTCAGGCCCGCCTGATCATTTGTCTGGTCGTGATCCTGAATGGGTTAATCGTTTTTTTGATCCTTCGTTTTTCTCCTCTCCTTTTTCGAATATTGGGTGTATCGGGTTTGAAGGCTCTATCCAGAATTATGGGATTTATTGTAATGGCCATTGGAGTCGAATTCATTCTCAGTGGAAGTTATTTCCTTATCGAACGACTGATGGAACAATAAGCTGTCCTTTTACCTGATAAGGGTTACACTCCCGGTAAAAAATGCTTCCTCTCCGTTAGGGAGCACTACCATTGCCTGGAATAAATATACTCCAGGCGGCATAGTTTCTCCCCTCAGGCTGCCGTCCCAACCCAAATTTTCAATATTTGGAGCAAAATTCGAACGCTCAAAAACCTGCTCTCCCCAGCGGTCATAAATAAGGAGTTGCCCGATCTCCTCTACCTGCGGGGCAGTAAAAAGAGTGAAAAAATCATTCTGCCCGTCTCCGTTCGGAGAAAAAGCATTGGGGATATAAACCAAATCCTCTTCCAGCACGAAAACGGTGACCCGGTCGCTGGCAAAACAACCACCCTCATCACGAACAGTAAGCGTGTAGGTAGTGGTCACTTCGGGACGTACCAGGGCCAAAAGGGAATCGCTAATGATACTGCCATCCTGCGGTTGCCAGTCAAAAGAAGCAGCGGGGTTACCGAAAAGTTGAGGATCCAGCTGCAAACTATCTCCCAAAGCAATTTCCGTATCCGGGCCCAATTCCACCCCTATGGTCTCACTCACAGGTATTTCGAACACCTCCACATACTGGCAGCCATTGGCATCCTCTATGGTTAATTCATGAAGGCCGGTCGATAGGTTCCGAAACTGGCTTCCGGTGGAAAGCGTACCTCCATCCACTGCATACAAAAACGGAGCCTGGCCGCCAAAAACCGTGCCTACCTCCAAGCGCCCCCCACTCTCCAATCCACAGGGGGGAGGGGTTGTCAAATGCTGAACGGAATCTATTATGGTGGTTACTTGTTCTACCAAAACGCTATTCATCCCGCTACACCCGGTGCGGGTATCGATAATTTGTAAAATATAGGTCCCCGGAGCGGCTACCCGGAGGGTTGTTCCGTTACCCAATTCCATTCCCAAGGCATTAAACCATCGGTAAGAGAAAAAAGGCCCAGTGGAGGATCCCGTTGCCTGTAGCACAACTGAAGAAGTATTACAATCCAGGTTTTCTGGCCGGGTAATTCGAACGATGGGACTTAGGGTGTCAAAACCAACGGTACGCTGAGCCTGCGCCCTACAGCCGGTAAAAGCATCCACTGCCGTCAGGGTGTATAGCCCCGGTTCATTGACCGTAATCACAGGGGTATTCAGGGGTAAGGGCACCCCGTCGGGACCAACCCATTCAAAGCCTACGACGGTATCTCCGGTTGCAGTGAGTTGAACTACCTGCCGGTTGCAGGTCAAATTCCCACTGGAAACGATCTCCAAGGCAGGAGGATCAAAATCGGCACCAACGGTAAGGGTCAACCGATCGGCACAGCCCGTACTTTCATCAAAAACGCTGACCTGGTACCGGCCCACTTCCCTTACCCCGATCACCGGCCGGGAGGGATTGCCAAAAATAAAGCCACCATCCAAAGCCGTCCATTGATATTGCAAGGGGCCATGGTTTAAGGTTGCACTGGGGCTGGCATCCAAAACCAAGGTATCTACTTCACACCCCAAAAGCAATTGGTCGGTATTAACTACCTCGATCTGTGGAGGTATTGCCCTGTCCTCTACCTCGACAGCTACAGAAGCCCGGCATCCGTTAGCCGGGTTGAAGGCCGTAAATTGATACACTCCCGGAAGCTGAATTAAGGGCTGTAAGGTTTGCCCATCCGCTACGATTCCTCCAAACGGCCCTGTCCAGTTGTATTGTAAACCAGGGGGCTGGCTACTACCGCTTAGCCTTGTAGTGACCTGACTACAGCTCAAAAAACGCTCTTCTAGAATAAAAACTTCCGGCCTGGCGGTATCTACCTCTATCAGAATGGAATCCCTGCTCAGGCATTGATTATCCAGATTTTCTACTTCTAAATAGTAAGTACCGGCTTCCAGAATAGAAGGCTGAGTGGACTGTGCATTAATAATTACCTGCCCCGAATTTCCTGTCCACTGGATACGTAAATTATTTGAATTGGCTGCAACTGAGGCATTTAGTTGAAGGGCTGGAGTATTACAATTCAGGGTACTATCGACTCCTGCTTCGATCCGTGGGGCTTCTTCATCCTGTAATACGGTAATACTTTCCAGATTGGAACAGCCGGAAAGCGTATCCTCCACAAAAAACAGATAAGTTCCCGGCTCCCTCACATTTAATTGAACCTCTCCTCTATCACAAGCCGACGTATCTCCGGGTATGGCTACCTGGCACCATTGATAATCGAGGGCAGGATTCAGGGTGTCGATATCGGCAATAAAGATCAGGCTTTCCTCCCTGCAGTTCAGATTTCGGGACGGTATTTCCGGAATGGTTGGAAGAGCATCCGCCACTTCTACGAAGGCAGAATCAGTAGCCTGACAATAGTTGCGGACATTGGAAACCGTCAGTCGGTAAACCCCTCCGGCTCCTACCAGAGGGCTAGGGCCTGCTCTCCCACTAAGGATATTACCTCCTTCCGTTGCCTCCCACCGCAGTTGCAAGTCAGCACCCTGTTCGCTTAACCCTCCCTCCATGTTTACCTGGGGTTGTGCGCAACTGATGGTTTGGTCAGGCCCTGCCTCGACAAAGGGAACAACAATATCTTCTTCGACCAGAACGGTATCCGCCTCCAGGCATCCATTATTGATATTAAGTACTGTTAACTCATAAAGTCCGGGAGCTTCCGTTTGTACAAAGGGCTGGTCATCATCCGCTAAGGGTCCCCCCTGCAGTGACCGCCAACGATACTGGAATTCCGGACCGGCAGGGATTCCCGATCCTCCAAGGGTGATCAGGGTATCCCGGCAGTTTAACACCTGATCCGGACCGGCATCCGCTACGGGAATACCCCTATCCGCAAAAACCTCCACCGTTTGGCTAACAGGCACCCCGGAACTATCTACAACCAGTAAGGTATAGCGCCCGGGAGCCTGAACCACAACTTCCGGCCCGTCTATCGGACTGGAAAAGTCTCCCTCCAGTGTGCTCCAGCTGTAGGTACAAGCCAGGCAGTTTTCACAAAAGGTAGTGGTAAGTTCTACCTCCGGTCGATCACAGGTGATCGTATCAGGTGGATCAATGACAAAACAGGCTCCGCAACTGGACTCGACCACTTCTGCCGGAAGGGATTGCCGGCAACCCGTCCGCAGGTTTTCCACTTCCAGTTGATAGATCCCTGGCTGCCCAACCAGAACTGCACTGCTATCAGTCCTACTCAGGATATCGGCTCCTGACCAGGTGTAGGCATAGGGTTCACCTGCGGGGTCCACGAAGGCGTCTAGCCAGAGGGAATTCCCTTCGCAGGGAAAGAAGCGATTCCCAAACCGAGTACTGGGCAGTTGGGCAGTCTCGAATACCGTGGAGGCAGCCACTGCCGAACAAGCATTGGCTAAATCGATAACTTCAAAAAAATAAGTACCCGGCTGGCTGACTGAGGTCGTTAAATCCTCACTAATGGTATCTCCATTGACATTGGTCCACAAATAGCGTATGTCCGGACCAGAAGAAGACCCGTTCCCTGAGATGGATACGGAGGTCTGAATACAACTTAAGGTATCCGGAAGAACCGTTGTAGCCACAGGAGCCTGGAAGTCCTCCCCAATAGTTACGGTAGCTGTATCACTGCAGGAAAAAACGGGATGAGTAGCTATCAATCCATAAAGACCTGCTTGAACGGCACGCAGGGTATCTGCATTGCCGGTCGCTTGTCCATTGAACAGCCAGGAAGGATTACCACTGAAGGAAGGGCCAACCCTAAGGATTATAGCGGGGCGCCCACAGGTCAGAACCGAATCGATATACAGCAGTTCAGCCACCGGGCTAGTGGTATCCGGCCACACCCAGACACTATCGGCTGCCCGACAGCCACTTTGTCGATCGAATATTTCCAAGCGGTAAATATCTGCTTGAGTGACTGTTGGAGTCAAAGTGGTGGGGTTTATAATGGGGCTGCCATTGACAGCGTTCCATTGGTAGTCCAAATCAGCCCCCTGATCGGAGCCACTACCGTCCAACAAAAGGCTATTCGAAAGACAGTTGAAGGCAGTATCCATACCTGCGTCGACAACTGGCAGGTCGGCATCCTGCAATACCTCCACACTTGCCGTTGAAGTACAACCATTTGCCAGTTCCTGCACCTGAAGGGTATACCTTCCAGGAGTAGTTACCTCTGCTTGTTCCTGATCCGTGGGGCCCTGGATCTGACCATCCGGCGTAGTCCATTCGTAGGAGAAGCCCAGACCGCTGCTACTGCCGCTTCCATCCAGTGTAAGGGTAGTGATCTGGCAAGTGAGCACCTCTGGGGGAGCAATATCAGCCACAGGAGAAATGGTATCCAATCCGATATCTATGGGGCTGGAGCGCTGTGCGCAACTTACTGTATCCACGGTTTGTCCAATCTGTAGGAAATACCGCCCGGGATCGGTCACTTCAAGGGTGGGGCCTGAACCGATGATCGAGCCGCCATCCGCCTCCCACCGAAAACTTACCTGTCCAACCGGCGAAGAGGCCGATCCATCCAAATTAACTATTGGCTGGGTACAGGTGATGTCCTGTACCCCACTAACTACCGGCTCAGGGCGTAATACCATTAATTCCAGGGTGACAATGCTGTCGCAGCCATCGAACGTTTGCAGAGGTACTTCATAGGTTCCACTTTCGAAGAAGGTACTGTCCCCAATTGTAAAACCGGGACCGGGACATTGTACAACGGAAAGCGTATCGCGAATGGGCTCAAGTACCGTAAGATTTAGATTGATGATACTATCACAGCCCGTTACCGGATTGGTAAGGGTATCTTGGTATATACCTGTAGTTGAATAAGCCGAATTACCGATCTCAAAGGTATCTCCACTGCAGATGGTTTCCAATAAATTTTCGACCGGAATAGGATCGACAAAGAGGGATAAGGCCACGATACTATCACAGCCCTGGGCGGTTTGTAGCGGAATGATATACTCCCCGGTTTCAAAAAAAGTACTATCCCCAACAGTTAATGTATCCCCGCCGCAAATGCGCTCATTGAGCCGTGCGGTGTCTGGAATGTCATAAATCGTAATGGTCAGGCAGGTATCCATCATCATCCCACAAAAAGGCGGAAGCGGGTCGGTCAATTGTCGGCGCAGGCTATCCAATCGCAGTACTCCATCCGGGAGGGATAGGTTCATACTGTCTTCGCGGGCAAAAGACAAGCCACATATCTGGTAATTACCAGGAGGCAAGGTGGTTAGATCCGGGAAAGTGTCATAGGCGATCAGGATAGTATCCCTTCCAATAGCCCAGGTATAATTATAATCTTCGGGATCGGGTGCCTGTCCGGGAAAGGATTGCATGGGTTGAATCTGCAAGCCCGGGTCTCCTTCGCACAGCCTGATCGAAGTGGTATTCGTCAAGCGACCGGCCTCGGCAAAGCAGCAATTTTCTCCCAAAGGATCGCAGAATTCAATTTTAATGGCATTGATCACATTGGCCGCTCCAATGATTGCCGTAGTGGGGTCTGTTCGAACCCGTAACTGCCAGGTTCCGTTGACCGGGCCTGAGTTAAAATCTTCGAGATCACCGGAATAGGGCCAGTAGGAACCATTCAGGGCCCCACCACTAAAAAAAAGGCCCAGGGAATTTTCCCAGCGGAGGGGATTTCCTGGGTCCGGCAAGGGCGTCATGGCCCCGGGAACAAACTCCACATTGTAGAGTTGAAAGGGAAATGTCTCTGTACCACCGATCGCATTAGGCCCCATCAATTGAATTTCGGTACCATTGGGAGCTTGCAGCCACATCTCCAGGTTCGATATTTTAGCATGTCGGAAGTTAATACGAACCCTGCATACCCCCTGGCCAGGATCAGAAAGGTCATCGTTAATGATATCAAAGACCTCCAGGGAATAGCTCACTGTTTGATTGGGAGGCATGGGCAAACCGGTCTCCAGTTCGCAATTTTGAGCTCCAAGTCGGCTAAACGCCAAAAGGAGTATCCATGGGATTATGATACGCTTCATCAGTGGGATATTGCGTTGGGATTATTTGGCGTTATCAAAGTACTTTGCCATTTTGAAACGCCTGATTCTATTTTTTAAATACTTTCGAGCGGAAACCTTTATTTTTCCCTCAAAATGCATTCAAACAATGACAAAACGACTAATTCTCCTTTTTATGTTGGGTCTGGGTGCCCTTTCCCTGGAAGCACAACGAGGTAGTGACCTTTCTCTTTTACCTTTCGAACAACGGCTGTGGTATGGGGGTGGGTTTCAGTTGGGTTTTTCCGGAGGAAACAATATTTCCCTCTTCCAATTGGGGTTATCCCCCATGGCAGGCTACAAATTTACAAATTCCTGGTCAGCCGGGCCAAGATTTTCTCTTCTGGCTAATTTTTATACCGCTACCACCTTCAGCGGGCAGAGGGATAGTGCTCAACCAATCACCTGGGGGATTGGCGCCTTCACCCGTTTAAAGATCACTCCGGATATTTTCACCCACTTCGAATATGAGTATGCCAATGAAGCCATCATTACGACGGGATTCGATGAAATTGAAGTTATCAGGGCCAGGTTTAATAATTTTTTCGTAGGCGGTGGATACAGTGCCGCTACGGGCCTGAACCGATTTGAAATGTTGATCCTGTACAACATAAATCAAGACGACAGATTTATCGTATCCCCCTGGCAATTCCGCTTTGGGGTTACCCGAAACTTTTAGCGATCAGGCTTGGAGCCCCCCAAACCTTTAAGGTCAAAGGTCAGGGGTACTTGTTTCAGACTCCAACTGGGGAAGCGGGCAAAGTCCGGTAAATGTTTAGTCACAAGCCCTCGAAAGTTTAGAAAAACGGCATCCAGGCGCATAAAGCTCATTCGAAATTCTTCCTCAAAATCCGAAATTCAGCTTCCCGGCGATGGTTCCCGGCTGCCGAAAAGGTAGTGGCCTTTCTATCGGGAAGGCTTCGCTCCAGAACCTTTTCCATTACCTGGCGCTCTTTTGACCTATGATCAACGAACACCTTTTATAAGTCAATCGTCAAGCCCAGCAAAAAATTTCGTGTGGCCTGAGGAAAAAATGCCTGATCCACCAGCGTGCTACCCCCAAATTCATAGCGGTAGGAATAGGCATTGGTTTCATAAAGGCCATCGAACAGATTCTGCACCAAAAAGGTTAATTCGATCCGTTTCAGAAAACCCGCATCGATCCCATAGGCAATCCGTAGATCAGTAAAGCTATAAGGGTCTATACTATTTTCCAGATCGGAAGTATTATCAATGAACTGGCGACTGACGTATTTGGCCTGAAGTTCTAGGCCCAGATCCTGCTTTTTGAACCAACCTGCTTTTTTGAAGGGTTCATAAGTCAGGCCAATCGCTGTAATAACATTTGGAGAAAAGGAAAGGTCTGTATTTTCATGTTCCACTGCTGTTTGGCCGATATAGTTAAATTGCTCATCATATTGATCCACAAACTCTAGGAACCGATCTACCTTATTTCGACTGAATGTTGCGTTTCCATCTATTCGTAGGAGGTCATTGAGTTGCCATCCACCAGAAAACTCCAGGCCCAGTCGGTAACTGTCGTCAATATTAACCCTGGTGTAGGCCCCCACATCGTTCACCTGACCGTTCAAGGCCAGTTGGTCCCGGTAATACATGTGATAAGCATTGATCTCGAGTGCCGCACGGCCACCTGTCCAGCGAAAGCCAACTTCCGTGTTATAAAGGGTTTCGGGCCGGGGTCGACTGGCCGGAGTCGATTCGACATAGTCATTGCGGTTTGGCTCCCTGTTGGCAATGGCGAAGGAAGCGTAGGCCTGGGTATTGGGGTGAATCTGCCAAAGCAAACCTATCTTTGGGTTGAAAAAATGAAGTTGGTCGCATTGCTCCACGTCCGTTCCGTTCAGATCGTTTCCGAGAAAGTCATAATCAACCCGCCGGTATTGCAGATCCAGGTAGGCATTTAGGTCTGCTTCAAGGTCATAGTTGACTTTCGAAAAAATATTGAAATCTCCCTTGCGGGCATCGTTCTCGTAGTAACGGTCTCCGGGCTCCAGGTCGCTGGCCACCTCCGCCCAGATGACTTCCCCGAAATGCTTCCCTTCGTAAATATGCATCCCACCTCCCAGGGTAAGTGCCCAACGCTTTTTATTGAAATTTACATTGTACACCGCCCCATAGAAGTCATTGTCCAACCATAATCGACGAACCAGATCGGGAGTAAGAAGGGAATCCTCCACCATTACCGGGGCCAGGCCATAATCCTCGAAATTTTGATCTGCCTTATATTGTTCGAAAAAACCTGCTCCCTGCGTGTAATGCAGAGAAATATTTCCATTTACCGTGGGACTAATCGTCTGAGAGAAGTGCAATTGGTAATGAGTCTGCCGGTAATCATCCACTTCATTTTCATACGGTTCTCCGTTTTTTTCAGTTCCGGCAGGATTGAATGTTCGTGTTTCGCGATCATCCAACAGGTCGGTAGAGACTCCATACCAGGCCTGGTAAGTGACCTCATGACCGGAAAAGGTGTTGAACCGAATTACATTCTTTGGGTTTTGCATAGCCGCAGCGATATACCAGGAATCCAGGTCGGAGGTAGCCCTGTCGATATACCCATCAGAAGTTATCCTGGATAAACGACCTTCCACCGAAAACCGGTCTTCGATCAACCCGGTTCCGAATTGGACATTTCGTTTGAAGGTGTTAAAGGAACCGACAGAAGCGCTACTCCTTGCAAGTGGGGTACCTGGAGGTGATCCGGTATTGAGATTCAGTGTTGCTCCAAAGGCCCCCGCTCCGTTGGTCGAACTTCCTACCCCGCGTTGAATCTGTACATCCTTTACAGAAGACATAAAATCCGGCATATTGACCCAGAAAACCCCCTGAGATTCGGCATCATTTATCGGGATACCGTTTATGGTCACATTGATCCGGGTGGGGTCCGTACCGCGGATACGGATACCGGTATACCCTACCCCGGCCCCGGCATCAGAGGTCACCACTGCCGAAGGGGTCCACCGCAACAAAAAGGGAACATCCAATCCCAGGTTGCGCTTTTCAAGTGCCTGCTTGGACAGGTTGGTAAAAGTCATGGGGGTACGTTCATCTGCTCTTGTAGCTGAGACCGTCAGTGATTGCAGGTCCATTCCTTTTTCCCTAAGAGCGAAGGAAAAATCGGAATGATTACAGTTTTCCTTTAATCTGATAGTTTGAACCTGGGTATCGAAGCCCAGGTAAGAAACTTCCAGTTGGTAGGTTTTTCCCACCTCCAGTTCAAGTTGGAAGCGCCCCTTTTCATCAGTAGCTGTACCCAAAGAATGGGCCCGGACCATAATGGCCGCCCCTTCCAACGGATTGTCTTGTTGATCGGTGATCCGCCCATGGACCACGCATTGTCCATGGATTTCCTGAGCAGTAAAAAGAACTGCGAAAAGAAAGACCTTCAATACCACGCTCTTTAGCTTGGTGTTGATCATAATATTTCATCTTTATGCTAAGTCAATTCTGCCCGAGGGGCTTGGGCAGCTTTTTCCACCGAACGGCGGGCGAAAGAGCTCTCACCTGCACATTCCAACATACCGAAGGTACTCACCTTCCCTTCCCGGCATTACCCGGGCAGGTTCAAAGGGTATGATCTCAGCCGACGATTCATTCCTAAGGGAAGAGTGAAAGGTGATGGGTGATTTTAGCTTTTCGACCACCGGCCAAAAATCAGTTTTCAATTATCGCCTAATACTAATCTCTCATGCAATCATCGGCACCCCATGAGTGGATTCAGCAAAAGTAACGATAAATCGGAGATTAAGTTCTATCGGAAAAAAAGGAGGAGATTATTTGAATGGCCTGGGTTAAGCGTTCCTCCTTCGATTTTGCCGTTATTTCTGCATAAGGCAAGCGAAGGGATTGCAATTCCTGCAGGTATAGAGCCAGTAATTGCTCTCGTTCGTCCGGATGTTCGCGAAGGGGATCCGGCTCCCAGGGCATATTGGGGTGGCACAGCAGGTAAAGGTCTGTTCCATCCCGTTTTGGTGCCACGTCCAGGCCTGGCACTAATTTCCCAAATTTGTAGCGGGACCAAACCCTTAAGACGATCATACCGGTATCGCAAATAAGCCATTCTTTTGCACTCCTGGCAAGACTGCGCTGAATAGCCAGTTGCCCCTGAGCGATGAGGGGCAGGTCCTCCATTTGGTAGGGTCGGGGCAGTTGAGCTAGAAAATCCCGTGCAAATTCGGGAGCGATGGGACATTGAAAATGCTCGGCCAGGGCGCGGGCAAGGGTAGTTTTTCCGCTGGATTCAGGTCCTGTGATGACGATCTTGAACATAAAAAATTAGGGCTCCTAATTTAAGAAGGTGCTTTGAAGGATGTGTTAAAGGTTGGTCCGGAAAAGTTAAGTCCTTGATTAAGGGCTTCAAAAAACCTTTATTTGTAAGGCTTGTTCGAATATAGTAATAGAACGTTTATTTTCATGCACGATATTGAACCCTTTTACCGGTGGCGGGAAAATTATGTAGCGGCAGAAGACGAACGGTCTCCTTTTTTCGGCCGGGAGTACAGTGAATTCAGTTTTTCGAATAAGGTATACAACTTCTTCATTCACCCCCAATGGGATGAGTTTGGTTCTCAGACCCTTTACCTGAAGGTTTTATTCGCAGATTACGAACAGGCATTCGCCATTATCGAATTGATCGGGGAATGGAATGATTGCCTCTCCAACGATATTATGTACCTTAAACGAGAGGTAATCGATGAAATGGTTGGACGGGGAATCTATAAATTCGCCATCATCTGCGAGAACGTATTGAACTTTCATGGGAGTGATGACTGCTACTATGAAGAATGGTTAGAGGACATTCGCGACCAGGAAGGATGGATCTGTTTTATCAATACCCTGGATCACGTAGCCGAAGAAATGAAAGATACTCAGCTTCACCATTTTGTCCATTTTGGGCCAGCATACAACGATATCAACTGGCGCCCCCACAAACCCAAAAACATCATTACCGTCCTGGAAGTGCTAGTCAATGGGGAAGTGATGCGCTTACATGGATAAGGTTGAATTTCAAATTCAAGGCTGAAAATTTGGATTTATTTATTTTTTTCCGCATTAGGTGCCTTGCACCTATAAGTGCCAGGCACCTATAGGTTCCTTGCACTTAAATAAACCAAAATCCTTTGCCGCAAAATCCTCACAAATCAGGCTTTGTCAACATCATTGGCCGCCCAAATGTCGGTAAGTCGACCCTCATGAATGCTTTGGTGGGGGAGCGTATGTCCATCATAACCAATAAACCACAAACGACCCGACACCGAATCATCGGAATTGTCAGCGAAGAAAACTACCAAATAGTCTTTTCCGACACCCCGGGTCTCATTCGTGATCCTGCCTACAAAATGCAGGAAAGCATGAACAACTTTGCTCACTCCGCCTTTGAGGATGCCGACCTTATGCTATTTGTTACAGATATTAAGGAAAAATATGATGAAGACGACCCGCTGCTGGAACGGTTAAAAAAAGTCGAAGCCCCCTTTTTCCTGGTACTTAACAAAACAGATCTCATCCCTGCCCAACAAACCCTTGAATTACTCCAAGCCTGGAACCAGCGCTTGCAGTTCGCCGAACAACTTCCCATCTCCGCTCTTCAAAAGAAGGGAACCGATGTATTGCTTGATAGAATCCTGGAGTATCTTCCCGATGGTCCTGCCTATTACCCAAAGGATCAACTAACCGACCGGCCGGAACGTTTCTTCGTCGCAGAGATCATACGGGAGAAGATACTTCTGAACTTTCAACAGGAAATCCCTTATTTCACAGAAGTCATCATCGAATCCTTCAAAGAAGGTAAAACTAAAAGCGGGGAGGACCTGATCCGGATAAGTGCGATCATCTTTGTCGGTCGCCGAACCCAAAAGGCCATCCTCATCGGCAAGGGAGGGAGCGCCATAAAAAAACTGGGCAGCGAAGCCAGAAAGGATATTGAAACCTGGCTGGAGCAAAAGGTCTTTCTCGAACTCCACGTAAAAATAAAAGAAAACTGGCGGGATGATGATCAACAATTGAAACATTTGGGATATTAATGAATTAGGGGTTTGGACTTCTATTGCCCCTTATAACGAATAATCGATACCAGACAGGCACCAATCTTTTAACCTGTTCGTTATATTTCTTCTTAATTTTAGGAAGTCGTTTAATCCCTTCAGTTCAATACCAAATGAACCAAGCAACCCTTGTAAAGGCCGGAGCAGGTCCCAATTACAATTACAGCCAGGACCATTGTTTTGTGAAGGTTTCTTCTGATCAGACTAATGGAGCACTTGGTATGGTAGAAGACACCCTTAAGCCCGGTTTTCATCTGGCCCGGCATCATCACAAAGTCATGACAGAGGTCTTTTACATGTTGGAAGGAGAATTGGAACTCCTTTTCGATGACCAAAGCATTATACTAAAACCCGGAGATACCATAACAGTCCCCCCGAATATATGGCATGAGGCGAGGTGCAAAGCCGGTGGAAGGATGCTCACCATTTTCAAGGACGGGCAATTCGATCGGTACCTGGAACGATTGTCCCAACTCCCCGAGGAAGCTTTCAAAGACGAAGCCAAAATGCAAAAGCTGAACGAAGAATTTGATGTTTACAACTAAACATTTGCAACATAAGAAAAAAATTATTCAAACATACCCAACCGTTTGGATACAGCTCCTCTGCAACTAATGACATCGGAAATGATCAATGGGGCTCCCTCAACTATTGCTTCACCCTCCGCTACTAATTTTCGTATCTTCGCCCGAAAATCAAATCTCCATGAGTAGCATAGTGGCGATTGTCGGGCGACCGAACGTAGGGAAGTCCACCCTTTATAACCGGCTTATTGGCGAAAGGCAAGCTATTATTGATGATATCAGTGGAGTAACCCGAGACCGGCAATACGGAAACACTACCTGGAACGGAATGGAATTCACAGTTGTGGATACCGGAGGGTTTGTCCAGCATTCCGATGATGTTTTTGAAGCCGCCATCCGTTCACAGGTACAAATTGCCATCCAGGAAGCTAATGTACTGGTATTCCTGACGGATGTCACCACGGGGATCACCGACCTGGATGAAGAAGTAGCCAGCCTGCTACGAAAAACCGACAAACCCGTCATACTGGCGGTAAACAAAGCAGACAATAGCCAACGGGTTTTTGAGGCCAATGAATTCTGGAGCCTTGGTTTTGAAGAAACCTATTTTCTTTCTTCGCTTACAGGAAGTGGTACCGGTGACCTCCTGGACGCCATCACGGAAAAGCTACCCGAGGAACCCGAGCAACTGGAAACCGAACTGCCCAAGTTCGCTATTGTAGGCCAACCCAATGTTGGGAAATCCTCCCTTACCAATGCGCTACTTGGGGAAGAACGCAATATCGTAACGGATGTGGCCGGTACCACCCGCGATTCCATTCACAGTGTCTATAAGAAATTCGATAAGGAATTCATTATTGTCGATACGGCCGGTATTCGAAAAAAAGCCAAGGTGCACGAAAACCTAGAGTTTTATTCTGTGATGCGGGCGATACGAGCGATCGAGGAAGCCGATGTTTGCCTGTTAATGATCGATGCCCAAACGAGTATTGAAGCTCAGGACATGAGTATTTTCCGGCTCGCCCAAAAACGAAATAAGGGCATCGTCTTATTGGTTAACAAATGGGACCTGGTCGAAAAAGAAACGAATACGGCCCGCGATTTCGAAAAAACTATGCGGGAAAAGATCGCCCCTTTTACGGACGTTCCAATTGTTTTTGTTTCCGCTTTGGAGAAAACCCGCATCTTCAAAGGAATTGAAGTAGCTCTCCAGGTTTATGAGAACCGCAACCGCAAGATCAAGACTTCAGAATTGAATGAAGTGCTCCTCGAAATTATAGCCAAAAACCCACCCCCTGCACACCGGGGTCGACTTATTAAAATTAAATACGTAAGCCAGCTACCCACCTATTTCCCGGCCTTTGCTTTCTTTTGTAACCACCCCAAGCACGTGAAGGACAATTACAAAAATTTTCTGGAGAACCAATTGCGCAAGCATTTTGATTTTACAGGTGTTCCCATTGGGGTCTTCTTTCGAAAAAAATAATGGCCACATGGTCTTCAAACACACCTTGACATTGGTGAGGAGGTACAAGTACGAAGGCCTTCTTCTTGCTTGGATCATCGATCTGTATATCGGGGTATTCATCAACGACATGGGCCTTTACCAGCGGTATATTTGGCCTGCCAATATGCTAATGCTGGGGCTGGCAAGCGTAGGGGTGTTTGATGATAAGGAACGGTTGAAACAGCGTATAAAAAATTTCCTTTTTGGCTTAGTTATGATTTTGCCGATCGTTTTTCCTTTTTTCAGCATTTCCCCAACTTTAAGGTTGTTCTTTGCGCAGCCTATTGCCTATTCTTCGGCTTTATTTTTATCGAGATCCTTCAGTTCCTGGTTCGCCCCAGTTACATTAATATAGACTTGATCTCCGAAGCTGCCTGCGGTACCTTTCTGATGATAGAAGTTTGCGTTTTTTGTGCATGAGTTTGTACTATGCCATCCCTGACGCATTCAGTAATATCGATAGCTCTAACTCTTCTACCGTTTATATGGACCTGGTGTACTTCAGTACTATAGCGGTCACCACCATAGGATTTGGAGATATTACCCCCAAAAGCTACCACACCAAATTGGTATTGGCTCTATTCGCTGTAGCTAATCAGTTTTATTCTGTGGTCCTGATCGGCATTCTGATCAGTAAGTTCTCTGCTAATTTGAACAATTAGGGATCAAATCTAAGGCAGGCTAAAAAGGGATTCGAACTAAAGGCCACCCACAAATCACCCTGATCATCAAAGGTCAACCCTTGGATGGTCTTCAGGCTTGGCCGATTTTCCAGAAAATCACTCAGGTCATAATCCCTGACCCAATCCCCCTTAAAGGTAAACACGCGTATAACCTCCGGTCCATTGGTAGCTACATAAAGCGTTTTTGTTGTCTCTTCAACTTCAATGGTACCACCAAAAATATTGAGGTCCCGGTTCCCCTCAATATTGATACTGAATTTATTTTTCACCTTCCCGGAGCGAGGATCAATCTCCAGGATGCTATTTGTAGCCCCTTCTATAAAAAAGGAATTTCGCTTTTGCATCTAAACACCACCTGAATATCGGCCCCGCTCAATATTCAAGCTCGCAAGAACCCGGCCAGACCTTTTGTCAACGGCCGTTATTTCTCCTTCCGACTCCATCCCGTTAAAAACCAATAAACTATTCTTCGGAACTTTAGTCTTTCCAAGCGTTACGGCTCCATGGTTAAAATCTAGGCCCAGGGAAGTTGTAGCAGTTGCTCGCCTGGCTTGGTCTTCCTCTGATAAATAACCGGTTTCGTAAGGAATAGAGCCCCACTCCGGCTTTGTGCCATTGGATTTAATACATTCAAACGTGAGCCCGTTTTGACCATAGATATAAAATAGATCTTGCTCTGAATCATAGGCAATTCCACCGGGCGGTCTATCCAGTTCAAGTACTCTGCTTACGATCAAACTCGATGCTTCGTCCTCAGCCTTTTTTTCTTTCCAAAGGTTAATTTGCCCGAAGGCAAAAGCCTGGAAAAGAACAGTCAGGATAAGGGGGAAAAGAAGAATGGGGAGATGCAAAAAGGAATGATTTAGAGGGTAGAAAAATTTAGCGAGGCGTTCCCTTCCTCGCCAAACATATGAGGTATTTCAGACAAAGATCTTATACTGCAAAAAAGCTTTAAAACTTAGAGAAAACCCGGGAAAAGACTACTTCAGCACTACTGCAAACAGGGTAAGAGGCTACTGCAAAGGCTTTTTACTGCTGTATCATCCAAATATTGAGGTCGGTCTCGGAGGGAATATTTAATTTCTTTCGCAACCGGTAGCGCATGGATTCCACTCCCCGAACAGAGTAATTCGTCATGCGGGCGATCTCCTTGGTGCTCATATTCATCCGGAGATATGTGCTCAGGCGAAGATCTTTAGGACTAAGATCGGGATTTAGTTCCAAAAGGTGTTCAAAAAAGTCGGGATGGATTTGTTCGAATTGCTGTTTGACATACCCCCAGGTGGCTTCACTATTGGTGTGAGCGGCAATCTGTTTGTTTATTTCACCAATTTTCTCCCGTACCTTTTTTGCATCCCCTTCCTGCTTCAATGCGCTTAGCTCCTGATTCAGTTTTTCCAAGAGTTCATTTTGTTGCAGAAGGTGTAGAGCAGTAACGGAAAGTTCTTGCTGGCTCACCCTAAGAGAGCGGTTCAGATCCTGATTATTGTTCACCTGAGTTTGGTGCATTTCCTTAAGGCGATCCTGTTCTTGTTGCATCAACAAGCTTTTCAATTTCCCTTTTTGATTTCGAATAAAGAAAATATAGGCCAGGCTGCCCAGCAGGAGCACCAGACCTGATAATCCAAATACCAGAACCTCCGCCGGCTGGTTTCCAGAGCCGCTTTTTGCTCTAATTCAGCCATCCGCTGTTGGTTTAAATAGTCATTTTCCAGGGCGGCTACATTTTCGAGTTTTTCTTTTTCGAAAATGCTGTCCTTAAGTTCGAAATGGAGTAAGGCGTATTTTAGTGCACTATCTGCCTGCCCTTTGCCCTGGTAGGTTTCTGAAAAATGCTCCATTAGCCAGGCATACTCACTCAACAGCTGCATGGTATCCATCATCAGAAGAGCCCGATAAAAATAAGAAAGGGATTTATCGTATGCTCCCATCTGGTTATGTAAGCCCCCAATATTGACCAGACTGTAAAAAATGCCTAAACGGCTATTCTCCAATTGAAAGGTTTGCAAAGCCTGTTCGTAATACACAAGGCTTTTTTCGAAATCCTGGGCCATACCATATAAAACTACCAGGTTGATGTAGCTGCTGGCCAGCATTTCAAAGTTTTCTGTCTCCTGCGCCAAGGGCAGCATTTTCGAATAATTAGGTTTTTGCAGAATCCGGCATCCCGTTGGAAGAAAGGGCATTACCCATCTGGTTATATATTTTCAACTGTAGAGTGGGGTCTTCTCCGGGCGGTAAGACGGCCTGTACCTCTTTGGTATAACTTAACATCAATTCGAAATCCTCCAGATACCAGTAAAGCGTACCCAGTAAATACAGGGAATAGGCTTCCTGAGCCAGGAGCTCAGTGCGCAAAGACAACTCCAGTGCCTTTTGGAGGGTGAAACGGACAGAATCATACTTGCTTTGACTGATGTATATGGCTCCGAGGAGATTCTGGCAATTGGCCAGGCTGGTACTATCTTCGAGCCTTTGTGCCAATCTGAACAGTCCTTTAATCTCTTCCCGGGCTACAGCAGGGTCCTCATTGGAAAGCCGTTGTACCCTTTCCAGACCGCTTTCCAACTCCTGGGCGCAGACTGGTGCTATCAGTAGAATTCCCAAACAGGGTAAACCCACAAAAAAGCAAAAATAAGAGGAGCTGCTTTCTTTTTCCTGTAATGACCACTTGGACCCATTCTGCTGCCCGGGCAATTGCGAGCGTTCACTCTCTCAAATTACAACTTTTTAAAAAAAATATTTGTTCATGAAGGACTAATTAGGATTTTTGGTAAAGGATTATTATAAGGGTAATCTTAATTTTACCAACAAAACTTAATTCATGAGATTAACTCTAGCCTTGGTGCTGCTTTCATTATCCGCCTGTACCGGATCTACGGATCAGGAGGAGCAGGCCCCCAAGACCATAGCAATTGAGATACTTTCGGTTGAACGAAGTCTACTTTGTCCGGATCAAAAGGATACCTGCCTTTGGGTTTCCATCCAATACCCCGAAATAAAATCTCCCACTCCTCCCTCCCTTGCGAATGAGGTTCACCAAGCGGTATTAGAGCTTACTTACGATGGCGATACTACCCCCCACACTTTCCAACAGTTGGCTGACCGTATTATCCAGGATTACCAATCCGTACAAGAAGAGAATCCGGAATTCGTAAACCGCTGGAATATTGATCAAACGGTGGAGACCTATCTCAACAACGAACAATTGCTGGGGCTCCTGGTCAACAACTACAGCTATACCGGTGGTGCACATGGCAATTATTTCCAAGCTGGCTTGTTATTCGAAACTGATCCCGTCCGATTATTAGAACTGGATAACCTGCTTACCGAAGAAGGGAAGGAGCAACTTACAGGAATAGTTGAAAAAGAGTTCCGTGTCGAAAAAGGCTTATCAACGGATGCCAAACTTGAGGAAGCCGGCTTCTGGTTTGAAGACAATATATTCAAGTTAAGCGAGAACTTCACCTATGGTCCGGATTCCCTTCGATTCATTTACAATATCTATGAGATTGGACCTTATGCTATGGGGCCCACTGAAATCGCTTTACCCTATGAACAGGTATCCACACTGGTAAAGGAAGCCTATCGATTTGATCAATAAAACGCTCCTCCTTAGAGAGTCGAGGCCTAATGGACCGGCTCCAGGCTATCCAGCACAAAGGGCATTAATTCCGAAACCGTAGGGTGCACCAGCACCACCTGCCGGTAGTTTCGACATTGAATATTGCTGTGCATAATTGCTGCAAACATGTTGATGATCTCGTCCCCTCCGGGCCCTAAAATGGCGGCCCCCAGAATATGATCGGAATCCGCATCTACCAATAACTTGGCGAAGCCCTTTGTTTCGCCCATTTCCTTGGCCCTGGAAATTTTACTCATTGGCATGGTAGACTTCAAAATATTCCGCCCGGAGGCAAGGGCGTCCTTTTCGCTCATCCCTACCCTTCCCAGAGGTGGATCCGTAAAAAGACCGTAAACAGGTATTCGATCGGAAACTTTTCTACTCCCCTCAAATAAATGATCCAAGACTACCTCGGCATCGTTTACGGAAGTATGCGTAAATGCCCCATGGCCGTTAACATCACCAAGGGCGAAAACGCCCTCCACATTGGTACAGCAATAATCATCGATTTCGATATAACCCCGTTCGTTATATTGAATACCGGCAGCTTCGAGATTTAAACCCTTTGTATTGGGCCTGCGCCCTGTGGCGACCAGCAAATGCGAACCGCTTATGATGTCCATTTGCCCTGCCTTATTTATTTCAATTTGAAGTTCACGCCCCTTCTGACTGATCAGCTTGGCTTTGGCATTCAAGTGAACTGCAATACCTTCCTCTTCCAGGAAAGCCTGAATTGCATCTGCTACATCCTTATCCTCCCTGGGCATTAACTGATCAGTTGCCTGGATCAAACTCACCTGCGAGCCAAAGCGGCGAAATACTTGAGCAAATTCAACTCCGACATACCCTCCACCAATGATCAGCAAGTGCTTCGGCAGGGTTTCCAGGGCCAATAAGCCTTCGCTATCCAGATGGGGCACCTCCTGGATCCCCTCGATGGGAGGAATGAAGGCATGGGTCCCGACGTTGATATAAATCTGCTCTCCCTGAATTTCCCTATCGCTGATTTGAATGGTTCTGGGGCCGCTGAAGCTCCCCCAGGCTCGTATCAGGTCGACATTTTCGGTGCTCTCTATCCATTCCGTCAGGCCGTTGCTGGCACCATTTCGAATTTCGTTCATTCTTTCGCGCACCCGTGCGAAGTCCAATTTTACTGTCCCGGTGGAGAATCCGAAGAAATCTCCACGCCGGGCCTGATGGATGGCTTTAGCCGCAGCGACCAGGGTTTTGGTGGGGGTACAGCCATAGTTCACACAGCTGCCGCCAACATTATGACCTTCGATCACAGCAATGGATTCGCCGGTAGGGATCAATTTCCCGAGTAAGGTTCCGGTCGCCTGTCCGGTTCCGAGGATGATATGGTTGTAGGTTTTCATTTTGTTTTTTTTGTTTGAGAGGAATAGCTTACCCGTAAACTGGGAAAGTACTTTTTTACAGCCCCCTGCCTAAGCCAGACAGAGGCACCTCATTATTTCGAATGCAGATCCCAGGGTACGATCTCATCGGTACCGAGGTACCGGTTTCCCTGATGAAGGTACCAGGACCGTTTTGCCGGGAGCCGGAGGTTGCCGATTTCGGCCTCGCCCTCCAAGGAGATGTATTCTCCATCGCCCAGGATAGGATCGTGATAGAACCTATACCCCCTTAAAGCAAAAGATTCAGGATCGAAATAAAAATACCATTCGTCAGTTCCTACACCTTCTTCATAATTTACCTTTACTTCCAGAAGGGATTTCCCCATAAAGTCGCGCTGGACTACAGAAGGTTCGATGATGGTTCCGGGATCCTTCAATTTCATGGGGAGTCCCCAGACATAGGTGTAATAATTCCGATAGCGGCCATTCTCCCTGCATTTTAGAGTTTCGATCGATTCAGCCTCTATAAAGGGTATTTCTTCCCCATTGATCAAAACGGTACAACCTTCAGGGCCACTATGTCGGAAGCTGTGTTCTTTTCCCTGGATGCGTTCCATAGTGAAGGCATCCCTGCCATTATCAATCTCCAGTTGAGTGATCCGGTAAGGGGCTCCCGGTCTGGATTCATTCAAGGTAAATTTAAAGCGTCCGGAATGCCAACTATCCGTTGTGTCGTGGTATTGTATACTCCGGTCAACAACCTCCCTACCGCTCAGGGCGAACGGTTTTTCGGACCAGGATTGCAGGCTTTTTTCGTTCATTCGTACGTAATGCTCATTGTCTGCCTCCCTGGCCATTTCCAGGGATCGTTGCATGCTGGTTACTGCCTGTTCTTCCTTACCCAGTTTCTTTTCGATCAGGGCTTTATACCGCAGGATGCCGAATTGTTCTCCTTCCAGTTCTACTCGTTGCTCCATCCATTCCAAAGCCTGATCCAGGTCCAGGTCATTGTCCAGATAATACCGGGCTGCCCGGTAAAAATCCGAACCACTGGAAGAGTTGTTTAAATGCGCAGAAATACTTTTTTGTACTTGCTCTGTAGTAAAAAAGTGGACGGGCAACTGCACCTGTGTATTTGCCCAGGCCAAGGTCAAATTGGCATCGGTATGAGAAATATCGGTCCAATATAGCTCCATAGTTTCCTTTGGTAATGGTAGTTGGCGCGGCCTGGCCTGGAACCGAAGCACATCTTTGCCCGGATCATACCCCCTTGCCCCCCACAAACTGGTATCCCCGTTGAGCACCCAAAACCAGGTTTCCTGGCCAGGAATGGTGTACACACTATAAGTACCGGCTGCAATATCCTGATCCCCAATATTTACTGGCCGATCGAAACTGATTGTTGTGGCCTCATTCGCCCCCGTACGCCATATTTCCCCAAAAGGTATTAATTCTCCAAACACAGAACGCCCCAGCATGGAAGGTCGGTGGTAGGTCAGGACGGTCCTGGTTAAACCTATATCTTGTCGAAGCTCAACTGCCGAACTGGTCGAAGGCGTTTCCACAGTTTGCGCAAAGAGGAAGAAGGGGACGCATAGGCAGAAGAGAAAAGGCAATCGCATAGGTAGTGGTTTTAGGTAGAAAAGTAAAAACATCCAAGGGCAAATCAAAAAAGGCAAACGCTTTTAACCGTTTACCTTAAAGTATACAGAACTTATCCTAAATCCGAATTGGTCAGTTTTTAACCTAATTCTTTTCTTTTACCACTAGGGTATATTCCGGTGTAGGGTTTAAGGGGCAGGAATATTTATAGACTCCTGGCTCCAGCATTACGGTTTGGGTTTTACTACTGCTGTTGTTGGAAACCAAACCGGCTTTATTACTACCTTTTACGGGGGCCTTTTCGCCTTCGGCATGTAGGTAGAAGCCCACGTCTTTACCTACTTCATGGTTTTCGATCTCGAAAACATAAGCCCCGGCAGGTAACTCCAGACTGGATTGCAGGAATTGACCAGGGGTTTGATCCAGTTTAACCAGTATAGTGCCCTTGTCCATGGAAGCATTGGACTGAGCGAAAGTAACGGAAAGGGGCATTGTAGTGAACAGGGCAGTGAAAAACAATTGGCGTAACATAGCTCTATTTGATTTTTGTTGTTAAGTAATGGCTTACAAGAACAAAATTAGGTCAAATAGCTACCTGCGCCCGTACTAAAAATTCCCGATGAGTTACCGATTTTTCCCGGAAGAGAGGAGTGGCCGCGCCGGGACTCGAACCCGGATCTAAAGTTTAGGAAACTCTTATTCTATCCCTTGAACTACGCAGCCATAGAGGCATAAAAATACCATTTTTTGTGCGGTTGGGATTAATTCTGAACGGTGGTTTTAGGGAAGGAGGTTCAAATCCGTACGGAATTGGCCTGATTCCCTATATTTGGGCCGTTATCCAGGTAGATTTTGCCAAAACCCAAAATACCAGCCTACATGTTCACTGAAACCGGCATTCCTGATTTAATGCTATTCGAACCACGTGTTTTTGAGGATGAACGCGGTTATTTTTTCGAATCCTTTAATGCTAAAACCTTTGAGAATAACCAGATCCATACCAATTTCGTTCAGGATAACCAGGCTAAATCAGGTTTCGGGGTATTGCGCGGCCTGCATTACCAAGTAGGGCCGATGGCCCAGGCTAAGCTGGTTAGGGTCGTGGAGGGAGAAGTACTTGATGTTGCGGTCGATATACGCCCTGGTTCCCCCACCTATGGCCAGTGGTACAGTGTTCGTTTGAGTGCGGAAAACAAAAAGCAACTTTTTGTCCCCAGAGGGTTTGCCCATGGTTATCTGGTCCTTAGTCCCACAGCAGTATTCTTCTACAAATGCGACAACTTTTACTCCAGGGAACACGAGGGCGGTATTGCTTTTAACGACCCTCAGCTTCAGATCGATTGGGGACTTGATCCGGAGGAATTGACCCTTTCCGAAAAAGACCAACAATGGCCGGCTTTCGGTCAACACTGGACCGATTAATTGAACCTGGAAAATAAAATGCGAAATGGTTTTAGTCACTGGAGCAAACGGACAGATCGGACGAGAATTACAGCTCCTCTCCAAACGAACAGCAGCCTTGGAATGGACCTTTACCGACAGAATGCTGCTAGATATTACCAATGAAGAGGCGGTGGTCGAATTTTTCAAGACGCGCCCCATTGAATTCTGCATCAATTGCGCAGCCTACACTGCTGTAGATAAGGCCGAGGAAGAAATAGAACTTGCCACTAAGGTCAACAAGACGGCCAGTAAGTTCCTGGCTGAAGCCTGCAAAGAAGCCAGTGCACGCCTGATCCATTTCTCCTCTGACTACGTCTATCACAATGCGGAAAATCGTCCCCTCAAAGAAACCGACGAGACCAGCCCCAAGGGAGTGTACGCCCAAACTAAACTGGAAGGCGAAGAACTGATCCTGGCAACAGCACCTACCTCTATCGTCATCCGTACTTCCTGGGTGTATTCAGCCTTTGGCGGGAATTTTGTAAAAAGTATGCTTCGATTAGGACGGGAACGCGACCAGTTGAATGTCATATACGATCAGATCGGAGCGCCCACTTATGCCGCCGAACTTGCTACCTTAGCAGTAAGTTGTGTAGAACGATCCGGGCAGATCCCGGGTGGGGTCTATAACTTTGCCAATTCCGGTGTGTGCAGTTGGTACGACTTTGCCCAGGCCATTTTCGAACAGAAGGGAATAAGCTGTAAGCTCCACCCCATACTATCCAAAGATTATCCTACTCCGGCCAAACGGCCCAATTACAGTGTTCTGGATACGAGCAAGATCCGGGAAACGCTGAAAGGGTTTAGCATCCGCCACTGGCGGGAGTGCTTGAGGGAATGCCTGGAGCTTATGGATTCGGATAAACTTTAGTAGTAGTAATTTCTAAGGGAACCTTGGAGGGGTCAAAACATACAGAGCTCTAATCAGCACCATTTCGTAGAAAAATAATTTTTCCAACGCCCTTTTCCATCTTCAAAACACTCCTGCCTTAGGGCAAGAATTTGACGTTTTGTTCTCCGCAGTACAAACCATTCGAACCGGATTGTGTATTTTGAGGTTCTTAGTTGAAAGAATTGTCAAGCTTGAAATCTATGTTGCCAATACCCCGCCTATTCGCCTTTCGAATATCGGTCCTCATCATTTTCTCGTTTAATACCTTTCATGCCCTGGCGACCCACAACCGGGCAGGAGAAATTTCCGTGGAGCAGGTCGGAGATTGCACGCAAAGCTTAACGGTAAGGGCTACCATCACCACTTACACCAAAGCCAGTTCTGTTCAGGCAGACCGGGATTCGCTGCAACTGTGCTGGGGAGACGGGGACTGCATCTGGGTTTACCGGGCAAATGGTCCCGCAGGGCCTGGCGGCTTCCTACAGGGGGAACTTTTAGAGAATGATACTAAGCGTAATGTTTACATAGGGGTCCATACCTACGAGGCACGTTCTACCTATGTCATTTCCATGACCGATCCGAACCGTAACGGAGGCATCCTGAATGTAAATTTCCCTAATTCGGAACAGATCATGTTTCATATCCAAACCACTTACACCTTCCCCAACCCCCAATTCCAGGGATGTAATGACACCCCGGTTCTTTTACAACCCCCTATTGATATTGGCTGCGTGGGTCAACGTTTCATTCATAATGTCAATGCCTATGACCGGGACGGCGATAGCCTGTCTTACGAATTCATTACTCCTTTACAGTCGGTTGGAATGGAAGTGCCGAATTATAATTTCCCGGATGAGATCCGTCCGGGCCCAATGAATACGCTTACGATAGATGAAGTGACCGGAGATATTGTCTGGGATGCTCCTCAACAGGCCGGCGAATACAACCTGGCAATGATTATAATTGAATACCGGCAAGGGATACCCATCGATACTATTATTCGAGATATGCAGATCCTGATCGAAGAATGTGACAACCTGCCGCCCAAGGTGGAAACCCCGGTGGAGGAGATTTGCGTGGTAGCCGGAGAGGTCCTGCAGTTTCCCGTAACAGCCACTGCTCCTTTGGAAGAACCCAATCAACGGGTACGACTGACCGCACTAGGAGGTCCTTTTGAAGTAGATATCAGCCCTGCCACCTTTTTACCCAATGATTCCACCTTTAACGATCAGCCCTTCACTCGGGTCTTTCGATGGGAAACCCAGTGCGAGCACATCAATGAGCAGTTCTATTCCGTGGTTTTCAAAGCCACCGATAACTTCTTTTCCAGAGATAGTACTGGTCTTGCCGAACTTAAGACCGTCAGAATAAAAGTCGTCGGGCCGCCTCCGGAAGATGTGCGGGCCGCCTCTGTCGATGGGGGCATTAACGTAAGTTGGGAAGCCCCTTATTTCTGTGAAGAGGCTGAAAATGATTACTTCCGGGGCTTTACCGTATGGCGAAGGGAGGGCAGTAATATCTTCCCTTTCGATAGTTGCGAAACGGGCCTGGCCGGGCGTGGATACGAAAAACTTACTCCTTTTAACATACTTCCCGACCTGGTCAATGGCCGGTATGAATTCCGCGATGTCAATGTCGAGCAAGGCCGAACCTATTGTTACCGGATTCTAGCTGAATTTGCACGTGCTACTCCCGGAGGGCAATTCATCTACAACCTAGTGGAAAGCCTGCCCTCTGACGAAAGCTGCGTGCAACTCCAACGCGACCTGCCCTTATTGCTGGAGGTAGACGTTGAAGCCACGGATACCCAAAACGGGGCAATCAAAATTTGCTGGACCAAGCCAAGGGCAGAAGACCTGGATACCGTCCAAAACCCCGGCCCATACACCTATGAAATATTGCGGGCCGATGGATTGAACCCCGGAAATGAAGCCTTTCAGGCCATAGGTGTCCAATTTGAAAGCCCTACCCTTGGCGCAATGGTAGATACCTGCTACCTGGATGAAGGGTTGAATACAGTGGAACAGGGGTATAGCTATAAAATCAATTTCTATACCGGCAATTCGGATACGGAGCCCCTGGGAGTAGCAGCCGGAGCTTCCAGTGTTTTTATCAGCGCTACCCCCTCCGATCAAAGGAATATCCTATCCTGGGATTTTAACACCCCCTGGGAAAATTTTGAATTCACCCTTTTACGGCAAAATGATCAGGGCGGCTTTGACAGCCTTACCACGGTCTTCGAAACCCAATTCACGGACGAGGACCTGGTCAATGGCCAAACCTATTGTTACTTCGTGGAAGCCACAGGCGCCTACGGTATTGAGGGCGTTCGTGCCCCCTTGATCAACAAATCACAAGTTATTTGTTCCACCCCACGTGATGACGTTCCCCCCTGTACCCCGGCATTACTACTGGTGGAAAACATTTGCGGGGAGATCCGGGAATGTGCCTCGGAAGAGGAACTGATCAATACGCTCCGCTGGTCAGATATTCGCGACACCTGTGAGACGGCCGGCGACCTGGTAGGTTATCAGGTATTCTATGCGCCCATGCCTGATCTGCCCCTGGAGTTGATCGATCAGGTCGACGACCCCGGCCAATTGTTCTACGAACATCAACCACCGAACGGCCTGGCGGGTTGCTATGCCATCACAGCTGTCGATACAGCTGGGAACGTAAGCCCTTTAAGCAATACGATCTGTGTGGATAATTGCCCGCAGTACGAGTTGCCTAATGCCTTCACCCCAAATGGTGATCAGCAAAATGAAGTATTCACACCAAGGGTGAACTGCTTTATCGAAACGATCGAATTCCAGGTATTTAACCGTTGGGGGGAATTAGTTTTCGAAACCTCGGACCCCCAGATCAACTGGGACGGGACCAATTTTCAAGGAGAACAACTCGCGGAGGGCACCTATTATTACGTTTGTACGATCTTCGAGAACCGGGTGCAGGGTGTAGTGGAAGGCGAGGAAACCCTCAGAGGGTTCATTCAATTGATCCGCGGTACCGGAGGGTGAAAAATGGGGGCAATGAAAATAACTTGCCCCCACAGAGGTGCTAACCATCCACTTTGCGTCCACCGGCAGTACGAGAATTTACCTCTACCTGTTTGATCTTTTTCAGGTCAACCAATAATTTGGCAAAGGCACTCGAAGAGGCCACCCGGAATTGTGTTCCTCCATAAGAAAGGATACCTCCGGTGCTCCGGCTCCAATCTTTGGCCAGCAACACATATTGGTCGCCACTTCGGGGGTTGGGCCCAAAGATCAGGTAGCGATCATTTCCTCCTTCCTCGAAGCTAATTGCAAATCGATCCTCCTGGGCAGGGCCAAGGTAAACTCCAGGCGTTCCGCTCCGAATAATCACTTCTTCCACCCTGCTGCCATCGATGATCTTAATCTCTCCTCCCTGTATACTTGATTGGGAGCCGCTCAGCGTGCGACGTAAAACGATATCCTCAGATACATAAAACTGAATGCGTTTCAACTCCTCCTGGGTCCAGTTATTTTCCCGGTAAAGGGATTTCGTAAACGGGCTTAATTGCGGGCCACAACTACTCAAAACAAGCAAGAGAAAAAAACTGAAAATAATTCGCATGGTATCTTTTTGTTTAAGGGTTTAAATTAAAACCAGCAGGTTAAAAGAGCATCTTCTCCCCAGAGCCTCCTGCTTACTGTTCGAATTTATTCTTACGGCCCCAGTAGTCGGATAGAATTTGAGACTGATCTCCCCTTCGGAAGTTTAGTGGTTTAACATAACTTTAAGAAAGTTTCAAAGGAGGTACCTTTATCGTTTTTCCTTAAAAAACTGCCGGAGCAGTGCGGCACATTCTGCCTCCCTTATTCCGCCTTTATACCTTGCCTTCGGATGCAGCAAACCTTCTCCCTGTTTAAGAAAGCCCCTTTTAGGATCAAAGGCTCCAAAAACTAATTTTCCGATTTGTGCCCAAAAGATAGCTCCTGCGCACATAACGCAAGGTTCGAGGGTAACAAATAAGGTAGCATTTGGCAGGTATTTAGCCTGGAGCCGATTGGTAGCAGAGGTTATGGCCAGCATTTCGGCATGAGCAGTCACATCCTGCAATTGTTCGGTCTGATTATGGGCCCTTGAAAGCACCTGCTCATTCGCAACTATCACTGCTCCTACCGGAATCTCTCCTATTTCCAAAGCCATTCTGGCCTCTTGTAATGCCAGCCCCATGTAATAATCATCTGATCGCGTCAAGCTACCTTCAACTTTATCCTGGCTCATTTTTTTTTGGCATTAAAAATCCATACTTTTGCGCATGGAACCAAGAAAAGATCACAATACCAAATTTTTAGGGGAAGCCCTCACCTACGACGACGTATTGCTCGCTCCCGCCTATTCTGAAATACTTCCTAGAGAAGTAGATATTTCGACGCAATTAACCCGGGAAATAAGATTGAATGCGCCCATCGTTTCGGCGGCCATGGATACCGTAACGGAGGCTAAGCTGGCTATTGCTATTGCCCGAATGGGTGGTATCGGCATGATCCACAAGAACATGACCATCGACCAGCAGGCAGAGCAGGTGCGCAGCGTAAAGCGTTCGGAAAGCGGAATGATCATCGACCCGGTCACCCTGCAGGTGGAAGCAAAGATCGGAGATGCCCTCCATTTGATGAAGCGATTCAAGATAGGGGGTATTCCTATTACGGATAAAAATAACCGCCTGATCGGCATTCTGACTAATCGCGATCTGCGTTTTGAAAACCGCCTGGATCGCCCTGTAGCAGAGTTGATGACCAGCGAGAACCTGATCACCGCCCCTATCGGCACTACCCTTGAACAGGCCAGAGATATACTGCAACGGCATAAGATCGAAAAGTTGCCCGTTGTGGACGAAAATAAAAAGCTCGCCGGCCTGATTACCTATAAGGATATCATGAAAGTTCAAAACTACCCCAATTCCTGCAAGGATACCTTCGGGCGATTGGTGGTAGGGGCAGCCGTAGGAGTTACAGCGGATATGTTTGAACGGGTCGAGGCATTGGTAAAAGTAGGGGTTGATGTGATTACTGTAGATACCGCTCACGGGCATTCCCGAGGCGTGCTGGAGGCCATCCGGCAGGTCAAACAAAAATTCCCTGATCTTCAGGTCATTGGTGGCAATGTCGCAACCGGTGCCGGGGCAAAAGCACTCATGGAAGCAGGGGTCGACGGCGTAAAAGTGGGGGTCGGGCCAGGCAGTATTTGCACCACCCGCATCGTAGCAGGTGTCGGAGTACCTCAACTCACTGCAATTTTCGAAGCCTATAAGGGCTTGTACGGTACGGACATCCCCATCATCGGGGATGGGGGAATCCGCTATACCGGTGACATTGTCAAAGCGCTCGCAGCTGGAGCCAATACAATTATGGCGGGCGGGCTTTTCGCCGGAGTAGAAGAAGCTCCCGGTGAAACGATTATTTTCGAAGGTCGAAAATTTAAGATCTACCGCGGCATGGGGTCTCTTGGGGCTATGCAACAAGGTTCTAAAGATCGCTACTTCCAGGATGTGGAAGATGATATTAAAAAACTGGTCCCAGAGGGGATCGAAGGACGGGTGCCCTACAAAGGTACCGTTGCGGAAGTGATGACCCAATACCTTGGAGGACTACGTGCGGGAATGGGGTATTGTGGAGCTCCTTCGGTAGAAGTGTTGCACGAAACTGCACAATTCGTCCGGATCACCAATGCGGGGGTACAGGAAAGCCATCCGCATAATATCACCATTACCAAGGAAGCACCGAACTACAGCAGACGATAAACGTGCAGTTAAATCGAACGTTTTTGCAGCAGACAGATGTTGTCCAATTGGCACAAGACCTTTTGGGTGTTCACCTCGTTACCGAAATTAATGGAATTCGAACCATAGGCAGGATCGTAGAAGCGGAAGCCTACAGGGCACCGGAGGATCGCGCCTCTCACGCCTGGGGCAACCGCCGTACAAAACGAACGGAAACCATGTTCCTTCCCGGTGGGCATGCTTATGTGTACCTCTGCTATGGAATACACCAAATGTTCAACGTGGTCACCGGCCCTGAAAATGTTGCCCATGCTGTCCTGGTTCGTGCCATTGAGCCGGTCGAAAATACAGCAGCCATGTTGTTTCGCAGAAACTTGGACGTCTGCTCGCCCCGCTTATCTTCAGGACCGGGGATTGCAGCTCAGGCCCTGGGAATCAGCACCGCCCTGAATGCTATTGACCTCTGCGCTCCGGGCGCACCAATACGCCTTGAGCGGAAGACTTCTCCACCTCCGGTAGCGGATGTGGTAAAAGGCACCCGCGTCGGCATTGCCTATGCAGAAGAATGGGCAAAAATGCCCTGGCGGTTCTCCATCCGAAATAATCCCTGGGTTAGCAAGGCAAAGGGCACTTTCGATTAGAGCAAAAGGGTATCCACAGACTTTACCCCCTGTTCTTTTAGCCGGTTTTACGCCTCAAGATAAAGCCTCACCTATAGGAAAAGGGAACAATTGGCCTTTGAGATCACCTCTCCTTTCCGAATTAATTTTATTTTTACGCCCCAATAGAAAAGCGTCTAAATCTACCATTTGCATGCCGGAAGTTCGAATGGAGGAAAGCTGGAAGGCTGTTCTGAAGGAGGAGTTTGACCAAGCCTACTTTGAAAACCTGGTGACCTTCCTGAAAAAGGCCAGAGCAGAGGGAAAACGAATTTATCCTCCCGGTTCGCTAATCTTTAATGCCTTTAACTCCACCCCTTTCAAAGCTGTAAAAGTAGTTATCCTGGGGCAAGACCCCTATCACCGACCGGGTGAAGCCATGGGCTTGTCTTTTTCTGTACCACGTGGCATCCCTACGCCCCCTTCTCTACAAAATATTTACAAGGAGTTGCGAGACGACCTTGACATCCCCTCCGCTAAACACGGAGACCTTACAACTTGGGCAGCTCAGGGCGTATTCCTACTCAATGCCATGCTGACGGTCGAACACCGAAAAGCGGGATCTCACCAACAAATTGGCTGGCAAAACTTTACCGATGCCGTAATTAGAGCCCTTTCTGACCAAAGGACTGGCCTTGTATTCATGCTTTGGGGGAATTTTGCCAAAAAGAAGAAAGATCTGGTCGATGGGAGCAAGCACCTGATCCTGGAAGCCAGTCACCCCTCCCCTCTGGCCAGGGGCGCCTATTTTGGAAGCAAACATTTTTCACAGGCTAATACCTATCTACGAGAACAGGGCCAAGAACCAATTGAATGGAAATTACCTGATTAAGCTACAGAGACAAAATGAGAAAACTATTGATAAGACTGGGGTCGATCTTTGGCCTGCTTGCGGTAATACTTGGAGCTTTTGGAGCTCATGCGCTGGAAAAGCTCCTGGAACCTTCCCAACTGGAAACTTTCGAAACGGGCGTACGGTATCAATTCTACCACGCTTTGGCTATTCTTGCCATCGGAGTACTTTGTCATTTCGGACGCAAAAAAACCCTGCAATTTGCAGCCTGGTTTTTTTCTCTTGGGATTTTCCTTTTTTCCGGATCGATCTACCTGCTTAGCACACGCACGATCCACCACTTATCCGTAAGCTGGCTGGGGCCCATGACCCCATTAGGAGGGCTTTTGCTGATGGCAGGTTGGGTTTGCCTTTTTCTTTCGACTTACTATCATTTCGACCGGAATGGAAAGAGCGGCTAAACGTCCTCTTCTTCAATACGTTTTTGGCGGTTGCGCCACCAAAGCAGACCAAGTCCTCCAATCAGCAGATAAGGAGTAGCCAACATGTACAAAATGCCCGTATTTAAGCCTTTTCCGGCGGTTCCACCGTTTTCGAGATTACTCTCGGCAGCAATTCGACACATGGGACACTGTGCCAGCACTTCGCCGGGTAACAACAGCAAAGAGCAGGTCAACAGCACAAGAAGAATGATGATATTTCGCATTTTTTTTCTTTTTGAACAACTAATCCTCCTGCAAGGATCAGGCATAATAGGGACGCAGCAACCAATAACATAAAGGTCCCGTCACCGCAACGTAAAACCATACCGGCCAGACAAATCGCGCCATGCGTTTATGTCGCTCGAACTGGTTAGTATAGGCACGTATAAAGGTAAACAGGATAAACGGTAAACTCAAGGCCGCCAACCCAATATGACTTAATAACAACACCAGATACCAGGTTCTGGAACTACCTACCGCGGCCAACTCCGACTCACTTAACTGCCCATCATGGTTTAGGTCTCCATAAAGGGTTTCGGGCATAGTAAAATGATAAGCCACATACGAAAGTAAAAACAACACACTTAACCCCATTGCCACGAAAATCGCCGAACGATGGAAGTGGACTTTCTTTTGCTTGATAAATAATAGCGCGGCTAGCAGCACTACGGCCGTTAAAGCATTCAAACTAGCGTGAAAAGGTGGCAAAAAATGGAGTTCAACTCCCTCCGGTAATGGAATTTTCACCTGGCGCATTAACCCGACCAGAAATAATACCAGTCCGGTTACGATCCAGGCGATCAGGTTTAAACGCTTGACCAGTGCAGGATTAGATGGAGGTTTGGTCGATGGACTAATAGTACTCATGGGAAAACTTTATTCGATTACTTTTCGGTATCTCTGCGGAAGATAATATCCCGGCGTCTTTGAGGATGCATCAACAAGGCAGTATGCTCGATCAACCGAACGAACTGCGGCCCCTCATTCAGATCGTACTGCCGGCGGACGACAGCATTGGTATCCGCTAAAATAGCCTGACTGCTATTGAAAAGGATTTCTGGACTTTCGACCTTGAGGTGAAAATCATTAGTCGCCCGCTGGTAAAGGCGTTCCTTTGAAGCCTCAGCGACAAAAAACACCTGATTGGGGTCGGTAGTAAGCGCAAAAGTTTCTGCGTACTGTAGCAGCGCATCCGGCTCAGCAGCCCCCACCAGCACATATTTCACATCCCAACGCTCATCGAACTGCTGATGCAGGTCGGCAATTCGATACCCGGTTATCGTATCTCTTTCCGGATCAAAAAATGAAAAAACAGTGACATTTCCCTTCAGGCTTGCCTGGTTCAGGGTATCCCCGTTCAGGCTGATCAGGGGTATTGTGGGAAGCGGCCCCCTATCCTGAAGTTCTTCCATAGCGGAAAGGCGGTACTTCAAACCACGATTTAAATAGACCCAACTCATCGAAGGGATGGCCACCAGGAATAACAGCAATAACAATACCTGAATCCACTTTCTAGATTGCAAAGCCATTTAATTTTTTTCGAATGGATTAACAGACCTTACTGCATTTTGTTTAGCCCAAAACGCTACTTTCATGAGAGGTGCGTACACTTGTTATCGAGTTGGCGAACTGAAGTTCGCGGACCTGACCCCTTATGGACCGGTCTTAGGCCACTCCCTCTAGTGTTTCCACGGCTTCGAACCAGCCAAATTTATCTTCGATCTTACCGGCGCGCAGTCCGTCGATTTCAGCTTTCAGCATGCGGGCGATCTTGTGCTCTTCGATCGGAGGCAATTTGACCAGGGTATCCTGGTATTGAATTTCTGAAATGTGGGCCACTACTGCTGCAGTTCCAGCACCGAAAGCCTCCTTCAGGCTACCGTTTTTATAGGCCTCCACGACTTCATGGATTTCCAGTGGGCGCTCTTCCACCTTATAGCCTTTATCCTTTAAAATGTGCAGCATTGAATTACGTGTGATCCCTTTGAGGATAGCCCCATCAGTAGCCGGGGTCACCACTGTATCATTGATGACAAAGAAAATATTCATCGTCCCTACTTCCTGGATATACTTAAACTCCTTGCCATCCAACCACATCACCTGATCAAAACCTTTCTCTTGTGCGATCTTGGCTGGCAAGAGGGCACCGGCGTAATTCCCTGCAGCCTTTGCCTCTCCTGTACCTCCTTTGATTGCGCGAACAAAGTGAGTTTCGGCAAGCAGTCGAACCGGCTTTGGATAATAGGGACCTACCGGCCCGGTAAAGATCACAAACTTGTAGGTAGCCGAGGGTTTGACCCCAAAAAATTCATCAGTAGCGAACATGTAGGGTCGAATATACAGTGCACTACCCTCTTCTGGTGGGATCCAGTCTACGTCTAGTCCAATAAGCGTGCGAAGGCCATCCAGGAACAGATCCTCGGGTAATTCAGGCATACACATGCGTTGTGCGGAGGCATTGATGCGCCTGGCGTGCATCTCCGGACGCATCAATAGGGGAACGCCGTTTACCGATTTTGAAGCTTTCATGCCTTCGAAAATGGCCTGTCCATAGTGTAATACCATGGAGGCAGGATGCAGGCTAAAGGGACCAAAGGGCACTACTCGGGGGGCTTGCCATGCTCCATCCCGGTAATCTGCTACAAACATATGGTCCGAAAAGGCCCGGCCAAAGGGAATGTTTTCGAAGTCCACTTCACTAAGGCGGGATTGGGCCGCCCGTTCGATTCGAATATTATTTTTCATATCGGCAAATTTTATCGCAAAATTATTTATTTTACTTCATTAATTCTAATAAAACAATAAATTCAAACTTTTATTCTATTTTATTCTATCATTATCCGACGCAACAAACTTTTATTTTGAGGTCTAACTTTTTCGAATTCAAACTATATCCCTTCCCTGAACAAGCTAAACCCTGGGAAGGTACCAATGAGAAAGGACTCAGTTTATTTATCGCAGGCGATGCTACGGAAGCAGGATCCGTGGAATATCTTCAAAAAATATTGCAGGCGGTGCATTATGAGCTGGAAAAGGACACCCATTATCTTTTTTTAACAGCAGGAGCTTCAATTAGTTTCCTTAGTCAGGTACCATCCAGGCGGTCCATGATATTCGGGATAAGCCCCGAGCGACTGGGGCTTAATGTGCGTGCTCCCCTTTATCAGCCCTTCGTGCTTCAACAGTATCACTTGCTGTTTGCCGACCCACTTTCCGTATTGTTACAAGAACGACAAGCCGGTAAAAAACAAAAAGCGGCGGCATTGTGGCAAAGTATGCGAGTTTTTTTCAAACAATAAACCCGACTATGGAAATCGTATTTGCAACCAACAATCTCAATAAGGTCAGGGAAGTTCAGATGCTTCTTCCCCAAAACCTGAAGATCAAAAGTCTAAAGGATATTGAATGCAGCGAGGAAATCCCCGAAACCAGCCCGACCATTGCAGGGAATGCCTTGCAAAAAGCCCGGTATGTGAAGGAGCACTACGGTGCCGACTGTTTTTCGGAAGATACCGGACTGGAAGTGGAAGCACTGGACGGCGCACCGGGTGTTTATTCCGCCCGCTTTGCAGGCCCCGAGCGTGATGCAGCAGCTAATACGAAACTCCTGTTACAAAAACTTAGCACTTTCAATAACCGAAAAGCGCAGTTCCGTACGGTAATCGCCCTGATTCTCGATGGGCAGGAATACACCTTCGAGGGAATTGCAAAAGGAGAGATCCTGCCAGTTCCCAGAAGTAGCGGCGGGTTTGGGTACGATCCCGTCTTCCAGCCGCAGGGGTACCAAAAAACCTTCGCAGAATTGAGTATGGAGGAAAAGAACCGAATCAGCCACAGGGGAAAGGCAGTTCAGCAATTGATCGAATTTTTAGATCATTATGTCAGGTATTAAAAAGGCCCTAACAAGCTAATCCATTGGGAAAGCTCCCAGATTTTGTTCAAGCCCGAAATTATTTATATTTTAGCCAATTACCATCACGAGCGTACCCTGTTTCAAAAGCAGTTAACCGATCTAGGCAGCTCTACGGAAAAGGAAAGGAAAGATTATGAATGCCGAGAGTTTTAGTCAGTTTATCAAGAACCTGTCCCAGCTCTATCAGGTTCCACCGGAAGAATTGCGAAGCCTTGCGCTGGAGCATCCTTACTGCCAGAATTTACATCGTTTAATCCTTGAACAAGACCGACTGGAGCACCGGGAATCCAAGCCACAGGATATTCGCCGGGCAAATGTATACAGCACAGACCGCGGGCACCTATTCTTTCAACTCAAAGCCCTGAATAACCGGCCAAGGCCAAGCCGGGAGGATAGTTTTATCCTGGAGGAAGATCACTTGGAACTGAAAGACCTGAAAGAAGCCCAACAAGCCCTACAGCCACTGGCTCCAACGCCTGTGCAAGTAGTTTCTCGGCAACCACCGAGGCCATTGCATGCGCTCCAGCCGCCTTTTGAAAAGGATGCCCCCGAGCTGCAACTCGATGCCCTCGATGCCCTGCTTCAGGATATGGATCAGGAAGAAGCCGAGCGACTTGCCCAGATCGAAAAATGGGAGCGCCAAAGTATGGATTTAGTCATTGACCAGATCTGTGCCATTAGCCAGGCAGTCGAATCCCTCAGCTTTTCGAATAGTGCTGAAAAGGTAAAGGAGGAAGATCTGCCCACCTCCTCTATACAGCCCCGTCCCAAAACTTCCTTTACTTCCTGGGTGCAGCAGTTCCAACCTGAAAATATTCGACGTCAGTTAAACGAGATCATGGAAGCTGGTAAAGCCTACCAAGTGGGGAAGACCTATTCGAACGATTCGGATGTGATCCCGGAGATCGCCGATCGCAGTGTTCAGGATAATGAAGAAATGGCTTCTGAAACCCTGGCCCAACTACTGGTGGCTCAAATGCAGTACGAAAAGGCCGCCGAAGTATATCAACGGTTGATGTTGTTATTCCCGGAAAAAAAGGCGTTCTTTGCTCAGAAAATTCAATCGATACAAAAACTTTTAGCATGATCACTCTATTTACCATAATGATCGCCTTGGTGAGCGTGTTGTTGATGGGAGCCGTTTTGATCCAAAACCCCAAGGGAGGCGGTGTCGACTCTACCTTCGGTGGCAATCAGGCCAATCAAATGTTTGGTGCAGCCAAATCCGCTGATTTTATAGAAAAAGCAACCTGGGTGCTGGCAGCCGTGCTGTTCGCATTGTGTATTACTGCCACCCTGTTCATGTAAATCGCCTTTTCCCGGCAAAAAGGGTCGAATGCTTCAGCGCATTCGACCTTTTTTTTGCACATTTTTTAGAGCAATTTTGGCAGCCAGTCGGTCAGACTGTCCCACTATTCGACCAATATAATCGCTCCAATAGTGCTCCTGTCAGTATTAAGCTGTAAAAATGGCATATATCCCGGCTTGGCATACCGTGTGCTAGTAGAACTTTGACAATTTGATTTTTTAAACCAAATCCATTCTATAAAAATCTGCAAGTATGATGAAGCCCATCAACGACAGAGTTGTTGTGAAGCCGGCTCCGGCGGAAGAGAAAACCAAAGGTGGTATCATTATTCCCGATACCGCTAAAGAAAAGCCGCAACGCGGTGAAATTATTGCCGTCGGCCCTGGTAAAGACGGCAATATGATGACCGTTTCAGTCGGCGACATTGTACTCTACGGCAAATATGCCGGACAGGAGCTGCAATACGATGGCGAAGACTACCTGATCATGCGGGAAGATGATATTTTGGTCATTCTCGATTAGTCGCCGCCTTTTTTATTTTTCCATTCACTTATCTAATCATTAAAAAAATAATCCGCAGATATGGCTAAAGAAATTAGCTTTAATCGCGATGCCAGAGAAGGTCTACGCTCCGGTGTAGATGCACTGGCCAACGCCGTGAAGGTAACCCTTGGCCCTAAGGGTCGAAATGTTGTTATTCAGAAAAGCTTCGGTGCCCCACAGATCACTAAAGACGGTGTTACCGTTGCCAAAGAAGTAGAGCTGGAGGACGCCATAGAAAATATGGGTGCCCAAATGGTCAAAGAGGTTGCCTCCAAAACAGCAGATATCGCTGGTGATGGCACTACTACTGCCACTGTACTCGCCCAGGCAATGATCAATGCCGGCCTGAAGAACGTAACCGCCGGCGCAAACCCAATGGATCTGAAGCGCGGTATCGATAAAGCCGTAAAAAAAGTGATCGAGCACCTGCAAAGTCAGTCAGAGATCATTGGGGAGGATTATGAGAAGATCAAACAGGTTGGTTCTATTTCTTCCAACAATGACGATGAGATCGGCACCTTGATCGCAGATGCTATGAAACGCGTCTCCAAAGATGGTGTGATTACAGTTGAAGAGGCCAAAGGTACCGACACCTATGTAGAGGAAGTGCTTGGTATGCAATTCGATCGTGGTTACCTTTCCCCTTACTTCGTAACCGATCCGGATGACATGACCACAGAGTATGAGGATCCTTTGATCCTTATCCACGACAAAAAGATCTCCAATATGAGCGACATCGTTCCTATACTGGAGAAAGCAATTGGTTCCGGTCGTTCCCTCCTGATCATTGCCGAAGATATTGAATCTCAAGCCCTGGGTGTTTTGGTAGTTAACCGCCTACGCGCTCAGTTGAAAGTGGTTGCCGTTAAAGCCCCTGGTTTTGGCGATCGTCGCAAAGCTATGCTGGAGGATATCGCCATTCTAACCGGAGGTACCGTGATCAGCGAAGAAAAAGGGTATAAACTGGAGAATACAGAGCTAGAGCACCTGGGTACTGCCGAGAAGATCGTGGTTGACAAGGACAATACCACCATCATTAACGGTAAAGGCCACCAGGAGCAGATCACTGCCCGTATCAACCAGATCAAACAACAGATCGAAACGACTACTTCCGACTATGACCGCGAAAAATTGCAGGAGCGCCTGGCTAAGCTGGCCGGTGGAGTTGCTGTATTGTACGTTGGGGCTCCTACAGAAGTGGAAATGAAAGAGAAAAAGGATCGTGTAGATGATGCCTTACACGCTACTCGCGCTGCCGTTGAAGAAGGTATCGTAGCCGGAGGTGGGGTTGCTCTTGTTCGCGCCATCGACGCTATTAAGGACCTGAAAGGAGAAAACGAAGATGAGACCACCGGTGTAGCGATTGTACGCAAGGCACTGGAATCTCCGCTGCGCACCATTGCAGATAATGCTGGTGTAGAAGGTTCCGTTATTCTGCAAACGGTTCTTAGCCATAAAGATAGCATGGGATACAATGCTCGCACCGGTGAGTTCGAAGACCTGAAAAAGGCCGGTGTGATCGACCCGACAAAGGTAACTCGTATCGCCCTGGAGAATGCAGCTTCTATTTCCGGCATGGTCCTGACCACCGAATGTGTGATCAGCGATAAACCGGAAGATAACCCTGCTCCAGCCATGCCTGGAGGTGGCGGCATGCCCGGCATGATGTAAAAAAATAAACAATTTTGTTTGTTTGGGACCGGCTTGCAATAGCAAGTCGGTTTTTTTCTTTTTGGAACAAGTCTATTTCCGTATTTTGTCGGGCAAATTCCCTGATCACACAAACAAAATTACGCTATGGCAAAGACCATTGATCTCCTTTTAGACAAATACGGTGAAAGTCACCAGAACGCTACCAATAAACTCATTCACTGGGTTTGCGTCCCCTTGATCTTTTTCAGTATCGTCGGTTTGATCTTCAGCATCCCCTTCCCACTGGAGCGCACGCTGTTTTTCAATTGGGCCGGATTAGTCATGTTGCTTGCATTGATCTACTATCTACGCTTATCCGTGCCGCTGGCAGCCGGTTTTTTGGTATATGGCTTCCTTTGCCTGTTCTTTACGCACACAATATTCGAATCCGTCGGTCGGGATGCTGGGCAACTGGCTCTTATAATGCTCACCATCTTCGTCCTGGCCTGGATCGGGCAATTCATAGGCCACAAGATCGAAGGCAAAAAACCTTCTTTTTTCCAGGACCTCCAGTTTCTTCTTATCGGACCAGCCTGGTTACTGCATTTTATTTATCGAAATCTGGGTATTAAATATTGATGCTCACTAAGGCTAATTGCTGCTGCGACTACGCCGCTATGGAGTTTTCGAAAGGGGTCCGCTCACTCCATTGAATTAGCCCATTTATAAGCAAGGAGTACCTTTTTTACACCAAGGCCGGAAGGGCCCGCATAGGAGGCTGAATTTATGGAAAAATGCTACCGGCCAGCGACATACTTTCCAGAAAGGCCTCCCGGTCCAGGCCAGTGGGAGTGTTCTCCTCTTCGAAAAAAGAAAGCAGGTTTTCGGTGGGCATATTCCCGGTGAGGTCATCCTTGGCCATGGGACAACCTCCGTAGCCGCGGATAGCGCCATCAAAGCGGCGACAGCCGTTGGCCCAGGCGGTAGCGACTTTTTCCCTCCAGGTGGAGGGGGTGGTATGAAAATGAGCACCTATCTCCAGATCGGGATAACTGGCAGACAAGCTACTGAACAGGTATTCAATGCTGGTCGGATTGGCAACTCCAATGGTATCAGAAAGCTGGAAAATTCGAATGCCTATAGCCCGCAGGCGCTCTACCCATTCCTGAACGATCGCTACATTCCAGGGGTCACCGTAGGGATTGCCAAACCCCATCGAAATATAGAGTACAACTTCTTTTTTGGAACGCTCGCTTATATCCTGAATATCCTGCACCCGGTCTAAGGACTCTTCTATGGTGGCGTTTGTATTACGGAGCTGAAAAGTCTCAGAAATGGAAAAGGGATAGCCCAGATAGCTGATTTCCTCAAAGCAACTGGCATCATCGGCTCCCCTTCGATTGGCTACAATGGCGAGTAGTTTGGAGGAATGTTCCGTTAATTCCAGGCGAGACAACACATCCGCCGTATCTTTCATCTGCGGGATGGCCTTGGGCGAAACAAAGCTCCCAAAATCAATGGTATCGAACCCAACTTTCAATAATTGGTTGATATATTCAGCCTTGCGCCCGGTAGGAATGAATGACTTTATGCCCTGCATGGCATCCCGAGGACATTCAATGATCTTTAGCATGTATGGCTTAGGGTCTTAATAAATAAATCAATCAACGAAACATGAATAAAAACAAAGCATTATTCACCCTGGTTGGGTTTCTGTTACTAATAATCGGTTTTTCCGCCCTTGTTTTGAGTTTAGTCGGCGTTCAGTTCAGCTTTCTTACCTGGATGGACCGCCCCGGCCTTTTATTCGGCTTTGTCATACGCCTGCTCTTTATCCTGGCTGGCTTCGTGATCGTTTACCTGGCTCAAACGCCTAAAGAAGTTTGATACGCCTGGGAAGCAGGCGCATCCACAGCAAGGGGGGGGGTAAATCCAGCAGTATCAATACGAGCGAAGCGAACTTACTCCAGTTTTACCATTTTTCTGCTGGCCTGGTGCTCCCCTGAGGTCAGGGTATAGAAAAGCACCCCTGCCGGCAGGTGATAAGCGGGAATATTTATTTCATGAGCGCCTTTTTCAAGGGTGTAGGATTGTTCGAATATCAGGTTGCCATCAGCCTGATAGATCCGCAGCAGAGTTGGCCCGCTTTCGGGCAATTCAAACCGAATCCGGGTAGCCTCTCGGAAAGGATTGGGAATGTTGGGCAACAAACGGAACCGACTTTCCTCCATACTGGACAAAGCGTTACTGGCTTTCAGACAAACCCCCCTTAAACGGCCATTAACGTCATAAGCTTCGGCTGGTATCCCCCTGGAACTGATGTTCAGGAAATCTAACACCCGGCCACCAGAACGAGCCCGTACCCGCAAGCGGAATAAGGTCCCCACCGGTGCCCGTTCATCGACCCGGTACCAATTGGTTCTGAGCTGGTGCTGTTCTGGAAGGTGATGCAACTGATCTTCCGTAGCGGTAACAGGCGTCCAATCCAATATTTCCAGGCCGTAGGGATCGTACTCCAGCGCAAATTGGTAACCCTCCAAGGAAGCTGGTTCTTCTAGCAAAAAGCGGAGTTCGTACACTTCTCCTTTGCGCATATCCACATCCTCCGTTAGTATCCCGGCAGGATTGGAAAAAGCGCGTTCCTGGCCTGCTCCGCCCAGGTTGGTTTGGGAGGAGTTGTTAACATCTCCAACCTTCAGCCCAATGAAGTTCGCTTCGAAGAAGGTTCCGTCCAGATTATTCAGACTAAACACCTCTGGGAAAGATTCCTCCCAGGGGTTGTTCGGATTGGTGAACGAATGGGCATCTATAATAAACCGCCAGGAAGGCAGGGGAAAAGCCGATTCCCTGCCTAGGATCAACTTCTGGATCAGGATCATATCCAGGGTGGTGACCGATCCAGAGCCATTGACATCCGCTGCGATCATTCGATAAGGCGTTTCCAGCAATTTCCGTCCCAGGATGTGTTTACGGATCAGTATTAAGTCGAAAGTGGTCACACCGTTCAGATAATCGCCATCGTAACCCGGGGTAACGGAATAGTCTCCACCCTCTTCCAGGTTGTCGAAGCGATAAAACCCATCAAATTCGGTAAATACCATATTATCCGTATTCTCTCCACTGAGCAATACCTGAACGTTTTGGATATCCTGCCCCTCTTCGTTGAAAACGAAGCCTTCAATGGTCCCTTTAGGCAAGGGATCACAGGAGCGGCCACTCGACTGCACATCCAATACAACAGAACACAGCTCGTAGTTTGGTCCGCCCAGACTTCCATCCGGTTGAACCGCCTCCGGATTGTAAGCCGCATCCCAGAAGTAGATATCCACCGGGACAAAGCCCTCATCAGCACAGGTCAAATACAAGGTATCCTGTCCGGGGCGTCCGGGCTCTCCCTGTCGCACAATGGAAACCTCTACCGGACCGCTGCAATCAGCAGGTAAATTACCTTTTACAAAACTCTCCGCCGTAACAAAACCGACCGCAAGGTCCTCCACCCCATCCTGATCGATATCCGTACTGTCTTGGGCAGGCCCCAGCACCACCGTCAATTCGGTAATACAGTTTACCGTAGAAGCTTTACAATCCACCACTTCAAAAGGCAAAACGGCTACCGAAGTATTTCCGCAACCATCGCTGACCTCCACGAAAAACTGCCGGGAACTAAGACCATACCTCCCGGAAATAAAAAACTCCGGATAGGTACCGCTGAGCACCTCCTTCGGCAGTTCCAGGTCACCGGACCCATTCCCATCACTATCTTCGAAAACCCGAATCTGTAAATCGTTTGGAGTACATTCTTCCGTAATCTGGAACGGCACCCTGACCGGCCCTTCGCAGGAGGCGCCCTCAGTACAAAAGGCCTCTATGGCCAACGGAGTAATTCGCGGACGTTCGTCGTCCACTACTTCGATCAATTGCGTATACTCCCAGCGACCGATAGAGCTTAGGGTGTTCGTTTGCAGGCTTCCCCGCCAATAGCCAGCCGGGTTACTTTGCCCGTTGCAGGTGGTTCCTCGTTCACCGGCTGCCGGGTTGTTGTTAGTGGGGTCGGGATCGCGATCCAGGTACACCACACCGTCTTCATCTACGATCAGCCAGAGGTCCTCCTCGCCGGCATCCCCATCACAATCCAGATCACGGCCAAGAACGACTGCGGGCGAAAATCCGTCGTATTCACATTCATTTAAAATGGTATAGGTACGTTCAATAAACTGACATTGTTGGCCGGAGAACTGGATCAGGCGATCCTCCACATTGACCAATAGCTGGTCGCATCCTTCTGAGAACAACTCCAGGGTATCGGCCATTTGAGTGCCGCAACTGGCCACGGCATCCTTCGGGAATTTGATCGAATAATCGAATACCGGCCGGATCGTGATCGTTTGCTGGCAGGAAGCAGATGATACATTGTCGTGAATATCTACCCCCTGGAATCGGCGGGTTAGACTACCAAAACCACAATCGTCCAACTGGACCAGAGGGGGCAGTTCTTCCCAACTCCCCTCGCAATTGTCCTGAACAGTAGGCGTACCAAAGCTTGCTTGCAGGTAGTCGGTATCCTGGGGGTCGAAATCCGAAGGAAGGTCATTACAGTCCACGGCCACATTGGGCGGAGCTTGGCAGGCCGGTGCCAGTCGATCGTCCACCCGGACCCGGGTGATACAGGTATTTTTGTTGCCGCTTTGGTCTTCGGCCTGTATTTCGACCGTGATCAGCCGGTCTACGTCACAACAGTTAAAGCTCACAAAATTCCCGTATTCCGAGTATTCCGCTTGTCCACTGGAAGAGCAGGCTCCGGGTATGAGCCTCCTGACCTGTAAACGCAGGAAATTGTCATCGCAATTATCCCGGCTGCCTTCATCGATATCGCCAGCCGAGATCTGGCCCGTACCTCCCGTGCCGATAGAGACCGATAGGTCATCATCGCATAAAACGGTTGGGATAACCAGGTCGGCCACCTCAAAGGGGCAGGTATCCCGGGTGGTCAATCCACAATCATCGGTTACGGTATAAACAAAGAAATGATTTCCCAGGGGCACCTCCCGGGCAACGCCGTTTTGGATAACCACCTGCAGAGGTTCGAATACCTCGTCGAAACCGCCCGTTTCCGGGTTAAAGCGGAAATTGAACGTATAGATTTCTTTTTGTATGCTAACTTCCGAACAATCTTCGATCTCCGGATCGGGAATGGGCACGTCCGCCGTACAGGAGAAGGCATTTACACTATATACCAGTTCCCCGTCGGGTATTCCGTTTCCGTTAAGGTCGAGTTGCGGACAACTCAAAAGCGGGGCTTCGAAATCTCCGAAATCAATGGTCTGGGTATCCCGCAGCACCACATTGCCACAAAAATCAATAGCTTCCCAAATACGCCGCAGCCGATATCGGTTGTCGCAACGCGGCAGGCGGCTATCGGTATAATTACTGATCCAATGGCAGATACTGGTGTTGTCGGCTATATCCACCCGGTCGCCATAAGCATTCAATGCAAAAGGGTAACCGGAAATAGAGGGAGAGACATTCCCGTTTTCATCAATAGCAGGAGGCGCCTGATTGCAATCTACCGCGATCAGAGTATCCTTGGGGAAAAAGATCTCCTCCGGCCGGTAAAAGTAAATGAATTGTGAGCAGATCGTCGTATTGCCAAAGACATCCTCTGCCCGAAAGGTCCGTTTGATGACCCGGGAAAAGGGTCCATCGCAATCGTCTCCGGGCTGGAGCACATCCTGGAAGGTCAATTCAGTAGCTGTACAGTTATCCACCACTTCCGGCACTCCGGTAAACAAGGGACTTTTTGGATCAATGGTGGCAGGATTATTAAAAATCGAATCGAAATCGGTACACAAATAGCGATCGGTAATATCTTCCGGACAATCCTCCAGTCGAGGTCCACTATTATCCCTTAAAGTGATCTGTCCCGAACAGGAGCGCGGCGGGTTGGAAGGAAGGTGTCGAACGATCACCCGAAGGGTTTGTCCGGCATAGGATCCCGGCACAGGATTAGCAACGGGCCGGTTAAAATCATCGCGCAAAAAGACCTCATAATCATCATAGCAACCAAAATCACCGGCCAGGATCATCTCCGGAGTGATCAAAATCTCGCAATTCGAATTCACGGAGGTATTAGTGAAGGAAATACAGGCCAGGGCCGGGGAGGTCTCCTGTACCCTTACCTCCTTTTGTACCGTTACAGAACAACCGGTATTCAAAGGATCGGCCAAAGCAGCAGGGCTGCCGGCATCAAAGGTATAGCTCACCGTATGCGTACCCAGCCCCAGAGCCATGGGGTCAAAAACGGTGGCTTCCTGACCGTTTATTTTGAAACTTCCACTACCGCTTACGCCTGCCCCTCCTTCTCCCTTCAGGGCGATCGGGTCGGTGAATAAGCAGATAGGGCCGTCCAGATCTAAAATTTCAGGCTCGGGATAATAGCAGGTATTACGTATGGAAAGTACCTCCGAATACAAGGGAGACCGGACCTGCATTTGGTATCCTTCTCCCGACCTGTGCACTCCCGTCAGCACATACACACTACTATCTGCATTGATAGCGACTTCTCGGAAGGGTGTTCCCTTAGGTATAGGTAAGAGCGTATTCGGATCCAATAGGTCGGTATTCGCCACCAGCCACAATTGATCCTTAAGAGCGGGGCCGACCACTATCTCCTCATCAAAGGTACCATCTCCACGGCAGGTGCAGGGATCACCTATTTCCGGGCCATTATTGTTCCCGATCCTTGGTAGCGGACAAGCCTCTGAGGCCCGAATACCAAGCACAGTTTCGCAACTTGCCTGAAGCCCTGCTTCATCCCTTATGGTCATGCTGAGGGTTTGGAAGCCCACGTTCGAACAATCAAAAACGGATCGACTTAATTCGAAAGAAGCGATCGAACAATTATCAGAGCTTCCCCGATCCAGCAAGTTCGAGTCCAGAACGATCTGCCCGCTGGGGTCCAAAGTCACCAACAAACTGTCTGTACAGCGGGCCTCGGGCGCGGTTTGGTCTTCTACAGTGATCTCGAAGGTACAGGTACTTACCAGCCCGGATGCATCCTCTATCTCCCAACGTACCCTTGTAGTCCCTACCTCAAATACTGCTCCAAGTAAGCTACTACTATCCGGACTTAGATAATCATGCTCTATTCGAACGATGGTACAATTATCGAACAGCTCCCCGGGGTCGAGTTGGTTGTCTGGAACGACATATTCGCAATCGGCTTCCCCATCCTGTGCTACTTCGAACCATTGGTCTCCCGAACAACTAAAAGACGGGGCTAATCCATCCATTACTGTAACAATGGCCCCACAAATGGCAGTGTTCTCATCTGGATCGGTTACACTGTATTCCACTATATTTTCTCCAAGGTCTGCACAACTAAAAACGGTACGGCTAAGTTCCCGTAACTCCAGCGAACAATTATCCGTACTTCCGGCGTCTATGTCCTCCACGCTTAGTACGGCACTACCGGCCTCGTTTAAGGTCAGGGTAGCATTCTGGCAGCGTACCTGCGGCCGGGTCGAATCGGCTATGGTTACCGTGGCTGTGCAGGTAGTCGCATTGCCGGAAGGGTCGGTTGCGGTCAATTCGACCTTATTTGGCCCCAGATCAGCGCAGTTAAAGATCGAACGGTCTAAGCGGCAATCCAGGGACCCGCAATTTTCCATGCCACTGGCCAGAAGGAGATTGGGGGTCAAAATAGCCTGGGCGTTGGCGCCCACCTCCAATAAAACGTCCTGGCAAACGAGCTCGGGGGGAAGGGTGTCCAAAACAGTAAGGCGGGTGGTACATACAGCTGTCAACCCCTGTGGGTCTTCAATAGTAAGGGTCACTATATTTTCCCCAAGCTCCTCGCAGGTAAAGCTATCACGACTTAGTTTTCGGGTCCGCAGGATACCACAATTTTCCACGAAATCCTTCAATACCATGGCCGGGTTCAGGCGAGCCAAGCCGGAATCCGGTAAATAAAGGGAAAGCGTTTCCCGACAGACTGCCTGGGGAGGAGTGGTATCCCGTACCGTGACCTGGGCATAACAGGTATCTGAAATACCAGAGGCGTCCGTCACTAATAAGCCTACCGGGATGGTTTTTCCAGCATCCTGGCAAACAAAGCGTTTGCGCTCTGCCAGCACACTGGCCGGGGCACCGCAGTTGTCCCCGGAACCGGCATTCAAATCAGCAGTAAGGAGCTCCGCTTTCCCGCCCTGATCGAGGTAGACCACAATATCCTTGCAACGGGCCTGCGGCGGGATGGTATCGCGCACACTCACCCGGGCCGTACAGGTATCTCTGTTACCAGAAGCATCCGTCCCGCTTAACACTACCGTTTGAACGCCCTGGGCCAGGCAACCGAAGGCGGTTTCGTCCAGTTCGAGTACGAGGCCGGTCGGGCAGTTGTCGAAACTGCCCATGTCCACCATGGCCACCGTCAAGTCAGCCCCGCCGGTCTCATTCAGGTAAACGATGGTATCCCGGCAGGCAAGGGTGGGAACAATAGTATCCCGGACCAGGACCGTCGCCAGGCATTCATCGGCATTGCCGCTCTCGTCTTCTACCAGGAGGCGGACCGATTGAGTGTCTACCTCTTCACAGGTGAAAGCGGTTTGGTCAACCGAAAGACTAATTACTGCACAATTATCCGAACTACCGTTGTCTACTTGTTGAGGACTGAGCTGTGCCATGCCATTCCCATCCAGATAAATGGTGGCGGTACGACAGCGAGCTACCGGAGCAAGGGTATCCCCTACGGTCACCAAGGCGCTGCAGGTATCACTAAGTCCGGCATTATCACTCACGATCAATTCTACAGCTACCGGGCCAAGGTCTGCACAATCCAGGCCAGACCGGGAAATATTTCTAAAAAGCCCATTCTGGCTACAGTTATCCGTACTTCCGCCATCCAGTGCAGCGGGAGTTAAATTGGCAAGCCCTTGCTGATCGAGAAAAACAGTAGGCTGGGCACAAATGGCAGAGGGAGGCACCGTATCCAAGGCCGTCACCCGAGCCGTACAACTATCCACATTGCCAAGGGTATCGAAAACGTAGAGGGTGACCATTTCTCCCTCCACAGCGGTACAATTAAAAGTGGTTTTATTGAGTTCGAAGGCAAGGGCGGAAGTACAATTATCAAAACTACCGTTATCAATCGCCTCCTGCGATAGTTCTGCCAGGCCATTGCCATCCAGGTAGATCATCGCTTCCCGGCAGACCGGTGTAGGAGGCAAGCTATCCAGGATGGTGACCTGAGCCGTGCAACTGTCCTGGTTATTCCAGATATCCAGGGCGAACAGCCTCACACTTTGGGTGCCCAGGTCGTTACAGGTGAAATTGGTTTGACTAACACTGAGGTCCGAAAGGGCGCAGTTATCGTAGCTGTTCGAATCCAGCATGGCTGGGCTCAGGTTTGCCTGCCCGCCCAGATCCAGAAAAAGCTGGGTATCCCGGCAAAAGACCAGGGGCGGCAGGGTATCTAGAACATTGAGGTTGACCTGGCAGGTATCGGCATTGCCGGCGGCGTCGCGGGCAAAAAGGGCCAATTGCTGCTTTCCTCCATCAGCGCAGCTAAAGCCGGTTTGCTCCGGGAAGAATTCGACAATGCCGCAGTTATCGAAACTGCTGTCCGGTAATTCGAAGGCAAAATTGACAAAGCCAAGACTATCCAGGTAAAGAGTGTAATCTGGACAGAGCAGCTGGGGGGCTAATGTATCTATTACCTGCACCACAAAGGTACAGGTGTCTGTATGCCCGGCGCTGTCCCGGGCGATCAACTGAAGCGTCTTGTATCCAAGGTCGTCACAGTCCAGCAGGGTCTGGCTAAGGTAAATAGAGTCGAGCCCACCGCAGGTGTCCAGGCTCCCCAGGTCAAAATCTTCCACACTGAGGTCGAATCCGCCCTGCTCATCCAGGTAAAGGAGCACCGTATCCGTTCGGCAAAGGGCCACGGGTGGTGCAGTGTCCCGGACGGAAAAGCTCACCCCCGAACTGATATCGAAGCATCCTTCAGGATCAGGCTCCACCAGAAAGATACGCTCTCCGACAGTCGGTGGGGCCACAGGGGGATGTGCCAGGGAGTAATTATAACTATACAGGCGATAATCCCCAAAAGGCAGGTCGACGAAAGCCGTATCGACTTTTGGCTCCCGCAGGAGAGTCCCTGAAGTATTGGTCAACAAAAATTTGGTCTGGTATTCGAGTTCAGTTGCCTGCCCTTCTGCCAACAACCGGACGGTATCCTGAGGGCAAAAAACCGACTGGGGCAACATCACGATGCCGGCAGCGCAACCGGTTTGCGACTGGCCACTTTGCCAACTTATCGACAAAATAGCAAGTGGTAACAAAAGCCGCAGCAACGGCCTAAAGGGCAAAAATCCTTTCATACGTTCTTTTAACTCGTTTGGTCGTAGATTTCAAGGGCTCTGCAATAAGGTAGCTGAAGCTACCGCTCACAGTCCCGTGGGCCACTCTCTCGAGGATGGGGTAAGGTGAACCCTGGATGAGGGTTTAAACGGTTAAAGGTAGGCTTTTGGGACAAAGGGCCCAAGCCATTGGGTGTTGTTTTAGATAGGTCGTCTGCTCAGGGGCGTCATTCCCTTACGCAAGCGTAAAGTTACCAAACCCCTGCTCGTTGACAAAGAGGAAAATTGTTAAAGTAAGGAATGGAAAGTATTAAAGGCTTAACTTTCTCTTATGGAAGCTAAGTCGAATTATGCGCCGCCTTCCTTTTTTCGAATAGCCGATTGGGGTCGGAATACCTTGATCACTTCCTCATTAGCTTCCAGGTAGGGGCCCAAAATCAAATCGATACAATAGGGGATGGCCGGGAATACAGCATCCAGGCATTCGCGAATAGCTTTCGGCTTACCAGGTAAATTCACGATCAGGGTTTTATTCCTTATCCCGGCGGTTTGTCTGGAGAGGATCGCAGTTGGCACGTACTGTAGACTTACCCGCCGCATTTGTTCCCCAAATCCCGGCAGTATTTTTTGGCAAACCTGTTCAGTGGCCTCTGAGGTCACATCGCGTACAGCGGGCCCAGTGCCTCCCGTTGTAACGATCAAACAACACCCTTGCTCATCCGCCATTTCTATCATTTTGGCGGCAATTTGATCTTGCTCATCGGGAATTACCGCATAAGCATGTTCCCACTCACTGATCAAATATTCCTTCAGAGTGGCCAAAACGGCTTTACCCGGTATGTCCTCATAAATTCCCTTAGCAGCGCGATCCGATATGTTAATTATGCCGATCTTTGCTTTTTCCATTTGCTTTATTTGTAGTTGTCACAGGCGTTGTTG
>CAYZMS010000008.1:0-149764 GCA_964479625.1 uncultured Saprospiraceae bacterium
GATTTTTTCACGCAACGAGCGCCGCGTGCAACTTTTCTCCCAAAGCGAACTCTACCTTGCCATAATTAAAAAGTTTACACAGAATGCAGCCTGATTCAAAGATCTATATTGCCGGTCACCAGGGCATGGTTGGCTCGGCAATTAAGCGCAAACTGGAAGCGGAAGGCCACAAAAACCTTCTCTTTCGCACCTCCAAAGAGCTAGACCTTCGAAATACGCTGGAGGTCGATCGTTTTTTTCAGCAGGAACAGCCGGAATACGTCTTCCTGGCAGCCGCCAAGGTAGGAGGTATCCTTGCCAACAATACCTATCGTGGAGAATTTCTCTACGACAACCTGATGATCCAAAACAACGTCATCCATGCCAGTAAGCAGCAGGGAGTTAAAAAGTTGCTGTTCCTGGGTTCCTCCTGCATTTATCCCAAAATGGCCCCTCAACCTCTGCGGGAAGATTACCTGCTCACCGGCCCCCTGGAACCCACTAATGAACCTTATGCCATTGCCAAGATCGCAGGTATCAAATTGTGCGATGCCTATCGCGATCAATACGCTTGTAATTTCATTTCAGCTATGCCCACTAACCTCTACGGCCCAAATGATAATTACGACCTGGAAAAATCGCATGTACTGCCGGCACTGATCCGGAAATTCCATGAGGCGAAGCAAACCGGAGCCCCAGAGGTAGTACTTTGGGGTACAGGCAGCCCCAAGCGGGAATTCCTGCACGTAGATGACCTGGCAGATGCCTGCTATTACCTTATGCAGATCTATAATGAACCGGGCCTGGTCAATATTGGTACAGGAGAGGACATCTCCATTCTGGAGCTGGCACAACTCATACAGCACATCGTGGGCTATACAGGACAGATCACCCACGACCTCAGCAAGCCCGATGGAACACCAAGAAAGCTGATGGAGGTCTCCAAACTCGCCCGGGCCGGCTGGAAGGCGACAATTGGGCTGGAAGAGGGTATCCGAGCGGTGTATGCAGGCCTGAAGGAGGAGGAATGGTTCTAAGGAGTATCCACCACAGAGGTCACAGCAACTAAAATCGGTTTTGAAAGGGAGTTTCGAGCCTTAATGAAGTTACCACAACAGGACAGACAAGTAGGCGTTCAGGCTTCAAATCGGTATGGACCTTCAGAACGCATGAAAATACCTTCCCGCTTAATTCATTAACAGACCAAACTGGGTTTTCCTGAAGAAATGAAAATAACCATACAAAACAACCCAATTGCAGTTTGGAATTTATTTCCAAAATCCTTCCTTACCGTACCCTTGATTGAAGATAACCCCTTTGTGTCCAATGTAATGGGACTTTTACTCCTCTTTTTACTGCCCTCATTTCTTAAGGCCCAGGTTCACTTTATGCCTACCAATTTCCAATATGGCTTACAGTTTGAACAGGCCTTGCACGATCCAGCAACCGAACGGCATACGCTTATCAAGCCATACAATCCCTTTCAAATGCCAGAATTCATTGACAGCCTGGCCCTGGCGCGCCGGATCAAGGGAGCGTTCTGGGATCAAAAATGGCTGGGTCGGGTCTTGGTCAATGAAGCCTTACTGGATGTTCGAAAGGAAGACTACAGCTTTTGGGCCAACCCCCTGCTAGAACTCAGCCTGGGTTCCGATAGCAGACTGGAGGATGACAGCCCATGGCGGAATACCCGCGGCTTTCAATTACAGGGAACCATTGGGCCGCAAGTAGCCTATTATACCGAGTTTTGGGAAAACCAGGCCCGCTTCCCAGCCTATATCGACGATTGGATAAGGGATAATACGCGGGGAGAACCCATTATCCCCGGTCAGGGTATTCCCAAACCTTTCAATAATGAACCATTGGAACGCGACTTCGCCTGGGTGGCCGGTGCAGTGAATCTGCAGGCAGGAGACTTTTTCAATTTCGAACTGGGTTACGGAAAACAGTTCATTGGTGACGGTTATCGCTCCTTGCTGTTATCCGACAATGCTTTCAATTACCCCTATTTTCGAATACAGACCAGCTTCGGCATCGTACAGTATACCAACCTATACACCCAATTGCGCGATCTGCGCTTTACCAATATTGATGGCGATTTCGGAAAAAAATACATGGTGGCTCATCAACTGAGTCTCAATATCACCCCCCGCCTAAATATTGGACTGTATGAGGCCGTTACCTATGGCGACAGCCTGGGAACCCGTGGCCTGGAATGGGAGTATATGATCCCGGTCATCCTATTGCGGCCGATTGAGTTTGGCCTGGGTTCGGAAGCTGGAAATGTGCTCATGGGGATCAACCTTAAGTACGAACTCAGTCCTGCTACCCATGTTTATGGCCAGTTTATGTTTGATGAGTTCAAATTTGATGAATTTTTCGCAGGCGATGGATGGTGGGCAAATAAGTTCGGTGTCCAAATGGGGGTCAAATCTTTCGACCTTTTAGGAGTGGAGGGGTTATCAGGAGTGGGAGAGTTCAACCTACTGCGACCCTATACCTATACCCACTTTAATACGCGGCAAAATTACGCCCATTACAATCAGCCTCTGGCTCATCCCCTTGGCGCCAATTTCGAAGAATTCCTGCTTTTTTTGAATTATCATAAAGATCGCTGGTTTGTAGAAACACAGGCCATGTATGCCCTCCAGGGCCGCGACACCCTCAATAGTAACTGGGGCGCTGATGTCTATCTCGACAGCGATAATCGCGAACAGGACTACGGTAACGAAATCGGGCAAGGCGTCCGTTCGAATACCCTCATTTTAAGTGCCCGCGCTGGCTGGCAGATCAACCCCACCAATAACCTACGCCTGGAGGTCGGTTATACCCGCCGGCAATTTCGACCAGAGGTTATCGAAAATGGCCTCGAAAATACCTATACCAATTATTTTTACGTCGGATTGGTTACCCGCTGGAGGAACCAATACCTGGATTTTTAAAGGCTTTGTGGGTTTATGAGTTTATGGGAGGCTATACACCTATCAACCTATACACCTATTAACCTATTAACCTATTAACCCATCCACTCATAAACCATAAAAAAAAAGCTTCATGAACACCTACGTCGCCATCATGGCAGGGGGTATCGGCTCCAGATTCTGGCCTGCAAGTAGAACCGCCCGACCCAAACAGTTTCTGGATATTTTGAACATGGGAAAATCCCTTATCCAGTTGACTTACGAGCGCTTTTTGAAACTCGTTCCGAAGGAAAACATCCTGATCGTCACGAATGGGCAATACAAAGCCCTGGTCAAAGAGCACTTACCGGAGTTGACCGACAACCAGATCCTCTGTGAGCCTTCCCGGAACAATACCGCGCCCTGTATCGCCTACACGGCCTTTAAATTGCAGCAGGCGAACCCAAAGGCCAAATTGGTAGTCGCTCCTTCCGACCACATCATCATCCATGAAGAAAACTTTATTGATACGGTAAAAGCCGGCCTGGAATTCACAGACCAGATGGAAGCCCTATTGACCCTGGGTATTCAACCCAACCGGCCGGATACAGGCTATGGGTATATTCAATTCGAAAAGCAAGCCGCTGCAGGGCGAGTGCACAAGGTGGTTCGCTTTACGGAAAAGCCCCCCCGAGAGCAAGCCGAAGCATACCTCAAGAGCGGTGACTACCTCTGGAATGCCGGGATCTTCATCTGGAAAGTGGAGCATGTCTTGAATGCTTTTCAAAAATACGCGCCCGATATCCATCGAATACTTGGCGGCGGCGGCGACCAATACAATAGTCCACTGGAACAGGCATTTATCGATAGAGCCTACCCGACTACCCCAAGTATCAGTGTCGACTATGCCCTCATGGAAAAAGCAGACAACATTTACACCATACCCTCCGATTTCGGCTGGTCAGACCTAGGTACCTGGGCCTCCCTGCATGTGGAATCCCCTAAAGATGAAGCGGCCAACGCCGTTAGTGGACAACGCATCATCCTCCACGAAACCCAAAACACCCTGGTACGTGCCCCGGAAAACAAGCTGGTTCTAATAAAAGGCCTGGAGGACTTCATTGTGGTCGACGAGGAAGACGTCCTGCTCATCTACCCCAAATCGCAGGAACAAGAGATCAAACAAGCAGTAAAGCAATTAGGCGAGCAGTTTGGCGATACCTACCTATGACCCTAAATAGGAGTGACCGGTAAGGGCTTGCCTGCAAACACTCATAGGCTCTATTTTCTCCTAAAAAAGGTGTTTCGATAATTGATCGAAGCGCCTTTTTTTATTAATTTGGGAAACAACAAATCATAAGGGCGAAACGCCCGTTTTTCGATGCAAAAACGAATTCAACAGGTGTTGGGTTCGTTTTTGTATTTGGTTTGCTTCAATGTTTATCCTTCCTGTTTCCATAATTCCGGCTATGCCCTGGCAGGTCCTGTTCCTTGCTCTTTGAAGGCAGGGCTTTTGCCTTTGAAAGCCGGCTTAATTGAATGACCACAAGGCTGGAACGCTATGAAAGTATGTTGCTTCTTGTTAACAGGCTGTCTGTTATGTATATTCATTACCGCTACTAACCTCCAGGCACAACCCACCCCCGTACGAATTGGCGGGGGAAATACGGCGGGGGTACAAGTTACTGGAAGTGATTCCACTACTACCCGCCCTCAAAAAACCATTGACGGTTTGGGGCTGTTGCCGAACGCGGCGGCAGCCTCCCGTTTTTTGGCACAATCTACCCTGGGCGCTGACCTCGAAGCCATCCAGGCCATGCAGGGGACTTCCTATGCAGAATGGCTGGAGGAACAGTGTGATCAACCCAGGGCGTTTCGTATTGAAGAGCTCACCCGCGAGCTTACGATCATGGCCCTTGATTCAACTTTCGAAATGGGTGGCGATGTTGACCGAATTATGCCCAGGCTCTTCTTTTGGCATACCGCCTGGTGGCAATATACCATGACCTCTCCCGATCTCCTGCGTCAGCGGGTAGCCCTGGCACTAAGCGAGATCTTTGTAATTTCTGAAGTGGGTGTACTGGAAGAATACCCCCTTGCCCTTGCCAATTACTACGATATGTTACTGGATAATGCCCTGGGCAATTTCCGCGATTTGCTGGAAAATATAACTTTCCACCCTGCCATGGGCGTGTATCTCACTCATATGAATAACCCAAAAGCAAAACCGGAGATCTTCCGCTTTCCGGATGAGAACTACGCCCGGGAAGTCAAGCAACTATTCACCATTGGCCTTTATGAACTGAACCTGGACGGCAGTCGAAAAACAGATGGCAATGGAAACCCTATTCCCACCTATAACAATAAAAACATTCAGGAATATGCCAAGGTCTTTACGGGTCTTACCTTCGGCGACGCCTACCTGTTTGGCCAAGGCCCGCAGAGTGAATTGAGCTTCACCGTACCGATGATGATGGTCAACACCTGGCATTCTCCCGGGCCAAAGTATCTACTTCGCAATGACACCATTCCCGATAGAAGCCCGGTCGATGGCCTGGCCGATATTCAGGATGCACTGGATAATCTCTTCAATCACCCGAACGTCGGCCCCTTTATCTGTCGATTGCTCATTCAGCGCCTGGTTAAGTCCAACCCCTCACCCGACTACATCCAACGGATAGCCCAGGTCTTTAATGATAATGGGCAGGGTGTTCGAGGCGACCTGGCAGCCGTCGTAAAAGCTATTTTGCTGGATCCGGAAGCCCGGGATTGCTATTGGACGGAAGACCCTTTTCAGGGCATGCTACGGGAACCCATCCTGCGCTATACCCAATTATGCCGGGCGTTCAATGCCGCTAGTGATGAAGGACTTTTTCGAAACAGTATGTATGACTTCTACCGGTTGACTTTTCAGCGGCCTTTGGCCTCTCCTTCCGTGTTCAATTTTTTTCAACCTGATTATCAACCCATTGGCATGATCGCCGATAACGACCTGGTTGCTCCGGAGTTCCAGATCGCCAATTCCATCACGATCATCGGATATGCCAATCGCCTACACGACTGGCTGCTGATGGAAAATGACATCATGGAGTTTGATCGGATTTTCCATGGGGAAGACTGGGATGAATCCAAAGAAATACTGCTTAACCTGGAAGACGAATTTGCTTTGGGTACGGACGAACAACTCCACCAATTGATTGACCGACTGGACCTGATCCTCGCCCACGGTCAGCTTTCACAGGAAACACACGACATCATTTTTCAGACCATCCAGTCCATGCCGGAAAGTGAATCTGAATTTCGGGTTCGGATGGCTATGTTTTTGGTTATGGTTTCACCGGACTACCTGATTCTAAGATAACAACCGGACTACTCCGGGAATAAATTGAACCAATAAGCCAAAATGCAAACACGCAATCCATGGGTAAACTCAACCGACGACAATTTTTAGGGCAGGCCTCTTGTGCAGCCGTTGGAGCCACCACTCTGCTTTCTTCTCTGGCCAGCCTTCGGGTAACGAATAAGTTACTGAGCACGCAGCTGACACCAATGGACGACTATAAGGCGCTGGTCTGTATTTTATTAGCCGGAGGGAATGATTCCTACAATATGTTAGTCCCCTTCGGCCAGACCGAATACGACGAATATGCTGCAACCCGTTCGAATTTGGCCTTAGCACGGGAAACTATTCGACCCCTAAGCCAGCAATCGCCTATTGGCAAAGACCTGGGTATTCACCCGAGTTTTGGCAGTTTGCAGGCTGTGCCGGGCTTTGAGAATACGACCCGTATCGAAGATCTTTATCAAAGCCAAAAACTGGCCTTTATTGCCAATGTAGGTACCCTAATCGAACCCCTGCAAAACTATCAGGAGTTTGAAAACGGTATGAAACGCCTGCCGTTGGGCATCTACTCCCATTCTGATCAGATCGAACAATGGCAAACGGCGCTTCCCCAAAGCCGATCTTCCATAGGTTGGGGAGGGCGCATGGCGGATTTGCTCCAGGAAGGCGATACCCAGACCAGCATCTCCATGAACATCAGCCTGGCCGGCCGAAATGTCTTTCAATCTGGGCAAACGGTGCTTGAATATTCGATCAGTAATCAGGGGGATGGGGTGGAAGGAATAAAGTCTTTTCCAGGCTGGTGGAACAATGCCGGCTTCCTGGAACAGATCCGGGAGGATGCCGTCAAAGATATGGCCGCTCAAATGTACGCCAACGTTTTTCAGGATACTTATGGCAGCCTGACGGACAGCTCCCTGGAAACCATCGAAGCCTTTCAAGAGGCCATTCAAAATGTGGGCAGTTTTCAAACGGCATTTTCAGAGGAAGCCCTTTCTCAGGACCTTCAAATGATCGCCCGCACCATTGCCGCCAACCAGGCTATCGGAACCAAGCGACAAACCTTTTTCACCACCTTCGGCGGCTGGGATCATCACGACGAGGTTATGAATAACCAGATGTATATGCTGGGGGTGGTCAGCGCTGCGGTTGGCGAATTTATGAGTGCTTTGGAGGAGGTCAACCTCCAAGACAAGGTAGGCCTATTCATCATTTCTGATTTTGCCCGTACTTTAACCTCCAACGGTAACGGCAGCGACCATGCCTGGGGTGGAAATGTATTTGTAGCCGGTGGCGAGGTAAAAGGGGGCCAGGTCTATGGTTCTTATCCCGATACTTATATTATGGGCAACCCGCTCATGGTTAGCCCAAGAGGAAATTTTATCCCCACTATTGCCTCGGACCTATACTTTGCAGAATTAGCCCTTTGGTTTGGTATTTCTCCACATGATCTACATCTGGTACTGCCTAATATCGGCAATTTCTACGACGTCAACTCCGGGCAACCACCCATTGGCTTTATACTGTAATTCCAAAAATCCCAACATGAAACGCCAAAAACAACATATCCCCTCAAAACTAAGCTGGCTCAGTTTACTACCATTTCTCGGTCTCTTGGCTCCGCTTTACGCTCAGCAAGACCCCTGCATTGGAGAGCAAGGTCGCATTGAGTGGCTCCTGTTCGAGAACATTCCCGATGATGAGTTGGACGTCTTGCGGGCTCAACCTAACTTCCCTTACCGACCCGATCGGACGGTCGTTTTGCGGCAATTAGCTACTCCTTCCAATTATAATGAGGACTACGGCGGTCTTTTACGGGGTTTCCTAAGACCGGATACTACTGGTTATTTTCGGTTTAATGTAACGGGAGATGACGAATCTCAATTTTTCCTCAGCAGCGACACCACACGCGATGAATTACAATTACTAGCTGAAGTCTCGAATTGGTCCAACGAGGAGGAGCACTACAAATACGAAGAGCAGACCTCTGATAGCATCTTACTCCTTGCAGGTCAGTACTACTACTTTGAAGCCTTGTACAAAGAGGGGTACGGTGGCGATTTTATAAGGGTACACTGGCAGTTACCCGGCTTTTCTTCCCAGGATTCGACCTGGACTATTATCCCTGGGGAATACCTCTTCCGGGCTGAATGCATAGAGCAATGCCCAGCTGCCGGCCAGGCCTGTGATGATGGCGATGCAAGTACCGTAAGCGACCGTACCGATGGCCTGTGTGGTTGCCTGGGGGAACCAGTCAATCTTCCCCCTTGCATCGGGCAGCCAGGACAGGTGGAAATTTTGTATTTCGATAGTCTAGGAGGAAGCAGCCTGGGCACCCTTCTGGAGGCACCCGCATTTCCTCTCATGCCTGACCGGTCCGAAACCATATACCGGTTTCAAAAACACTGGGTAGATGAACACGATAACTTTGGAGCAAGGGTCCGTACCTGGTTACTAGCGCCAGAAAGTGGGTACTATCAGTTTTTATTAACTACCAATGAACGAGGGCTTCTATTCCTGGATTCCACCGATGTCATTGATTACGAACTGAGTGAAATTGCTGAAGCCTCCTGGACCGGTGAATATGACTTTGTGGATGACGAGGACCAAAGGTCAGATAGTATTTATCTTGAAAAGGGACAATTTTACTATCTGGAGGTATTGTTTAAGGAAAGCGGCTGGGTAGAAGGTTTTGGGGTTTTCTGGCGTCGACCGCTTCAGCAGGATACCCTCTGGAAGGTAATCGACGGGCCATTTCTATACAGCTACGGTTGCGAACAAGCCTGTATCCCTCAGGGTAATCCCTGCGACGATGGAAATGTAAACACTTTCGATGATCAATATGACAATAATTGTAACTGTGTAGGAGTCCCCTGTGAAACACCGGGCTGTGGGGACCCCGATTCAGGTTCGGGTAGTTACACAGCTTATGATAATTGTGCAGCAACGGATCAGCATTCTACCACAGCCGAAGATGCCTGGATATCCTGCCAAACAGGGCCGAATCCAAACCTTACCCGTGGCAATACCCACTGGCTGATGTACGATCTTGGAAATACGTTCGAATTAAATACTGTACACATCTGGAATTACAACGTGGAGGGGCAAACAGGTTCAGGCTTTCGGGATGTGTATGTAGACTATTCCAACGACGGGATCAATTGGGAAACCCTTGGTTTCTACCAGTGGCCGGAAGCTTCCGGCAACCCCGGCTATAGTGGCTTTGATTTCAATGAGCTTAGGGGAATAAGAGCTCGTTATATCTTATTTACTCCTACGGATAATTTTGATACCAGCACCTGTATGGGTTTAAGTGAGATCGAATTTATGGCCTACGCCTGTCCCCCTCCAGGACAGTCCTGCGATGACGGTCAGGTAGAGACAGCAGAGGATATGTACGACGGCTCCTGTAATTGCCATGGATTGCCCCAGGCCGTCAATTATTGCAGCGTCAGTAGTCGTGATCTTGACGGACCAATGGATGGAGGCCTGTTCGATGCCGAACAAAGCATACAAACGCAGGCGGAAGTCAGCCGAGGCTCTAGCGTGACTTTAGTAGCAGGGGAAAGTATTCGGTTGCTACCCGGATTTCGGGCTGAAGCGGGAAGTAATTTTAGGGCGGTCATACAAGGTTGTGAGGTACCGGAACCAACTGCTGTTCTCCCTCCCACGACCACCGAAGCTCCACCGGAACTGGAATCCGGCAAGCTGGAGTTGGCAGTTCATCCCAACCCGGCCCTGAGTTGGACCCGTGTCCATTACTATTTACCGGAAGAAGCAAAAGCGGATCTCTTCCTGGTCAACAGCGCGGGGCAACGCATACTTACCCTGCTCTACCGACAGCATTCAACTGCTGGCCATTTCACCAGGGAATTACCCGTCCAACGACTGTCTCCCGGGCTCTACATTCTTGTCTTGCAAGCCAATGGTGAACGCACTCAACAACGATTGGTGGTAATCACGGATTAGTTATCAACTTTTACTAAACTCGAATTTTTTAAGGGATGACTAATCTATGGGGTTACCGTCGAGAGCTAAGGTGCGTGTTTTGCTTAGGGCTAAGGCCGTAGGGCTTAAGCAAATGCTAAAATGAGGTGAGTAAACGATCTCCACTAGTAAGTAAGCCAGCTTGCTAAAGCGATCAAAGGTCTACCAGTCTATTCCTTTACCAATTCAAGGCCTCTGGCCAAAGTAATCCGGATCGACTAAAGTTAGTACACCACAAGGTCCGAAGTCCACCAGTTCAGCGTTCATGGTTTAAAGTTTATGGCTTCCCGCAGTGTCGGCAACACCTCTTCATGGAACCATGGGTTGTGCTTCAGCCAACCCCCGTTGAAGGGGGGGTTGGGGAAGGGAAAAAAATCCGGGAGGTAATCCTGCCAGTGGGGAACGTTTTCTGTAAGGTTTCGGCGGCCTTTATTACTCAGGTAATATTTTTGAGCGTATTGACCAATCAGAAGAGTAGTCTTCAAACCTGGAAGGGCCTGGAGCATCCGGGCATGCCACTGTGAGGTACATTCCGGGCGAGGTGGCAGATCGCCTGTTTTGCCTTTTCCTGGAAAACAAAATCCCATGGGGATAATGGCAAACCGTGGAGAATGGTAAAAGGTATCCCAGTCTACCTCTAACTAGGCTCGCAAACGATCACCGCTGGGGTCGTTCCAGGGCAAACCGGACTCGTGTGCAAGTCTTCCGGGAGCCTGCCCAATAATGGCTATTTCTGCAACCATGGGTAAGCTAAATATCGGTTTGGGGGGCATTTGGAAGAAACTCCCGGCATATGGTACTGGCTTTGATAGTCTGAACCAGGTTTTCATGAGCACTTGAATCCATGGCTTTTCAAACTTAGAAATTGGTCTACGGGGAAATCATCTATTTTCCTATCTTTATTGTTATTTCCCGAAAAAGATATAAAACTGAACTTATGAATTCAGAAGGATGGGCAAAGATCTTTATTTCCCGTGATGAGATCCAGGTTCGCCTGGCAGAAGACCTATTAAAGCAACACGATATTGTTAGCCATATAGTTAGCCATGTAGATTCTGCCATTCCGGCCATTGGGCAGGCAACTTTGTATACCCCTACAGAGGAAGCCGAGCGGGCTATTGAAATTTTAAAAGAAAATGATTTCAAACTGGAGGGGTGATGGTGTTATAGATGCCTTGCATCTATAGGTGCCAGGCACCTATAGATGCAAGGCACCTAGTAATGATTTTTTTCGAACTCTCCAAATTTTCACCCCTCTTTTTTAACCGCCGCCCTTATAGACTCCGCCAGTTTGGCCATAGCACCCTGCGACAGCTCCACCGGTTTCTTCTGAAAACTCAGATCCGAGATCGAATTGATCGGGATTAAGTGTATGTGGGCATGCGGCACTTCTAATCCCACGACAGCTACGCCCACCCGCTCGCAGGTTACTACCCTTTCTATAGCCCTGGCTACCTTTTGGGCAAAAGGCATTATGCTGGCCATCAGGTCCTCTGGTAAATCAAAAAAGTAGTCGATCTCCTGCTTCGGAATAACCAAGGTGTGCCCCGGGGCCATGGGCCGGATGTCGAGAAAAGCCAGAAATTGGTCGTCTTCGGCTATTTTATAGGCAGGTATTTCGCCTGCTACGATCTTGGAAAAAATACTGGACATTTCTTTTTACCGAAGGTAAAAAAGATCCTTTTACTTTTTAAATCAATATCTGCAAGGTACAGGAGCTACCTGCAGTTATATTTTTTATATACCATCATTCCTCAGAGGTAATAAATGTCCTCCCCACTCTTCGCATCAGTCGCATTTTCAGAGAGGTGGGCAGCACACGGTTCATGCCAGCGATGAAGTTATTCATAGTTCCCGGGATGATCATGCGCTTGTTTCGCAACAGCCCCCGGATGGCAATGGGAGCTACGTCTTCAGGCATCATCACCAACAGCTTGGCTTTCCAGCCATTGGCCTCAATGCGTTTAAGCCCATCTTCGTTGGTCACCACCGGGCCGGGACAAAGCAGGCTAACATGGACATTATCCTCGGCGGCCTCTTCCCGGACGGCGAAGGTAAAACCTTTCACAAAGTGTTTGCTGGCCGTATAAATACCTTTGAAAGGAGAGGGCAAAAGGCTTTCCAAACTCCCCATATTGAGCAGGTAACTTTGTTCAAGGGCTTTTAGATCGGGCAAAAAGTGATGAGTCATTTCCACCATGGCCTGATTATTGAGACGCATCATACTGCGATAAGTTTCCAGGGAAAGCTTTTCGAAATAATTGCCCCTGCCAAAACCGGCATTATTGATCAGCATATCGACCTCATAGCCTTTGGTTTTGGTCCATTCATAAACCCGCCGCGGAGCATCTTCCTCTGTAAGGTCGATGGCAAAGGTATCTGCATGCACCCTAAATTCATCCCGAATATCCTGTGCCGTCCCAACAAGCTCAGGAGTTTCAAGAGCTACAATTAGTATATTACGCCCGCGTTTTGCACATTCCATCGCCAAAGCGCGGCCGATGCCCTGGCTGCCGCCAGTGATTAAAGTATAGGGGTTGGCTCTATCCGGCATGTATTGGTAATATTTGTTTTTCTAAGGCGCTCTATTGCCATTATTCAAAAACCCCAAAGTAAGGATCAAAAAACTGCGTTTTGCTCCTTTTTTTGAATAAAATTAAAAAAAACCACCGTACTAACTTTAACCTGTGCTCGTCATGACCATTCGTTTACTTTATTTGCTTTGCTGTCTCTCTGCCCACCCCATTTTCGCTCAAATCGAACATGTAGAACCACTCCATTGGTGGATCGGCATGCAAAACCCTGAGGTGCAATTACTGGTACATGGTGCAGAGGTAAGGGAACTCCAAGCTGAAATAGACTACCAGGGCGTAAAGCTGAAATACGTCCACAGTGCGGATAGCCCGAATTACCTCTTTCTGGATCTGGAGATCAGTCCGAATACACAGCCAGGCAAATTCCCCATTTTGTTCAAAAGGGGCTCAGAAACCGTTTACGAGTGGGAATATGAATTACAGGAACGTACTCCCAATGCCGCCCAGCGACAGGGCTACACCTCCGAAGATGTTATCTACCTGATCACCCCCGACCGTTTTGCCAATGGAGATCCGGAAAATGACATAGTCCCTGAAATGAAGGAGACCAGGGTCGATCGAAAAGAAGGCTTCGCGCGCCATGGCGGTGACATTCAGGGCATCATTGACCATTTGGATTATATTTATGATATGGGGTTCACGGCCCTATGGATCAACCCCCTGCTGGAAAACGACCAACCGGCCTGGTCCTACCACGGTTATGCCACAACCGATTATTACAAAACGGACCCCCGATTCGGTAGTAATGAGCAATACCTTGAACTCAGTCGGGCAATGAAGGCAAAAGGGATGAAGCTCATTATGGACCAGATCGTCAACCATTGTGGTTCTGAACACTGGTGGATGGCAGATCCGCCCTTCAACAATTGGTTCAATTTCCAGGGCAACTACCAAAATACCAACCATCGAAGAACGGTCAATATGGATCTGTATGCCGCAGCAGTCGATAAAAGAATGCTGGAAGACGGCTGGTTCGTCCGCGCCATGCCCGATCTCAACCAACGCAACCCATTCATGGCCAAATACCTGATCCAAAATAGCATCTGGTGGATCGAATACGCTGGTTTGGGTGGTATTCGAATGGATACCTACCCTTACCCCAATAAGGATTTTTTATCCGACTGGACTTGCGCCATCATGAAGGAATACCCCAATTTTAGCATAGTGGGCGAAGAATGGAGTTACAACCCCGCCATAGTAGCCTACTGGCAACGCGATCACGAAAACCATGACGGCTATGTTTCCTGTCTACCAAATGTAATGGATTTCCCTTTGCTACAGGCAGTAACAGAAGGCCTGTTGGGTGACGAAGCCGCCTGGGGCGAGGGCTTGATAAAAATATACGAAAGCCTGGCCAATGATTTTCTTTATGCCCACCCCGATGAGCTGGTCATTTTTCCGGACAACCACGATATCGATCGGATATTCACTGCCCTGGGTGATGCTGTTGATCTACACAAAATGGCCCTCACCCTTATGGCTACCATTCGGGGTATTCCCCAGATCTATTACGGTACAGAGATCGCCATGGATAATTCGGATGCTCCAGACGACCACGGGGTCATCCGGACCGACTTTCCTGGTGGCTGGGAAGGCGACCCAATCAATGCGTTTACGGGAAAGGGGCTTAGTCCAATGCAAAAAGAGGTTCAGGACTATACCCGGAAGCTCCTGAACTGGCGCAAGAGCAGTCCGGCGATCCATCATGGTAAAACCCTTCACTTCGCCCCCCAAAATGGCCTATACGTCTTTTTCCGTTACACCGAGGAACAAATGGTCCTGGTGGCTATTAACAAAAACGAAGAGACCCGGACGATCGACCTCGATCATTACGGCCAATTGCTCGACGGGGATGACCGGTTTAAGGATGCGCTTACAGGGGAAAAAATAGAAGGCCCCTTGGTAATTGAAAAAAGGAGTAGCCGTATCGTCGAAATTTATTAGTCGAATAATACAGCATTACCGGCAAGGAAGGTGCCTTACACTATTTGGGCCGGCAGCCAGCCAACAACTTTAAACTTCCTACATGGCAAATCAGGCTAACTCCACAGTTACCTCTGCTGTGACATCATCCACCAGTTCCAGGAGCTCCCCTTTTGATAAGGAATTGGTCATGGACAGGTCTACAGCCAGCACTTCGTTTTTGATGTACTCAGCAAACTGTTCAACGGCGGGGCGAATTTCAGCCTTATCCTCCAGCACCACTCGGATCTTGTCGGTTACTTGAAAATTTTTTGCCTTTCGAATATTTTGAATTCGATTGACTAGTTCCCTGGCCATACCTTCGGCAGCCAGTTCTTCGGTGATGCTCACATCCAAAGCAACGGTCAATGGGCCGTCATTAGCTACCAGCCAGCCGGGTATATCCTCTGTAAGGATCTCAAAATCCTCCAGCTCAAGTTGGTAGGTTTCTCCTTCAACTTCCAGTTGATACCCCCCGTCGCGCTCCACGTTTGCAATATCGGTCTGACTGAAACCATTGATCAGGGACACAGCAGCTTTCATGTGCTTGCCCAGGCGTTTACCGAGGGTTTTGAAATTGGGTTTTATCTTCTTTTTGATGATCCCTTCTGTGTCGGTCACGTATTCGATATCCTTGATGTTGGTTTCCATCAGGATGAGATCCTTTACCCCTTCTACCTGTTCCTGGAATTGGGGGTCCAACACCGGCAACAGTGTCTTCTGAAGCGGCTGGCGTACTCTGATCTTTTCACGTTTGCGCAGAGAAAGGACAAGGGAAGAAATGCGCTGGGCATAATCCATCCGCTGTTCTAAAGCCGGATCAATGCTGCTTTCCTCAAATACCGGCAGCAAACTGAGGTGTACCGAAGCGTGAGGTTCCTTCCCGCTAGCCTGATTCAGGTTTTTGTACAGCCAATCAGCAAAAAAGGGAGCTACGGGTGCCATCAGCTTTGCCAGAGTATCCAGGCAGGTGTATAAGGTCTGGTAAGCCGAGATCTTATCGTCTGAATAATCTCCCTTCCAGAAGCGACGGCGACAAAGCCGCACATACCAGTTGGATAATTGCCGGTCGACAAAATCCATGATCCTGCGCGTTGCTGCAGTGGGTTCGTAATCCGCATAGAAGCCGTCGGCATCCTTAATCAGGGAATTTAAGGCAGAAAGGATCCAGCGGTCGATCTCCGGGCGGTCCGCGAGGGGAATTTCCGCTTCTTTGTATTCAAACTGATCGATATTGGCATAAAGAGCAAAAAAGGAATAGGTATTGTAAAGGGTCCCAAAAAACTTCCTGCGCACCTCGTCCACCCCGTCCATATCAAAGCGCAGGTTGTCCCAGGGCTGGGAATTCGAGACCATATACCAACGGATGGCATCAGCTCCTTTTTCGGCTATTGCTTCAAAAGGTTCGATAGCATTGCCAAGGCGTTTCGACATCTTTACGCCCTCTTTATCCAACACCAAACCATTGGAAACGACATTCTTGTAAGCCACACTATCAAACACCATGGTGGCAATGGCATGCAAGGTGTAGAACCAGCCTCGGGTTTGATCGACCCCTTCGGCAATAAAATCGGCAGGAAAACTGCGCTCAAACTTATCCTTGTTCTCAAAGGGATAATGCAGTTGTGCATAAGGCATAGAACCGGAATCGAACCAAACGTCGATCAGGTCCAGTTCCCGTTTCATAGGATGCCCGTCCTCCGAGACCAGGATGATCTCATCAATATATGGCCGGTGCAGATCCTTCGGTACCGATTGCTTTAAGCCCAGGATATTATTCGCTTTTTCGATCTCGGTTTTCAATTCTTCGATTGAAGCGATACACAAAGCTTCCTTACCGTCTTCAGTGCGCCAGATAGGTAATGGGATGCCCCAGTAACGGGAACGAGATAGATTCCAATCCTGGAGGTTTTCCAGCCATTTCCCAAAACGCCCCTCCCCGGTGGAGGCGGGCTTCCAGTTGATGGTTTCATTTAGTTCGAACATACGGTCCTTTACCTTGGACGCCTTGATGAACCAACTATCCAGGGGATAGTACAATACCGGCCGGTCGGTACGCCAGCAGTGGGGGTAGGAGTGCAGGTATTTTTCCGAATGGAATAATTTATTTTCCTCCTTTAGCTTGATCACGATGTCGACGTCGACGGGGCGCTCCTCTTCCTGGCCGTAATCCTTTACATAACGCCCGGCAAAATCGGTGACCTCCTGCACGAATTTCCCCTGCTTATCGACCAATGGCATATCATTGCCGTATTGATCTTTGACCAGCAGGGCAGGGATACCGTATTTTTGAGCTACCCGAAAGTCATCCGCACCAAAAGTAGGCGCAATGTGTACAATACCGGTGCCGTCTTCAGTAGAAACGAAATCGCCCAGTAGCAATTTGAAAGCTGGTTTTTCAGGCACTACGTAATCCAGCAATTGTTCGTATTCCATGCCTTCCAGCTCAGCCCCCTTCATTTCGTCAACGATCTCGATATAGGGGTAGGGTTTATTCCCGGGCTTGACATCCTCCGGTTTCAGCTCTGGTTTAGCCTCTGAAAAGTAAGCATTCAGACGATCTTTGGCCAGGATCACCTGAATAGGCTCCTGAGTATAGCGGTTGTAAGTGCGCACCTTGACATAGTCAATGTTCGCTCCGGCAGCCAGGGCGGTATTGGAAGGTAGGGTCCAGGGGGTGGTAGTCCAGGCAAGGAAATAGTCGTTCGGCCTTCCCTTGATCTTGAATTGGGCAACAGCTGAGGTATCCCGGATCTCTTTATAAGCGCCGGGCATATTTAATTCATGCGAGCTGAGGCCGGTACCTGCTGCCGGGGAGTAGGGTTGAATAGTATATCCTTTGTATAACAGGTCTTTTTTGTACAATTGCTGTAACAACCACCATACCGTTTCGATGTATTCATTCTCATAGGTAATATAGGGGTTGTCCAGATCAGCCCAATAGCCCATTTTCCGGGTCAGGTCTTCCCATTCGTCCTTGTAGCGCATGACCGTTTCCCGGCATTTGGCATTATACTCATCTACGCTGATCGTTTTACCGATATCCTCTTTGGTAATGCCCAGTTCCTTTTCCACGCTTAATTCAATAGGCAGCCCATGCGTATCCCAGCCGCCCTTGCGTTCGACCCGCTTACCCTTCATCGTCTGGTAGCGGCAAAACATATCTTTTATGGTACGAGCCATGACGTGATGGATGCCCGGTCGGCCATTGGCTGAAGGAGGCCCTTCGTAAAAGACGAATGCCTTTTTCCGATCGCGCTCCTCTACGCTTTTTTCGAATATGGCTTCCGATTGCCAAAATGCGAGGATTTCTTTGTCAATTTCAGGCAGGTTAAGACCTTTATATTCTTTATACATCGGGTAAAATTCTTGTCTGTATTCGAATAGTAATAACTCAAATGCCAAAACCATTCCTTTAAAGTGCACAAAAATAAGGAATTACCTTAGAACCAAATAGGCTTAAAAGCATCGCAGCATAGTAGAACTTTTTTGCTACCTGAAACACCATGAGAACAATACTCTGCTTCGCTTTTACCCTACTCAATATCAGTATTTTGCAGGCTCAACCGAAAAGTGATTCAACGGGAGTCGTTTTCCAGGCTGGGCTCAAGGTACATCATGGATCTATCATCATTCACAGTCGGTCTGTTCGTGCAATCGAGGATTCCTACCCCTGGGGGGTAGAATTCAACCTTACCTGGCACAACCTTTCCCAAAAAGCCTGGGAGTCCTGTAATTGCTACCCAAAAGTAGGCCTAAGTATTGGGCTCTGGGATTTCGATAATCCCGACGTTTTGGGACAAGCACTAGCGGGGATTTTTTATCTGGAGCCGGTGTTTGGAGCTCAAAACCGCTTGAGTTTTTCCGTATGGGCCGGATTTGGTCTTTTTTATAAAAACAATCCTCATGACCCGGAGGATAATCCAGATAACCTAAGCTACAGCACACACCTAGCCTTTCCTCTCCAATTGGGAGGAAATGTACATTGGCGGCTGAATGATCAATGGCAATTGGACGGAACAGCTGTTTTTAATCACATTTCGAACGGAGGCATTAAGGAACCCAATAAGGGCGTAAATTGGCCGACAATGGCGCTGGGCGCAAGTTACTATCTCCAACCGGTAGTTTCCCGGAACGAATCAGGGAAGATTAGCGGAAGCTAGGCCCCAACAAATTTAATCCCGTACCTGACTGAAGAGCCAATCGAGTACATACATCCCTTCGGAGAAGACAAAGTCCCAACTATTGTGGTCAACTCCTTCGAATTCCGTATAGATGACCCGCTTTCCCCCCTGACGCAGGGCTTCTACGATTTCCCGGGATTGTTCTACCGGTACCACACTATCATCCGCACCGTGAAAGACCCAGGTGGGAATGTCCGGTATGTGTTGTGCGAATTCCGCCGAAGTAGGGCCACAGATCGGGACGGCTGCGGCGAAGGACTCTGGGTAGTGTGCCAACAGGTCCCAGGTTCCGGCACCTCCCATAGAAAGACCGCTGACATAAACCCGGTCGGGATCTACCTTTTCCGATGCGATTAACTCCTGCACCACCTCCATGATCAACTCCTGTTCTGTAGTAGTTTCGGGATTGTAGGCCATTCTAAAGTTGGTTCGATCATATTCTCCTGATGACCACCACTTGCCGGCTGGGCATTGGGGAGCAAGCAAATAGGCAGGGTATTTATAACGTACTTCCCGACGAATAAAATCTTCCATTACGTGTACCAACTGACGTCGATTATCATCTCCTCGCTCTCCGGCACCATGGAGAAAGACAAGCAAGGGAGCCCTGGCTTCCCCGATGAGTTTCCTTTCAGGGCTTGCAAGACGGTACTGCAGGCTGTCCCCCTCAGCATTGGTTTTGATCAAAGGTTCGAATAGGGAAAATACCTGAGCGGAAGCAGAATGCGGTATAAAGCTCAACATCAGGGCAAAAATCAGAACGGGTAGGCAAACTTTCATACTTGATGACAATTATTGTAAGGTTCAGGTATCGAATATAGGTAGAAATAGCGGATTCCCGCATCCTTTCTCCTTACTGGTCCGACTAATTTATTAGCTTTGCAAGTCGTTCAACGGGTGGATAGCAATGGTTGCTTTGCAACGTTTGAAACAGCTGCGACGTCCTCCCGTGGAGTCAATTCAATTTTGGATCAATTACAACAATCCTACGCACAATGGGCGTTACAAATCGCATTAGCAATATTGCTGGCTGGGTCGTCTTTGCCGTAGCCGCCATCGTTTACTTTTTTTCGGTAGAACGCACAGGCAGTCTTTGGGACTGTGGAGAGTTTATTCTAGGTGCTTACAAGCTTCAGGTGGTTCATCCCCCCGGGGCACCTTTGTTCCTGCTGATCGGTCGCATTTTCACCTGGTTGGGAGATATTTTTTCGAATAACCCTGCGGATATCGCCTTTGCGCTGAATTTAATGTCAGGTATTGCCACCGCTTTTGCAGCTATGTTCGTAGCGAGGGTAACCATCATGCTGGGCAAACTGGCTTTAACTGGTCGGGAGGGTCAACCCGATCAGGCCCAACAGGTCGCTTTGATAGCCGCAGGCCTGGTGGCTGGCTTTAGTAGTGCCTTTGCCACCTCCATCTGGTTTTCTGCAGTGGAAGGGGAGGTTTATGCCATGTCCACCTTTTTCACCACCCTTACCCTCTGGGCTACAGTTAAATGGTACACCCTTCCCAACGAACCAAAGTACGATCGTTGGCTAATTTTTACCATTTATGTTTCCGGGCTTTCGATCGGAGTTCACTTATTGAGTTTGCTTACCTTCCCGGCCCTTGCACTATTTTTTTATTTCAAGAAGTACGAGAAGACTACCTTTTGGGGAATGGCAGCAGCTGCAGGTGCAGGATTGCTGGTCGTCGGAGGTATTCAAAAGTTTATAATATCCGGCTTACCCCAATTGTGGGCATCCTTCGAGCTCTTTACCGTTAACACACTGGGGCTATCCATTCAAAGCGGGCTCATTCCCCTGGCTATCTTGGTGGTAGCCATTATGGCGGGTGGTATGTACTACGTCCATCAAAGAAACAACCAATTGATCCAGAATATCGTCATGGCTGCAGCCCTGATGGTCATTGCCTATTCCACCAACTCCGTTGTTGTTACCCGTGCAAATGCCAGCCCTCCGATCAATATGAACGTTCCGAGCGACCCCATGCGCCTTCTGCCCTATCTCAATCGGGAGCAATACGGAGAACGCCCTCTTCTGCGAGGTCCTAATTTCGAGGCCAGCCCCGTAAGTTACGACATTGAAGATCGCTATGGCTTTGTAGAAAAATCGGGCCAGTACGAGATCGTCGATCAAAAGGTCAATCCGGAATATGCCAGTCAGGATAAAATGCTTTTCCCCCGTATGGCGGATCCCACTCAGGGGCGTCCGGCTTTATACAAACGCTGGATGGGCTTAAACCCAAATCAGCCGCTGCCAGCAGGAAGGCCCACTATGGGCGATAATCTGGGTTTTTTCTGGCGCTACCAGGTCAACTGGATGTACGTACGGTATTTTATGTGGAACTTCGCCGGTCGACAGAATGGCAAACAGGGTTTCGAACCCTGGGATAAGTCTTCCGGGCACTGGATCTCGGGCATTCCCCTTATCGATAACCTGCGCCTGGGATACTCCCAAAGTGACCTTCCCAAGTCAGCACTCGAAGATGAAGCCCGCAACCGATATTACCTGCTACCCTTTTTATTTGGTTTGCTGGGGCTGATCTTCCACTACACCAAACGACGAAATGAGTTTCTGGCCCTTTTGGCTTTGTTTATCATAACCGGTATTGGTATCATCGTTTATTCCAACCAACCTCCCCGGGAGCCCCGCGAGCGGGATTACGTCCTGGCAGGTTCCATTTTCACTTATTGCATCTGGATGGGGATGGCGGTGCTTGCCTTATTTGAGATTATTCGCGAACGTGCAAAGCTCAGTGGATCTATACCTGCTTTTGCCGCAGGAGCTCTGGTAATGGTCGCCCCCCTGATCATGGTAATTGAGAACTTTGACGATCACAGCCGAAAAGAACATTCCGGAGCCCGGGATTATGCTTCCAACTTCCTGGAGTCCTGTGCACCAAATGCCATCCTGTTCACCTATGGTGATAATGATACCTATCCCCTTTGGTATGCCCAGGAGGTGGAAGGGATTCGAACGGATGTAAGGGTGGTTAACCTAAGCCTGATCGCCGTAGATTGGTATATCGATCTATTGCGCCGAAAGATCAATGAATCACCTGCGATCAAAATGTCGCTTTCGGCGGAAGCTTTGCGGGGGAAGAAACGCAATCAGGTTTTCTGGCCCGGCCAGGGGAGCCAAAAGATGTCTGTTGAACAAGCCTGGAAATTCATAGGAGAGAGCCACCCGCTTCCGCTGCAGGGAGGCCGACGTACAGAAAGCTACCTCCCCACTAAAAATCTGTTCATTCCCGTCAATAAACAACAAGCCGTTCAGGCTGGCCTGGTCAGTGCTAACGACACCAATGTAGTAGCAGAGATTCCCATTCGGTTTCCCGCCAACCGGGATTATATCACCAAAGATGAGTTAGCTATTCTGGATATCATCAACACAAATATTTGGGACCGCCCTATCTACTTTGCAGTGACCACCCGCCCGGAAAAGTTCATGGGGCTTACGGATTACACCCGCCTGGAGGGTATGGCCCTGCGCTTCATCCCCAAACGCAGCCGTGCCGAGGCACAGTTTGGGCTGGTTGGTAGTGGTGAAATTGCAGAAAACATCGTTTACGAGAACGTTATGAATAAATTCCGCTGGGGAAATTTTGATAAAAAGGAGCTTTTTGTGGATCAAAGCTATATGCCCAGTGTGCAAAGCACCCAACTCGCTATTCGGCGTGCGGCCAACACTTTCCAGCGCAAGGGTAATGACCAGAAGGCCGTTGAGTTGGCAGACAAATATTTTGAGGTCTTCCCACACTATAACTTCCCCTATGATTATCGAACTTTTTATATCATCCAGATCTATCTCGAAGCAGGGGAAAATGAAAAAGCCAAAAAGGAAATGCGCACCCTGGCCGAGCAAACGATGGATGAATTATATTTCTACAATTCACTGGATCCGGATATTCTTTCGGCCAGTTACAACCTGGATAACAGCCTCGCACAGCAGACCATGCAGGGTATTCTTTCTGCTGCTCAACAAATGGGGGACCAAGCCTTCCGGCAGGAAATGGAGCAACTGTTTGCGCCTTTCCAAAGTCAACCCACTGAAAACATGCCGGCATTTCCCCAGGGGGGACAATAATTGGTAATTTTTTAAGAGGCTGTATCAAAGGCAACATTTTGATACAGCCTCTGTTTTCATTATAAAACACCCAATATGGAAACCATTAAAACAATTGCCATTGGTGCGGATCATGCCGGTTTCGTGCTGAAAGATCCCATCAAAAATTTCCTCACCGAACGAGGTATCGAAGTCATGGACTTTGGGACGGATTCTGAAGATTCTGTTGATTACCCAGACTTTGCCCACCCTGTAGCTGAACAGATCGAAAGCGGAAAAGCCCAATTGGGTATTGTTATCTGTGGAAGCGGCAATGGCGTAGCTATTACCGTGAATAAGCACGCTCAGATTCGCGCTGCACTGGCATGGAAGGAAGAATTAGCCCGACTGGGACGTCTACACAACAATGCCAACGTCCTTTCCCTTCCGGCAAGATATATCTCCGAGGAGGAAGCGCTTAAAGCTGTAGAAGCCTTCATCACTACTGAATTTGAAGGCGGCCGCCACGAGCGCCGCGTGGGGAAAATACCCCTGGCTTGCTAAATTTCCCTTCGAACAGGTAAGAAAGACCGTTTTTCACCCTTCTTACCTGTCCAAACCATTTCAACTCGACTTACTTATGTGGACCGAATCGAATGACCAGTTACACACTACGCTAACCTTCAAGGATTTTACCCAGGCCTGGGCCTTCATGACAGAGGTGGCCCTCCATGCAGAGAAAATGGAGCACCATCCCAACTGGTCCAATGTTTACAACAAGGTAGAGATCACACTGACCACCCATGACGCCGGGAACACGGTGACGGATAAAGACCGTGCACTAGGGCAGACTATTCAACGTATCTACCAAAAGTACCAAGGGTAAGACCAACCTCTTGAACCCATGTCCCTTTCTTCCAAGTTGCCAAAGGTTGGTACGACTATTTTCACCCTTATGAGCCGACTGGCCCGGGAGTGTAACGCCATCAATTTATCTCAGGGGTTTCCGGACTTTGATCCAGATGAAGGCCTAATCGAATTGGTCCATCAACACATGCTCAAGGGGCACAATCAGTATGCCCCGCAACGTGGTGTTCCCCTTTTACTAGAGCGAATAGCAGAGAAGATGAACCAGGCCTATGGTCTTTCCATAGATCCGGAAAGGCAGATCGTCGTCCATGCAGGTGCCAGCGAGGCCTTATTCAATTTTTTTGCAGCCCTTGTCCGGCCCAAGGATGAGGTCATTCTGTTCGAACCAGCCTTTGATGTGTACCAGCCAGCCATTGAGCTGAATGGAGGAAGGGTTCGCCCCTATCGATTGAGTAAAACCAACCAGTATCGCGTTAATTGGAAGGCCGTGGAGGCATTGGTTTCCGATAAAACCCGCCTGATCGTTATCAATACCCCCCACAACCCTACAGGTACCTGCCTGAAGGAAGAGGACTTGCGGTCTCTGGAAGACCTGGCCCAGCGGAAGGACCTGATCGTTTTGAGTGACGAAGTGTATGAGCACCTCGTGTACGATGGCTACCCACATGAACATATTTTAAAATATCCCGGCCTTAAAGACCGAAGCCTGGCCGTTTTCTCCTTTGGCAAGACCTTCCACCATACCGGCTGGAAAGTTGGGTATGCGATCGGGCCTGAGCCCTTGATCCGGGAATTGGATAAAGTGCACCAATTCAACACCTTCAGTGTGAATGCCCCTGTTCAATATGCATTGGCAGACTTCCTTGCAGACCCGGAGCAGTATCAAGGGCTTTCCTCTTTTTATCAGTCCAAGCGGGATTTTTTCCTGGAACAGCTACAGGAAACTCCCTTTAGGCCACTTCCCTGTGAAGGCACTTATTTCCTCTTAGCCGAATACGATCAACTCAGTGATTTTCCCGATCGTATCTTCGCAGAAAAACTGACCCGTGATCATGGCCTAGCAACTATTCCCGTTTCGGCTTTCAATCACGATGGCCGTGATGAACAGGTTGTCCGTTTTTGTTTTGCCAAGCAGGAAAGTACGCTTGCCGCAGCCGGCAAATGCCTCCGAAGCTTGCCCTCCCGATTGATTTAATAGAAAATTAACCTACGCCCCCTTTCGGCAAGGTCTTTAAGAAGATACTTTTAAAAGGTCTTTTGCGATTACTGTAACGTACCTGTAAACTCATTCTATGCTTTCGAGAGCTGTTTTCTTCCTGTTCCTGCTACTGGGTTTTGCCGCCTGCAAGGTCAATCATCTGGCGCAAGTCGAACCCCAGGCTTACTCCATGAGCGCCGAAACCACTATTCCCGATCCCAAAACGGATGCCCTGATCGCTCCCTACCGCGAGCAACTGTCGGCCGAAATGGATGAACAGATCGGCTATGCCGCTATTGAATTGGTGAAGGCACAACCCGAATCCACCCTTGGGAATTGGATGACAGACCTCCTGGAAGAGGAAGCCCGCCTGATCACCGGTAAGGAAATTGCCTTCGCCCTTCAAAACTATGGAGGGATCCGAATCCCCAGCATCCCTTCCGGGCCGGTAACCGTGGGGAAGGTATACGAACTAATGCCTTTCGACAACATGCTGGTCATTATTGAGTTGAGCGGCGCTGCTATCGAAACAATGGTCCAACGGATGGCAGAAAAAGGGGGCGTTCCCATCAGTTCCGGCCTTCGATACCGGATCAACGAGAATGGAAAGGCGGTGGCTATTGAGGTTCAGGGAAAAGAACTGAATAAAAATGCCAGCTACCTGATCGCCCTTCCGGATTATGTCGCCAACGGGGGCGATAAACTGGTGCCCGACCTGAATGCGGCCCGTATTGAAACCGGGCTTTTGATCCGGGATGCTATTATACAACACATTCGAAAACAAACAGCAGCTGGAAACCAGCTTCAGTCCGAGCTGGATCAGCGTGTACAAATCCAAACCAACTAAACATGAAACGACGTACGTTCATTCAACATACTGCTTTTGGCGCAGCTGCTCTTTCTACCGCCCCCCTGGAGACCTTAACTGCCTTTTGGGATAAGGATCAACTCATTCGATTGACCATCTTACACACCAATGATACCCATAGTCGAATTGACCCCTTCCCCCAGGATGGAGGCAAATTTGAAGGCAAGGGAGGAGTTGCCCGACGGGCAAAACTTGTTCAGCAAATCCGGGAATCGGAAGAGCATGTGCTGTTGTTAGATGCCGGAGATATTTTTCAGGGCACTCCCTATTTCAACCTTTTCGAAGGAGAGTTAGAGATCAAGTTGATGTCTGAAACGGGCTATGACGCAGCCACCATGGGCAACCATGACTTTGATGCTGGTGTGGAGGGCTTCCTAAAACAATTACCACATGCCAATTTCCCTTTTGTAACTGCTAATTATGACTTTTCGGATACGCCTTTAATTGGCAAGACGGAACCTTACACCATTTTTAAAAAGGGACCTTTGAAGATCGGTCTGTTCGGACTGGGCGTAGAACTGGATGGGCTGGTTCCCCAACCCCTGTATGGCAACACTCGCTATAAGGATCCCTTACCCGTTGCCAGGGATATTGCCGGGCGGTTAAAGCACGATCTTAATTGCGATGCCGTAATCTGCCTATCCCACCTGGGGTATAAATATGACAGCCAGAAGGTGTCGGATACCGCTATTGCCAGAGAAGCTCGCGATATCGATCTGATCATTGGAGGGCATACCCACACCTTCTTAGACCAGCCCGTTTGGCACGAAAATGCTGAACAACGCCCTGTAATGATCAACCAGGTAGGCTGGGCAGGCATCCTTTTAGGCCGGATCGACATGATATTCGAACGCAATAAAAAGGGAAAATGCGTACACTGTGAAAACCTGATGGTGGGTTAGAAGGTAGAATCATCTACTTCCTCCAGCCATTCCGCAATAGGCTTGATCACCTTTTCGATCGTACCCGACTCAAATGGGGAATCCAAACCACCGAGTTCGAGCAATTCTGTAAAGGAAAGGCGCCCACCGGCCCGGCATAATTTCATATACGATTCCCAGGCTAATCCATGATCCTTCTGATCCCAGGCCCAGTACTGAAAAGCCACGACCTGAGCCAAGGTGTAGTCGATATAATAAAATGGAGATGCAAAAATATGGCTTTGCTTTTGCCAGTAGCGTCCACTTTCCAGAAAAGAATGGCCATCGTATTCCCGGTGAGGGAGATAGGTGGCCTCCAGTTCCTTCCATTTGGCATTTCGTGCTTCCGGCCCGCAGTCAGGGTTTTCGTATACGAAATGCTGAAATTCATCCACTGCTGCACCATAAGGCAGAAACTTTACGGCACCTGCAAGGTGCCCAAAGCGATATTTGGCCGTATCCGATCCAAAAAACAGCTCCATCCAGGGCCAGGTAAAGAATTCCATACTCATGGAGTGGATCTCCGCTGCTTCATAGGTAGGAAATTGATATTCCGGTAAATGCTCCTCACGAGTAGTAGCATAAACCTGGAATGCATGGCCCGCTTCATGGGTAAGGACGTCAATATCTGCGCTGGTCCCGTTAAAATTCGAAAAAATGAAGGGTGCTCCAAACTCAGGGATAAAGGTGCAGTACCCGCCCGTGGATTTACCATCGCGATTGACCAGATCCATCAGGTGCTTTTGCTGCATATCCTGGAAAAAGGTTTTGGTCTCCGAGGAAAGTTCCGAATACATCCGATCAGCCTGCTCCACGATCCAGTCGGCAGGCCCTTTTGGGTGGGGGTTGCCTGAACGAAAACGAAAATCTTCATCGTAGTAAAGCAACCGATCCAGTCCAAGTCGCTGGCGCTGTCGTTCATACAAGTGGGTAGCCAGCGGGACGATATGTTCCCGGATTTGTTTTCGGTACTCCGCCACCTGCTCGGGGCCATAATCCGCACGCCCCAGTCGGTCATAAGCCATTCGTACATGATTGGAATAACCCAGTTTTTTAGCCATCGAATACCTGAACTGCACGAGTTGATCGTAGATGGTATCAACTTCCGGCTGATGCTGGGCATAGAACGCCCATTTAGCTTCCTGTGCCTTGCGGCGGGCAGTGCGATCTGCCTGCTCTTCTTTAGAAATGATGGAAGACAGGTTATAGGTTTCTCCCTCCAGTTCGATCTGGGCGCCTCCCTTGAGCTTGATATACTGGCTGGTGTATTTATTCTCCTGTTGCAGATCTTCCAGGATCTCCGGGCGAAAGGTTTTTACCTGCAATTCGGCCATTCGAAAGACCTGAGGCCCGACTTTGTCTATCAAAGCCGTTTTTTCCAATAAAGCGTCGTATAGCTCCTTAACCACAGCCTGATAGTGAGGCATATGCTCGTCGAAGAACGTATTTTCCGCTTCGTAAAACGCATCCCGGGTGTCCAGGGTATGTCGGATATAGCTAAGGTTATACATGGAAGAGAAATGCTGACGCTGTTGATTGATCTCTTCTAAAAGCTCGTATTGAAGGGCTGTATTTTCGGCTACTTTAAAGCGAGCAATGGATGCTCGAATAGCCTCCAGGACACGTTCTAGATCAGGACGCTCATAGGGGAATTCCTCAAAAGTTTCAAACTGGCTGGTCTCGGTTGCTGGCATGGAAATTTTAAATTTTCTGTTTCGGTTCAAAGATCGGACCTAAGGCACCTTGCTGATCTTTCGGCTATTCCTTATGTCCTGATCATTTAGAAGGCCTAAATAACGGAAAATGTTTTCTACCCTCTGTAAGTAAGGCTAATTTTTGGAAGCTTCAAATCCAAGCCGAACCGCATCTTTTATTACTTTTGACCAAATTTTGAGCAACGGTCTGATAAAAGACAGTGTCTCAATGGTAAAGCAGACCAGAGAGTGCCTTCACGGATTGTAATGCTTACCTTTGCATTTCCGCGGTTTTGCGGGAAGGCATTTCGAGATTGTGAATGAGATGGATTGGAAATCAAAAATAGATCAACAGAAACTTCCACGGCATATTGCCATCATAATGGATGGGAATGGGCGCTGGGCAAAGCAGCATGGCAAGCCCAGGGTTTTTGGTCATCGGAACGGCGTTAAATCTGTTCGGGAGACCACGGAGGCTGCTGCCGAGCTGGGGGTAGAGTATTTAACCCTTTATGCCTTTTCGACGGAAAACTGGGGCAGACCAAAGCTAGAGGTCGATGCCCTCATGCGATTATTAGTAGAAACATTACACAAGGAGGTGGCCACGCTCAATAAAAATGACATCCGGCTATCGGCTATTGGCGATTTGCAGCTTCTACCTGCCTCTACCCGTAAAGCCCTGGTGGAAGGTATCCACTCTACCCGGAATAACAGCAGGATGACCCTCCTACTTGCCCTGAACTACAGCTCCAAATGGGAGCTAAGCCAGGCAGCTCGTAAATTGGCTGAGAGGGTTCGCCTGGGCTTAATCGATCCCGAAGCAATAAATGAAGAGGCCATGGCTGCTGAGTTGACAACCGCTTCGGTTCCCGATCCGGAGTTGTTGATCCGCACCAGCGGGGAGACCAGACTCAGTAATTTTTTGCTTTGGCAACTGGCCTATGCAGAATTGTATTTTTCTTCTACTTTCTGGCCCGATTTCCGAAAAGAGGACCTGTACAAGGCTATAGTGGATTTTCAACAACGGGAACGACGATTCGGAAAAATTAGCGAGCAATTGGTCTAGGATACAACCTCCTCCTGGTCTATGTTCGTCTGTTTGGGTGGACGTCTTCAGACAGTCCATCGTTCTTATTCGGATAGGAACCCGGCAAAACCCAAAAGAGTACAATCTTTTTTACCAATTTCAGAAGGCTTATTCCTTTTGAAAAATTACACGGAAAAGCAGTCACCTGAATGTTTAATACTATAATGCCAAAGCCAATTCGTTGCCTAATCTTTTTTAGCCTTTCGTTGGTGCTGTCGGCTGTTTCATTTAACCTGGTCGCTCAGGAAACCGACAGCCTGGCGGTCATTGACTATTCGGAAGAAGGGGATTATGAGATCGGTGGTATTACCGTGAGCGGAGCCAATTACTCCGATGACAATGCCATCATAAGTATTTCGGGCCTTGCAACAGGTGACAAAGTACGCATCCCCGGGAATGCAATTCCAACTGCCATCAGGAACTTGTGGAAACTCCGGCTGTTCACGGATGTTCAAATCGTTCAGACCAAGCTCATTGATGATGTGATCTTCCTGGAGATCCAGGTAGAAGAACGGCCCAGGCTTTCGCGCTATTCGTACCAGGGAGTACCAAAGTCTAAACACGATGCCTTGAACGAGGCCGTTGACCAGCACCTGCTCAAAGGAGGTATCGTTACAGAAAATGTAAAATCAAACGCTGCAAGATCCGTTGAGCAATACTTTATTGATAAGGGGTTCCTGGATGCCTCCGTGAGAGTGCTGGAATACCCCGACTCTTCCAGGGTCAATTCCGTACGGCTGGTTTTTGATGTAAACACCAACGACAAGGTTAAGATCAAAGACATAGAGATCGTTGGAAACGAGTTTATAGCTGATAAGAAACTGATCAAACAATTTACCGAGACCAAGGAAAAGAAAAAGCTCTTTGCTTCTTCAAAGCTGCTTAAGGAGGAGTATGAAGCGGATAAACAGGCGATGATCAATTACTACAACACTCGAGGGTTCCGCGATGCCCGGGTCACCGGAGACAGCATCTGGCGCAATGACAAGGGGGAGCTCATGATCAAGATCTTCGTAGACGAAGGAAACCGCTACTACTTTAGAAACCTGGAATGGAAGGGCAATTCTATTTATGACGAAGAAACCCTAAATACGGTTTTGGGCATACGGTCCGGTGATGTTTACAACAACGAATTATTAGAACAACGCTTGCAATTCAGCCAGGATGGCCGGGATATTGGTAGTCTTTACCAGGATAACGGGTACCTGTTTTTCAATGTGGACCCGGTGGAGGTGGCCATTGAAGACGATTCGATCGACATGGAATTCCGGATATTCGAAGGCCCACAGGCCACCATCGATAAGGTAACCATTGCCGGGAACGATCGTACCCACGAACATGTCATCCGCCGGGAGCTACGCACCCGGCCCGGGCAAAAATTCAGCCGGTCTGATATCATCCGATCTCAACGGGAGATCATAAATCTCGGTTATTTCAACCCTGAAACGCTGGAGTTAAATACCCCGGTAAACCCTCAACGAGGTACCGTAGATATTGAATACCAGGTGGAAGAACGGCCCGCAGATCAGTTGGAACTTTCCGCAGGTTGGGGGGGCCAGCGGCAGGTCATCGGAACGCTCGGTGTTTCTTTCAATAACTTTTCTCTTCGAAATATCTTTAACCCGGAGGCCTGGAGACCTCTTCCCATGGGGGATGGCCAATCCCTTTCCCTGCGTGCCCAGACGAACGGGCAGTTCTTTCAATCTTATAATTTTTCCTTTACGGAACCCTGGCTGGGTGGGAAGAAACCCAACTCCTTCACGCTGGGAGGGTTCTATAACCGTTTTGCCTTTGGGACCAAAGGAACGTCTTCCTTTCAAAGCTTCCGGATCATCCAGGGTTCCGTCAGCCTTGGTACCCGGCTGCAGGTACCAGATGATAACTTCATTTATACTGCCGGGTTGAACCTGCAAACGCTGGCACTGGACAACTGGTCTCAGGGACTTTTCCAAACGGATGATGCCCAACGGGTTACAGAGGGTACTTATTACAACTTTAGCCTTCGTCAAACCATTGCACGTTCGACCATCAGCGATCCGATCTTCCCACGAGAAGGCTCCAGGATCTCCTTAACCTTACAATTGACCCCGCCTTATTCTCTGTTCAACAATAAAGATTATTCCGACCTGCCTGTAGAGGAGCGCTTTGAATTCCTGGAATACCACAAATGGCGCTTCGATGCAGAATGGTATACGCCCATAGCTGGCGACCTGATCCTTAAAATCCAGGCCAAGATCGGTATTCTTGGCTCCTATAACGAGGACATCGGGACCTCTCCCTTTGAGCGCTTCCAGCTTGGTGGAGATGGAATTAACAATCAGCAGTTCGGTTTTGCTGGTGTGGATATTATTTCCATGCGGGGGTATGACATTCTCGATTTCGAAGCTAACCGTAACCCGAGTTCTCCGAACCAGTCTGTAGCCACTCCGGTATTCGATAAGTTTACCATTGAGTTGAGGTACCCATTGACCTTGCAGCCCAGTTCTTCCATTTATTTACTGGCTTTCGCACAAGGTGGGAACGCCTGGAGGGAATTACGAGATTTTAACCCTTTTGATTTCAATCGCTCGGTTGGGGCTGGCCTAAGAGTATTCCTACCCATGTTCGGTACGCTCGGTTTTGACTACGGTATCGGCTTCGATAAGAATGGCCCTCAGACTCTGAATAACCTGGCCACCTTTAACATAGTCCTTGGGTTCGAACCTGAATAGGCGGACAGCAGGTCTGGTAGGCTGATTGAATCTGAAAATCCGAACTCAATAGCTTCATTCAGGGCTGTATCAGCAACTGAAAGCTTTTGAGACAGCCTCGGGCCTTTCAATAAAAGTAGGTTTGTAAGTAATTCCACCAATCCACCCGGTTTTTATAGATCAGGACAAGAAGGGCGATCAAAATGAAGATAATGGCGACCCGATAATTGCGCCAATGGGTATCCAGGCGTTCCCGGTAGCTGCGGTAATTTCGTCTGCGGCTTTGATATGACATTTGATGCTCTTTTTAGCGGGCTTGCTCCCAGGAGTTTTGGGCCTCTGCTTCATCTAAAATATCCAGATAGTTAAAATAGCGTAGTTCGCTTATCATTTCGGATTCCACCGCCTTTTTTACCGCACAGCCTGGTTCAGAGCGATGAAGGCAGCGAGACCCGAATTTACAATCTTTCGAAACTTCAAAAATCTCCCGAAAATTGTGGGCAATGTCCAATGGGGAAAGGTAGTTAAAGCTCAGGGTCTTGATTCCCGGTGCATCAATTACGTACCCGCCAAAATCCAGGGGATACATTTCAGCGAAGGTAGTCGTGTGCTGCCCCTTTCCGGAGTAATCCGAAAGGTCCTGCGTCCGGATCTCCAGTTGTGGTTGAATAGCATTGATAAGGGTGGATTTCCCTACTCCCGATTGCCCGCTCAGCAGGCTTACCTTATCTTTTAAAGCGGCTTTAAGGTCTTTTAGGCCGCGACCATTCACAGCAGAAGTCAACAGCACCTTGTAGCCAATGGCTTCGTATATGGATTGGAGATAGGCATAGACATTCAAGTCGCCTTCTTCGTAAACATCGGCCTTATTGAAAACGATCAGGCCGGGAATATTGTAAGGTTCGAGCATCAGGAGAAAGCGATCGATAAACCCCTGCTTCAGCTTGGGGTGAACAATGGTCATGATAAGAACAGCCTGGTCCACATTGCTGGCCAGCATGTGCACCTGATGCTTTTTCCGGGGAGATTGGCGGAGTACCTGATTACTTCTTTCCAGGATTTCCTGAATGACCCCCGTTTCCTGGTCTGCTTCCCGAACGACCTTCACCCGATCACCGACCGCCACAGGATTGGTCAACCGTTTGTCTTCCTGGCGAAAGCGACCGGCCATACGACAAGGTAATACCCTTCCACCCTCGTCCAACTTTACGTCATACCAACTGCCTGTAGACTTTGCCACGATTCCCAATTCCAGTTCGATTGAATCTTCCATACATTTAACCTGTAAGGCTTTTCACTACTTCCATCATTTCTTCCAGAAGCATCGGGTCTTTTTCCAGGCTATTTCCAACTACCTGGACATTAGCCCCGGCTGCAAAATTAGCCTCCAGCTTTTGGGGACTATTTATGCCCCCCCCGACGATAATTGGTGCTTCTACAGCTTCCCTTACCGCCTCTATCATTTCCGTGGATACGGGCTTTAAAGCTCCGCTACCAGCGTCAAGGTATACAAGGCTCAATCCCAACATCTCTCCCGCCATAGCAGTTGCTGCGGCAATATCCGGTTTGTCAGCTGGTATTGGATTGGTATGACTAACGTAAGTAGCCGTTGTCGGGCGGCCTCCATCTATTAACAGATAAGCGGTGGAAATAATTTCCAATCCGCTTTTTTTTAAATAAGGTGCGGCAATGACATGCTGGCCGATAAGCAGTTCTGGGTTTCGCCCAGAAATAAGGGACAAGAATAAAAGGGCATCTGCCTTTTTGTGGATCTGTAAAGGGCTACCCGGAAATAAAATCACTGGAATGGAGCTCCGTTCCCGGATGCGATCCAGGCAAAAGGCCATTTGATCGTCCAAAAGCAGGCTCCCTCCCAAAAAAAGGTAATCTACCGCCATTCGGGTACTCAATTCCAGAAGGCGGTCCAGGTGTTTCAGCTTGAGTGCATCCGGGTCGATCAGGATGGCGAGCTGTTTCGAAGATTTTTCCCGTAATCTCTGGAGCAGGGTATTGGGCATAATAAATGTATCTCAAGGCCAAAGATAACCAGAAATACCCAGAGCTTATTGACGTACTATCGGAAATGGCCCCCACTGCCCCCCCCTGTCATCGAATAGTTGGATATAGTATAAGCCTGCTGGCAGATCTCCAAGTGGAAGCGCTCCCTGCTCCTCTAATGACTGCTGACGCACCACGCTACCTTGTGTATTGATAACCCGACCAATCAGGTTGCTGGTGGTCCCCACTATTCGAATTTGAAGCAAATCATCGACCGGGTTGGGGAAAAGGGAAACACTCTGGACTTCCTTCCTGTCAAAATAGACACTGATAAGCGGGGAATAGGCCGTACTTCCGTCAAAATCAACTTGCCGCAGGCGATAATAATTTAAACCCTGAGCAGGACGGGTATGCAGGTAGCGATAGCTTTTTGGGCTATTGGTAGTCCCTTTTCCCTGAACCTGACCGATCTCTTCGAACTGCTCACTGGCTCCCGAACGGTATTCCAGTGCGAAAAAGTCGTTATTTAATTCAGTAGCGGTTGCCCAGTAAAGTTCCACTCCCCTATTGGTGGCCCGACCGGTGAATTCGGTGAGGTCTACGGGAAAGGTAACAATCTGCTCTGGTGTAATAGTAATTTCACGGCAGGTGATGGCCCTAACACTGTCCTCTATGCAAAATACCTCATTTATCCTCCTACTAACACTTAAACAAAGGTCATAAGTCCCGGCAGTTTGATAAATATGTTCAGGGGATAATTGGGTTGATGAAGCGCCGTCCCCAAATGTCCATTTTCTCTCCCAATCAGTTCCAATTTGGGATGAAACACAAACAAAAGGTAATTCACTCTCAGGTTTTATTGTCACACTAAAATCAGGGGTTTGTGGAGTCATAATATCCCCATCTTCTTCTACTTGCAATTGAATATCATCTAACAACAGAGGGTTGGATACCGGACCATTATCAATAAACTTTACTGAAACAAAAATATCCTGATTCATCAATTCACCCTTCTCCAATATCAAACATTCTTGTTTATATGTTTGCCCCGTCCCTCCAAGCCCTAAATGACCAAGAACAACCGTACTATCTCCTGCAGCATTTCGGGCAATTACCTCTATACTATCCCCTGTTTCAAAAGGATTAATGTCAGGGGTAAAATACCGGAAACAAAAGCGGGTAGAGACTAAATTTTGGGTCAAGCACCCTATTTCAAATGGCCCGAACTCAACAAAGGAGCTATTCCCCATACCTCCTGGATTCAGAAGCAATACAGAATTACCATCGTAAGGGAAGTAGTTGCCGCTACTATCCTGTGCGTTTAGTTCGACTACATTATTCGAGCTATCAATTGCTACATTATTGTCACCCACTTCAGCATTGGCAAAGGCAAGGGTTCTATCCCCAACCGGCACCCCCTCTGTTTCTGAATTAATAAAGGTGCTATCTGAAACTGAAGTTTCAATGCTATCTGACTTTAAGTCAGGGGTTAAATGCAACAATATTTTATCAATTTCAATGGAATCAGCCCCAAGGGGAATAAGCGCGACAGTCTGCACCATATCTGCGGTTACCGTATAAGAAAACCCACTATTCATCCATTGGAAAGACATACCCAAGCTATCCGGCTCGTAATTTGAATCTTCCTGATTACCATAGGGGCTATTGATGAAGCGTGAACTTGCAAAAGAAGGAGTATCCCCAGATTGGTCAATATTCCTAATACGTAAATACATTCGATAAGTACCTCCCTCTCCGAAAACCAGATTATACAATGCCTTAGCCGCAGGTCCTTCAATAGGACCATCTGGATCACCGTTTATGCCTCGCAAAACGGTTTCGCCACCCTCTGTATCAACTTCCCAACCGGGGTCTGTGGAAGAAGCAGGAGGAATATAAGAAGTAAAACTTTCTGCCTCTATAAGAATATAGACAGTATCCGGATCTTGGATTAAAGCCTCGATTTGCTGTGCATTCAAGCAAAAAAATGGGAAAAGGGCTAGAAAATAAAGCAGGGATATCCCCTTCTGAAGGGTAAGCAATCGGTTCATGGAATTTCCGTTTTTGGGATTTTGAAATTATTGTCAAGATACAAAAAACAGCAGGATATGAGTAAAAATTTCTACTATGACCAACCCGGTTATTGATAAAAATCACCGATTTTTAAAGGATAAAGTCAGCCCCAAGCCCAGCTATTTTCCCTTATCTTTTCGAACTGAAACCAAATAATTCTTCTCAAATTCTTGAGATAGATTTTTAATCCATCAAAATAATCAGATTGGCAAATAAATATTTGGCTATACAGCTAAAATTATATGTATATTTGATCATATTTTCATTTTAAAAGGGTTCAATTAGCTTTATGGAACAGCATCATCAAATCGCTATTATCGGTGCCGGTACTGCTGGCATAACCGTTGCAGCACAATTATTGCGAAAAAATAAATCTTTAGACATCGCCCTCATTGATTCGGCAAAGAAACATTACTACCAGGCAGCCTGGACCTTGGTCGGTGCGGGTACCTATAAATTCAAAACCACGGAACGGGATATGGGCAAGCTCATACCCAAGAAGGCGAAATGGATCCAACAGGCCGTTACTGAAGTGCTACCGGAAGACAACAAGCTTTTGCTAGATGACGGCAGTGCTATTACCTATGATTACCTGGTGGCCTGCCCTGGTATCCAACTGGATCTGGATGGCATAGAAGGCCTGAAAGAGGCCATGAATACCGGAGCTGTCTGCAGCAATTATGTGGATCCGGATTACACCTGGGAGGTACTCCAAAACTTCAAGGGAGGTACTGCTTTGTTCACTCAACCGGCCACGCCAATCAAATGCGGAGGAGCTCCACAAAAAATTATGTACCTGGCTGACGACTATTTCCGAAAAAGTAAGGTCCGGAAGAAAAGTGAAATCCTTTTCATCACCCCCGGCTCCACTATTTTTGGAACCGAACCTTTTAAAAGCACTCTGATGAAGGTGGTGGACCGAAAGGATATCCAGTTGCGCTTTTTCCACAAACTGGTTAAAGTAGACGGTCCTAATAAAAAAGCCCATTATAAATTACTGAAGGAAACGACCGATTATTCCGGTAGCCTGTGCTATAATTATGGAGAAGTAGAGGAAGAACATCTGAATGCAGAAGAAGTTATCGTAGAATATGACATGTTGCACACTGCTCCTCCACAATCTGCACCGGATTTTATAAAACGCAGTGCGATCGCCCATCAGGAAGGCCCCACCGAAGGTTGGATCAATGTGGACATCAATACGCTGCAGCATAACGTCTATTCCAACGTTTTTGCTCTTGGAGATGCGGCGGCTTTACCCACAGCTAAAACCGGGGCTGCGGTCCGCAAGCAAGCACCCGTAGTGGTGGAGAATCTGCTGCATGTCATGAAGAACGGGAAAGACCTCAGCAAAGGTTATCATGGCTACTCTTCCTGCCCGCTTGTAACCGGCTATGGAAAAATGGTTTTAGCAGAATTTAAGTACGATGGCATACGCGATAGTGACCCCATCATTTCCAAGCTATTCGATACCGGCAAGGAGCTTTATCCCATGTGGTTGCTCAAAAAATACGGCCTCCCCTATATGTATTGGAATTTAATGCTCAAGGGCAAAGCCTAAAGAATAGAGATCAGAAACAGCCTCGCTGCTGTTTCTGATCCATCATTTAAGGCTCGTCCTCCGCTGCCGGGCTCTAGTCGGTACACCGCTTATAGCTCTTTTGATAGCCCGGAGGCAACGCTTAAAGGACGGAGGCTACCTCTTTTCCGGTCGTGATGCCGTTGCATTCGTTGAAGGATGTCAGAAAGCGTTTCTACCGCCTTGAGTATATAATCCCCCTTATTCAACATGACACAAGCGGCGCGGGCTGCTGCCGCTGCGTCGGTGATCTCTCCACGGGTAGCCAGTCCCTTTTTCGCCAGACTTTCCAGTACCTGGGTAGCCCAAATATCCGGGACATGAGCTGCTTCACAAAGCCACATAATCTCTTCCTGCACCTCGGCAGTGCGTTCAAAGCCGATCTCCACTGCCAGATCACCGCGTGCGATCATGATACCTAAGCGTTCACTCTGCAAGCCCTTCAATAATAATCCAGGAAGGTTTTCAAAGGCATCTGCCGTTTCTACCTTCAAAATAATCCCTGTGCTTTCGGCCCCAAACTCTTTCAAAGCTACTTGAAGCTCCTCTACGTCTTCCGGTTTTCGAACAAAAGAATAGCCTAACAGGTCAGCATTTCGGGCAAGAAATGGCAAATGCAGCCGATCCCTTTCCGTAAGGGAGGAAACACTGAGATGGGTATCGGGAAGATTGATCCCTTTTTCATTTTTTAATTTTGTCCCGGCTTGGGCAGCCTGAATGATCTCCACGGTAATCACCTCCTCTTCTACCTGAATGACCTTTCCGCCGATCTTACCGTCGTCAAAATAGATCCGGTGGCCCACCTGAATGTCTTTGAACATTTCAGGAAGAGTGGTACTAATGGAAAGGGCGACGGCTTTTCTTCCGGATGGCTCCTCCAGGTTCAGGGTTTTACAGATCCGGATCCGGTCTCCGGTATATAAACGGAACCCATCCTTTTTTTTACCGGATTTCTTTTTTTTCAGGGGAGGAAGCACGGTTCGCAATTTTGGACCCGAAAGGTCTGCATAGATGAGACATTGCCTGCCTAGTTTTTCTTCCGCACGCCGGATATGTATGATCATGCGTTCCCAAATGAGGGGGTCATCATGGCTGGTATTGATCCTGGCCACGTTCATTCCACGCTCCATTAAAGCTTCGACCAGTTCGGGTTGATTATGAGCTTCCGTAGGAAGGGTAACCATGATATGACTTCGCCCTTCCTCCGGGACCCTTCCAAATAATTCATTGGCATTTTTGCGAAGCCGGTTCCTGCTAGTAAAAAAGTCAAACGGAGGCTGGATACGCCCTGCATCTTTTGTTTCTCCTTCTCCCATACGAAGCAATAAATTCTCCCGTATCCTTAATAAATTGGAAAGCGTATATCCTTCCGAATGTATCAGAGAAGAGATAGCCAGAAAGGATAGCTGCGCCTGTAAGGGCCGCAGGTCCTGGCTTCTAATAGCGAGGTAATGGATCAGGTTGCGGGCGCTATCTTTGTTGCTGGGATCAACAAGATCTATAGCACTTTCGTACTTATTCTCCCAATCCAAACCTAGTTGGATCAGTCTGTCCACTTCCTCCAATACATGCTTAAGCTCGGGCACAGGTCGAACCAATTCGTTGAGGGTTGTCATATTTGTAATTGTTCGGTAACAATGTCCAAGGTAAGGGGAAAGGCGCATGAAAAACAATGAGTTTTTCCACCCCCACGGAAATAAAAAAAGCTGGCGGACAAGCCGCCAGCTTAAACCGAAATACCTCGGCAGTTTGGTTCAAGGGGATATTTGGGTGTGTCTAACTGAATGCAAATCAACTCAATTGGATACTACATTTAGCATTGAATAAAAGAGGAGCAAGGTTCCTCTCTTTTATTCATAGTTTTCGTTCTATTTGATTCTTATCCAATATTATCGATCATTTGCTTTACCTCCTCTTTGGTCTTCCCTAGTTTTACCTGAAGTTTTCCAAGAAGCTCTTCTTCCTGGCCTTCTTCATAGACAAGATCATTATCCGTAAGTTGGCCATATTCTTTTTTAAGGGAACCACGGATCTGATTCCAGTTTCCTTTTAATTTATCTTTCCATTCGCTCATGATAAAAATTTTTATATTATTGATTTTGAAAAAATTATATTCTTTTCGCCCCTCTAGCAAATAAAGAGACTACAAAAAGCACTAAAAATACAAAGAATAAGATCTTAGCAATACCAGCTGCACCTGCTGCGATACCACCAAATCCAAAAACTGCAGCAATTAAAGCTATAACTAATAAAATAATTGACCATTTAAGCATAGTAAATAGAATTTACGTTTAAAATAATATTATTCAACTATGGAACTACTTACTATTTTTAAAAGTTCGGTCATAATCAAAAAATTTTTGAATTCTTTCTCGAATAATTTATTCGTAATTAATGGTTCAAAAAAGAAAAATTATGATGAACCAAGATGAAAAATTCGAGCTATTGAACGGCCTCCATAGAATTAACCTGGAAGTGTCTTCAGGACTTAGAGAAGCAGCACAACACCTTGAACAAGCCCAGTTGAAAACAATCTTTCAGGATCTTTCTCAACAAAGGACCGCATTTGCCCATGAACTTAGTCTGCAGATGCAGTCTTTGGGATCAAAGCTGGAAAAAGAAGAATCCTATCTGGCAAAAGTTCACCAAGCATGGATCGACTTAAGATCAGCCATCGCTTCTAAAGAACGGTATGCTATTATAGTTGAGGTCCTGCGTGGTGAAAAGACTGCCCTGGATTATTATGATGAGGCTATCCAAAAACTTGAAGGGGAGGTAGTTTTACTCGATATCGTAAATCGTCATCGCTCTGCTATTGCTGAAAATATTGATGGAATGGAAGCCCGAAAGGCTAAGGTCATGAATGTATAATGCCTGTGAACCCGGAGCAATAAAGTGGGGCTCACACCTCATTTTATTCATCTTTTTTTACACCAGTTTATTCAATCGCTCTTTTAGTTGTTGACGTGCAGTAAAGATCCTACTTTTCACGGTTCCTATAGGGAGGTCCAGTCGTTCTGCAATTTCTTTATACTCGAAGCCTTGGTAATGTAAAAGAAAAGGGATGCTGTAAAGCTCACTTAAAGTGCTCAGTTGACGATAAATTACTTGCAGTCGGAGATTTACTTCTCCTTCATTTGCGACCATGTTTTTTGATTCCAAAGCAAAGGCAAAAGTTTCAATAGGTTCATTTACCAGTGGCTTTCTTTGCCGACGGCGATACCTGGTAATAAAAAGGTTTTGGACAATAGTAGACATCCAGGCCTTGAAGTTAGTGCCCAGTTCGAATTTACAGCGGTAACGGAAAGCACGAATACAGGCCTCCTGCCACAAATCTTGCGCATCCTGATAATTACCGGTAAGTTTTAAGGCAAAGCGGAATACCATGTCCTGGACATCATTAAGTTCTTTCTCAAATTGCATTTCGTTTAGCATAGGTCTATGGTTTGATTTAGGTTCACTTTGATTGGAGCCAAAGCCGTGCCAAAAATACAAACCACTGTACATGAATTATTTACAGAAATTAGCTGTATATAATTTGACTATACTTAATCAATTGACGATTTCTTGCTGGCTGAATTAACCCCTTTCTTTTCGAACACCCATGGATAAAGCTGAGTTAAGTAGTAAAAAGATGCAAATTTCAAATTCCGTAAAGCATAAGCAGGGCGTTATTTCTACCTTAAGTACCTTGTATCAACGCCATTTTTCAGCCGCCCAACAGTATGGTCAACTCCACGATCTTGCTAAAGAAGGATCGCCAGTAGCTACCCTAATTGAAAGTCTGGCGGGTTATCATAGACAACTTTCACAATCAACAGCTACTCTACTGACTGATTTCCCTCAATCTCCTGCAAAACCAAACCGGGATATGCTTCCAGGTAGTGAACACCTTCAGGAAGTTGACCCTGATCAGCAACCAGCGGCTTACAAAGTATTTTATGAACACGAATCCGACTTGAGAGGAGTTTATTCCAGGTTACTGGATAACAAAGAGTTACCCAAGCCAGTTAAAGATCAACTGACAGGCCAGCATAAACAGGTCACTAAGGTAGTCGACAAGCTCGACCGGATTATAAAAACCGGGGAAGATCCGATTATGCAAGTATAAGAAGGGTGGATAATGAGGGCTATCTCAAAAGCAAAAATGGTTGTTTATGGCAAAAAAAGGTTTGGGGAATTCTCCAACCTTTTTTCTTTTAAATTTTAAGGCGCACCCCTGCCCGCATCCACCAGGAATAAAACTCTTGCTGTTTAACGATATCCGGCACTCCCAGATAGAATCGAAGGGGAGTATTCGTGATGTTTATCCAATCGTAAAAGACGTTGAGAGAAGGGTTCATCTGATAGTTCATGGTATAATCCAGGCGCAGGGATTCATCATAGTATTCATCCAGATCGGGATCCGGGCCGATCTCGACGAGGAAAGCATCCTGGTAGTTAGCCGTCAGACGAGCAAAGAACTTCGGACTATCGTAAAACAAGGCCAGGTTGGCATTGTGTTCGGCTTGACCCGGCAAGGTAATCTCTTGTTTGGTAGAGTCGCTGAAAAACTCGCTCAGGTCATCTTCCTCCGGATCGATGATAATAGCTTCTGCATAATTGGCAGGTACCCGCTGGGGAATGAAGGCTTTGGAGTCTGTAAAGGTGTAATTGGTGAAAATTCCAAAGTTTTTCAAAATACCGGGTAAGGTCCCGAATTTGAACTGTGCCTGGAATTCAGCCCCGAATACGCTGGCATCCTTTCCATTAAGGGGTTGGGTAAATTCAAAAACGGGGAAATTACCGGAACCCGCCTCTCCTTCGCGGCCAAAACGTTTGTAGTTGAAAACGAAATCGTCGATCTGTTTGTAGAACAAGCCCCCTGAAAGGATGCTATTCTTATAGTATCGCTCTATTAGAAAATCCAGGTTCAACGAGGTTGGGTAGGCCAAGTCAGGGTTCCCAATGCTAACCTCGTTTCTGTCTTCTTCCCGGGCCGGGATTACATCCCGGTAGTTCGGACGGGAATAATTATAACTGATCGCACCTCTTAAATTGACTTCAGGAGTAAGTGCATACCGGAGTTGAAGCTGGGGCAACCAAAAATCCAGGACCCGGCTGTTGTTGAAGGTGTCGATGCCAACAAAGCGATTCCCGTCTAAAATCACCCCGAAGGCCTCATTCTTGATCACATCCGTGCGCTCAAAGCGCAGACCGGCCAACACCATCAAACGATCCAACTGGTGTTCGAACATGCCGTAAACCGCATAAATATTTTCCTCGTAGCGGTAGTCCTGATTGTAGGAATTCTTTCGGCTTTCATTTCGGTCGAAAATGAAAAATTGAGGATAAAACTCATAAAAGTCCCGCATCTCCTGAGGGCCAGGCATGAACTCCAGCACATAACCCTGGTTTAGCAGGTTGTCTTCGTAGAAGCCGTCAGTAATCGTTACCAGGTTCAAAGGAGCTCCAGTACCTGGATAGAGGATTGACTCTTCGCGATAGGCACCGAAGGTTTGTGAGCGGATATCCCTTTCCTTGACCCGTACTCTGATCTTGCCACCAAACTTTAAGTAGCCTTCCTGGCCGTTGTTAAAGGTATAAGGGATGGTTAGGTTTAAACGTGGCGTCCACAGGTCTTCTTCTGTATGAGCTTCTTCCAATAACATTTCATCCAGCTCGAAATTCTCATAATCTGTTGCGTTCCCAGCATTGTTTTCGTTGGGGAAGGTTGCCATGGGGTAATCGGGGTCAGATACATCAAAGCTTATTGTGATCGCCTGGCCGGGGCTTTCAAAACGCGCTTCCAGACGGTCCGGTTCACGCTCTTGCGCATGTGCGTAAAACAGTTGGTAATCCAGGGTGACCCTTCCCAGTTTCTGTTCGCCCCCCAGTGCAATCGTGCTCAGTTCCTGGCGTTTCACCCGATCTTTAACATCGTGTTCAACCCCTCCGAATAGGTAGTAGGTGGCATTCAAAGGATCCTCCAGGTCATAGATCTTACGCCGGCGGGTTTCATCATCCTTAAAGCTGTTATACATTCCTTTTAGATAGAGGCGGGAGTTTTCATTAAACCGGTAATCGAGCGTGGGACTTACACTGATGCGTGTACGTGTGATGTCGTAATGGCGCAATTGGGCTTCGCGGTAGTGCACAAAGAAGTTGTCTTGACCTTCCTGCTGATCTTCTGTATTGAAGAATGGCCCTTTTGCAAATTTGTATTCGATATTATCCGCCCCTTGATTGCTTTCGTAAAAACTGGAGTTGAGTTGAAAGCCCAGCTTGTTATAGCGCTGGCCATAAGAGAATTGGGCGTTATAAATAGGTGTTCCCCTTAGGTTACCGTAACCGCCTGCCAGGGTCGTTCTAATCTGAGGCGGTCCGGGTTGGGCTTCCCGGGTCTTAATGTCAACTGAGCCGCCAATGCCATCGCCGTCCATATCGGGGGTGATCACCTTGGTGACCTCCACCGATTCGATCTGGTCGGAAGGAACAATATCCATACCTACATAACGAAAGTCGCCTTCCGGAGAAGGGATCTGCTCCCCGTTGATATTAAAATTAGTAAGCTCCGGAGGGGTCCCTCTAAGTTGTACATATCGCCCTTCCCCCTGGTCACGTTGGAGAGTGATCCCGGGAATACGGGACATCACCTCTGCAGCATTGAGATCGGGAAAGGTAATGATCTGCTCGGCCGAAACAATATTTTTGATATTTTCCGCCTGTTTCATTTCGACAATAGCCCGGATCTGCCCTTCCATAATTCCACTGACGACCACTTCTTCCAACTCTATAGACCCGGGTTGAACCCGAATGGTTATGGGCTCCCTGGAATTTACATTAACGGTTCGCTCAATGGATTCATATCCCATGAAATAAATAGACAGGACTACCTCATCCTCCTGGATATTATTGATCTCAAAGCGACCATCCACATCGCTTATAGTTCCGACAGGTGTATCCTTGATGGCTATACTTGCACCGATCAAAGGGTCGCCAGTAATTCCGTCGACAACTTTTCCCCGCACCGTCTTCTGAGCAAGAACCGGGCTCAAACAACCAAAGAAGCAAAAAAGGAAAAGGGAAATTCGAATGGATTGGGTTGCCATAGGGCTAAAGGTTAAAAGGAATTAGAAGTTTTTTGGGAAGCTGGGTCTTCAATAAGTTAGAAGGTGCCTCAAAGCTCTTAAAGTAGCTTTGAGGCACCTATCGGGTACATCCTTACTCGACGATTAATTTCTGTGCGTATACTTTTTCACCCTGACGAGCCTGAATGAGGTACATTCCTGTATTCAGGTCACCAATATTCAATTGAAGCTGACGTCCGTAATCCGTACGAACCCCACGGATAAGCTGGCCACTCAGGTTGAAAATATTGATCATGGCTGCTTCATCACTTTCCAATTCGATCGTCAACAGGTGTTGGGCCGGATTGGGATAAATCGTAAGCTCCTCCACACTTGGTTGGAAAACGTCAAAAACGGAGGTAGCCATGTCTGAAGAATAATAAACCAGCAAACGGGGTACCCGCTCGGGGTGGTTTTGGCCGTCTCCGCCATCTTCGGGGTCGGCGATGTTCTCAAAAGATTCCCATTCGCGGGCATTTTCCACCTCGCTGGGGCCTTGATCTTCACCCAAAATGATGAATGCCAGTGCATTTCCAGCTTCCCATCCATCCGTGTCGATCACTTCCTGAACCAGTGCGCTTAGGTCCGGTGTGCGGTGTGGTGTCCACAGGCCCCACTCCTCATCAACGATCCATTCGACGCTGGCATTGGTTCTGTTCCGATCGGTGAAAAGACTGTCTTCGGTAAAAGTAGGCGCATTTGGATTGGCATCGCATACGATGGTCAGATTAGCGACGTCTTCTGTAGTTTTGCTCTCATGAGAAACCACTTCAATGAAAGCAGAGTCGATCACTGCTCCCTGGGGGATCCAAATGTTCTGGAAACGCATACCGGCAGTCAGGATATTTTGATCATCCGGTTCTCCTTCCCAGCCAGCGTCAATGTCGTCATCGGTAAGAGAATCGATCTCGTCATTTTCCTGTTCTGCATCATCGGAAGAAGCCGGGAAAGTAACGCCTTCATCCGTGATGGTGTCAGTCGCAATGATTCGTTGATCCACCACAGCTGATTGTACGCTGTAAAAAACGACCAACTCAGGAACGCGCTCGGGGTGGTTTTGGCCATCTCCGCCATCTTCGGGATCGGCGATATTCTCAAAAGATTCCCATTCGCGAGCATTTTCCACCTCGCTGGGGCCTTGATTTTCACCCAAAATGATGAATGCTAGTGCATTTCCAGCTTCCCATCCATCGGTATCGATCACTTCCTGAACCAGTGTGCTCAAATCCGGAGTGGAGTGGGGCGTCCACAAGCCCCATTCCTCATCAACAATCCAATCGATGCTGGCATTAGTCCTGTTGCGATCGGTGAAGAGGCTGTCTTCCGTAAAAGTAGGCGCATTGGGATTGGCGTCACAAACAATAGTCAGGTTAGCGACGTCTTCGGTGGTCTTGCTTTCATGACTATAAACAATAATGTAGGCAGAATCAATGGTAGCTCCTGCTGGTATCCAGATGTTCTGGAAACGCATACTGGCAGTCAGGATGTTTTGATCTTCCGGTTCCCCTTCCCAGCCAGCGTCAATGTCATCATCGGTAAGGGAATCGATCTCATCGTTTTCCTGTTCGGCATCATCCGTAGAAGCGGGAAAAGTGACGCCTTCGTCCGTAATGGTGTCTGTTGCAATGATCCGCGTAGAAAATCGTAAGCTTTGTGCGCTAAGGTTGCCTGCTATAAGGCATACGAATACAATAAGAATTAGGTGTAATGCTTTGTTCATGAACAAGGTGTTTGGTTAAAATAATTAATGTCTTAGTAAAGAAAAGACATCACCTTATCCTGAATAAGAATAGCGCTTTAAGGAATGATTAATTTTTTTCTAGGTTTAGATATACCCAATAATTAAAAACGGTTAAATATCTAGATAGGACCCTCCCGGGAGCATCTGAATATTTAACCGAAATCTTAATTGGAAGGGAGGCTGCTTTGTTGATCTTAAAGCTTCTCTTTACCCCTGAATTGTTGGCTCCCTAAGTTTTGGGATCCTTTAAAGGAGGGGTTACTGCCATTCCTGTAATCTTGACCTTACCTTTTGAAGTTGCTTCTCAATGGTGAAGATCTTGCCATCCTGGGTATTTATCATTTCCGCCAGTTGGCCTTTTTCTGATTGACTCTCATCTATGCGTTCCTGATATTTTTCTATTTTACTTTTCCATTTATCAATTCGCTTTTGTTCTTTTTCCAGATCGCGTTGAAGGTCCTTTTTTTCATCCTTTATGTCTTCAAGCTTATCTTCCAGCTCCGCTACTTGGTTTCCATAAAGTGCGTTATAGAAATAATTTTCGAATGCTCCCATTACCCCTTCAGTAGCTTGATAAGCTTCCGGAAAACGATCCGGTCCGGCGTAGACTTCGTAGCCAAATCCAATACCCATATAGATTACCGTTTGCTGGTCACCCTTGGGAACGACCTTAGAGTATATATCTAATTGTTTGTCTGATATATCCGACACTTTTACCTGGTACGCTTTAAAGATCTGGCGTTTCCGGTTATTTGCTTCCCTTTCTAATTTGACGTCGTAGCGTTCATCCCAAAATTCTATCCAGATATCTACAGCTTTATCCTCGGAAGCTTGCAGATTGACATGCTGTGCGTGCATGGAAGATTCCTCAAACTGGATATTTGAAACCGTCCTAACCTGGGCATTAAGCGCAGTAAAGGGTACTGAGAAAATTAAAAAAAAGTAAAATATGAAGGTTCTCATTATACTTGAATTTTTAATTAAACATTCACCTATGGAACCCTGCATTCCATATTGATGTTCGATTCGGAGCTCTGATCGAACAGGGGTTATTTCCGAGGCGTTGAGAAGAAAACACTAACATGGCCCTGATTGGAAATATTATTAAAACAGCCTTAGATGTACGTCAATATTTTGAAGCTCCTCCGACGGATATTCGGAAAGCCCAGGAACGTCAGTTGCTTAATTTGCTAGAAGGAGGAGAAAGAACAGCCTTTGGTTTGTACTATGACTTTGCTTCAATCCGGATAGCAAAAGACCCGATTGCAAGCTTTCGGGCCCAGGTACCCATTTATGATTATGAGCAAATGCACGCACGCTGGTGGAACGTTCAGCAACAAAGACCATCCATAACATGGCCGGGACGTCCAAAGTATTTTGCACTAAGCTCTGGGACAACCGGTAAGGAAAGCAAGCGCATCCCTGTTACCGATATGATGCTGGCCAGTTTCCGTTCAGTTGGACAAAGCCAGATCGCTAGTCTGGCAAATTTTGACCTGCCGGCCGACTTTTTCGAAAAAGATATTTTAATGTTGAGCAGTTCGGCAGACCTTACTCCACATCGTCAGCACCTGGAAGGGGAGATCAGCGGTATAAATAGTGCAAATATTCCATCCTGGTTCGAACGTTTTTACAAACCGGGTAAAGAAATTGCCTCTATTGACGAATGGGAAGAACGTATTGCAGCTATATCCACGGCAGCTCCGAAATGGGATGTGGTAGCCATTGCAGGCATCCCCTCCTGGGTGCGCATCTTACTGCTAAAATTGATAAAAGATCACCGCCTCAGTTCCATCCACGACCTCTGGCCAAACTTTTCCGTTTATGCTTCCGGCGGTCTGGCTTTCGAACCCCATCGCAAAAGTTTTGAAGCTTTATTGGATTGGCCCATAGAAGTGGTTGACACCTACCTTGCCTCGGAGGGCTTTTTTGCTTTCACCGCCCGGCCAGAGACTATGGCAATGCGACTTGCCATCGAGCACGGCCTGTTTTTTGAGTTTATCCCTTTCGACTCCAGAGGGTTTGATGAAACGGGACAATTGAAGACCAAAGCGGAGGCTTTGTCTATTGATCAGGTTGAGGAAGGACAGGAGTATGCTTTGGTAGTTAGTACTCCAGCAGGAGCCTGGCGATATTTCATAGGAGATACGATCAGGTTTACTTCACTTGACCAATTGGAAATAGTCATCACCGGAAGAACCAAATATTTTTTGAATGTCGTAGGAAGCCAGTTATCCGAGGAAAAGTTAAACCAGGCCATAGAAACTTTAGCCGAGACAACCGGATTGGAAATCCATGAATTCGCTGTGGCTGCAATGAAAGGAAAAGATGGGGATTATTTTCACCAATGGGTTTTAGGAATCTCTAAATTACAGCAGATCCCCGAAATCGAAGACTTGTTAGATCAGCAACTTAAAAAGTTGAATAAAAACTACGCTACCGCCCGACAAAGAGCGCTTAAAGGTATTAGAGTCACCTGCGTAGAATCGTCCAAAATATACAACTGGCTGGAAAACAAAAAGAAAAAAGGAGGACAAATAAAGCTGCCAAAGGTGATGGACGAAAACAAAATGCGTAGTATGCTCCGGTTTTTAAATAACCAATGAACCAACCTTCTCTTTATTTTAAATAACTATTTCATAGGATTCTATATCAATCTTTACATTGTCCAAAAAGGACACTAGTTGTAGATCCATGCCAGCACCGTAATTCATAACAATAATTCCCAATTCCCCCGATTCTGCTACCAGAGCGAAAATCACCGACATATCACTGGGATTTGACATCCCTTCAAAGCGATGATACTCTACAATCTTGAGATTTTCTGGCAGATATATCTGTCCACTTTCCAGGCTTTTTAGCCCATTTGGCTCTAGTTTGAATTGTGCCGAAAAACCTCTTTCCTCCAGTTTCCTTATAGCTTCTGATAAAGTATCATATACATTTAAAAACATAAAAAATAATTGCTTTTTAATAAGCAGTTTTACCGCCTTAATTACCATGAAGTGACAGTGTGGAGTAGTGCTCTTTTAATTCCTGATGAGCGGGGAGTCAGTTTTTAAAACCCCTTATCAACTCCACACTGCCTTAAATAGCCTTAAGAGTCTTATACCTTCTGAGGTATTTCCTTCAACTTACGAGTACGCCAGGCATCAAACATCCAACTGGTTTTTTCGAGTTCCGCTAAAAATCCACCTACCATATCGATGGTTCCTTCATCTTCTACTTCATCGGCAGTGCGGATTACACCGCGCATATTTTCAATAATTACCTGGTGATCTTCTAAAATATGGTTGACCATTTCATGATCATCTTCTAAAGCTGCAGCTTCTTTCACTTCTGCATATTCCAGGTAATCGCTCATGCGGGACATCGGGCGCAGACGCAGCGTGAGGATCCGCTCTGCGATTTCATCTATCTTTACTCTTGCATCATTATATAGCTCCTCAAACTTCTCATGAAGGTCAAAGAAGTTTTCCCCACTTACATTCCAATGAAAATTGCGGAGGTTTTGATAATAGATGTGGTAATTAGCCAACAACTGGTTCAACTGGCGGCCAGTTTCGCCTACCTGACCTTTCTTAAATCCTAAATAGTTCATTCTTTAAATTTTATTTTGTAACTGCAACAGGAAGGTCTGTGTTCATTAATTAATCATTGATTTTCAATAATTAATGAAAGTTATTTATTTTTAAAAAACCAACATTCCTTTACTCAAGTAGTTATAACCAAAGGCGTATTGTAGTATCGTTTAAACCTGAAGCCTTGATACCTACCCAAGATCACTTAAAACCCGTACAAGCCATTTTCAATGACTTGCCCTTACCCGTCTTGCTCGTGGAAAAGATGGGTAAAATTCTCTACGCCAGCCCAGCCGCAGGGGAGTTACTCAACCAAACTGATAAACAACTTAGAGGACAAACCTGGATTGGGATTGATGCCCATCTAAATTTGATTAACTGGACAAAAAAGTTGGATCAACTACGCCAGGCCAATTCTAAGGTTTTGGAATATGAGACCGATATCCTCACTGATGATAGGTATTTTTTACCTGTTAAAGTAAAGCTTTCGGCTTATAGTGAGCAAGCAGTATTTGTCATTCTCGAAACTACCTTGCATCACACTATTCAAATGCATAAGCTAAAACAGCTATGCGACAGGTTTACCGCTGCACACTGGCATTACCTACCTATGAATGGCCAATGGTTTTGTTCGACAAACTCTAGAGAAATACTTCCATTTCAAGACATCAAATCGCTTGTCTTTAACGATCAAAAATTTTTTGAACTGCTTAGAAAGCACTTTACAGAGGATTCCGTAAAAGGGTTTTCTGAAAAAATCCGTAATGGTATACAAACGGGAAGGCCCGCTTCTCATACTTTTCAACTGATTGATCAAGCAGAGGAGTATACCTTTCAAATGGACTCCATTCGAAATCTCTTTCAAACGATTGTAATTTCTGGCCTGCTTACCCCAAAAGCAGCGCATTCTACACTTAGAACGGTTAGCAATCCCTCAAAGGATGAGACCTATGAGAACCAACGGGATGAACTCATCCAATTTACCATCGATAACGCTCATGAGCTAATACTTTGGGTTGGCCCCGAGGGCCTGGTCCGCTATGTCAATCAACGGTTTCTCGAGCGCACCGGGTACCAACGCCAGGAAGTCGAAGGGCAATCTATTTTGACCTTGTTCCCCTCCTCTGATGATACCTTCAGAAAAACCATCTGGGGCCAATTACGGGAGGAAAAAAAAATATCCCTGGAGGTGTCTCTGAAGTTGAAGACCCAGGAAACCATCCCGGTTCATGCCTCTTTGAATTATGTCGTGCATAAGGGTAAAGAATACGATTGCGTTTATCTTCGCGACTGGACCAGGAAGAAGGAGCGGGACATGCAGCTCCAATTGACCAAAACAGCCCTGGAAGCTGCCCGGGAGTTTGTAGTCTGGTTAGACCAGGGCCTTAGGATTATTTTTCTCAATAAGGCGGCACTTAAATTAGCAGGGGGCTCTACTGCTAACTGGATGGGCAGAAAGGTCAGAAAGTTATTACCGGGAATAAAAAAGAAGTGGATACTCGCAGAAGAAACACTGGAAACAGCTGTGCCTTCGGCTCAAGGTGGTACTGCTTACCTTGAGTTAAATTTTTCCCAACTGGAAGAAAACGATGTCATTTTTTATATGATCATCGGGCGGAATGTAACAGAGCGGGTAATGCGTCGCCGGGAACTGGAGAAAGCTTTTCAACAAATCGAAGAACTAAGCAATCAGTTGCAGGAAGAGAACCTTATCCTTAAGGAGGAAGTACGAGGCGACCAAAACTTAACCAATATTATCACCGTAAGTCCAAAATATCAATATATACTGGAACAGGTCAGCCAGGTAGCCGAAACGGATACTACTGTATTATTGCTAGGAGAAACCGGAACGGGAAAAGAATTACTGGCCAGGGCAGTACATACCCTAAGTGAACGGGAAGATCATCCGCTTATTAAAGTGAATTGCGCGGCAATCCCTCCCAACCTCATTGAAAGCGAATTATTCGGATATGAAAAAGGAGCCTTTACCGGCGCTCAAAATCGGAAAAAAGGCAGGTTTGAAGCCGCACACCGCGGGACTTTATTCCTGGATGAGATCGGAGAACTACCCCTCAACCTGCAGTCCAAACTCCTAAGCGTACTTCAGGAAGGAACCTTTGAGCGGGTTGGAGGTAACGAAACTATCGAGGTAGATGTACGGGTAATTGCCGCCACAAATCGTAAGCTGGAGGAAATGGTGAGCAATAATACCTTCAGAGCAGACCTGTATTACCGATTGAATGTTTTCCCCATTGTCAATATCCCCTTGCGGGAACGCCCCGAAGACATCCCGGTTTTAGCGGAATATTTTGCAAAACGCTTTGCTCAGCAACAAGGTAAAAAAATCAAGAAGCTCAATAGCGCTGACCTTAAACGATTAGAAAAATACCGCTTCCCGGGCAATGTACGGGAGTTAGAAAATATAGTTGAACGAGCAGTAGTCTTGTGCAAATCCAGTACACTATCCATCCCTCTCGATCAAAGAAGTGAAGCTCCTAAACTTAATGACAATATTTTCCTCACTTTTGAAGAAATGCAGCGGCAATACCTCATTGAGGCCCTTAAAAAAACAGGAGGCCGCATCACTGGCCCTGAAGGAGCCGGGCGCTTACTGGGCTTAAATGATCGAACCCTTATGTCCAAAATCCGTAAATTCGATATCCAAAAGAAGGAGTATTTGCTTTAATCCATGAAAAAAGGGTCAGATAGCAATGACTATCTAACCCTTTTCAGGACCACTAATGAAAAGAAGCTTATTTTCGTTACCTGATCTCTTTAAGTTCACGGTCAATTTCTTCAAGTGTTTTTTCGGTATCGCTTAGGAATTCTGCCCATCCATTTTGTATATCTTTTCCTATCTGATTCAGGCGGGTGTCAACTTTATCCCCCCAATCCTCAAGTTGATCTATACTCTTTTGGATATCACCCTGGGCACTTTCAGAAGCTGATCCCATCTCTTTTTCTAATTCCATGATGCGATCATCGATATCGCGGCGAGCTTCCCGAAGATCTGCCTTTAATGCTTCGCTCTCTGAACGAAAAACATCTGCAAGGTCCTGGCTGGCATCCTCCACACTCTCTGCTGCATTTTCCATATGATCCTCAGCCGTTTGGTTGGATTCACAACTCATTACTAAACCTGTAATTCCGAAACAAAGGAATAACAAAATTTTTATAGCATATTTCATATTCATCTCGTTTTTGTTAAAAATTTGAATTTCGGCTTTGGAACTTTCCGAAATTTGAAGTTGTTCAATTATTTCCAAAAAAATTACCACCATGGCAAGCATTCCATACTTCCTACCTAAAAGGATGGTAAATGTTAAATCTGCAAACATCCCGGTAAAGCTTTGGGTTAAGGAAGAACATTAGAGGTCCTCTTTTCTCTTTTACATGGTAAAAAATGGTTAATCTTTCTTAAAATATGGGCCAATTAGTTAAAATTAAGGTGTTTTGAGTATCCCACACGATTCCCAAAAGGACATTGACTGCTGGCTTGAAAACAGTGAGCAAAGCCTCGTTGTGGTAGTTTTCACCGCCTTGTGGTCAGGGAATAGTCGAATTTTAATGACCTATTTAAATGCTATTGCCAAAAGCGAAGATGCTTTATTGATATTCCAAGTGGACGTAGAAGCCAAGCCTGAGCTTGGTAAAGAATTTAGTATACATTTTGTTCCTACCACAATTATTTTCAGGAATCGGGAAATTGTCGATTACTTTAGCCTGCCTCTTTCCAAAAAAAAATTGAGCCACCGTATCCTTGCTCTCCTTTCAGATGACTGGGATTAATCCCTGCCAGGTAGTTAACAAGCTGTTATCCTATGTTATGAATCATTAATGAAGCGATCAATCCTATTCTGGAAGTCGTTCCAAAGAAAAATAAAAAGGGAATAACAGGCTTGGTTGATCTAGTATCAAAAAGGCTTCTCTGGTTTTTCAACGGGGCCTGACAAAGATCTTCGAATAAAATCATAACAATCTTGTTAAAAACATCGATGTCTATGTCAGCTGTACCTACCGCCTTTCAGAGATCTCCCCTTTCAAGGAATACCCAAATGATCGAACAGACACTTAGAATATTCATCCTGGAGAAGGATAAAAAACAGGCTGCCCGTTTAAAAGCTGCCATACAGAAACAGGCCCCCAGAGCCATTTTCACCCTGGCCAGAGACGAGCAGGAATTCTTGGATAAACTGAGCTGGGGCAGGCATGATCTTATTATCAAACACCATCGGCAAAATTGCTACTATTTGCCTGATGTTTCTCAAATTATCCGGAGAATAGCTTCTGAAACCCCTTTACTGTTGCTAACTGATAGCGAACAACCCAAAGTTAAGCCACGAAGAATGATCAGCCTGGAAATGATCAGCTTTATAAGCTACACTGAGCTGACGAATGACAGGAGTAGCCTTTTGAATCAAACCCTTCGGAAAGCCCTACAACTGAAAGAGTTGAAAAATGAGGCTTTTCAAATGGATTTAAGCAAAGAAAGGATGGTTCAAAAAGCTCTATTCCTTTTAAATCAGGCAGCAGATTTTGAAAATAAAAGTTTGGTCATGGAGCTTCTGCAATCGGCTCTGAAAAGTTAGGAGAGGAGAATTTCGAATAAAGGATTAAAAGAAAGGAAAAAATGGCTGCCTCAACAGCTTTTTATCACTTTGAGACAGTCATTTTTATTTTAAATGTCGTAAGTGGCGGTAGGTACAGCCACCAAGCGCTCCATTCGAATAGGGTCTCCGGTTTTTTGATCAATGCCATAGGTTCCATTTCCGATCCGCATTAGAGCGGCCTCAATCTCTCCTTTTCGCTTGCGCTCCGCTTCGATCAATTCGACCAGCCGTTGGCGGATTTGATCTCGTTTTGCATCATCTCCGTAACTGTCGTTCCGTTCCTGAGCTCTTGCCAGTTGAGGTAATTCCTGTTCCTCCAATTCTTGCAGCCTGGTTGTCACTTTTTTGTGTTCAGACTTCAAGTTATTTTCGAACGTCATTAGTTGCTCGCTTGTCAATGATGGATGTGGTTGTGCCATACTTATTTTTACTATGGAACCCACTTATGGCTAATAATTGTTCGATATGTTTTTAACTACCCCTCACTCAGGGTATCCGAAATATTCGTCCGGCTAGCCTGCAGCGCCGGGATAAGCGCAGCTAATAAGCCGATCAATAGAGCTCCTCCCAAAATCCAGAGTTCTTCGGGCAGGAAAGTCCAGCCCGTAAAGCTATATCGGTAACTGGATGCCAGTGCTCCGGCTAATAGTTCCATTGCCAAATGGCTTAATAACAGTCCAAGCAATGCACCGGACAGGGCCAGCAAAATGCCTTCAATTAAGATCAAAGCAAATATGCCGCTACGCGATGAACCCATGGTACGCATCAGTGCCAGCTCGTATCGACGCTCCCGAAGAGAAGAATAAAGAGAAATAAAAACACTGAGTCCCGAGACCGCAATAATTATAAAAGCCAGCCAACGCAAGGCGTCTGTTCCTACGCCTAATAAACTGTACAAGCGGTTCATTTCAATAGCAGGGGTGGCAGCAAGAAAATCTGTGTTTTCATTTATAGATCGCTGCATATTCAAAGCTTGATAATTGCGCCCTTTGAATTTAACCAATATGGAAGTGATCGATTCTTCCTCGAATGCGGTTAGGGGTTTGTCAATAGGATAAGCAGGCTGTTGTTCTGCCTGAACCTCTTCGTCTTCGTGTTCATGCTCTTGGTCGCTTTTTGATTCCGACATATCGGGTTCTTCCTCATGATCGTGAACGGCCCATACACTTTGGGAACTGGTCAGGATCAATTGGTCGATCACGGCACCTGTTGGTTCAAAAATACCGACCACTACGAAAGCCTCTGCATCATGATGGATCAGATCGTCGTCTTCCACCAGGCCATGGGAACTTTTGAAGGTATCCCCTAACTGTATATTTAAAGCATCAGCCACTGCTGCCCCGACAGTTACTTCCATAACCTCCGACCAGGATTCTCCAAGGGCTATTTGAGCATTGTACAGATCAGGAAATTCGGGACTGGTTCCTACTATCCTGTAGCCCCGATGGCTATCTCCCAGGGAAATTGGGATAGCTTGACTGATCAGGGGGTGACCAGGATTTAAAAAGGCCTTTACCTTCGAAATAGGTACATTACCCGTTGGCGAATCGATATGGTACATGCTCGAAAGGATGAGCTGCAAGGGGCTCCCCTTAGCACCGATCACCAAATCGATGCCGGCGAGGTTTTTTTCAAACTTGTCCTGCAACTGGCGGTTTAGCAATAACAACAAAGAAACCAAACCTACTCCCAAAGCGAACAATAATAGGCTCAACCCGGTATTCCAGGGTTTGAACATAAGGTTCTTCCAACTTAATCGAAAAAAGTTCATGTAATGGTTGGTTTAGGAATTTACCGCCTGGTTCAATTGAACTTGTTTATCAAATGTTTCTTTCAGGCGATTATCATGAGTAACGATAAGTAAAACTGCCTGTACAGCCTCTGCTTGTTCCTTAAGCAGTTGTAGTACCCCCTGACAATTGTGGTCGTCTAGAGCAGAAGTCGGCTCATCCGCTAATAGAATGCCAGGTTGATTGATTATTGCCCGGGCAATGGAGGCGCGTTGTCGTTCCCCGACGCTTAAATTGGCTGGAAGGGATTTACTTTTGTGCTCCAGGCCGAGCCGGGAAAGGAGTTCCTGTATGCGATTTAAATCTACAGGCCTACCTGCTAGGCGTTGGGCCAACGCTAGATTCTCGGCAACATTTAGGGCGCGCACAAAATGAGCAGTTTGGAATACGATCCCGATATTTCGGCCGCGAAAGTGGTCCAGTGCGGCACCGGAGAGCTGCTCCATGGCCGTATCCCGAATTTTGATAGTCCCCGAACTTGGTCGTAAAAGCCCTCCCAAAAGGTGCAGCAGGGTGGTTTTCCCACTGCCGGATTGCCCCAGTAAAAGCCAGTGCTCCCCCTGCTTACATTGGATATCAGGGAAATACATGGGGCTACTGGTCGGATAGGAAAAAGTCAGATCACGGGTTTCAAGCATAGCGATAGGATCATTTTTTAAAAGTAATTAAGTAAAAAAAAGGATTTCCACCTTCTATTAGTTTTTTTAAGCACAAAAAAATTAAATAGAAGGTGTAAATTCGTAGCTTTCACCGTAAAATCAGCTTTCATGAAGTTTAGCGTTTCCTCTTCAGAATTATTGAAGCAATTGCAAGTGGCAGCGGGCTCTATCGGGTCCAATCCTGTTTTGCCAATTCTGGAAGACTTTCTTTTTACCATTTCCGGCAACCAGCTATCCATTGCCGCAACTGACTTGGAAACGTCTATAACCACCAATATGGAAGTCAATGCCGATGCCGACGGTAGCGTAGCAGTACCTGCCCGGATCTTATTGGACACGCTGAAGGCGCTTCCTCAACAACCCATTACTTTTGATATTAATGAGGAAAATTATGCTATCCAGATCACTTCGGCTTACGGGAAGTATCGTTTAGCCGGAGAGAATGGAGCGGATTTTCCCGCCATTCCCGAGCCAGATGATGTAGACAAGGTCACCCTTCCAGCCAACGTGCTGATGCAGGCGATCAACCGAACTATTTTCGCCACCAGTAATGACGAATTAAGGCCTGCCATGTCAGGCGTTTACTTCCAGGTCGATTTCACTAAACTCATTCTGGTAGCTACCGATGCACATAAACTGGTGAAATACACCTATGGCGGCCTTTCCAGCGAAGTTTCTACCTCCTTTATTATCCCCAAAAAAGCCTTAAATCTGTTGAAAGGCGTTTTAACTGCAGGGGAAGAGGTGCAAATGTCTTTCAATAAAGCAAATGCTTTTTTCCAGTTTGGCGATACGCACCTGGTTTGCCGCTTAATTGACGCCCGCTATCCCGATTATAATGCCGTTATCCCGGTGGATAACCCCAACGTGCTGAGTATCTCCAGAACGGATTTTTTGAATTCCCTCAAACGGATTGCGATATACGCCAATAAAACTACTAACCAGGTCATCCTGAATATCAACGACGGAAGCTTGACCGTCTCCGCTCAGGATCTGGATTTTTCGAATGAAGCCACCGAACAATTGAGTTGTACCTTCAATGGCGATGCAATGAATATCGGTTTTAATGCCAAATTTCTGGTGGAGATGTTAAACGTTCTCGAATCCGAAGAGGTACGCCTGGAGATGTCAACCTCCACCCGGGCGGGGATTTTGCTCCCCATGGAAGAAGTGGAAGGAGAAGACATTCTGATGCTGGTAATGCCGGTCATGTTAAGCAATTAAAATGTGGGTAATTCGACTTTGGCTTATTGTTCTTTTTGGACTAAGTGCTTGCGCTGCAGATCAAGCCCAAGGTCCCCGGAGTCCGGAGGCTGTCGTTCGCGAATACCAGGCTTTTGTTGACCAAAATCAGTTCGAGCAGGCTCAGGCCCTTAGCACGCCTGCCGAAAGACAACGCCTTCAGGATCTGGCAGAAATGATCGAAAACTTTGACTCCACCGTTTTCCATACTGAGTTCCTTTCGATCGAATGTACACAAACAGCGGATTCTGCAGTTTGCAGGTGCAAACTCCAGGATCAGTACGAAACCTATGTAATGGATTATAACCTACTCCGCCTGGAGGGAGAGTGGTTAGTAGATGTCGCTTATGAAGACAACATCAATTTCCAGGAAGAGGAAATCATCAAAGCCCTGGATAGCCTGCGACAACTTCAACAGGAAGGGTTCTAAAAGCAGCATTTATGCCTGACCGTTCCCGCCCTCCGAGGGTGTACATGCCTAAAGACTTAGACCTTCCGCCCGTAAAAAGACTGGTACTGGACAATGGCATTCCCGTTTACTTACTCCATCAAGATGACCTTGAGGTCGTCCGAATGGAAATTCAGGTACGTGCAGGACGGCCTTTCGAAGAAAAACCACTGGTGTCCAGAGCTTGTCTTCAGTTAATCAAAGAGGGTAACGCAGACTGGTCCAATGCCCGGATCGCCGAGGTCCTGGATTTTCGGGGAGCTTCCCTTAGCACTCCTTTCCACCTGGATTACAGCATTATTAGTTTACACTGTCTTACCAGTCACCTCACCCAACTACTCCCCCTGGTGGCCAACCTGCTTACACAGCCCCTTTTCACTCAAACGGAACTGGACAATTACATTCGCCGAAGCCTGGATCGCCTCTCCGTAGAATTAGAAAAAATCGATGTCCTGGCTTACCGAAACATTACGGAACGGATTTTCGGGCCGGACCACCCCTATGGGTATAATAGTGATAAAGGCCGCTTTCACGACCTTTCGGTTCCCGACCTCGCTGCACATCATAAAAAATGTTATACAACAGAGAACACCCAGCTGTTCCTGGCCGGTAATATAGGAGTAACGGAGATCAATGCCCTTAATCGATATTTTGGATCAGGAATGCCTATCGGTCCTTATCTAGATGAACCTCCTCCTGAGCCGCGCACGCGACCCGAGGTCGTACGGTTAAATAAACGTCGGGAAGACCAGGTGGCTATCCGAATGGGAAGACGCATCGGCAACCGCAGACAAGCCGAATTTCACGGGCTTTCTGTACTCAATACGGTGCTTGGCGGGTACTTTGGCTCCCGGTTAATGGCCAACATTCGAGAGGACAAAGGCTACACCTATAATATTTATTCTTCCCTGGACCCCCAGGAGTATGACGGTAGTTGGCTTATAGCAACCGAAGTTGGAAAGGATCAGGCCGAAGCGGCATTAAATGAAATTCGAAAAGAATTACGGCGTTTACAGGACGATCTTATTCCAACCTATGAATTAGACATGGTACGATCCTATTTATTGGGGTCTTTTCTTTCCATGCTCGACGGCCCTTTTCACTCGGGAGACATAATTCGCAGCCTAAAGGGGGAAAACCTGCCCAATGATTTTTTTGCAAGCGCAGTTGAAACCACCCGCAGTATTTCTGCAGCGCAGCTAAGGGAGCTGGCACAGCAATATTTCCAACCCGATGCATGGTGGGTAAGCATGGTTTGGTAAAACCCGTCTTAACAAAGGCTTAAGAGCGCATAAAAACAATACGCCTATTTCCTTTTATCCTAAAAATTGCGTTGATTTGTTTTTATTTGAAGACATCTCCGGCCCCACAACCATTGAGAAAAGCTAAATATTCCTCATTCAACGGCAATTGAAGCTGCCCATTGCTTTCAAATTTTAGCCCTGACTGGCTTACAAAAACTTAGGACATCCACATTGATGAAACTGTTCAGCCTTTTCAAGCAAGAGTTGGCAATTGACCTGGGAACTGCTAACACCCTTATCATACAAGATGGAGAAATTGTTGTTGACGAACCCAGCATCGTAGCCATTGATCGTCGGACCCGGGAAACCATTGCCGTAGGTCGAAAGGCTATGCAGATGCATGAGAAAACGCATGAAGATATAAAAACCATCCGCCCTCTGAAGGATGGGGTTATTGCTGACTTCCAGGCCGCTGAGAGCATGATCGAAGGTATGATCCATATGATTGGAAGAAAGCGACGCTTTTTCACCCATATGAAAATGGTCATTTGTATCCCTTCCGGCATTACCGAGGTCGAAAAAAGGGCGGTATTCGATTCAGCAGATCATGTAGATTCAAAAGAAACTTACCTTATCCATGAACCCATGGCAGCAGCTTTGGGTATTGGATTGGACGTTGAAGAACCCATGGGAAATATGATCATTGACATCGGAGGAGGTACCACGGAAATTGCCGTTATTGCCCTTTCCGGGATTGTGAGTGACCAATCCATTCGTATAGCCGGAGATGAACTTACCTCTGATATCATCAGCTATATGAAGCGGCAGCATAATATACTCATCGGGGAACGAACTGCCGAGCAAATCAAATTTCATGTCGGCTCAGCTCTTCCCGAATTGGAAGAAGAACCGGAAGATTATGGGGTCAAAGGCCGCGACCTGATGACGGGTATCCCCAAACAGATCAACGTGTCTTATTCGGAGATTGCGAAAGCCCTCGATAAGTCCATTTCCAAGATTGAAGATGCCGTTCTGAAAGCACTGGAGACTACTCCTCCGGAATTGGCTTCCGATATCTATAAAACCGGTATTTACCTGACCGGAGGCGGTGCATTATTACGCGGGCTGGATAAACGCCTGGCTTCGAAAACCAAACTAAATGTACACGTACCGGAGGATCCGCTCAGGGCTGTTGTCAGGGGAACCGGCATTGCATTAAGAAATACCGATCGATTTTCCTTTTTAATTGACCGCAAAAGTATCTAATCAATCCTATGTTCGGTCTTCTGCGCTTGCTGGCTAACTTAGGACCTGTCTTTGTATTCTTTTTGCTGGAGGCTATTTCCTTGTTCCTGATCATCAGTTATAACGATCAACAGGGAAAGATTTTCTTCAGCTCAGCCAACCGTATTGCTGGAAATACCCTGGAGCGATATGATAAAGCAGTTAACTATTATGGGCTGCCAGAGCGCTATGACAGCATGCTTCGGGTAAATGCCCGCTTGCTCGAGCAACTTCCAAATTCTTATTACGACAATAAATTGATCAGGGATACTTCCATCGGTAAAACCGAGGGTTTGGAGTCCATTCCTCTGTACACTGCTCTCGCCGCTCAGGTCATCAAAAATTCCGTCAATCAAAACCACAACTTCATTACGCTAAACAAGGGGAGAAAACATGGCATCCAACCCAATATGGGCGTTATTACCAATAATGGTGTGGTAGGAGTAGTCAGGGCCTCTTCTAAACACTATAGCCTGGTAATGTCTATGTTGAATACCGATTTCAGAATAAGCGCTTCTGCTCTTGAGAAAGGCTATTTTGGAAGGCTGATCTGGAAAGGAGGCGATCCACGCTATATGTACCTGGTGGACATTCCCAAGCACCACCTGGTTGAAGTCGGGGATGAAATTGTTACCTTTAGCAATTCTACCCTTTTTCCTCCGGGTACGCCAATTGGGAGAGTCGAGAATTTTTCTATGCCGCCCGGGGAAAGTTATTATGAAATTCTGGTGCGTTTAAATATTGACCTGAGCCGTGTTCAGCATGCTTACATAATAGATCATCTTTTCAAGGAAGAACTGGAAGCACTGGAGAAGTCCTTAGAGGAATGAGTAATCCGTTTATAAAATATGGCCTTCGCATGTTAGGGCTGATCCTGCTTCAGGTCCTTGTATTACGTCAGATAGTGATCGGCCCCCCAGGACTGGCCAGGGTTACCGCCATGGTCTACCCTCTGTTCATAATGTTGCTTCCTATGCGGGTTCCCCGTGAGGCACTCATGATCCTGGGATTTTTCCTGGGCTTGATCGTTGATATTTTCTACGATTCTCCGGGTGTACATGCTTCTGCCACCGTTTTGCTCGCTTTTTTGCGCCCTACAATATTGCGGTTGATCGAACCCAGAGGGGATTACAAGACAAATCAAAATCCCAACATCCGTAATTACGGCACGGGGTGGTTTGTTCAGTATGCTCTGTTGCTGCTCTTTGCACATCACCTCATGTATTTTTCCATGGAAATCTTTACCCCCGTCTATTTCTGGACAATTCTTTGGAAAACTTTACTCGCTTTAGGCTTGTCTTTTATTTTTATTATGGCGATAATGTTGATCACCAATCCTACAGATTAAATTATTGTGACCAATAACGCTCGAAACCGGCAAAATCATATCCTCCTTTTCTTTGTACTGGCAACGGCCCTGCTGGTATGGAAAGCCATTGACCTTCAGGTAATAGATAATGAATTTCGATCTCAGGCTACAGCCGTAGCGGTTGACCGATACACCCGCTTCCCTTCACGGGGGCTGATCTATGACCGAAATAATGAGCTGCTAGTTCAAAACAGTCCAATGTACGACCTCCTGGTTACCTACAATCAGATGGACCCGGAAATGGATACTACTCTTTTTTGCTCTCTGCTCGGAATTGAAAAAGACTTTTTCAAACAGGCGCTGGATAAAGACTGGAGTAGTCCACGCTTCCGAAAATCAATTCCTTTTGTTTTTATGAGTAAAGTTCCTGCCCGGGTCTTTGGCCCCTTTCAGGAGCGCCTTTATCAGTTTCCAGGCTTTGAGCTACAGCTTCGAAATGCCCGGGAATACCCTATTGATTGTGGAAGCCAGGTGTTGGGTTATATCGGGGAGGTTGATCAAAATCAAGTAGACCGATCAGATGGGGATTATGCCCCCGGGGATTATATTGGAGCCAGTGGTCTGGAAATGGCTTATGAAGATGTACTTAAAGGGGAAAAAGGGGTTTCCTATGTATTGAAGGATAACCTTGGCCGCCCTGTTAGCAGTTATAAGGGCGGGAAACAGGACCGGGATGCAGTGGCAGGTACCGATCTCATTTCCACCCTGGATATTGAGCTGCAGTGTTATGCAGAGCAACTCATGCAAAACAAGATAGGTAGCATCGTAGCTATCGAGCCTTCCACCGGTGAGATCCTTGCCATGGTGACCTCTCCAACCTATCCCGCTTCCACCTTGACCATTACTAATAATCAACGTGGAGCAGCTTTTAAAAAGCTGGAACTGGACCCCAATAAGCCGCTTTTCAACCGTTCGACCATGGCGCAATATCCGCCGGGGTCTTTATTCAAGCCCATCGTAGCCTTGATCGCTATGCAGGAAGGAGTATTAAACCCAAACCGAACAATGAGCTGTTCAGGAGCCTACTTCTTCGGTGGGCAGGCTCTGTTGGGTTGCCATAGTCATCCCACCTGCCATAACGTGGAACAGGCCATTCAATACTCCTGTAATAATTATTTTGTGACCGTTTTCCGGGAAGTGATTGATCAATTTGGCTTTCAAAACCCGGATCAGGGGCTGGATGTTTTCAATGAGTACCTGGAAGCCTTCGGCATGGGTCGACAGATCGGCATAGACCATCCTGGTGAAAAGCCGGGCAACTACCCCAGTTCAGCGTATTTCGATCGCTGGTATGGTGATCAACAACGTTGGAACTCCATCTGGATCCGCTCCCTGGGTATTGGCCAAGGGGAATTGCTTACCACCAACCTGCAACTAGCCAATATGGCCGCCGCTATTGCTAACCGAGGCTGGTATTACCCCCCTCATCTGGTAAAGGGGTATCGGTATAGTTCAAAATCCAGGGATCCCTATTTCGATACCCGACAGGAAATCGGGATCGACCCTGTTCATTTCGAGCCCGTGATCAATGGAATGGAAAAAGTGGTTACCTCCGGAACGGCAACTATGGCCTGGATACCGGACATTTCTGTTTGTGGAAAGACCGGAACAGCAGAAAACCCGCATGGCGAAGATCATTCCATCTTTTTCTGCTTTGCTCCCAAGGAGAATCCACAGATTGCCGTAGCCGTTTACGTTGAAAATTCAGGTTTTGGCGGAACCTGGGCAGCTCCTATTGCAAGCCTGGTTATCGAAAAGTACATAAACGGAACCATTAAAGGCCCTCAAAGGCTTTGGCAGGAACAACGTATCCTAGAGGCCAACTTTATAGAAACGCCCGAACTACTGGGCATGTCCAATTGAAGGTTCTTTCCTAACTGAAGAAGATGGTTTAAGTTTGCGCTCTCGTCCACCATATTGGTCCAGATGGGCCCGTATCCTGTTCGCAACCGCGATCATGGCATTCTTTTCACTAGTGGGTAACCGCTTAATCGGCTGCTCCCCCTCAAACAAAGATACCGGAATAACCCGATAGACCTGTTTGCTTCCAGGTGGTCGTTCTATGTACCGATAAACCGGAATATAGGCATGATCCGTTAACTCCACCCGTCCACTGACCGGGGATTTGGTCAATTCAACTTCCAGCACGATCCCCAAATCGGTATTTCGTTTCCTCTGGCTGGAAATGAAATTTCCCAGAGAATAGGCAGTCAAGGTGTTTTTCCACACACTATCCCGGCTAAGTACCTTTCTCGTCTTAATGGGCTGTACCACATGCGGGTGTGCCCCCACGACCAGGTCGGCTCCCCAGTTAAAGAGGCTGTCCGCCAGGTCTTGTTGGGCCTCGCTCTCATCCAGTTGATATTCCTTTCCCCAGTGCATAAAAACGACGATGAAATCAGGCTGTAAAGCAACCGCTTCCTTGAGATCCGATTTGATCAACTGATTATCAATCTCGTTCACCATCGTGGGTGGGCGGGTGGGAATACCATTGGTGTCATAGGTATAATTGAGAAAGGCCAGCTTAAAGTTGTTTTTATAAACCACCAGGGGATAACTAAACGTCCGGTGCATACTATCGGCGAAGGTACCGGTTTGATAAAACCCGTATCCTGCTAACGCTTTAATGGTATGGGTAACGCCCAGGATACCGGCATCATTGGAATGGTTATTGGCGGTGACCAACAGGTCGAACCCGGCATGGCGGAGCGCCAGTGCCAGATCGTCCGGGCTTTTAAAAGTAGGGTAGCCCGTATAAGGAGGCCCTCCAGGTAGGGTAACCTCCAGGTTACCAATCGCCAGGTCAGCTTCTTTTAAAATAGGGGTTACATATTCGAAACAGGGGGAATAATCGTACAGCTCGCTGGAGTCGACCTGAGCGGATTTGATTTGCCCGCCATGCCCCATAATGTCCCCAACAAAGGTCAGTTTTAAAGTCCTGACCAGAGACGAATCCTGTGCCCTGGATGGGCAGATTACAAAAAATAGGAGCAAACAGTTCAAAAAGATGATCCGCATAATTTCTAATTAGATCAAGATACAAAAACCTTGGGTCTTCTTAATTGATCAACCCGGCAGTTTCCACCTGTAGTACTTCCCGGCTGTCGCCAGCCCTGTGCACCAGGACCACCAAAGTAATATTCTCAGCTATCCAGGTATTGGGTACACTGGCAAAATAATTGCGCAAAGCAAGCCCTGAATTATTCAACTCCGCTGTGATCAGGCTCCCGGTTGGAGCTGTCAGCATATCCCGCAAATTATATTTGTGCACATAATCAGCCTGCTTCCCGTTGGGGGTTAATTGAACATCTGAAATATCGGTTTCCGTAAGGATCACACTTAACAGTATTTCGTCTGGGGGGAGTTCCTCTATGGCCTGAATTTCTACTTCCAACTCCAGGCTGCGGTCAGAAGGATCAAAAGTGTGAGCAAGGCTAATCTCCACTGGTGCCGGGCGTTCCAGTTCCTGAGCAATAAACCCTGGCCAAAGAGAACTCCCCAACTGTAAGTCATCTTCCCCTTCGATTAATTTCCTGTTCACTACTGCCGAAGGATAGCCAAGGGGCTGCCCAAGTAAATTGAGGATGGCATCGGATTCAGGTGTTCGAAAATCAACCTGACTTTCCGGATAAGGTGGAGAAAAGAAGCCTGCATGTACTGCCACGACTACCAGGCGCTCCCCATATTGGTCCTTAAGATCCTGGATTACGGCACTTCCCGCCGGACAATTCACACAACGGACTCCCGTAAACTCCTCTATCAATACCTTGCGGTTACTGATTGAACTGGTATCTACCCCGCCACCGCCTATGGGGTTGATCTCCGGCGGTACTTCTTCGCAGGCAGAAAGGTTGAATAAAAAAAGGACCAGTAAGATCCCAAAAGGTAAATTTCTCATTCTTATTTTTTAGGAGCGTTTTGACGTATTTGGGCTACTGTGCTTCGGTACTAGCTTGTAGCTCCTTCGAACTGGCCAGTTATTTTTAGTTTTTCTCAAATAATTACAGGCTCAATGGGCTTCTCCATTAAAAGGTTGTATTCACACCAAACTTAAAACCGCTGAAAGCAGGTTCCAGGCGGCAGATCCCACCGGTACAAACTACTCCTTCCACTTGTTTGACATACGAAAACTCAAAACGGTTCGATCCTCGCACATAAGAAACATCCACTCTTGGATAATGCAACCTGGGTTGTGTTCCGTCAATATCCACTGGACTCTCCCGGCCGGGTTGGATATTGTACATATCTGATACACTAAAGGTCCAGTTTGGTGCAAGGGTGAGTTCGGCCAAAGCAAACACCCAATCACCGTAATCCTGGCCTGCATCCGATACCTCATCCTCTCCAACGGCCATGTATTGTAATTCCACCCTTAGGGCAGTGTTTCGGTTGAAGCGGTATTGTACATCCGCAAAGGGGGTGATGGTTTCCACATTCGGTACATTGGGCTTGAATTCATAAACCGATTGGTTATAGAGCTGTCTTTGTATCCCTCCGGTAAAGCGCCAATCGCGACCGATTTTGTATTGAGCCTCTGCATATATCTCCCGGTACAGCTGATCCCCATCAAGCCGGGTCAGGTTGGAAACATTCAGATTAAACCGCCAGGACTTGCCTGGTGACCAGACAACATCCCCCTGGAAGGCCCATTCGCCCAACTCCTGGGTGGCCGCGTTATACCGCGAGGGTAAACGATAAGTATTCACCCGGGTCATGGGAGGTGAAAAGCTCATCAACCCCCGGTTCAATTGCTCCTGAGGACGAATTCGAAAGACAAAATTTTCCGTGCGCTTGCCCTCCAGGGTAATACCAATTCCCTTGGAAGCATAACTCAGGCTGGTATACACTACCGACCCGGGTTCCTGGATGAAACGATCGCCGATGATCGTCGTGCTGTCATTGAGCTGGATCTCTGCAAAAGGATCATTGATCGCCTCCTCTGTTTTATAGGCTCCTTCTACATACCAGGTGAAAGGACCGGCTACAAGAGTATTGTACAAACTGAGCCCGTAGGTATTCCATTTAGGGACGAAGGCCTCCTCCGGTGGGTAGGTATTGATCACGGCTACAAGCGCATCCATAGTAGCGTCATCCAGCCCTCGGTTTATAAAGCCCAGACCTGGCGCAAGGCTCCAGCCACCTATAGGATCGGAAAGGAAGCCTTCGATATTAAACCCGGCTACCAAAGGAACGTAGGTGTCGAATTGGCGCTTCTGACGCCCTGCAAACCCTTTGACAAACCAGTTTTCTGACAGGTCATACCTGAGCCGTACGCCGATCAAGGCATTATCGATCAACAGAGGACGCTGTTCGTAAGCCCGAAATAGGATACCGCTACCAATTTGATCATAAAAGTAACCTCCGGTAATGTGTAATTCGTCAATTTGTTTGCTCACCTGCCAAAAGCCGATGCCCTGGTCAGAATAGGAATCTGTAGGGTTTAGCAGATTCGAATTACCGAAAAAATCGTAGCGCAGCGTAAAGTCGAAACCCCAGTTGCTGTAACTGAGGTTCAACCAGGACTCTCCCCCAAATTTCTGGCGGTCGTACTGCGGAATATCAGCAGCTCCGATCAAGGAGTCACGAATAAAGATATTGGCATTGGCTTGTAAACTACCATGTACTTGCTGGGCTTGAACAAAATTCCTGGCAACAAGGAAAAATACAAAACAAAGAACGGTCGTTAATCGCATGGTCACTAGCTGTTGAGACACTCAAATAAATCCTAACTTCCCGTTTTATTTTGGATCAAAACGGATTTAATTGTTTTTGAGATAGCCTCAAGGTTTTCCATTTTCGAAAAGAGAACTGCTTTGGAACATTACGCAAGAATGCACAAAATGATACAATCAATGCAACCGAAACTCTACTTCCTTACATTTTTCCTTTTCTTAGCCTTCACTGTTGTGAACGCACAAGATCAAATTCCCTCCGTAAATCTCAAAACCCTGGATGGGCAAACGGTTGACTTAAAAGACTATGTTGGAAAGGGAAAGCCGGTTTTCCTGAGCTTTTGGGCGACCTGGTGCAAACCCTGTGTCCAGGAATTGAATAATATTTCCGAACTACTTCCGGAATGGGAGGCCGCCTACCAACTGGAAGTGGTAGCCGTCACCATTGATACCCAACGCCAACTGGCCAAAGCGAAATCCACTGTTATGACCAATGGTTGGGCTGTAACCATCCTTAGTGATTCTAACCAACAATTGATGACCAAACTGGGCTTTCAAACTATCCCGCAATCCTTTCTGCTGGACGGGACAGGTAAGGTAGTCTACAGCCATTCCGGCTACAAGCCCGGCGATGAATACGAATTAGAGGAAAAGTTAAAGTCCCTGTAACTTATGAATAAAGGCTAGGCCTTTATTCGATGTACAAATACTCTCCTCGCTTATATTTTACTGTATAGCGCAGATCCAACTCCATGGTTTCGCCGGGCTGCAAAGATAGATCCCAGTGCAGAAAACCGGTCTCCTCATCCAGTATGACGCCGCTCAGCTTTTCCACATTGATGTCAATCGAGTTGTCTCCAGACAGCGGAATCTGATCCTGTAAAACTAAATGAATTTTCTGGGCTTTATTGTTGCGCAAGCGCAAGCGGTAGGCCTTGACCTGCGCCTGCTTACCTCCCAGAAAGTTTACCTTCGAAAGGTCTTCGATCTCTTCGCGCTCAATATTGATGGAGGCGTCGCGTCCCAGCGAAAGCCCAATGGTATCCCGAGCATAGCGAATGTCCAGCAGGGATTTGCCAACATAGGTATCTTCGAAGAAAAGAGCCGCTTCACCGGCCAGGATATTATACTCCTCCCAATCGGTGATCCGGGCAATGAGGAAAGCCTTCGTTTCCAGCTTGGGTACAGCCTGGTATTCAAACTCAGCCGGGATATTGAACTCTTGCAGTCCAACCGTATACTGCTTGCCATCGGAGGGGATGCTGTAGGGAATATCTACTTCGAAAGAAACGGTAGTTTCCCGTTTGACTACCGTGGCGGGTAGGGTGGTGGCTTACTTTTTTGGCCTAGCATCCATAACTGCCACTCCAGATGCCCTGCCTTGGAGTCCATCCACCCCATAACCTGTGACAACTACCTCATCCAGAGCAGTCTCTATAACATTTAATTGAATATTTATTTGCTCCCGGTCTACCGGGATTATTTGACTGTTATTCCCTACATAGCTAATCTCAATTTCTGTGGCCCCCTTGGGGATCATTAGTTCAAATTCCCCATCTAAATCTGTTATTATACCTATACTTGTTACCCGGACTAGGATAATTGCCCCTATCAATGGCTCTCCCGTCTCATTAACGATTTTCCCTTTGACTTTTTCCACCTTACGATTATTAGTTTGAAGGATAGAGGAAAGCTCCACCCTTCCATACCCCAGGCGCCAGGGTGAAAGGTCGGGCCATTGGCCGCTGGTTTCGGTTTTTGCATTGGAAAAGGTGAGTTTTACGTCTTTCCAGTCCTCTCCGGTGTTTTGGCAAGCCAAGGCTTTATAGGTCAGATAAACCGGCTCGGAAACCGTGGTGGCTCGCAGGTCGTAAGTGGGGAACCAGCCGGCATTATCCGTCACATAGGAAAAACTTAGGTCGATGTTCTGGACCTCCTCGCTTTTGATCTGAATAACCACCTCCCCCGAGCGATTTTCATACCCATTTTCCCAGGTTTTGATCTGATCTTTGAATTGTTCAATGCGTTCCAGTTGTTTTTCCATTCTTCGCTTCACAACGATCTTTTCCGTTTCCAGGGTGTTCATTTTTTCGAGGAAGAAATCTGTAATGCTGCGCAGTTCTTCTAATTGGTAACCATTTTGATCCCCACCGATCTCGCGATTGGCCTTAAGGATATTTTTACCCTCTTCGATGAGGTTCTGACGCGCTTCGAGGAAAGCCAGGCTATCTTCCAACTGCCGGATGCTGTCTTGCAGGTCTTTAATTGTGCCGTCGGCTACCCGGCCTTCTAGGAAATTCGTCTCATGTCGAACCGAAAGAATGGTCATCGGGTCAGAACAACTAACTGAAAGGGGTTGGGCGTGAATGAACGGGCTTAAGCCTTTAAAACGAAAATCAGTAGTACCTGGGGAACGTTCAAGCGGGCCTCTCGGGTAATCTGAGCATTTTGAAGGTAAACAGTTACTTTTGTGATCTCGCTTTCGGGACGACGTTCTTGCGGAGCATTGGATTGTCCGAAACAAAGGCCGGCCAAAAGGAGCAGGCTAGGGAGTAAAGCGTGGTTTTTCATAATCCTTTTTGCTCCAAACTGCATATTTTCGAACTAGCACATTACCCAAATCGGCAATTTGGTAATCCGGCAGATGCTTCAAACCAAAACTTGGCAATTCAGCTTACATCTTAACCGCATGAATGACACAGAGGCAATATGGTTTTCCAAAACCCTGCTGAAATGGCATGCAGCCAACCCCCGGTCGTTACCCTGGAAAAACACCAAGGACCCTTATCACATCTGGTTGTCGGAAGTCATTTTACAACAAACACGGGTAGAGCAGGGGTTACCCTATTATAAACGCTTTATAGAACAATACCCCTCGGTCAGCGACCTGGCCCTGGCCCCTGAAGATGAAGTACTGAAGCTATGGGAGGGCCTTGGCTACTACTCCCGCGCCCGTAACCTGCATGCAACTGCCCGCTTCATTCATTTTGAATTAAATGGCCGGTTCCCCGAGACTTACCAGGGCATTCTGAATTTAAAAGGGGTGGGACCCTACACCGCCTCTGCTATCGCTTCCTTTGCTTTCGACTTACCCAAAGCAGTGGTAGACGGCAATGTTTTCCGGGTGTTGAGCCGTATCTTTGGCCTGGAAACTCCTATTGATACAACTACCGGGAAAAAGGCGTTTCAAACACTGGCGGATAAATTACTGGATGCTAAGCAAGCCGGGCGATACAACCAGGCTATCATGAATTTCGGCGCCCTGCTTTGCAGGCCACGCAAACCCAATTGCTCCATTTGCCCATTTTCCAAACAATGTATAGCCTTGCAAACCGATAGGGTAGAGGAATTCCCCGTTAAAAGCAGGAAGCTTCAAAAGCGGAACCGCTACTTTTACTACCTTGTCCTTCGCCACCAGGGCCAATTTATTTTGCGCAAGCGAACTGGAAAGGATGTATGGCAAGGTTTGTACGAATTCCCCTATCTGGAATTTGAAAATGCCCTGGAGGAGATCCCCAGCTTATTCCGATCCGAAGGCTTTTCCATCCTCGTCCTGGGGGACTTTCATTTTAAGGGCTTGCGTGGTCCCTATCGCCAAACCTTGAGCCATCAGCGTATTCACGGATACTTTCTGGAATTCGATCTGGATAGCCGTTCCCCCCTCCCGAATGGGAGTTTTCAGGTGAGTCGGGAGCAATTTTCGAACTATGCATTTCCTCGAATTATCGATTGGTATTTAGGGGATAAATCCTTAACTTTAAATCTATTGTAATTAAAACAAGGTCGGTTGTCACCCCATCTGCCCTTGCATTAATTCGGTTTTTTGTCCGTTGTAATAAGGAAAAGGAAATGTAGCTTTGGCAAAAAGATCGAAAACATTTAAACTGAACAACACGTATGGTAAATCGAGTCATTTTAATTGGGAACCTGGGGCGCGACCCAGAAATTCGCCGCCTGGAAAATGGAGCAGCAGTAGCAAAATTCCCGATCGCTACCAATGAAAATTATAAGGACCGCAATGGAGAGTGGCAACAAACTACAGAATGGCACGACATCGTAGTATGGCGTAACCTCGCTGAGCGCGCTGAAAGTCAACTTAAAAAAGGTATGATGGTGTATGTGGAGGGGAAATTGACCCACCGCACCTGGCAGGATAAGGATGGTAACAACCGTCGGACCACCGAAGTGGTATCCAACTATTTTCGAATGGTCAATACTCGCAGTGGGGGTGGCAGTAGTGGCTATTTTCCCGATGCGGGGGATGAGATGAACGCTATGGCCGGAACTAATGCAAAACCCGGCAACCTGTCCATGAGTGATGAGCCCCCCATGCCGGAAGCAGACGACGATCTACCCTTCTAGAGCAGGTGTACCGTATGCAAAATTCCGTTATCTTCGCATTGTTAGTGTTTAAACCGGTCAGGGACTCAAAAAGCTTTCGTGGATTTGAGTCCATTTTTCGGGCTTTGTCCGCTGTTTTAGAAGACCAACCCTAAACAATAAACCGCTTGGCTAAAAGCGGTTTTTTGCTTAATCAATTCCGTTTTCATTGGAAGCTGTACCTTCGGAACTAATACAACTATCTTCCCTCGAGCTTTTGCTGCTTTCCACTGGGCAATCCACTCTGTTTTTTGGTTTCATCACCCTGGTGTTACTCCTGCTATGTTCTGCCCTGGTCTCGGGTTCGGAAATTGCCTATTTCTCCCTGACTACCAACGAGATCAACGATATAGAAAATGAAGCGGAGGGAGGAGGAAGCCGTGTTATTAACCTACTGGAAAAGCCCCGTTTCCTGCTGGCAACGATCTTAATTGCCAATAACTTTGTGAATATTGCCATCGTTATCATATCCGAGATCGTACTTTCGGCAATTTTCCCGGAGTCCACCTTTACTGAATGGGGCAGGCAGATCATCAACCTGCTTGGGATATCTAGCTCACCAGAGGGTGTCGGCCAAGTCATTAACTTCCTTATTTTGACAATAGGGGTCACCTTCTTACTTGTTCTGTTTGGAGAGGTCGTACCCAAAGTTTATGCCAGAATGAACAATGTTTCCCTAGCCCGCTTCATGGCCTTGCCATTACAGGTCATGCGACGGGCCTTCTACCCTTTCAGCACTCTATTGGTGCGGACAACCGGGGTAGTGGAAAACCGGCTTTCCAAACGCAAGGCGGGAAGCACTACAACCCGAGAAGATATTGATGAAGCTATCGACCTTACCGTCAGTAGCGAAGAAAACGCCCAACAGGAAGTCGACCTGCTAAAGAGTGTGGTCAACTTCGGAGATGTTAGCGTTAAGCAGGTAATGAAATCTCGGGTAGATGTAGTAGCCCTGGATCGCGAAACCTCCTATTCCGAATTACTTAACACCGTGCGGGATTCCGGTTATTCCCGCATTCCCGTTTATGAAAATGACTTTGACAAAGTTGTTGGTATCCTTTATGTAAAGGATCTCATCAGCTACCTCAAAGAAGGAGATGACTTCGAATGGCAGAAGCTCATTCGCAATAACCTGCGCTTTGTGCCAGAAGCCAAAAAGATCGATGATCTGCTGCGGGAATTTCAACAAACCCGTATGCATATGGCCATCGTGGTGGACGAGTACGGTGGAAGTGCTGGCATCATTACCCTGGAAGATATTCTGGAAGAGATCATAGGGGACATAAAGGACGAATTCGACGATGAGCCGGAGATTGTTTACCAGCAAATAGACGAGCGTAACTTTCTCTTCGAGGGCAAGTCCCTGCTCAACGATTTTTCGCGCATCATTGGCCTGGATACCCGCTATTTCGATAAGGTTAGGGGAGAAAGTGATTCCCTTGCCGGCCTGTTACTGGAACTCCGGGGAACCCTCCCCAAAAAAGATGCCACCATCGAGTACAATGGATTTAAGTTTAAGATCGTTTCCGTCAACAGCCGACGCATTGAAAAAGTATTGGTAACGGTACCTCAACGATTAAGCAAGCCAGTAGACGGTTAAACTATGAGCCTCCGATTATTTCTTTCCCTTTTTAGTTTTCTTGTTGTTTTTGCCTGTGAACGAGACGCCCCCTTACCCAAGCCCCGGACTTACCCAAGGGTAATATACCCTGAAAAAACCTACCAGGTCTTTGATACTTCCTTTTGCAACATGACTTTCGAATACCCCGACTATGCCCGGATCGAAAAAGACTCCCGCTCCCTGCAGGGAATAAACCTGCACCCCTGCTGGTTTGATGTTTATATTCCTCGATTTAATTGTCGGCTGCATTGTAGCTATTACGAAATTGGAAAGGGCAAGGATTTTGAAGAACTGAAAGCGGATGCCTTCGAACTTGCAGACTGGCACAACAAAAAAGCCAATTATATTGACGAGTTGGTCATTGACCGGGGCAGGAATATGCAAGGCATCGCCTTTGTCATGGAGGGTCCTGCTGCTACACCAATGCAATTTTACCTTACTGATGGAGAAAGGCATTTCTTTCGGGGCTCCCTTTATTTTAATACGCAGATTCGTCCAGATTCTCTGGCCCCTTTGTATGACTTTGTACAGGAGGATGTCCTGCATATGATCGAGACCTTCGATTGGAAAGATTAGCCCTTAAAAATTGCTGCTCCAATTCCTTTACAGCCGTGCATCTACTTCAGCCAGATCTTCCTCATTGTAGGTCCCAAACCAGGTACTAAGCTTTTTCCGGGCTTGAACGCGCACTTCATTATTCACATAGGCTGCAATGGTGACCAACCCGAAACTAAGGATACCAATATCATCCGTATAGCCGATCAGGGGAGTAAGGTCAGGTAGCATATCGAAAGGGGTCAAAAGGTAACCCAGCGTACCCAAAACAATATTTTTCGCCCACACCGGGGTTTCTTTTCTACGATAGGCATAAAACAGCAACAGTACAGAATAGACACTCTTTAGCCCGATTTGACGGGCTGCCTTTCCCAGGGTAGTCCATAGTTTACCCTCACTGAATTTATCTTTATATTTTCGAATGATCTCTTTCAATTCCATTTTTATACTTCTTCTTAATGGATTAAATATTCTTTATCGCCTCCATTGCCCGGTCAATAATTCTTCATAAGGACCGGCAACCTCCAGACCGGCATTACGAGCTCTTCCCACAAACAATTGTTCTCCGGCCCGGGTTGATAGTTTAACGTTTAATGTAGCCTGCATACTTTCATTGACCTTTCCTGCCATGGCTCCGGAAATTGGTGAAATCAGGTCAGTCCCGGATGCTTGTTGTGCTTCGATCTCCAGTTGTACTTTTCGATCCCGAAATTTCAGCCGAACCTGATCGCCTTTGACTTCTGCCTGCATTTCAGCTCCTGTATAAGTGGCAAACCGATATAATTTCCCATCCACCAGAAAGCCTACGATATGACCAATAAAATGGCTCCCTAACCAGGGGATACGAGCAACCGAGGCCATCAGGGAGAGTCGTTTTTCCGTATCGAAATGGTTGCTTTGCATCCAGATCCAGGAAGAGGGAAAGGACCGTCCCCAGTCTTTTTCCATATATCCTTTACCGCTATCCAGAGAAAAATGTTGTCCATTTAACTCCAGATGCCCTTCCAACTGGTAGTCCATACTCACTACTCCATGATAGCATTCCATAAAAGGAACAAAACTATACCATCCCATTATCCCCGAGGCGCCCAGCATTTTGGGCCAGGGAAACCGCCGGGTCAAAGTCACTTCAGCCCGCAGCTTAGGTAAATTTAATTGAACCCGTTCGGCACTAAAAAAGTTATCGCCCAGTTGTAAGGCAAATTCGACGGAACTGGGTTGGAAAGCCTCCGCAGGAAACTCGTGGTACTCCGCCTTTCCTGCTTTCCCATCCAAAACCTGAATGAACGCATGGGCATTCCCGTTTTGGTCGAAAGCAATGCCGGGGATCAAGGCAAGTACCACCGATTCGGTAGGATCAACCAATTTCACGTACCACCCTTCAAAATAATTGCGTTGCTTCCCCCAACCGTGGTACATATCAGGGTTCCAAAGCGCTTTGTGTTGCGAACGTAATCGACTGACCATAAAGAAGTTGTTGACTTATACACCAATTATTCCCTAAGCGGCATCTTACCTTTTGCAAGCCGACGATTTCGTTAATCGCAAATATGCACTTCAATGAGTAAGATACGAAAGGGACAGGACCATCTGTCCGTTAATGCCGGTTCTATGGCAGATATCGCCTTTTTATTGCTGATCTTTTTTCTGGTTTCTACCGAAATTCTTTCTGAAAATGGCATACTGGTGCGCTTACCGCCTTATGAATAAAACCAAACTATTCAAGAGATCAACGACCGCAATGTATTGAATATCAGGATCAACCAGCTAAATCAGTTGTTGGTTGAAGGTGAAATCTTACCGGTGGAAACACTGCGTGCTACTGCTGTAAAGTTTATTGTAAACCCCAAAAACCTGCCGGAGTTTCCGGAATCTCCCAAAAATGCAGTAATCGCACTGCAATGTGAACGTGGTACAAAATACGAAGCCTACCTCCGGGTTTACAACGAATTGCAGGGAGCCTATTCAGAGATTCGAAACCTAGAGAGTAAGCAAAGGTACCAACGCCCTTTCGATCAATTGAGTTACCAGGAGAAAAAGCAGATCCGCGAAGCATTCCCCATGCTTATTTCCGAATCAGAACCCTTCGACGCCGAAGCCCTCTGGGAATGAACTTAAAGTAATTTCTTTAGAATATCCATTAGAAACGCTACCTTCTCTGGCCTGGCGCTATGCCCCATCAGGCCTATGCGCCAGATCTTCCCGGATAAATTACCAAGACCTCCCCCTACTTCCAGTTGGTATTCCTTAAGAAGGCGTTGTCGAAGCGGCGCCTCTTCAACTCCCTCTGGTAAATAAACGGCATTGAGTTGGGGAAGTCGATATTCCTCTTCTACCAAAAACCGGAACCCCAGTGGTTCCAGGCCAGCCTTCAGGGATTCATGCATTAACCGGTGCCGTTCCCAACGGTTGTCCAGGCCTTCCTCCTGAAGCAGGAGCAAGGCCTCATGCATGCAAAAAAGGGCGTGTACGGGTGCAGTATGGTGATAAGAGCGTTTTCCTCCCCCATCGCCCCAGTATTGCATCACCAGGTTTAGGTCGAGGAACCAGCTTTGTACCTTTGTTTTTCGGTTTTTTAATTTTTTGACTGCTCTTTTGCTAAAAGTGACCGGGGAGAGACCCGGGGTGGCGGAAAGGCATTTCTGACTGCCGGAATATACCGCATCTGCCCCCCATTCATCTACCAAAACCGGAATGCCACCCAGCGCAGTAACCGTGTCTACGATAGTTAAGCACTGATACTGCCTACTTAACTTGCACAGTGTTTCCGCATCTGACCGAACACCCGTTGACGTTTCCGCATGTACAAAAGCTATCATTCCCGCTTCCGGGTGTTTCTTTAGAGCCGCCTCTACCTTTTCGGGATCTACCGGGCGCCCCCATTCATCTTCGACCAAAACGACCTGGCCTCCACAACGTTCTACATTTTCCCGCATTCGACTGCCAAACACCCCATTTTGACAAACAATCACGGTATCTCCTGGCTCAACCAGATTAACAAAGCAGGTCTCCATTCCGGCAGATCCGGGCGCTGATACTACCATCGTCAGCGGATTGGTCGTTTGAAAGGCATAACGAGTTAGGTCCCTCACTTCATCCATCATTCGAACGAACTCCGGATCCAGGTGCCCAATGGTAGGCCGGGAGAGCGCTTCCAAAACCCGGGGGTCTAGGTCGGATGGCCCTGGCCCCATTAATCGACGGGGACCAGGTCGAAAGGAGGAGAATGTTTTTCCGGAAAGTGTTGCGGGTAATTCCATCGAAGTAGACTTTATAAAGGTTTCCTAAATTTAAGCGTTAAGGGTAGGTAAGCCAATTTTGCTTATCGGTTTTCTACGGTTCCTAAAACACCTATCGAATGAAGGCTTGGATTAGTGGAAATAAAATCAGCATTACAGCCTATTTGGCTTATTTTATAAAAAACTGGTTTAAAAAAAAACGAATTAGATGAACGCACACGAAATTGACTATCAAATTCACGGCGAAGAAATGCAATTCGTCGAGATCGAACTAGACCCTTATGAAACAGTAATCGCCGAATCCGGTAGTTTTATGATGATGGATCCAGAGATCGAACTATCCACTATTTTTGGCGATGGTAGCAAGCAGAATAATACTGGGGTCTGGGGAAAGGTCCTTTCTGCAGGGAAGCGCCTGCTCACCGGAGAAAGCCTGTTTATGACGGCTTTTACCCACGCCGGGACCGGCAAAAAGAAGGTCTCCTTTGCTGCGCCTTATCCTGGGCGGATCATTCCACTGGACCTTAGCAAAAACGAAGGCAAGGTGGTTTGCCAGAAAGATGCTTTCCTCTGTGCTGCCAAAGGGGCAGCAGTAGGTATTGAATTTTCGAAAAAACTGGGCCGGGGATTCTTCGGAGGCGAAGGCTTTATCATGCAAAAGGTGGAAGGAGGCGGAATGGCTTTTTTACATGCCGGGGGAACCGTGATCGAAAAACATCTTGAAATCGGTGAAACACTTCGTGTCGATACCGGTTGCTTGGTAGGCTTTACCCGGCATGTTGATTACGATATTGAAATCATTAAGGGGGTTCGGAACATGATCTTTGGAGGTGAAGGTCTATTCTATGCCCGACTTCAGGGGCCCGGCACCGTCTGGATCCAATCACTTCCTTTTAGTCGCCTGGCCGATCGCATATTACGGGCAGCAAAATCCTATATGGGAAGCAACAAGGGAGAGGGCAGTCCTCTTGGCGGACTAGGAAATTTAATGCAAGGAGATAATTGGTAACGACCAGGCAAAGTAATCCGCAGAGCTGCGTTGCCGGATCCTAATCCCGGCGATTCAGTGGGAATCCAAAAATCGTTCCTGAATGCTACGCATTTCTTCCGGCTTATTGACATTGATCAATACCTCCGGACGTGGGCTGGGAAAGCATTCAATACGGCTATTGATCAACACTTTGCGCGGACAGGAATACCCCTGCGCTAAAAACTGCAGCAAAATGGGATAGGCGCGGGGTTCCCAAATCGCTACCAATGGCTCGGGGAATTCGTTATCAGGGCTTTGATAGGCCGTCGCGGTCCTGGAAGGATTACGACCTTCAATCAGGAATTTCAAGGCCTTTTCACCCAGCAAGGGCAGATCAGTGGCAACTACCAACCAGGCAGCCTCCGGGTCTTCCCGGAAAGCAGAAAGAATGGCGCCCATGGGCCCCAAACCCAGAAAAGAATCTGTAATAAAAGGATACCGTCCCTCCAGGGATGGAACCTGCTCCCCTCGGCAGGATATAAAGGTCGAAGTACAACAATTGGATAGCTGTTCGTAAAGATATTCTCGCTGAGGTTTTCCATGGTATTCGATCATGCCCTTATCTTTTCCCATCCGCTGGCTTTTCCCTCCGGCCAGGACTAAGCCTTTCAAGGAAGGGATCACAAGGTTTTCACGGATAAAGGCGGCGATACCTTCCCAATCGTTCCATTCAAGTACGGGAGGGAGAACACCATCCAAATGATCGAGTAAATAGGGGTAAATTTCCCGGCATTCTTTCGTTAAAAGGATCAGTTGTACATCCGTTAAGCGCTCCAGTTTACGGGAAAGAGATTCTTTTTTCTTTGGATCCAGTAGTACAATTTGCCGTTGACCTATAAAATGGTTCCCATTAACCAGGACCAGGGCCTGCTCATTGAACAGGGAACGAAATTGAAAGGGGGTGAAACCTGCTTCCCGATTGAATTGATGAAAGGCGATTCTATCAGTATACTCCAGGCCTGCTCCGGCTTTCAGAGCTGGTGAAAGGGCCGGCGCCTGATGATCAGCATCTACAAAAGCAAGCTCCAATTCACCTTTAAATTGGTGGATTAATTGCCCTGCCAGTTGTTGGATCCGTGAACAGGGAGCCCCGACAAGTGCCCATTCCTGTCTGTGAAATTGTCCGTAAGCAGGCCGGGCCAGCTTAGCATGCTTTTGATATGCCATACCTATTGGCGTTTAAAGTCCCGTTTCCCTCCCGTTTTTTCCATTAGCCGGGTTTCTTTTATCAGAATATCATGGGAAAGAGCTTTACACATGTCGTAAATGGTAAGTGCCGCAATGGTAGCCCCGGTTAAGGCCTCCATCTCCACTCCAGTCTTGGCGGTGATTATTGTGGTGCAATCAATTACCACTTCCCCTTTTTCATTTACGTGTATTTCTACCTGGCACTTATCGAGGCCAAGCGGGTGGCAAAGGGGAATTAATTCACCGGTTTTTTTTGCGGCCATAATGCCTGCCAGGATAGCTGTTTGAAAAACGGGGCCTTTCTTGGTTTGAATCTCTCCACTTTCCAATTCATTCATAATAGTATCGCCTAAGACCACGATACTTCGGGCACGGGCAAGCCGCCTGGTTGCTTGTTTCAAACCCACGTCCACCATCCCAGGCTTTCCCTCATCATCCAAATGCGTAAAACCTTCGGACATTTTAAATTTGTATTTAAACAGCTTAAGCCAGGGGAGTATCCCGGTTTCAGACAAACCAAAGAACATACGATATCCCAAGGCTTCTCTTCTCCTCCAAGAACACTCCCTCCATCTTTTTAATAAACGCGTCAGCCAAAATTTACAATAAAACAAGAGTGTAGGTAAAAAGCAAATGCTCCTTCTATTTGCATTGGTGCCTTTCCTTTAGAAATTTACGGACAAGCCATGCCAGTTAGGCTGGGAACCCGGTAAAAGAATATTCCCGGCTTTTATTAATTAAGATTTTGCTTATTGGAAAATTCAGAGAAAGTAATATTCCCAAAATCTTTGGGGCTGCGATCAAAGACTTCCAAGTTGGACTCTTTTCCAAGGGCGTCAAAGGCTTCTTGGTGCACTTGTGTTAAAATCCAGGCATCTTCATCCGGATGATAATCAAAAGTGATCTGACTTGTCCAACGGTCCCGGCTACCCCCTGAGTGATTAACTGTTAGCTGTCCAATTTTGATACTTATTCCTTCAAAGGGGTCGCCAAAGGTACCACCGCAGCCGGCACAAAGGATTACCTCGTCATTGCTGCTGGCCACTTCCAGGGATTTATTTTTTCGAACCAGCAATAACAATGGGCGGGCTGCATCGCTTCCCGCTTCTTCATTGCGTTCGCGCAATGCAAGAGCTATATCTTTGGCATTACCGTCTCCATTTAGGTCTCCCTCTACCACTTCCAGGATCGTATAACCTTCAGGAATGAATGCGGCCAACTCCTGGCTATCCACCGCTATTCCACTCAGCATTTGATGCATGCCCATCGCTTCCGCCGTATTTTTAGGGTCGGGTTTACAAGCAAGGGCGAGATAAGCTAACAAAAACAAAATAACGGGCTTCATCTTGAGTTTTTGCCAAGATACGGAAATCTGGACTATCCCGCCCACCCCTGGCGATCGAGGGTCCGAAAATGAATAGCTTCAGCGAGGTGTTCCATCCTGATCTTCGGACTTCCGCCGATGTCAGCCGCTGTACGGGCAACCTTGAGTATACGATCATAAGCCCGGGCAGATAATTTCAAGCGATCCATTGCCCGCTTGATCAGGTTTTGTCCGGCTTGATCGATATAACAAAAATCCCGAACCATGCGGCTGGGCATCTGGGCATTGTAATAAACCCCCGGAACCTGACTAAACCTTCGGGCCTGGATCTCCCGGGCCTTGACCACGCGTTGGACAATATCGCTGCTACTTTCAGTGGGTTTAACTTCTGAGGATAATTCTTCGAAGGAAACAGGCGTTACTTCCAGGTGCAGATCAATTCTATCCAGCAAAGGGCCTGAAATACGGTTCAAGTAACGCTGGACCACTCCCGCACTGCATACACATTCTTTTTCAGGGTGATTATAAAAACCGCATGGACAGGGATTCATGGAAGCTACCAGCATAAAGCTTGCCGGATAGTCTACGGAAATACGAGCCCGGGAGATGGTGACAAAGCGATCTTCAAGGGGTTGGCGAAGTACTTCCAGGGCTGATCGCTTGAATTCCGGCAACTCATCCAGAAATAAAACCCCGTTATGAGCCAGAGATATCTCTCCAGGCATTGGGTGGGTGCCCCCTCCAACCAGAGCAACGTCACTGATCGTATGGTGGGGGCTTCGAAAAGGCCGGTGTGCAATAAGGGAGGTATGTTCCGGCAATTTCCCAGCTACCGAATGGATCTTTGTCGTCTCCAGGGCCTCCTGCAAAGAAAAAGGAGGTAGGATAGTTGGCAGGCGCCGGGCCAACATGGTTTTCCCTGCTCCGGGAGGCCCGATTAAAATGAGGTTGTGCCCACCTGCTGCAGCAATTTCCATTGCCCTTTTTATGTGTTCCTGTCCGCGAACGTCGGAAAAATCCACCGGATAGTTTTGGTGTTGCTGAAAGAATTCTTCTCTGGTTTCTACCTCTACCGGAGCCATTTCACTACGACCTTCGAAAAAGGAAATCGCTTCTCCCAGGTCTCTTACTCCATAGACCTTTATACCTGATACAATTGCTGCTTCACGGGCATTTTGCACAGGTACCAACATCCCCTTAAAGCCTTCCTTACGGGCCTGGATCGCCATGGGAAGGGCTCCACGCACCGGACGCAGCGCACCATCCAGGGCCATTTCTCCCATCATCAGGTATTGGGCAAGCTCCTCGCCGGGAATTTGCTTACTGGCTGCCAAAAGGCCCAGAGCTATAGGAAGATCGTAAGCCGAACCTTCCTTTCGCAGATCGGCCGGAGCCAGGTTAACGATCGTTTTTGCCCGGGGCATTTTATACCCCACATTAGAAATAGCCGCCTCCATACGCTGAAATCCCTCCCGAACCGCGTTATCCGGCAGTCCTACCATATAGTAATACTGTTTACCTGCTACGGGCTGCCCCCCTGAATCTACTTCCACACTGATCGTACGGGCATCCACTCCGTGCACTGCACTGGCGTTTGTTTTTACAAGCATGTGTCCAATTGTTGGAAAAGAATGGCTCGCACAAGGGGTTCTCCCGGCCAAGAGCCACTCCTAAGGATTGTTAGCCTTACCTAAAGAAAAATCAAGAATGGTAAATGGGTTATACAAATATAACAATATGCTTTCAAAAATCAAAATCATATTGTTATAAATTGGTGGAGCAAACGCCTACATCCGGGGCTTTCACCCCTTATACAATGTACTCCTGGCCTAAGCTGGGGACCTCAACCCCTTTGTATCCAAGGGACTCCAACTTTGATTGGAGGACTTCCTGTCTATCCAAAGTTCCATGGACCAGAAACAGCTTCTTAAGGCTATCGCGTTGATTTTGGACAAAATCAAGAATTTCCAGTTGGTCCGCATGGGCTGAAAAGGAATCCATCACCTCTACCCTGGCCTTTACAGGTTTATACTGCCCGAATAAATGCAAGACCTCAGAACCATCACGCAGTACGCCACAGGGAGACTGTGGGCTACAATATCCAACAATTAAAATTGTATTCTCCTCCTGGTCGATATTATTAAAAACATGATGCTTGATCCGGCCGGCGGTGATCATCCCGGATGAACTAATGATCACGGCAGGGCCTTCAAGGGTATTCAAAGCTTTGGAATCATCTACATGCCGAATGTACTTCAAACCATTAAACCCAAAGGGATTCTCATCGATCAGCATGTATTCTGTCAGGTCCTGGTCGAAACATTCGGGATGGGAGGCAAAGATCATGGTGGCATTTACGGAAAGTGGGCTATCCACGTAGACCGGTACCTTTGGAAGGCGGCCATCCGTTTCCAGTTGATCCAGAATATAAACGATCTCCTGAGTACGACCAACGCTAAAAGCAGGGATAATGAGCTTTCCCTGCCGCTGAATACAGGTCTCGGTAAGGATTTCCAGGAGCTTATTAATATCATTTGGTGAGCTAAGATGTTCCCGGTCTCCGTAAGTACTTTCACAAATCAGGTAATCCAGCTCCGGCATGTGTTGGGGATCCCGTAAAATAGGGCGTGCAGGTCGACCGATATCTCCTGAAAATCCGAAATGAACCGTTCTTCCCTTTTCCTTTATTCGCAAGGTCACACTGGCACTACCTAAAATATGACCGGCATCTTTAAATAGCACTTCTACCTGATCGTGGATTTTAAACCAGCGGTTATACCCGTAAGTAGCAAATAAATTCATCGTTTCTGCTACATCCTTAGTTTCATACAGAGGTTGATGCAGCTCTACCTTATCATCATATTCTTCTGATTCTTTGGCCTTTCTATTATGATAGTCGGCATCCCTTTCCTGAATTCTGGCGCTATCCAACAACATGATATTGCATAACGAACGGGTGGCATGAGTAGCGTGGATCACTCCCCGAAAACCATCCCGAACCAGTTTGGGGATACGACCGGAGTGATCAATGTGTGCATGAGAAAGGACCAGACAGTCAATTTGGGCTGGTTCGAACAGCCATTCTTCATTGAAGTGCTCCAAGTGATCTTCATATCCCTGATACAAACCGCAATCCAGTAATATGGTAAATCCATCTTCGAGCGTAAGCAGGTGAGCACTACCGGTAACCTCCCGGGCCGCTCCACAGAATTTTATTTTCATTGGCGGTGATTTGTTGGGAAGCTAAGCTATAAAAAAAGAACTTGTCTCAAAACTCGTTCTGAGTTTTGAGACAAGGAACCCTTTTTAAATCAGGAGGGATTAATAGATCTTTAAAGCACCGTAGGAAAGGCGGGCATAAATAGTGCCTCCATTTGAGCCGCGCTTTCCCCTCAATTCATGACTTGTTGATCGTTCATTTTCGAAATCCACCCGTAAATCGCGTGGATATTGAATACCTGCATAGGAAGTTTCTGCATCCAGTTCGAAGTTGGCACTTTCCGGGATTTCCAGTTTGAAATCCGTATACCTTCCCACCAGAGTGACCTCTTTAAAACCTTTATCCAATTTCCCCTTAAAACTACCGTTCTGGAATTCTAACTCCAGGGACTCCTGCAGGAAATCTACAGCAAGCTGGGTGTATTTGGAATCCATGCCGATTTTCTTTGCCTTTCCAATTTTGAAGCTATCATATTTCCCACTATTGTACAACTCCTCTACCTCGCCTATATCATAGGTATCGTATCTGGATTCAAGGCGGAGAATACCGACCGTTCCCAAAGTGGTTTTGGTATATTTACTTTCGCTTTCCAGCTTGTTGACCGAGCCAACCGCCAGTTGTGCGTGACTCACCTCCAGATCCAGGTTTCGAACAGCACCGATAGAACCATTCCCGTAGCCAAACTCAAGATTAACATCTTCGCTGGTTCCTTCGAGCTTGAAGTTGACGTATCTTACTTGAAGTTCAATATCCCCATTTAACTTGGCGACATACAAATCACCGTAGCGGTGGTCAACCTCAAGCCTGTTTGATTTGGGAAGGTAGACCTCGTAATTGATCGAATAGTCACTCTTGTCACCGTTACCGTACCACCCCTTTTGGGGTTGGATTTCTGTTACGGCCTGTACGTAATCCAGGGCATTGGAAAAATCAATATTGATCCGATCAAAAACCCGTTGGGCTGCGCCTTCATTTCCCGCCTTAACTACGATCGTCACAGCAATTTTTACCCGGTTTCTATCCCAGGTAAGAATATCGACCTTACCATATTCATTTTGAATGGAGGTAGTGCCACTTGCGTTGATATCAAATTCTTTTTTAATCGTTTTTGTATACTCTTGTTTGGTGCTCCCCCAGGCAGGAGGCAGCATCATCCCCAGGACTAAAAGAACCCCGAGGTACTTACATAATAATTTCATCATCTTCCAGATTTACATTATTTTCCTGATTAACCCGCTCCAGGACGCGTTCCAGTATGGCAATTTTAATTTGATAGTTCTGAATGAGGGTTTCAACAATCTCCTGCTCCTTACCCTTTGGAGCGTTCTGCAATTCCTTTTTTAGCTCTTTTTGTACCTGATCTAATTGTTTCAGATCGGCCAGGACATCTTCCTTGCCGTCGAAGCCGGTTAACTGTGCAACTTTTTGCTGGATCTGGCCCTGGTAAAATTGTTCAGCTTCCAGAAACTCAGGGTTGACATCCTGAATAATATCTGCGATGTTCTGTGAGAGAGGCTGCGATAAATACCGGCCTCCAACTGCTCCGATCACCAGTAAAACGGCAACTGCGGCAGCAATTCTTAGGGTCTTCCACACCTTCCACCGGACTTTAGGCCCAGGGTGTACTTCACAGTCGATTGCAGCCCAGACATCCAGGCTAGGAACCGCATCGTCAAAAGCTTCACGGTTGTCGAGAATGAATTTTTCTAATTGATCGTTTTTCATATTGCTTAGAAGTTCGAAGCCATAGGTCGGCTTTCAATGATCTCTCTTATTTTTTTCTTTGCCCGGCTGTACTGGGATTTGGAGGTAGCCTCCGTTATATCCAGTATTTCCGCAATTTCCTTGTGGTCATACCCCTCCAGTAAATAGAGGGAAAATACGATCCGGTATCCATCGGGTAGCTGTACCATGGCGGCCTTCACGGCTTCCACGCTCATTCCAACGGAGTTGGTGGGTGGTTCTACTGGCTCTGCAATTGCTCCGTGACGGTCATCCAACTCTTCGAAATACACTTGTCTTCGCTTTAGATGGTTAATGCAATTGTTTACCACGATTCGTTTTATCCAGGCACCGATGGAAGATTGGAACTGGAAGGTGTTGATTTTGCTAAACACCTGTATAAAGGAAGTTTGCAAAATATCCTCCGCTTCCAACTCGTCCTTCACCATTCGACAACATAGATTGAACATGGCTCTTGAATAGAGCTGATAAAGTTCGAATTGAGCCTGTCGGTCTCCATCCGTGCACTTTTCAACTATTTCTCTATGCGTGTCGGCGTAATCCAATGTTACAATTCGACGATTTTCAGGTGGTTCTTTTGCTATTGGTTTTTCCCTTCTTCCCTTTTCAACCTTCAGGGATTTGATCTTTGCTTCCAAAGCAGGTGTTTTTTATAGACATCTCCACAGCGCATTTTCTAAAGTTGAATGACCCTTAACCGACTTCATTCAATCTGTTTTATCCCGGGTACATGTCTTATTTATCATTTACCCTAAGGGACAATAAATGTTAAAAGGGGTTGCACCAAAAAGAAAAGATTTATTCAGGCGTTTAACTCTTTTGAAGAAAAGGAACGGCTGGGCCTTCCTTATTTTAATTGGCGCAGACGATCCAAACCCTCTTGAGGAAGATCAAAAGTCGGCACCATGCGCAGGGCTTGTTCATAATTTTGTCGAGCCATTTCAGGTCTTCCAGCCATCTCCCAGCACAGCCCCCGGTAATAATACGCCTCAACCAGGGCCGGGTCAAATTGGATCGCTAGATCGAACTGCCCAATGGCTTTTTCCAGGGAATCCAAATCCATATAAAGTAAACCGGAATTAAAATAAGCATCGGTGTATTGGGGGTTGCGCTTTACAATTTCCTTAAACAGTTCCATAGAGGGAAGAAGCTCTCCAATGGATTGTAGGTAAAAGGCCTTGGCATGCAGGGTTTCCACCTGACGGCCGCTTAATTCCACAGCATTATCAAAATATACAGAAGCGATGGAGTTTCCGAGGGCGGCATGCAACTGACCAAGCTTTATCCAGGCATCAATAAGTTCAGGCTCGTTCTCCACGGCCGTTTGAAAGCTATTTATAGCCCTGGCGGTATCTTTCAGTTCTGTAAATAACAGACCGGACATAAAAAAGGCTTCTGCATTTTGAGGATCCTTTCGCAATAATTGATCCAGAGTAGCCAGCCCCTCCCTGTACTGCTGCAGAATAAGCTGGAATTCGCTAAGCTTTAAAAGGCTTAAAGGATTATCAGGGAAACGTTTTACGGCTGACTCCATCGTTTGCAGGGCGTTTTGAGATTGCAGGTTATCCAGTTGAATATCTGCTAGTAGATGCCAGTATTCGAACCGGGTGGAATCCAGTTTCATGGCGATTTCCACATCTGACCTAGCACTGGAATATGCTTCCGCCTGGTATAAGGCCTGAGCCCGCAGGAAGTATAACTCCGGGTCCTTAGGATTTTCAGCGATTTGCTGATTCAACCGTTTAATCAGAGCTTTATCTCCAGTGATCGAAGATTCAGGCCCCTGAATATTGCCTTTCTTATCATTTGTACAGTGAAAAACCAAAATAGCCAGCAAAAGGAAAAACGGGAACTTGCTCATTGTTGTATCTTATAAAAACCAAAAAATACGGTAATTCGACTTGGGTCTACTAACTCGAAATTGTTTTTCTACCTAATAAAAAGGACATAAGCTCTTAAAAATGTACAGCATGAACGTAAGGCTATTCCATATTATTCTTTTTTTTCTTCTGACAGGCTCAACCGTTTTTGGCCAGCCCTGGCATATCCTTGCAACACCTGGGGGCCCCTCCAATGACATCCCAGGGGTTTTGGTTCAATTACCTGATGGGGATTTGATCCTGGGGATGAGCTTTTCCGATAGCCTTATTTTAAGCGACACCACTATTGTTAGCCTGGGGGATCGGGATGCGGCCTGGCTAAGGATAGACACTATTACCGGTTCAGAACAATTATTTGCCACAGGCTCCAGTCCATTGGAAGATCTGGTGGATGCAGCAGTAGTTCACCGCTCAGGCAATCTGACTACCAGTGGAAGGTATTGGCTGGAAGGAACATTTGGAGATACCTCACTAATAGCCCGAAGTGGTCGCTCTATTTTTCTTAATCACTATGACCCCGATGGCCGTTTGATCTGGGGCCAATCCATAGATGGGGCCGTGTTGAAAGCTTCTACTGATCTGCGAACCGACCTCCTAGACAACATCTACCTTTGTGGTTTTTTTAGTGACACCTTGTTCGTTACCGGTGATACCCTGATCGCTAATGGAAATTCCGATGCTTTTTTATTCCGATTCCAACCAAATGGCACCCTTGACCGGGCAGTGAGTTGGGGAGGCACCGATAATGTCAGAGCCCTAGGCATGGGGATAGATCCTGCTGGTTTTTTAACGGTGGGAGGGGTCTTTGACGACACCCTCTTCATCGGAGACACCCTCTTAACCGCCAATACCAGGGACAGGGACTTGTTTATCATTCAGTGGGATGAGTTGGGAACATTACAATGGGTTCGAAAAGCCGGAGGGGTCTTCGATAAAGACCTGTCAGGGCTGGAAGTAGATAGCTTTGGAAATATCCTTCTGGCCGGTCACTTACGTGGGGTTATGCGCCTGGACGATAGCACTCAAATCCAAAGCAGTACCATTGAACCGGATCTTTTCTTATTGGGCTATAGACCGGATGGTACGCTTTACCTGGCTCAAACCTTCCCTGGAACGGGTGAAGACCAGGCTCTGGATATGCAATTATATGGCGATGTACTGTCCGTTAGTGGTTTTTTTGAGGACAGCCTTTACCTGGATAACTTTAGCATTTTTAGCCCCAATACATTTGATGGGTTTTTCATGCAAGTCGATCCCCAGACAGGTCGTGGTATGAGCTTGTACTTGCTGGCTACTGATGAACTAATCCTGCCTGAACTACTAAACCGTGGCCCCAAACTGTGGATAGGCGGTGCCTACTCCGGAATGGGCCTCACTACAGAACTATCCCTACCTCCGGCTATGGAGTTTGATTTATTCATTGTCAGGCCAGAAGCCGATGTGGTCTCTACTGAAGACTATTTTTTAAAAGATCCATTCCTCGTTTTCCCTAACCCGGCCACCAGCTTGATCAACATCGATGCAAACGGTAGAAATATAGAAGCCATACAGCTTTTTGACATGCAGGGCCGTTTTATAAAAACCGCTGCATCCACTTCCATCCCGGTAGAACACCTTCCTATGGGTAACTATGTACTGCGCTGGACCCATGAAAACAATCGATTTCAAAGATTGATCAGCATTATTAGAAATTGAGCCCTTATTCCCCCAGGTAATCATACCGGTACAGACGAAGGTCCTCAATCAGTTTGATCAGTTTTTCACCATATTCCGAATCCGTTGCATAACCGGAATCTTGCAGACCTATAGCCCAGGACCTGTAGTCGTACGGGTCCAGATTGAACAACCTTTGATAGCGATCACTTTGCAGAAGAGTGCTATGTGCGCGGTAGCTTTCCCAGGGGCTCCCATACACTCGAAAAAAGTCCTTGTGCGAGTCATCTTCAAAATTCCGACAGTGCCCTCGTTTACAGGTCTTCGAAAAGCATTTAATTCCAAAGTGGTTATTATTCTCCAATGCCAGTCGGCTTTCGCCGGCTTTGCTTTCTAGTAAACCCTGGGCAAGGGTAACGGAGGCCGGGATCCCAAACAAACGCATTTCCTTCTGCGCGACCGGGCCATATCGTTCTATGTAGGTCCTTTGTCTACGCTGCCTGCCCCCTTCTTTTTGATCCCGGGCTCCTTCATTCCATCCTGCAGAAAAGACCGATTGCCGAACGCTCTGACCCGATTTTTCCAGACTTGCCGGAACAGCCTCTACCGCCCTGCCTGGTTGAACACTCAGACGGATCTGGATATTCCGATGGTAAAAAAGGTAAAATAAAGCTCCGCAAAATATTGCTGGAAACCAGAACCGTTCCACCAATTTTAACAAGCGATAAGCTCTGAAGTAAAGGGCATTGGTGTAATTCCGAAAAGGATGATGTAAATTGCTATTCATGGAGCAGTGGGTTTACCACCGCAATTAAAAACAAATTGTTTTAAAAAACAAATATTTAAAACTTTTTGGCTCTCCCCAACCTAAACTTTCGTTAAAAGCTAGCAAGTTTCCATCTAATCGTACTACCTTTATGCTTCTAGTTTTTAGCAGCAAAATCATTACGGTAGGGGGGGAAGGCAGTTTAGATTCCTCTCTAATCTTTTTCCGGCGTTGCGGAATGAATTCGAGTTACCTGTTTTTGCTCCATTTAATTTACAAGAAACTAAGTAACATGAGAAGTTTACTTTTCCTGGGCGCCATGGTGCTCCTGACTGGAACCCTCCAAGCTCAAAAATATGGTCATATGAATTTTGGGAACCTAATAGCCGAGCTCCCTGCCACAAAAGCGGCAGACGAGGAGATCCAATCTTTGAGGAAGGAAATGGTCTCAGAAGGCGAGAAAATGGCTAAATCGTTTCAAGACCAATACACCGAATTCCTCACTGAGGCCCAATCTGGTGCAATGTCCAGGGTTGAACAAGAGAAGCGGACTGCAAGCCTTCAACAGGAAGAGCAAAAGATTGTAGCTTATGAACAAAAAATGGCAAAGAACCTTCAGAATAGACGCCAAGAATTGCTTGCGCCCATTGTTGAAAAGGTAGAGGCGGCCATTAAGTCGGTTGCAGAAGAAAATGGCTATGAGATGATCTTTGATACCAGCGTTTTCAATGCTGTTCTTTTCGCTGAAGACACCGAAGATGTTATGGAATTAGTGAAGGCCAAATTAGAATTGTAAGCTCCGGACTCTCTCTATCTGGGCTTATTCCTGTCCCAGGCGAGCTAGCCCTGCTTTAGCCTCCTGATGTAAGCTGTTCTTGTGTTCGCGTGGTTTTAAATCCAGGCACTTCTCAAAAAAGTGTCTGGCCTGGGAGGTGTTGCCGAGCTGTTCCTGAATAAGCCCCGCCTGTAAAGCTGCATTACAGGCATAGTAATAGGGCTGGTCAGCTCCTTCCCCGATTACCATTTGGTAGGTTTGGAGAGCTCGAGTATAGTCCTTCATTCCATGGAGGATACGCCCCATCCGGTAATGGTATTCGAGTTGAACCGAAGCAGGAGTATCCGGTTCTAATGAGAAGCCCTCCAATTCTTTTTTTGCTTCTAAAAAGTAACCACCGTCAAATAACAGGCGAGCCCGTAAAAGTGCAGGTATAGGAGTGGCCCCGGAAACGGCCTCTTCCTGGGCACTTTTATCCCCTCCTGTCCTTTTTTGCCCCCGATCCAGCACCAATTTCATATATTTTTCATAGCGTTCGGGCTTCCCTTGTAAAAAGGCCGACCAACCCAGTTTTTGCCAGGCTTCCTTTCGAAAATCTTCGCTGTTAGAGCGTTGCAAATAGTTGAAGAAATATTCATCACAACGAAAATCGAGCGCCCGTAAGTAGACGAGTCCCTGCATAAAATCCAGGTAGTAAAAATCAATAAAAGCCTCAGAAGGAGGAGCTGATTTTAGAAACCCCAGGGCTTTATCATTTCTCTGAGACCGCATTGCGGCGCTGGCCAGGACATAAGCATCCAATGGACTACTATTTGCATCTAAAGCCCCGCTTTGAAGTACTTCCCATGCCTTTTCGGATTCCTGCTCCAGGAAAATGAGCAAAAAGGCATAGACGATAAGGGTTTCCTTTTCGAAAATGAAATCCTTCCGCTGGCTTTCCTTTATCACGGTTTCGATCTCTTGCCTACCCAGATCGAGATTGCCTTCCAGGCCGCTTAGCAGTTTTACGCCCCATTGATAATTATCGGGTATCGCCCCGATCAAAGCATGCAGTATTCCAAGATCTTTCAAATTTGGTAAAAAATCGGGAAAAAGAGCACTGTTTTCCTCTAGCAACTTATACGCTTTACTCACATTGGTGAATCCTCCCAAATAATCTTCAAACTCCAATTGTAGCATCGCCCAATGTAAACGAATATTGGCTTGGGTATACAGATAATAAGGGGAGTTGGGATTCCCTTTTCTCAGGATGTCCAGCCTGGTCTTTCGATTAATTTTTAAACGCTGATAGACCAGCTCATCCCGACTAGTGTAAACCCTGAAAAAGTCGAGGTAATCCTCCAGGTAGTAAGACAGGAAATTTTCCGGTTCCTGCTCTTTTAGCTGTGCAAGGCTCAGTGCTGCCGCTTCCAGTCTCCACTCCATAGTCTGCTCATAAGCCTTAACAGCCAAAGGGCTGAATTCGAAATACTGCCCCATAGCCGGCTTGGCGATCAAACATAAAAAAAGCAGTATCCTAGACATATCAGGTTTTTAAGGGAAAAATAAAAAAAAGGGAAGGCGGCAAACCGCTTTCCCTTTTAAAGGAGTGGATAAATTCCATTATGCTTTTTCTTCAAGTTCGTTCTCAGCTACTACTGAGGTATCGACCAGGATACGACCGCAATGTTCACAAACGATTATCTTTTTTTGCATGCTGATCTCTAACTGGACCTGTGGTGGGATCTTATTGAAGCACCCCCCGCAGGAATCGCGTTGTACAGTTACTACAGCCAGACCGTTTCGATAAGCATGCCGGGTTTTATCATAGGACCTTAGCAGGCGGTCTTCTATCTTTTCACGCGCTTTCGCAGATTGCTTGCGCAAAGCTTCTTCTTCCTTTCTGGTCTTCTCGGTAATCTCTTCCAGTTCTACCTTTTTGACAGCCAGATTCTTCTGTTTTTTCTCCAGGCGTTCTAAAGCTGCCTCCAGGGTATCTTCCTTTGCCGCTTTTTCTGTATTTGCCTCCCGGATACGGCGTTCTGCCAATTGAATGTCGAGCTTTTGCATATCAAGCTCTTTAGTCAGGGCTTCGTATTCTCGGTTGTTCGCTACGTTATCCAGTTGAGATTGGTAACGTGCCATTAGAGTTTCCGCTTCATTAATTTGCGCGTGGAATCTGCTGATATTACCATCCAGATCCTTGATATTGTTTTGTAGCCGTTCGATTCGAGTCTGCAGCCCCACGATCTCATCTTCCAGATCACTTACCTCAATAGGTAGTTCCCCTTTTAAAATTTCAATCTCGTCGATTTTGGAATCGATCTGCTGCAGATCATAAAGCCGCTGGAGTCGCTCGGCTACCGGTATTTCCTTTGCCATATGGTTGAAAACTGCTTTGGAGGTTAAACGAAGTAATGCACCGGGTTGGTACGTACTGCCGTGCAATAAGTCGCAAAAGTACTAAATTTCTGTGAAATAACCTCCTGTAATAGTTCGATAGTGAATTGTTCACTTTCGAAATGACCGATGTCGGCTATTAGAATAGCACCATCTGCATCGAAAAATTCGTGGTACTTGTAATCAGCAGTAATAAATACATCCGCTCCGGCTGATTTGGCAGCGCCCAGAAGAAACCCTCCTGCACCACCGCAGAGGGCAATTTTTTGGATCGGCCCTTCAAGTGGGCGGGTGTGTCTAATACAGGCTGTTTGCATACGATCCCGTAAAAATTCCAGGAACTTACCCGTTGTCATTGCTTCAGGTAGAAGTCCAAACAAACCACTTCCAATCTCTGGGTGGCGGTTGAGGACCGTTTGGCGAGAGTTAAGCGCACCGCCGAAACTGGCCAGAGTAGCTTCCACCGAATGTAACTGGCCAACCGGAGCAGGGACACGCACCAACAGTTCGGCATCGTCAATTTGCGGTAAAACCGAAAAATACTCAATTCCTCTTTCCGCCAATTCCTGTCGCAGGCCTGCTAACTGATTGGCAGGCAGTAAAGCGTGCAACATTTGAAGGGTGTCAGCCTTTGGAGCTAAAATTCGGGTTTCCTTTAACCCCAACCGCTGACCAATTCGCTCATTTACCCCCTTTTGAAGCACATTGTCCAGATTGGTATGGATGGCGAAAATAGCTAGATCATTCTTCAATGCCTTGATCAATACCCGCTCTACATAGCTGCCACCGGTAAGTTGTTTCAAAGCCCGAAACACAATGGGATGATGGGCTACAATGAGATTACACCCCTTATCCAAAGCTTCTTCCAGTACCTCCTCTGTTGAATCCAGGCAGGTCAAAACACCGGTGACCTCCATTTTTGGGTCTCCCACGATCAGACCGGCATTGTCGTAGGATTCCTGGTAAACGGGGGGAGCAATGGTTTCTAAAAACTGGGTAATATCGCGAACGTACATAGGCATAGCTTGGTCGTTGGGGATTTTGACTTAAAGATACCAGAAAACTTCGGGACCTTTTATTTTGAAAGGGTTTGGAATTTGCTTTTGACTAAATTTGCAGTTTAAGCAACACCTCCCCCGGTAGGTTTGTTAATTCAACTTGTAATCACACGCAGTATGAGCAATATGACCAAATTGGAGGAGCCTAAAGTTAAGGTGCAGGAAACTCTAGAAGTGACTGGGGCCAGGGTGCACAACCTGAAAAATATTGATGTCCGCATTCCACGTAATAAACTGGTAGTCATAACCGGTATCAGCGGTAGTGGAAAATCCTCCCTTGCATTCGATACTATCTATGCAGAGGGACAACGCCGTTATATGGAAACCTTTTCGGCCTATGCCCGTCAGTTCATAGGAGAAATGGAGCGCCCTGATGTGGAAAATATCTCCGGGTTGAGTCCGGTCATATCTATTGAACAAAAAACCACCAGCAGGAGCCCTCGGTCCACGGTTGGTACCATTACGGAGATCTATGATTTTTTGCGTCTGTTGTTTGCCCGGATCGGAACTGCCTACTCCTATGTGACCGGCAAACCGATGGTGCGCTATTCAGAAGAGCAGATGCGGGATAAATTGCTGGAGCAGTTTCACCAAAAGCAGGTTATTTTACTTGCCCCGGTCGTAAGAGGGAGGAAAGGCCATTACCGGGAATTATTCGAACAAGTTCGAAAACAAGGGTATACCAAGGTTCGGGTGGACAAGGTCATGATCGACCTGGAACCTGGACTTCAGATTGACCGGTACAAAACCCATGATATTGAAGTAGTAGTCGATCGCCTCCGCATTAGCCCCGATCGTCTGGACCGTATCAATCAATCTTTACAGGCTGCCTTAAAGATGAGTAATGGCTTACTCCTGCTGCTTGAAAAGGAAAGCAATGAAATTTACGGCTTCAGTAAACACCTGATGGATCCCGAGTCCGGCATATCCTATGAGGAACCCTCCCCAAATACTTTTTCTTTCAACTCTCCATATGGTGCCTGCCCAAGTTGCAATGGCCTGGGGGTAATTAACCAGGTCGATCTGGATCGGGTCATTCCAGATCCCGGCAAATCCATTAACGAAGGGGGCATTGTCCCACTTGGGGAGGTACGCGAAAATCTGACCTTTAAACAGTTACGGGCCATTTCAAAAAAGTACAAATTCACCTTCGCTACCCCCATAAAGGATATCCCTAAAGAGGCATTGAAAGTGATCCTGTACGGCGGCGATGAAAGCTTTGTTGTTAAACACAGCGATTATTCCTACAACCTGGCTCATGAAGGATTGATCAAAATGATCGAATACTGGCATGAAAGTACCAGTTCGGAAAAAATCCGCAGATGGGCAGAGGAATTCATGACCATTGCGGTTTGTACGGAATGCGAGGGTTATCGCCTAAAGAAAGAGTCTCTCCATTTCAAGATCAAAGAAAAGCACATCGGCCACCTTGCGGAGATGGACATCTCCGCCTTATCCAGTTGGATGAAGGAGATCGAAAACGGCCTCCCCGAACGACAAATCGCCATTGGCCGGGATATCATTAAGGAGTTACGCTTGCGCCTGGGTTTTCTTTTGCATGTAGGGCTTGATTACCTCAGCCTTAATCGGCCGGCCCGCACCCTTTCCGGAGGTGAAGCTCAACGCATTCGGCTAGCCACTCAAATAGGCTCCCAACTAAGCGGTATTACCTACATCCTTGATGAGCCCAGCATTGGCCTCCATCAGCGCGACAATCAACGATTGATCGAAGCCTTAAAGCAGTTAACCAATATCGGAAATACGGTTTTGGTGGTAGAGCACGACAAGGATATAATGCTAGCCTCCGATTACCTGATCGACCTGGGCCCGGGTGCTGGAAAACTCGGAGGCGAGTTGGTTGGGGAAGGAACACCGGAAGCATTTTTGAAGCTGGATACCCTTACTGCCGATTATCTCAGTGATAAACTTCAGATAGAAACACCAACTAACCGCCGCAGTGGGAATGGCAAGTTCCTGAAACTTACCGGCGCCTCCGGAAACAACCTCAAATCAGTCTCCATCGAGATTCCCCTGGGGGTATTTTGCTGTATTACAGGGGTTTCAGGTAGCGGAAAATCAACTCTTATCAATGAAACCCTTTACCCGATTTTAAGGCAACATTTCTATAAAAGTCTGAAAGCCCCCTTACCTTACAAAAAGATAGAAGGGCTGGAGCATATTGACAAAGTGATCGAGATCGATCAATCGCCAATAGGGCGGACCCCACGATCGAACCCCGCAACCTACACCGGCGTTTTTACGGACATTCGGAAGCTGTTTTCCAATTTGCCGGAAGCAAAAATTCGCGCTTACAAGCCTGGCCGTTTTTCCTTCAATGTCAAAGGAGGCCGCTGTGAGGAGTGTAAGGGATCCGGTATGCGGGTCATCGAAATGAACTTTTTACCCGACGTTTATGTAGAATGTGAAAAATGTATGGGCCGGCGCTACAATCGGGAAACCCTTGAGATCCTGTACAAGGGTAAGTCTATTAGCGACGTTCTGGATATGACGGTCAGTGAAGCAGTTACCTTTTTCGAACCTATCCCAAAGATTTATAGAAAATTAAAAACCCTGAATGAAGTAGGTCTGGGGTATATTACCCTGGGGCAACAAGCTACCACCCTATCGGGAGGGGAAGCTCAACGGGTCAAATTAGCGGAGGAATTATCCAAGAGAGATACTGGCCAAACTATTTATATTTTGGACGAACCAACCACCGGTTTGCACTTCGAGGATATTCGGCACCTGCTGGTAGTTCTTAACCGGCTGGTCGAAAGAGGAAATACGGTATTGATCATTGAACATAATTTGGATGTGATCAAAGTTGCTGACCACATCATAGATATGGGCCCTGAGGGGGGGCTACGCGGAGGCACAGTGGTTTGCTCCGGCACTCCCGAGGCCCTCGCCAAAATCCCGGAAAGCCATACCGGGCGCTTCCTCCAAATGGAGTTATCCGGCCAAAAAAACCCTCCTTACTTCATTTGAAAAATCCTTTGGTATGAGCCTACTAAAAAAAGGCATCAATCGAGTTTTTAAAACTTTTCATAAATACCGTTACCACCGGATCGAGCAATTTATGAACCAGCCGAGCTTGGTGCAAAAAAGGGTTTTTCAAAATCTGATCTCCCAGGCGACAAATACAGACTGGGGCCGGCAGTACGCTTACCGGTCTATTAAAAACCTGGACATCTTTACTGAACGCGTTCCGGTCCATAATTACGATGAGTTAAAACCCTGGTTTTCCAGAATGATGCATGGGGAAAAAGACGTCCTTTGGCCCGGCCAGGTGCAGTGGTTTTCCAAATCCTCCGGAACTACCGCCGACAGGAGTAAATACCTCCCCGTTTCCTCCCAGCTTTTAAAACACTGCCTTCTCCGGGGCACCTGGGATACCATGACCCTTTTCTACCGAAACCGCCAGGATGCCCGCCAATTCGAATGTAAAAGTATGCTGATGGGAGGAAGTCTGGAGTCCTTCTCCGCCTACCCAAAAACTATGATCGGTGACGTTTCAGCGATCATGATCGAGCATATGCCCTACATTGGTCGCCCCTTTTTTATTCCGGATATTCAAACGGCACTACTACCGGATTGGGAGGAAAAACTGGAAAAATTGGCCCAGGCAGGCTTGAAAGAACCTAAAGTGGTCATGATCGGAGGTGTTCCTACCTGGACCCTAATGCTCTTTCGTCGAATGCTCGAAATAAGTGGAAAAAACCATATGCTGGAGATCTGGCCTGAATTCCAGGTATATACCCACGGTGGAGTAGGGTTTAAACCTTACCGAGAACAGTTTCAACGCCTTTTTCCCAGCCCTGACATCAGCTACCAGGAGATCTATAATGCATCGGAAGGCTATTTTTCCGTTCAGGATGACCTGAACCGGGATGATATGCTACTACTGCTGAATAATGGCATATTTTACGAATTCATCCCAGTAGAAGACTGGGAGTCCGATTCACCTCGTACCCTTCCGATTTGGGAGGTCGAACTCCACAAGCAGTATGCCTTGGTGATCAGCACCTGCGCCGGACTTTGGCGCTATCAATTAGGGGATACCGTACGTTTTACCTCCATTCGACCTTACCGCATCAAGGTTACCGGCCGCGTACAACAATTCATAAATGCCTTCGGGGAGGAAGTTATGGTCGAAAACACAGACAGGGCACTTGCCCAGGCTTGTTCAAAGACCGGGACCATCGTCAAGGATTATACCGTTGCACCGATCTATTTCCAGGAAGGACATAGAGGAGGGCATGAGTGGTTGATCGAATTTGAACAACCCCCGGTTGAATTAACAAGCTTTGCGGCTTTGCTCGATCAGGAACTTCAAAAGATCAATTCCGATTATGCGGCAAAGCGATACCGGGATATCGCCTTGAATTCCCTGAGCGTACGGTCCCTTCCAAAAGGTACCTTTGCTCAGTGGATGCGTGCCAGGGGAAAGTTCGGAGGTCAGCACAAAGTACCTCGACTGGCTAATCACCGAGAATACCTGGAAGAAATAAAGGAATTCGTAGGTAGTCCTACGTAATAGGTGTTGATTGCTCCAGCAAGGCAATCGCTAGCCCAAAGGCTAATGTAATTCCCCAATTACCCATTCCGTTGATTACGGTAACCTCCGGTGAGGGGTGAAACAGAATGGGCCTACCTGAATCTGGTTGTGCAGCAATATCTGACCTAATACTGGAGATACGTGGATTGGGTATCCTGACCAGCTTTTTGACGTATTCTAAAATGAAGGCGACCATCTTTTCCTGTTCCGCTATGGTAGTGTTAGGTGGATAATTCTTATTATCGGAAATGAATAAATGCCCCCTGGAAGATTGAGAAATAACTACATCTATATTTTGGGCATGAAAGGTACTCCAATCCTTTTGAAGGCGCTGGTCGAGCATCTCCAGGCTGTAACAGTCTGAAAAAGAGGGGTAATGAAGCAGGCTTAACCCTCCGGCAAGGCTGGGGCCAAGTGTCCATCCAGGCCCCTGTGCATCCAACTGCAATAATTGTAATTGAAAGCGCTTAAAAGTGGATTTAAAAAATTCAGGGTACAACAAGCTAAAATCTGCTCCATTGCAAACGAAGATCCGTTCGGCCTCCCAGGTCCTTTTTCCATCGCTTAGGCGATTACCTTCCATATGAGCAATGGTGCAGCCATATTCTATCTGGATATTTGCTTGCCTCTTAAAGTATTTCAGTAATTGCTCTCTTGCAAGCTTAGGGTCTATAGTCGCTTCCGTATTACTGGAAAGGGCTCCTTCCAAACCCACAGGGTTGACCCGCGGGCTCAGGCTCATCGTTTCCTCAGGGGTCAATATTTGATAACGACCTGAACGACTGGAAAGCCTATGAGAGAATTCCTCTAGCACATGAAGATCTTCCGGATGATAAGCCAGGTGAAGAGAACCACTCGCGGATCCGAAAAAATTTAATGTCTTGGCAAGCTTTAACCAAACCTCCCGGGACTGCATTGCCCAGTCAAATGCCTGACCTCGCTGTCCAATGGGCCATACCAGCCCAAATTCCCTAACAGGAGCAAGTTTATCTTCTTCCTTTTTTTCAAATACGACTGGCTTAAGACCTTTTTCCAAAGCAGTGAAAGCCAACGCCAACCCCATAAAACCACCTCCTACAATTGCCAATTCACACTTATTGATCATTCATTTAGTTTTGTAGAGGATTTAGGCAATCCTTTTATGGCTTTTTAAATTTGTAGCCTGCCAGCCATCCCGGGTCAGGACTTGTAATTCGCGGCAGCCCGTTTCTGTTAAAATAGTTTGGGCCCGTTCAAAACTACTGCTGAGGTCGGCAGGGTGATGGGCATCGGAGGCAAGGTGCAGAGGAATACCCATTTCTACAGCCATTTCAATAATCCAACGGGAGGGGTAGGGTTCATAGCTATTGTGACCATACATGGCCTTGGTATTAACCTCCAGTATGCATCCGGCTTCCGCTATACATTCGAGCGTACGGTTAACTTCTCTTTGATACCAATCGTCATCCTCTCCGAAAGCAGGTAGCTGGAGATTCCGCCTGATCCTATCCAAATGGGCAACAATAGAAGGAGGAGCCGAGCTAACCATATCCCGGACTACCTGAAAATAGCGTTGAATGACCAGGTGAATGTCCCCGTCAAATAATTGGTTCAAACCCGCTTCAAAAACAGCATAGGAACCATCTATATTCCAGGGTGTCCCGTCCGGAAAAGCATCCACAAAGTGCACTGCTCCGATCGTATAATCCAGGTCGAGTTGTTTTATAAAATCCGATTGAGGAGAAATTCGACCGGGAATAAAATCCACTTCAAGTCCACAAAAAATATCTAATTGCGATCGAAAACGCTCCTCAATATCCTTTGCGGCCTGCCTGTATTGCCTCCATTTCTTCTCATCTATTGTTGCTCCCGGCCCAGGAATGGGGGCATGGTCAGAGAATCCCAAAGCAGAAAAACTCTGCCGGAGGGCCACCTGGACATATTCTTCCATGGAGGCGGAGCCATCACTAAAGAAGGTATGGGTGTGATAATTAGTGAGATTCATGCCTAAGATCCTTTAACGGAGATGATTAACCTCCATTCGAAATTCGAATATTCCAATAACTGGAGTCCTGATTGTTTGGTCTAAAGACCAACCGGGCATAGGCACGGAACGATGACCATCGGTCGGGGGAGTCCTGATCACCGGTCCAAAACTTGCTTGCAAAGGTTTTAGAGAGCCCAATATGGCGAATTCACCCATGTTTACTGGTAATTGGAAAATTCACCTTGGGGAGTTATTTGTTTATGGAATTCTATTAGCTAAGGAACAGATTTGAAAAGAAGCATGCTCCCCATTTACCTTATCCTTCTATTATTTTTCTGTAAATCGACGGTAAAGAAAGCGTTTAACGCCATGAACTGCTTTATAAGCACGAGTCCCCTGCAAGCAATACGTTTAAATTTATCTCATTAGAAAAGTGTTAAATACCCCCTTTTATCAAAATCAACTGCTTTTTTACTTTTCCTGGTCCAGTATTTTAACTAATTTTTCTCCTTTATAAAAAGCCTCCAAATGAAAAACAATATCCCTCTATTATCTGGGCTCAGCTACCCATTGGGAGCAACGGTCTATCCAGAAGGCGTCAACTTTTCTATTTTCACCAAATATGCCGAAAAGGTCGAATTACTATTATTTGATTCGGAAGACCATAGCCGGCCTCAACATGTTCTGACCCTGGACCTGTTGAAAAATAAAACCTTCTATTACTGGCATTGTTTCATCCCGGGATTAAAAGAAGGCCAATTATATGGTTATCGCGTACATGGCCCTTTTGAGCCGGAAAAGGGAATGCGTTTTGACGGGGATAAGGTCTTGCTCGACCCTTACGCCCGCGCCGTGGTAAGTAACACCTACGATCGGAAGGCAGCCATGGTGGCAGGAGACAACTGCGCCACTGCAATGAAAAGCGTGGTAATTGATCCCAACAACTACGACTGGGAGGGAGACAAGTGTTTAAACTATCCTCACCGTAAGTCCATCATTTACGAGATGCATGCAGCTGGTTTTACTAAAAACCCCAACTCTGGCCTGTCAAAGGAGGAACGAGGTACCTATAAAGGCCTGGTGCAAAAGATCCCGTACCTGAAGGAACTTGGGATTACAACTGTTGAATTACTTCCCGTTCAGCAGTTTGACCCCTATGATGCTCCAGAAGGCAGGATCAATTATTGGGGCTATTCCCCTATTGGATTTTTCGCACCTCATAATGCATACAGTATCAATCCCAGTGATCCTCTAACGGTAATCAATGAGTTCCGGGACATGGTTAAAGCCTTTCACAAGGCTGGCCTGGAAGTGATCCTGGATGTTGTTTTCAACCATACTGCTGAAGGGGACCACAACGGCCCAACCCTCTGTTTCAAAGGGCTCGAAAACCTGGCCTACTATATGTTGGGGCCGGATAAAAGCACTTACCGAAATTATAGCGGCACCGGCAATACGGTCAATGCTAACCATTCCATTATTCGAAGAATGATCCGCGACTGCCTGCGCCTTTGGGTGTCCGAGTTTCATATTGATGGCTTTCGCTTTGACCTGGCCTCTGTCCTTTCCAGGTCTCTTGATGGGACCCCATTAGAAGAACCTCCCCTCCTTTGGGAAATTGAATCCGATCCCGTGCTGGCCAGTTCGAAAATCATTGCAGAGGCCTGGGATCTCGAACAGTATCAACTTGGAAATTTTGTGGGAGACCGATGGGCGGAGTGGAACGGAAAATTCCGAGACGACGTTCGCGCCTTTATTAAGGGGGATAAGAAACATGTACAACCGCTTTCCAATCGTCTGACGGGTAGCCCCGACCTATTCCACCTACCTGACCGTAACCCCAATCGGTCCATTAATTTTGTTACTGCTCATGATGGCTTTACCCTAAATGATCTGGTTTCCTATAATAAAAAACACAACTGGGATAATGGCGAGGAAAACCGCGATGGTCATAACCACAACCTCAGTTGGAACCACGGAGTAGAGGGGCCAACGGATGACCCTGCTATTCAGGCCCTTCGGTTGAAACAGATCAAGAACTTTTTCACCATTTTATTGATTTCACAAGGCACGCCCATGCTCAATATGGGAGATGAAGTTCGAAGGACTCAAAACGGCAATAATAATGCTTATAATCAGGATAGCCCCATAGGGTGGTTCAACTGGGATAAGGTCGAAGAAGAAAAGGAACTTCTGCATTTTGTTCGAAACTTGATTGAGTTTAACCTGCAAACCCCCTTTTTTCAGGAAAAATCCTTTTGGGGCAGCCACCAGGAAACTGCTTCTCAACTACACTGGCACGGCGTTCACCCGCATATGCCAGATTGGAGAAATAATTCCCATTCCCTTGCTTATAGCCTCCACAACCCGGAATTCAAGGCTGACCTGTACGTGATCATGAATGCCTATTGGGAACAGCTCCAGTTCCAATTGCCAGGCACAGACCTTTCGCAAGGGCGGGAATGGCATTTGATTATCAATACGGCACTTTCCGGGCCCGACGATTTCACCTCTCCGGATGCAGCTAAAAAATGGGATAGCCCCGTAATAGATCTTGAGTCGAGGTCTGTAGTTGTTTTTATTGGCCGCTAAACTCGGTTAGCCGGGTGGAGATACTGAGGTGATTGACCCCACCGGCTAAATGATAGGTCGATCGGCCATAGTCAATGCGGAAGTTACTGACCTTGATCCCCACCCCAAAAGAGAACCCTGCAAGACTCCCGAAATCATTTACGGATAGCTCCTGTCTTCGTAAATGGTTATATGCAAAACGCAATCTGAAATTGTCCCGGGCCCCGATCAACAGCTCCCCGTTAAAAACAAAATGCCTGAACAGGTTGTCCACAAAAATGGAGAAATCGCTTTCCTCATTAGGTTCCTCACCCAAAAAGATGGTATCCTCACCTGCATTTGGATCGTCATATCGCAGATCCCACCGATTCAGATACCTGTAAATAATGGAAAAGCGAAAGGGTAGATATCGCAGGCGTTTGGAAAGGCCAATTTGTAAATCAAAAGGCAGTGGCTCCTTTTCAGCTTCCTCATAGGGTTGAAACTGAAACCCGAAATTATTGGCAGTCAATGCAAAGGTAAACATACTGGCCGTATCTTTATAGAGTGCTCCAAGGTCGAAACCCAAGCCGGAGGAGGAATAAGGGCCGAATTGCGAACTGACATACTTAAGATTGGCCCCCAGGTGTAAACGTTCATCCACTTGCCGACCAGCTCCAAGATTAACGGCATATTCTCCTGCCCGAAAGGTTCCCTCCTGTTGAAAAAACACATTGGTCTGGGGCATTTCCCCATAACTGATGTATTGCACTCCCCCATGAACCGTAGTTTCCCATTTATCGATATGGTGCACGTAGGAAGCATAGCCGTGATCGATCCCGTCAATATAAAAACTGTGGTTAATTGAAACGAACTGATGTTGTTCTGGATTTAACAGAGCTGGGTTCTGATAGGCAAGGGCTCCGTCATCATCCATTACCGTGGTCAGACTTCCTCCTAAAGCAGTAACCCGGGCACTCGGAGGCAGCTGCAGAAAAGAAAAGATGGATTGGCCTCCCAGCAATTGGGCCTGAACGGTCTGAACCGTCAATAATAAAATAAACACCAACTGGGCCTGCGGGTAATTTTTCGTCATAAAACCTCAAGGTTTTAAAGCATTCAATTCGATCATCAAAGCAACAGGATCACCCCTCTTCCAATTCCCAGGTGGTGCGGCATAAACCCCGGTCACAGGTCATGGTCTTAACGTGCACCCCCTCCTCATTATAGAATTTTAAAGGACCATGCTCCTGATCGCCTTCCAGGTATTCGCCTTCCACCGAAACCTGACCCGTTTTATAATACTCTATAAAGGGACCATTCTCCAGGTTGTTTTCGAAGGTTACTTCCTCTTTTAGTTCTCCGCTTTCATAATAGGTCTTCCAAATACCGGTCATCACATTCTCAATGAATTGCCCCTCCTGATGCAGGTTTTCGTTCGGATAATACAAGCGGTAGGGTCCGTGAAAAAGACCATTTCGATAGGTTTCTACAATCTGGGTGTCTCCGTTTGCATAATACAAAATCCGCTTTCCGTCTAGTTTTCCATTTTGGTAAAATGCTTCTTCTTCCGGTGTTCCCTCCGGTCGAAAGCGGCGATACCAACCCTGGCGTATTTCCCCCGGCAAGCCATAACTGAACACTTCCCGCTTACCATTGGAAAGTTCCACCTCCACCGTATCCAGGCTGGCAAAACGATCCATTATAGGTGGAAGAGGAGCAGGGGTTGCCGGTTCCTCTATTTCGACCATAACCGGTGGAGCTTCCTCCGATTCTTCAACTGTAGTCGATTTACCTTCACAGGAAATCAGCAAAAGGCTTGCACAAAACCAAAAAAGAAGTAAACGCTTCATCTCATAATGGGTTTCTGATTATACAGGCAAAAATATAAAGTAAATCCTAAGCGGGAACAAACGCTTTTTCGTCGAAAATACCAATGCCCATAGCACTAAGTTAACGCCTTAAGTGTTACATAAGTATGTTCAAAAAATGGGTCCGTGCACTTTATTATTCTTTTCCAATCCAATTGGTGATCATTCACCTGCGATCAAACCTCCTGTTATTGTTGTTGTGGATGGGCTTGGGGGCTTTGCTTAGTGGCTACGTAGGAGGCAAATTCGGGGCTCAGTATATTTTTCTCGACCCGGAGTACCTTGGCCGGATCGATTTTTGGAGTTTTTTTTATGTAGGGATGGCGCTTGGCTGTTTTTTTCTAACCTGGAACCTGACTACCTATTTGCTCAATGCTCACTACTTTCCTTTCCTGGCGACTCTTACCCACCCTTTCACCAAATTTTGCGTCAATAATTTCCTTTTGCCCGTCCTTTTTCTGGCTTTCTACCTGTGGCACTTGATCCGTTTTCAAAATATTCACTCCTCTTTTTCCACGCTGGATATAGCTGGTCTTTGTGCCGGCCTGTTTAGCGGTTTTTTGGCATTATCCATTCTATACCTTGGTTATTTTCGACATACCAACCGGAGTGTAGAGCACTATTTAAGTGAAGCAGATCCAAACTTGGAACCGGGTCTGAATCTGAGTCCAGGCCGCCGGGGGATCGACCTGGATTACATCAAACTGGATGCCAACCGGAAGCGGGTCGACACCTACCTTACCGAGCAGTTGCGCCCCAGGTTGGTCCGGTCGGTCGCTCACTATGCGGACCCCTTGCTTCGTCGCATTTTCCGCCACAACCACCTGAATGCACTGATCATTCAATTGTTTACCATCGTCGTACTGATGCTGGCAGGCTGGTTAACGGATCACCCCCTTTTCCGGTTCCCGGCGGCTGCTTCCCTCTTTCTGCTTGGAAGTGTATTCACCGCCTTTTTGGGAGCAGTCACCTACTGGTTTCACGAATGGCGATTAACCATCATCCTACTTCTCGCCATTCTGTTGAATATTGTCACCAGCTTTGATATTGCCAACTACCGCAATCGGGCCTACGGGCTGAATTATGAACGGAATGGTGCTCCTTACAACTATAAACGACTTTTAAATCAATGCAGCCCGGAGCAGGTAGCTGCGGATAAGGCCCATACCATAAAGATCTTGGAAAAATGGAAACAGAAAGCCCAATTGCCTGACCAACCCAAACCCAAAATGGTTATTCTCTCGGTGAGCGGAGGGGGGTTACGCTCAGCAGCCTGGGCCACTAAGGTAGTCCAAACTACCGATAGCCTACTCGATGGACGCCTGTTGGATCATACGGTACTCATTACCGGGGCTTCCGGAGGAATGTTTGGAATGGCTTATCTGCGGGAACTTCAGCTTCGTAAGCTCAGAGGGGAACCTATTGACCTTTACGATCATCAGCATTTAGACGATATCTCCAGAGACCTGTTGAACCCCGTTGCTTTTACCCTGGTATCCAGTGACCTCTTTCTACCCTGGGGGCGCCTCCAATACGGTGAACACACCTACAGAAAGGATCGAGCCTATGCCTTCGAGGAACAATTGAATGAAAATACCAGGTTTCGAATGGATAAACCCATACAGGCTTATGCAAGGCCTGAAGCTGAAGCCCAGATACCCCTTCTTTTCCTGACCCCTTCTATTGTAAATGACGGTCGTCGGTTGATCATTTCGCCCCAGCCTGTTTCCTACATGACGGTGGCTCCCATTGGGGTAACACACCGAAACACCGTGGAGGTGGATGCTGTAGATTTTCATTCGGTTTTTAGAGAGCAGGAAGCTGATAGTCTGCGCTTTTTAACCGCCTTGAGGATGAACGCCACCTATCCATACATCCTGCCAAATGTTCACTTGCCCAGTGACCCGGAAATTGAGGTTATGGATGCTGGTTTCCGGGACAACTATGGGTTGAACTCCGCCACCCGGTTTATCCAGGTTTTTCGAACCTGGATACAAGAAAACACCAGTGGGGTAGTGCTTATTCAGATCAGTAGTTCAAAAAAAAATACCGAGATCAAAGCCGGTAGCCATAAGGGGGTCATCTCTTCCTTACTAGACCCTCTAGGCATTCCCGGGCAATTGCTCAGTTTACAGGAGTTCGAACAAGACAACAACCTGGGGTTTGTCTATGACCTCCTGGGGCCAGACCAATTTGAATTGATCCGGTTTATGTATCGCCCTGGTAGGAATGAACAAATTCAGGCTTCAATCTCTTTTCATTTAACCGAACGGGAAAAGAAAGTAATCATTAACGATTTCCTGGAAGCAGACAACCAGGCAAGCCTGAGACGTGTCATTTCTTTACTGGCAGCTCCGGAAGAAAGGGATGGCCTGCTGAGTCAGCAGCGTTAATCGTCACAGAGGAGCTTGAAATAAAAAATCAGTTCTGCCGTATTACCTTTGCAGGTAAAGGAATCTGCCAACCCAACTTGTGATTAGCTTTTGACATACTATTTTTTGGTACCCATTGACTTTAAGGGGGGGTTAGTGTATCTTCACCAATACCCAAAAACTGATAAATTGAACATGAAGAAAATAGACGCAGCTGTTTTGGAGAAGGCTATGACCTACTCCGATTATCAGAATTTATTCGATGAGCTCGTCACTACACATAAAACTACAGGTCCTGACCAAAGCGAAGACCTGATTGGCTATACGCGGATGAACTATATCCGCATGGCCCGTTTAGAAAAAACCGCCCGCCTTGACATGTTCGTGGAAGAACGTCTGGAAAAGGTTCAACAGCCCCTGATCTGGCTCGTTCTGGTAGAAGCCTGGTGCGGAGACGTCGCTCAGGCTATTCCTGTCATGCAGCACATGGCAGAAATGAATGATCACATTGAGTTGAGGCTTATCCTCCGGGATGAGCATCCGGAAATAATGGATGCCTTCTTGACCTACGGTACCAGGTCCATCCCTAAATTGCTGATTCTGGACCGGGAGACCCGGACGGTACTAGATACCTGGGGCCCACGACCCGAGGACCTACAACAACTGGTCATTAGTGAACTAAAAAACATCAGGGCTTTAAAAGACGAAGATCAACGAGAAGTTGAATACAATAAATTGTTAACAAGGGTGCAGAAATGGTACGCCCATGATCGCACCCACAGCATTCAACGGGAGATCAGCTTTGTGCTGATGTCTGCATTGAAATTACCCGCTTAGCAAGGAACCTATGGCCACGCTCGACAACTACCAATTGTTGATCCAGAAACTGGATCAGTTCATTCGTAAGTTTTATATCAATAAGCTCATCAAAGGAGCTCTTTACAGCCTTGGGCTTGTATTGGGGTTATTCCTATTGATAGCTGTATTAGAATACTATTTCTATTTCAGCCCGTCAGGTCGAAAAGGCCTGCTGTTCTCCTTTACAGGAATCAGCCTGCTGGCGCTTGGCTATTGGGTCCTTTGGCCTTTATTACAATACTTTCGATTGGGTTCGGTGATCAGCCACGAGCAGGCTGCCACCATCATCGGAGACCATTTCAGCAATGTTGAGGATAAGCTGCTGAATATTCTTCAATTGAAAAAACAGGCAGAAGGTCAGCAGGATAATGGCCTTATCCTGGCAGGTATCGATCAAAAATCTGAAGAGATCAAACCCGTGCCCTTTCGGTCTGCCATCAACCTGAGCCAGAATCGAAAATACCTGCCTTATGCCCTTCCCCCACTCCTCCTTTTGCTGGTATTATTATTGGCTGCGCCGACCATTATTACGGACAGTACCAATCGTTTGATCAGAAATAACGAGGTCTTCGAGCGTCCGGCCCCTTTTGCTTTCGAGTTGCAGCAAAACGACCTGTCGGTTATCCAATATGAAGATTTTCCCATCACGGTAAAGGTTAGTGGCAATCAATTGCCCAGCGAGGTGTTTATTGAAGTAGATGATTATCAGTACCGGATGAAACAGGAGGCGCCTGATGCCTTTTCCTATCGCTTTAAGAAAGTGCAAAAGGACCTGAACTTTCGAATGTTCTCCAGTGGGGTCAACTCCCAGAAATACGAGTTAAAGGTACTCGCCAAACCCAGCATAACAGGCTTTGAAGTAGAACTTGATTACCCTTCCTATACGGGCCTGAAGGATGAAAAACTTAACAATACCGGTGACCTGGTCGTTCCTGCCGGATCCAATATAAAATGGGTCTTCAACTCCGCTTTTACAGACACCATTGCTCTTATTTTTTCAGGGGAAGACCGGATTGCAGCGGCCGAACGTTTTGGAGACGATCTTTTCTCTTTCAAGAAGCGGGTTCTCCAGGGTCAAATGTATACCCTGTTTGTTTCGAATCGGGTCATGCCAAAAGCCGACTCCATTTCTTATTCCCTTTCGGTAATACCTGATCAATATCCGCAAATCGAAGTGGAGACCTTTGAAGACATTACGGATAACAAACTGTTGTTCTTTATCGGGGAAGCTTCTGATGACTACGGCATTCGGAACCTTAATTTTAATTATCGGATCAATAAGAATGGCGCAGAGCCTGGCCCCCTGCAGGAAACCCTCCTTCAGCGTCCGGAAGGGAAGCAAACCGAATACGACTACACTTTCGATCTGGCCGAGCTTGTTCTGGAACCCGGAGATGAAGTTATTTATTATTTCGAAGTATTCGATAATGATGCCGTCAATGGCAGTAAGTCTTCCAGGACCAACTTTATGGTTTTCAACATGCCGACCATGGAAGAGTACGAAGCCATGGCCGAAGCCAATGATGAAGCTATTAAGGATAAACTGGAAGAGGCCCTGGAAGAATCCCAGAAAATCCAGGAGGATATGAAGCGGATGCGGGAAAAATTGCTGCAGGAAAAAGAACTCGATTGGCAAAATCGGGAAGAACTGGAAAAATTATTGCAACGCCAGGAAGAGTTGCAAAAGCAGGTAGAAGAGGCCAAAGAAAAGTTCGATGAAAACCGCAGTAACCAGGAGGAGTTCGAGCAGATTAGTCCTGAAGAACAGGAAAAACAGGAGAAACTGGAGGAGCTATTCGAAAAACTGCAGGATGAGGAGATGCAGGAGTTGATGGAAAAGATCCAGGAGCTCATGCAACAACTCGATAAGGAACAGGCCCTTGAAATGATGGAGCAAATGGAGCAGAATAACGAAACCATGGAAATGGATATGGAGCGGCTCCAGGAACTCTTCAAACAGCTGGAGCTTCAACAGGAAATGGAGCAAACCATCGATAAGCTGGAGGAACTGGCCGAAGAACAGGAGGCGCTTAGTGAAGAGACCGAACAGGTACAACAGGAGCAGGAAAAACATAAGGAGAACGATCAACAACCCAACCAACAGGCTCAACAGGAACTGCAGCAGAAACAGGAAGAACTGCAGCAAAAACAGGAACAGATCGATCAGGAATTCCAGGAGGTCAAAGAAAAAATGGAGCAGATCGAACAGAAAAACCAGGAAATGGAAACGCCTCAAGACCTGGACAGTGAAACGCGTGAGCAGGAAATGGAGGACATCCAAAGGGATATCGACGATAGTGAAATGCAACTCCAGCAACAGCAAAACAACAAAGCTCAACAGTCTCAGAAAAATGCAGCTCAAAAAATGCAGCAAATGGCCCAGAATATGCAGCAGCAGATGGAAGGCCAACAGATGGAACAAATGATGGAGGACATGGCTGCTCTGCGCCAATTGCTGGAAAACATCGTGGGCCTGTCATTCAACCAGGAAGACCTGATCGATGAGTTTGAACTTACAGAGATCAATACACCTCGTTACGTAGAATTAGTTCAGGATCAATTCAAGTTGCAGGAGGATTTTCAAATCGTGGAAGACAGCCTGCAGGCTCTTGCAAAACGAGTATTCCAAATAGAATCCTTCATTACTGAAAAAGTGGGTTCGATCAAAGACAATTTGTCGGAAAGCCTGGAAGAGTTAGAAGAACGGCGTAAGGTACAGGCTGCCGACCACCAGCAAAGAAGCATGAAGAACCTCAACGACCTGGCCCTCATGCTAAGTGAGGTGATGAATAATATGCAACAGCAAATGTCTTCCATGATGTCAGGTCAGCAAATGTGTAGTCAGCCTCAACAAGGCCAGGGGCAACAACCGCAGGATAAAATTTCCCAAGGGCAACAGCAACTGAACCAGGAAATGCGTGAACGCGCCCAGGAAATGAAAAGGCAAGGTGCCGAGGGAATGTCTGCTGAAGAGTTTGCCAAAATGGCGGCCCGACAAGCCGCTTTAAGACAAGCACTGGAAGAAAAGCAACGTCAACTTCGGGAGCAAGGACAAGGTAAATCGGAATTACAGGAATTGATCGAAAACATGGATAAGGTAGAGACCGAACTGGTCAATAAACGCCTGACTAATGAAATGATCAGACGCCAGGAAGAGATCCTTACCCGCCTTTTAGACCATGAAAATGCCGAACGGGAGCAAGAATTCGATGAGCAGCGTAAATCTGAAACTGCAAGAGCCAGGGATCGCCAAATGCCCCCCGAACTCGAAGAATATATTCGCCAACGCCGATCTGAGATCGAGCTCTATAAAACGGTTTCCCCATCTTTAAAGCCCTACTATAAATCCCTGGTAGAGAAGTACTTCGACAGTCTACAGCAATCCGGCGGAGGAAATTGAATGCCTGTAATAGGAAGAGTGACCGGACATTCATTCCTCTGGTCCTTCTTCCTCACCTTTCCACTTTAAGGAACCTCTCCGTTTGCAAAATATTTGCATTTGAGCCATTTTTTTTGTAAATTTGTTATGCTTTAGTGATCATTAGCAACCACTAAATAGGGTGGCTACTTTTTTGGCCCTCTATCCGGCAGTGTACAACAGCGAAGCACCCTCGCTGTCTATAACATGCGCAAAAACGGATTATGCTCAAACTCACATCCAATCCAAGAAACATTTGTCTCGTTGAGGCTTTTGTTCAAAAGATCGCCAACCGCTATCGTATTAACTCAGACACTTACGGCAACATTCTTATAAGCCTCACCGAAGCGGTTAATAACGCCATTATTCACGGCAACCATCAAGACGAATCCAAGACAGTGGAGATCAATCTGCGGAAAACCTCAGATATTATCGCCTTTAGTGTTTCCGACCAAGGCCCTGGTTTCGATGCAAAGGGTGTTCCTGATCCCACCAAACCGGAAAATCTCACTCGTTGCGGGGGAAGAGGGGTCTTCTTAATGCGCCAGCTTAGTGATGGGATAGCCTTTCGGAACAACGGAAGTACGGTGGAAATGGAATTTAAACTGAAGCGGGTGCACTAAATCTGCCCCTCCTTTCATGGATAATTTCTTCCCTTTGCCTGAGCAACAGGCAGCTATCAGTTTTCATTTTGAGGATGTTGACCCAAATTGGAGCACCCAGCTTGAAAAGGGGGTAAGTAAATGGCTACCATCCCTTATTCGATTGCACCACGGCCAATTGGGGGTCCTCAATTTCATATTTTGTTCTGATAGCTACCTTTACCAGTTGAACCTTCAGTACCTTCAACACGATACCCTAACCGACATCATCACCTTTCCCTATTCCGCCTTTCCCGAGGTATCCGGTGACATTTTCATCAGTCTTGATCGTGTACAGGAAAATGCCGGGCAAAGAAACTTATCCTTTCACCATGAATTGTTCCGGGTAATTGCCCATGGCGTTTTGCACCTTTGTGGCTTTGGGGATAAAACCCCTGGGGAGTCTGCGAAAATGAGAACCTTGGAAGATCAAGCCATGGAATTGCCCGAATCTCCCTTGCATAACGATATTTGACGAGAATTACCACATTCCTGATCAGGCAATCTTTATATTTGGGTAGATAATAAATATAAAGCCAGCACCTGATCACAGAACAACCCATATTGAAGCATTTAATTCCACATTTTATTGCAGAGCGATATGCGGAGAATCAATTCTCCGGCACCTTCCGTGCGGTGGTCCTATTCGTTGACCTTTCGGGTTTCACTCCTTTGACAGAAACCCTGATGGGCCGTGGCCATGAGGGAGCAGAAGCTCTTTCCAGAATTCTCAATGAGATCTTTCACCCACTGGTGGAGCGCGTTTATGCCCGGGGAGGGTTTATCCCCTACTTTGCAGGAGATGCATTTACAGCCATTTTCCCAGATGACAACCCGGATATGGTAAAAGCCGCCCTGGGCTCCGCTTTAGCGGCAAGAGATTATTTTCGAACCCGCTCTTTCCAATTCGGGGACTTTGAGATCGGGCTTAAAATTGGGCTTTCTGAGGGGATGATCGAATGGGGTATAGTAGGGCGACGGCGAAGGGCATTTTTCTTTCGCGGTACTCCAATTGACCGCAGTGCCCTCAACCAATCCAAAGCAAAGGGCATGGGATACTCCATTGTCCTCGACCAGGCCCTTTATGAATCCTTGCCTGAGGGGCTGGCAGAAGTTCGGCCCATTGATGAAGAGGCCTTCTTTTTAGAAAATGCTTCCGTTCCCTCCCTTACTCCTGCTCAACCCGCGCTGGATAGAAAGTTCGATCCCACCTTAGCTGTTGATTTTTTGCCCGATGCGCTATTTCACAATAACCTTGAGGGCGAGTTCCGAACCGTTCTTTCCATTTTTATTTCGTTCAGAGGCCTCCAATCCTACCGGGAGTTAAACCAGTTTGCAGGTATAGTTCTGGAGCAGGCTCACAATTTTCAAGGATATTTCAAAGAGATTGAATTTGGTGATAAGGGTGGGGTTATGGTCATCTTTTTTGGAGCCCCGCGTTCGTTCGAAAATAACCAGGACCGCGCATTGGAGTTTGTTTCGACCATCCAACAGGAAACCGAGGCACTTCAAAAGCGATTCAAGCTGCAACTGCGGATGGGGCTCACCCTAGGCACGGCATTTACGGGGATAGTAGGGGGTGAAGAACGTTGCCAATATGCAGCAGTTGGAAACCGGGTTAACCTTTCCGCACGGCTAATGTCTTATGCGCAGTGGGGAGAAATCCTGGTTGACCAGGAAATTTACAAGAATAAGCATTTCCGGTTTATTCACCGGGGAGATATTAAATACAAGGGTATTCAGGGTAATATTCCTACCTACAAGCTAGTAGGTCGCAATGAAGATCAACGCATAGTCTATCGAGGCGTAATGGTAGGGAGAGAGCAGGTAATGCGCCAGATCATTGATTTTGCAGGGCCATTATTCGAATATCGATCTGCCGGCTTAGCCTTTATTTTTGGAGAGGCCGGTATAGGGAAAAGCAGGCTGACCTATGAATTGCAAAAGGCTTTAGTAAGTACAGACAGGCTTCAATGGCAGATCTGCCAGGCAGACCAAATCCTTCGTAAGCCCTTTAACCCTTTCATTTATTTTTTGAAAAATTATTTCCACCAATCTCCCGAAACCTCTTCTGAAAGTAACCTGGAGCAGTTTGAATCCCGGTTTCAACAACTCGAAACCCGGCTCCTGGATCTTAAAGATCAAAAGGCCAAGCAACTACATACTGAATTAGTCCGTACGAAATCAGTACTGGCTGCCCAGGTCGGCATTGTTTTCTTTGATTCCCTTTGGGAGCAGCTCGACGCAAAGGGCCGGTACCAGAACATTATTCTCGCAATAACGAACCTGATCCTCAGTGAAGCGATCTGCAAACCCATGGTCCTGGAGATGGAAGACGCTCATTGGCTCGATGAAAACTCCCAGGAGTTATTGCAGGAATTACTCCGGCAGCTTAACCGCTACCCCCTAATGCTACTGATCACTTCCCGCTTCATGGATGATGGTCGCCATCCGAAGTTTTTTGATCCTTCTTTCGCTCGAAGCCTGAAGATTCCCTTCCTAGAAGTTGACCTCGATAGTCTTTCGAAAGAGGCCACTCAAGCTTTTGCAGAGTTTCAATTAGGCAGTCCCATTAGCTCAGACCTCCTCAATTTGCTTGTTCGAGCTACAAATGGCAACCCTTTCTACCTGGAACAACTACTGGAATATTTTCAGGAACAGAAGCTCTTGATAAAGCAGGATAATGCTTGGACACTGGAGGACGAGAATATTTCCCTTTCCAGTTCGATCAACTCTATCCTGATGGCCAGAATTGACCTACTCTCTAATTTGGTAAAAGAAACAGTTAAGGCCGCTGCGGTAATCGGCAGGGAGTTTGAACTGCCCGTTCTTTCTGAAGTGATGAAAAGTAACGACGAGTTCATTCAGGCAAATGGGCGATCTGAAGAATTACTGGAAGAGCAGATCGACCAGGCTGAGCGTTCCCAGATCTGGCGTGCCATGAGTGAATTGCGTTATATCTTTCGACATTCCCTCCTCCGGGAAGCGGTTTATGGCATGCAATTACGAACCCGTCTGGAACATCTGCACTTCCTGATCGCACAGGCCATTGAGAAGCTTTACGCCAATAGACTTATGGAGCGCTATGCAGATCTTGCTTTTCATTACGAACAGGCAAACGCCAATGAAAAAGCTTGCGAATACCTTCGGAAGGCAGCCGATTATGCCAAAAACAACTATCAAAACCAGCAGGCACTGGACTATTATGAGCGCTTACTAAAACTGTTTCATGCTCCAAGGGATGAACAACGCAAAATCCAAACCCACCTTAAAAAAGGCCGCGTACTGGAACTGATCGGCCAATGGGATAAAGCCCTAAAGTCTTTCGAATCCGCCTTGGAAATGGCAAAACAAACCCGCGATGCGCTCCTTCTGGGGCAAACGAATAACCACCTGGGGCGGGTGCTTATGTTGAAAGGGGAATACCTGGATGCCAGTCGTTTCCTACAACAGGCTTTGCATTTATTCGAAACACTGGATGATCAAAAGGGCATAAGCAGTGCCCTGGGAAACCTTGGAAACTTGTTTTTTCGGCAGGGAAGTTACCAGGAAGCAAAGGATCATTTTTTGCGCAGTATTGAGATCAGCCGAAAGGAAAAAGATATAATCATTGATGCTCAGATAGTTGCCAACCTAGGGCTTACCTATATGAATCAGGGGCATTACGATGAGGGAATTCGCGCCCAACGTTCTGAATTGAGCCGGTATCAGGAAACGAAAGACAAGCAGGGTATGGCTACGATTTATACCTTCCTTGGGATCGTTTATCTTGAAAAAGGGGACTACGATGAGGCCTTAAAAAGCTTTCAGGCAGGCTTAGACTTAAGCCAGGAACTGGGAAATAAACAATTGCACTCCATTGCCACCGGAAATATCGGCATCGTTTATGAGCGAAAAGGACATTTTGACCTCGCTATGCAACACTACGTTCATGACCTCGAACTGGTTGAAGAGCTAGGAGACAAGCAAGGTACCGCTATCGCCCTGGGCCTGATCGGGCAATTACTAAATATACAGGGAGAGCAACACAAAGCCATTGAATACCTACAAAAGGCTTTAATGATCAGCAAGGACCTGGGTTACCAGAAGGGGATCGCAAAAGCAGTAAATACCCTGGGCGATATTTTTTTCTTCCTTGGACAATACGAAAGGTCTTTGGAGTTTTATGACCAGGCTATCGAAGTAACCCGTAAGATTGGCAATCGGCTGGTTCTCGGTTTTAGTTTGGCTGAAAAAGGCCTGGTTTTGCTAGAGACTGAACAGCCAAAGGCACTGCGCGCCATTGTTGAAGAAGCCCTCTCTGTTGCTGAAGAATTAGGCAACCCGGATCTCCTTTTTCAGGCAAAACTTCTTTCAGCTAAAGAACAAATGAAACTTGGAGAGCAGGAAAAGGCTAAGATCATAATTCATGACCTTTTAGATGAAGAGCTAAGCCTGGATCAGGAAGCTGATGCCTTGTACACGCTTTTCCAGCTGGATCCCAAGCGGGAAGACCTACGCAAAAAAACACTTGATCTCTTTCAGCGCCTATACGAAGCCACCCCACATTTCACGTATCAGCTCCGAATCGAAAGCCTCCAATCCCCTTCGTCGAAAAATTAATCCTTTTGGTAATGTTTTTTTAACATATCACGGGCAACTTTCCCAAATTACCGTCGTCTTTAACTATAAAGCATTAAACGTTCAGGTGCAAATGCACCCTTGATGCTCCACAAGGCTCCTGAAAATAAAAAACCGGACTTTTTACAGCCCGGTTGAAAATAGAAGAGTTTTTTTATATTAATCCATAATTATTTGTTGCCGCACTAAGTGCGGCAATTTTTTTATGGTTACTTCAAAGTTAACACATTTATTCTTTTCTACTCCCTCTTCTTTCTCTATTTTCTATTCGTTTAATTCTGAAAATTTAGCTCCTTTCCATTCTGGTCCAGCCCTCCAAGGCATCTTTTTTGACCGGTTTGGTAATTCTCCTTTTGCCCCTTCCTAACTACTATCATTTTCTTCTATCTTCGTATGAGGGAAAGTAGATCCATGCAACAACCTGATTTTACAGAATTGGATATGGGAGCACAAGCCGGTATGGTTCGGCAGGCTCAGCAGTTCGTCCTCTCAGGTTGGAATGACCGACAGGAGAACCGCCTGGTATTCCATAATTACGCCAATAGTTTTAAACTGGTTCGAACGGCAGCTTTGCTTTGCTATGAAGAGAACCTTAGCTCCAGTGCTACTGAAGCCATTCAAATTGCATCCTGGTTTTTATTTTTTGGTTTCGCCTACAACCCCAGGTCACCTCTCGAGAAAGGCCTAGAACAATTCCAATCCTTTTGCAAGGCCACGCAGTATCCTTCCGGTCAAGCGCTGCGCGTGGAAGAAATAATGAAGTCTTTTTATTCGAACCAGGGGCCCACAAACCAGGAGGCGGCCATTCTTTCCGATGCCTATACCATTTGTTTTCCCTTGCAAAATTTTCAGGAGTACCAGCAACAACTTGTATTAGAAAAGCAATTATTGGAGTTAAAGGACCACCCGGCCCCTACCTACACTGACCCTTTCAAAAACCTAAACCTGTTTACCCATTACGCCAGGGTCAAGTACGGGCCTCAACTCACCCGTTTGGCAACTAAGATCCACAGCTCAAAGTCCAAAGGGCAAACCCTGGAGCAGGAAGAAGCCGGTTTGTTTGAAGGATTAGAAAAGAAAATACCAAACCGGGCTGTACACACTTTTTTCCGAACTAATTTCCGAAATCATATTAACCTTAGTTCCATAGCCGACAATAAGGCAAATATCATGATCAGTGTAAACTCTATCCTGATCTCCGTGCTAATTACGGTAACTACTTACCAAAATATCGGGGAAACCAACCCCAAAATTTTATTGCCGGTAGTGATCTTCGTAGTTACAGGGCTGGCTTCTTTGATCTTCGCCGTTCTTTCCGCCCGCCCAAAGGTCACCAACCTACTAAAGGACCCTCAATTATCAAGAAAGGATCGCTTAAAAAGTCTTACCTTTTTTGGGAATTTTATCAACCTTCCCCTGGAGGAATTTGAAGCGGATATGGATATCATATTTCGGGATGGAGAACTGATGTATGGCAACCTGGTACGCGACCTCTACCACCTGGGAAAGGTACTGGACCAAAAGTATTATTACCTGAAGATATCCTACACTATCTTCATGGTGGGCTTTGGAAGTACGGTCATCGCCTTTTTGATTGCCTTATTTTGAAGGCAGTTTTGGCTTCCGGTTTCCCTTCCCGCTTAATTTACTTTTGCTTTATCTCTTTCAATAATAGTAGAGATCTGATCAACATTCAGGTTTTTACCGATAATGATGCGGTCGGGATTTAAGACATAGATTTCGGGCGTAACATCAACGTAATACTTTCCGTAAATGGAGCGGTTGGTGGGATCAAAAACATTGATAAAATCCATTTGGTAATCCCGAACGAATTTCTTCCAGACCTCCGGCTCTGTATCGATAGCAATGGCGAATACTTCAACCCCTTTTTGTTTCCACTCTTGATAAAACTGGACTAGCTTTGGGGTTTGTTCGATGCAATGGTCACAGGTTGGGTTATACATGAAAATAACCACGTAGGGTGCTTCTATCTCATAAATAGAGCGCACCTCACCCTGAGGGTTTTTCGAAACGACATCTGGTCCTTTTTGCCCCATACGGCTGGCCGCCATTTCTGAGGCCCTTTGCTGAATTGCCTGGACCTCCAGCGAGTCCGCCCAGAAAGCTTTATCATAGGTGAAGTAGTTTTGCACCATATGAACAAATAATGCTTCTGCATCCATAATGGGCACTTTTCCCGGTTCGTAATTTATGGGGATCCAATTGGTGATGAATTTGTAAAATTCACTGTCTTCTTCGACCTGAGTAAGCAAGAAGTCGGCATACTTGATCAGGGAATCAGCATTCTGAGGCGTGATCTCTTTCATATAGCGGGTGATCTTATTTCCGATCACAGGCGTATTCATCAGTCTTGCATCCTGGAAATCGACCCCTTCCCAAAACTCCTTCCGGTACAAATAAACCTGTTTATCCTCATCCAGGGTACCATCCGGAAGGCGAACATCTTTAATGATGGGGTTTTGACCCGCTCGTTTATAGGAGGTAAAAAAGGCATTTGGGTATTTCGAAAAAATGGAATCCAGGTGTGCCTCCCGACTGGCAGACAAGGCTTCCTGCCGGGCCTTTAGCTGCTCATAATTGGGGGATTCAGGGCCAAGAGCATTGAGTTCACGTGTTAGAGCACTGTATCGTGGCTGATAGTCTGCTTCAAACTTCAGGTTATGGTAAAGTAATTCGTTTTCCAGGCTTCCTTCAACCTCCATCGTCCCTACAATATCCTTTACATCTGCCTTTAGGGTAAAAGCCTGATCAGCAGTTAGTAAAAACTGGACTGGTTTTTCATTTGGTAACCAAACAAAAAAGAAGCCCTGCTCATAAGGCTGATCTCTATTGAATACGATGCGACTACCCGATACCCTGGTAGTATCTGCTGAATATTGCTGGTCACCATAGGTGCCAACCAAAACTGCCTGGCCCGCCTGCAGGCCACTAATATCCAGAACAATGTTTGGGGGCTCGGCCTGTTCAATGAAAGTGGTATTGGCCGAAGAACCGGCAGGACCATTACAGTTTAAATGCAAAAATACGGTTAGAATGAGCAACTGGTATTTCATTTCCGTTCGGTTTTCGAAATGAGCTTTCCTTCCTGCGAAGATAAGGATAGAATTTTAGGCGAAACCCGGGCTGTTGCAATTTCTTTTTTAAAGGTTCAACCAGTAGGTTACCTTGGCCACCAAAGACCGGTTCTTCACGCCAAAGCTAGTGGTATCATAGTTATCCGTATAGACCAGGAAAAAATCTGAGACTGGCGCAAATCGCCATTGCAGACGACTGTTGAGATTGAAGTTTTCAAACTGACTGTTATACTGCAAAAAGGTGGTGAAAAATAGACTTTTCGAAAAGGTAAAGTCAATTCGAGGGCCGATCAGGAAGAGGTCAGCGGTCGCGTAAGGATCAGGTAAATTAATATGGGCATACCGGGCATTCAATTCAATGGAACCAAAAGGTTGATAGCGCCATTGTACATTTGCAGAAACCTCAAATCGGTAACCGTTAAAATACTGCCCAAAGCGCGGAGAAATCCGATACGAAATGACCTCTCTCTGGTTAGAGCGATAACTCAACCGAATATCCGAATAATTATATCCTGTATTTGCGGGAAGTGGTTCGGAATCCGTTCGGGTAGGATCAAATTCATCCAATAAGAAGGTATAAAGGTTTCGAACTTCCACCTCAAAGTTGGAGGTGTTCTGGTAACTCCACTCCATATTTACTGAATATTCGTGGTCTGCTTTACCGGTACCGGGTTTCCAAAGTACAAAAGGCTGAAAGGAAAGAGTTTTTTGAGCTACTTTTTCTGTGTTCGGATACCAAAACCAGGAAAAACGGGGGGATACCTGGAATATATCCGTTCTTCGAACAAAACCAACCTCGGGGTCATACCCATCCCGAACCCACTGATGAGCCCAACTCAACGAGAAATCACGTACCCTGTATTCCAGGCGAGCGCCATGGGCAAATTTCTCCCACCACTCCATACTATCATCGGTGGTAAAAGCCTGGTGATAGAATAATTTCCCGTTCCAGCGGTTATCACTGGAGGCAAGGTTATAATCTACACCTGCTACCCGGTTGTAGGGAGAGGAAATATCCAGCCCCTCCCTGTTGGAAAAGGCTTCTTTATTCACAAAAATAAAACCAACATTGGATCGACTAAAAACCTTGCGTTGCATGGCGAGTACCGAATAGTTCACATTGGGTACTCCCAAACTTGCCTCCTCTCTGGTTTGCGTGTTTAGTACACCCAGGCGCCAGTTTCGATCTAATTTACCGCTCAGGCGAGCACCATAAAGAATGGGAATCCCCACGGTATTCCCAGCAGTATCTTGATCAATTCCGATACGGCGGGAAAAAAAAGGCGTAAGTCGTTGTTCTCCAAAACCCGCAAATAAGTCAGCATTTTCCAGAAAGAACTGCCGCCGCTCAGGAAACTGGATCTCAAAGCGGTCGAGATTTATTACTTGCTGATCTACCTCCACCTGCGAGAAATCCGGGTTGACCGTTAGATCAAGATTTAGAGAAGAAGTAACCCCGATCTTGGCATCGGCTCCAATATCACTTCCTGTTTCCCCTTTTGTTCCTCCTTCAAAGTCCTTGAGGTAAGAACCACTTACATAGGGAATAAAGGAAATATTAGCTCCAGGTTTTTTCAAGGGCTCATCCCAGGTCATTTTTCCCATGAAAGCCAGGTTGGTGATGCTTTGATTTTGAGGAATACGCTGCCAGGTTTGGCGGGTATTCCCCTGCGTATCAAAGCGATAGGAGTTGAAATTCCATTCCGTAGCTCCCTCCTTAAAGCGCAGGGTTTTGAAGGGGATAGCTAATTCACACGACCAGTAGCCATCTCCGATGTAGGATTCACCCTTCCATTTATTATCCCAGCCACTATCCCAGTCTCGTCCGCCATTTTGGCCACCATTGAAAACCAGGGCCTCCCGCATTACGCCCGCTGGGTTCATACCAAATACGAAAGCATTGGTCCTATCGTTAAAAGGGTCGATCAAAAAAGTGAGGTTATCACTTCCTCCTGCCCCGTAATCGCGACGAAGAGATGGCACGATATAATCATCTCCAACCGAGGTACAACGGGCGCCAATATAGAGGAATTGATCGTCATAGGTCATATAGATCTCCGTAGGTTCCTGAGCACGAGAGGAATCATTGGGAAATTGAAGCCAAAAGTCTGAGGCCGGCTCTCCGGTATACCAGGCGGCTTCATCCAGCTTACCATCCAGCGTGATCGGTTCAGACGTTCTTTTTAAATATAGGGAACCTGCATCTTCCGTCTTGGCGTCTTTCTGTCCCCAAAGCGGACTACACAGCCCAATGATCAAGAGTAGTAGTGGAAGTGTTAGGGCTTTCATAGGCTCGAAAGTAATAACTAATAGGTTGGGGAACTGCCCTTCGTCGACGAGCGCAGGAAATTTAGATGTAAAAGGTTACGGGAAATTCCTATTTTGAAAGGAAAAGGATTGATATGAAAATTTGTTTCGGTTTTTTGCTTGTCTTTTCTTCCTTCCTGGCTGGTTCCGCTCAGGATACTCGTTTTTCCGTAGCTTTTCCCGAAGGGATAGAAGGTCCACTACATGGGCGCCTATTGTTAATGCTTTCCACTGATGATTCCGCAGAGTCCCGTTTTCAAATTTCTGACGGTCCATCTACCCAGTTAGTCTTTGGTATGGATGTGGAAAACTGGACGGCTGATCAAGAGCAAATTATAGATTCCGGGGCCTTTGGTTACCCCATTCGTTCCTTGGCCGATGTACCTGCCGGGACCTATATGGTGCAAGTACTACTCAATCGTTACGAATACTTCCACCGCGCGGACGGGCACCAGGTCCTTTTACCACCAGATCAGGGGGAAGGCCAACAGTGGAACCGGAAACCAGGAAACTTATATTCCAGACCGGCAAAGATTCGATTTGACCCAAAGGAAGGAAAAATCAACCTGATCTTCCTCTCGGAAACCATTCCTCCCATTGAACCTCCAAGCGATAGTAAATACATCAAGCATATTAAGATCAGGTCAAAGCTTCTCTCCGATTTCTGGGGTAGGGACATGTACCTGGGCGCCCACGTTCTGCTGCCGGAGGGCTTTGATGAACATCCCGAGGTAAGATACCCTCTGGCGATCATGCACGGCCATTTTCCCTACGACTTTGGAGATTGGCGAACTACTCCTCCCGATACTACCGAACCATGTCAGTATAGCGCCCGTTTCGATATTGATTGCTATAACCGTATTGTACAGCAGGAGCACTACGACTTTTACAAGCTTTGGACAGGGCCCGATTTCCCAAGAGTGGTTGCTATCAAGATTCAACATGCCAATCCCTTTTACGATGACAGCTATGCGGTCAATAGTGAAAACCTGGGGCCCTATGGAGACGCCATTACCTATGAGCTTATCCCGGAGATCGAAAAGCAGTTTAGATGCATAGGTGAAGGCTGGTCTCGTTTCGTTTACGGAGGGTCTACCGGTGGCTGGGAAGCCCTGGCCGTTCAGGTTATGTATCCCAAGGAGTACGGAGGCTGTTATGCAGCCTGCCCAGACCCGATTGACTTTCGGGCCTATTGCCTGGTTGATCTTTATAAGGATAAAAACGCCTACTTTTTGGATAGCCAATTCAAGAAAACCGAACGTCCGGGGCACCGAGACTATTTGGGGAATGTTTCATCCACCCTCCGGGATATGAATTTACGGGAACTCGCACTGGGCACTAAAAGCCGCTCCGGCCAACAATGGGATATTTGGGAAGCAGTTTATTCTCCGGTCGGTCCAGACGGTTACCCTGCTCGAATATGGGATAAGGAAAGTGGAGCAATTAACCGGAAAGTAGCGGAACACTGGCGGGAAAACTATGACCTTGCTTACATCCTGAAAAGAGATTGGTCTAAATACGGAAATGACTGGAAAGGAAAAATCCATATTTACTGTGGGGATATGGACAACTATTACCTCAACAATGCAGTATACCTTGCAGAAGGTATTCTGGAGGAAACTTCATCGCCCTATTATGATGGGGAAGTAGATTACGGCGACAGAGCGGAACATTGCTGGAATGGTGATCACAGCCAACCCAATCATATCAGTCGTCTGCGCTACCATCGCATGTTTATACCCAAGTGGGCCGAAGAGATCAAATCAAGGGCTCCTAAAGGGGCTGATGTGTCATCCTGGCGATATTGAAAATAGAGTAGTGGACAATAACCAAAATCGAACCAATTGCTGTACGATAACCACGGAAGAAAGATCAATTACCTTCGACTGGCTGTAACCGATCGCTGCAACCTTCGTTGCTTTTATTGTATGCCGGAAGAAGGGATCAAATACGTTGACCGCAGCGCTTTACTCAGCTATGAGGAGATGGAACGCCTGCTGCGCTTACTCAGCGGGATGGGAATCGAAAAACTGCGCATTACCGGGGGAGAGCCATTCGTTCGAAAAGGGATGCTGGATTTTTTGGAGCGCGTTTCGAAAATTGAAGGCATCCGTCAAATCAACCTAACGACCAATGGTACCCTTACTGCTGGCCTTGTTCCCCGCCTGAAGGCACTCGGGATACATTCGATCAACCTCAGTATAGATAGCCTGGATCGACAGCGCTTTTTCGAGATCACCCGACGAGATCAGTTCGAAACGGTCATGAACACCTTCCATGCATTGCTGGAACACGGAGTAAAAACCAAACTCAACGCCGTGGTAATGGCTGGCAGGAATATCGCCGACCTCATACCCATGACTGAACTAACCAGAGAGCACCCCATAGAAGTCCGCTTCATTGAGGAAATGCCTTTCAATGGAGAAGGCAGTCACTATCCTGTTTTGGAGTGGACGCACAAAAAAATACTCGAACATTTACACCGGCATTTCCCCACACTCCAAAAGTTGAAGGATCCGCCCAACTCTACTGCCATGCGTTATGCCGTTCCTGCTTATAAAGGCAGCATTGGTATTATCGCTGCTTATAGCCGAACATTTTGTGGTACCTGTAACCGGATCCGGTTGACCCCCCAGGGCATATTGAAAACCTGCCTCTACGATAGTGGAGTTTTCAATGTGCGCGACCTGATGCGGGCTGGTGCGACAGATGAACAAATCCAGGACACCTTTCTTGAAGCACTAGGGAATCGGGCCAGGGATGGTTGGGAGGCAGAGCGAAGACGAGATTTCGGATTGCCCGTTTCAGAATCTATGTCTACCATTGGAGGATAGAGTATTCCGGAAAGAGCGCTTTACATTTTCTCCATCTGTTGATGCAGGCTGTCAGGAATTACTTTTTTAGGGCGGGTGCTAATTGATGGCTAAGGATCAGGCTATGTGCTATGATCAAATTTGGCACCCAGCACAACCAGGCGATAGCGGTGTAGGCTTCCATAAAGGGTAGACCCAGTGCTTGAAAAAGGGGTAATTCCAGCCGCAGGGAAACTGCAGCCAGGGTAAGGGCGTAACTATAAGTCATCCACATTTGGTGGGTGGCCAGCTGCCCGTTCCAGATTACCCAGTATGCCATAAAGGTCGTTGCCCACCAAAGCAAGGCCAACAGGAAAAAACCTGCTTGGGCAGGGAATCCGCCCATTGCAAAAAAGGCGGCATATCCTCCGCCCAAAGCCCCAACCAGGCAAATAGCTACCACATAGACTTTACCTTACCACCGATGCAGCGCCATATTGTTGTTTCGAAACCCTCTCCAGAATTGCAACCACCCGATCAATAATGCCACTCCACCTCCCAAAAAATGCAGATGAAAAAAAAATTGCCATACCGGATCTGTCGCAAGGGCCCCCTTACCCTCCAGAAAAGGCATCCGAACAAATAAATAAGCAAAGGCGTAAAAACTTACACCTATTGCAAGAAAGGCCATTAATCCAAAAGGGAGGCGTTGGAGTATCGCATTCATTTGAAATAAAGGTATTTATTTATTGGAGGATGAGAAAATCGGCGCGATACCACTATCAGCCAATGGTTTTTTCCAATCATCCATTTTTCCCAAATTTTCTATAAATTAAGAAAATGTACTCCAGCTAGCCTTCAATAAATTACCCAAATTCATGTCCAGTAAAGATCCGAAACTTTCAGTAAGCAAATCCAAGACCAACTCGGCAGGTTTACCTGGTATCCTGACCGCTTTGCACCATGCCGGGAAGTACATGCAGCCCGGTCAAGCAGTAAAAACCTTATTCAAACTAAATCAGAAGGGAGGGGTAGATTGCCCGGGTTGTGCCTGGCCGGATCCGGAAGACGAGCGCTCCCGCCTGGGAGAATACTGCGAGAACGGCGTAAAAGCAATTGCAGAGGAAGCCCAGAAAAAAACCATAGGCAGGGAATTCTTCGCTCAGCACAGCGTGAAGGAACTGAAGACCTGGTCCGATTTCCAACTTGGCAAACAAGGAAGGCTGGCCGAACCTTTAGTCCTTCGGCAAGGGGCTACACATTATTCTCCCATTTCCTGGGAGGAAGCTTTCCAACTCATCGTCGACCAATTAAACCAACTGGATACTCCGGATGAAGCCATTTTCTATACCTCCGGCCGAACCAGCAATGAAGCGGCCTTCCTCTATCAATTGTTCGTACGGGAATTTGGTACTAATAATTTACCCGACTGTTCGAATATGTGTCACGAATCAAGTGGTGTGGGTCTTGCGAAAACCCTGGGAATAGGAAAGGGCTCTGTCACCCTGCCTGATTTTTTCGAAGCAGAACTCATCATAGTTATGGGGCAAAACCCCGGTACCAATCACCCGCGTATGTTGTCGGCTCTTGAGCGATGCAAGGAGAATGGTGGCAAGATCATCAGCGTAAACCCACTTCCAGAGGCAGGGCTCGTTCGCTTCACTAATCCCCAGCGTCCCTTAAAAATGCTTACAGGAGGAACAGCTATTGCTGACCTACACCTGCCGGTGCGCATTGGTGGAGATATAGCCCTGCTGAAAGCAATAATGCTGTTTTTGTTCCACGAGGAACAAAAAAATCCCGGATCGGTGTTCGACTTTGATTTTATTACCAAAAACACAGAAGGTTACGAAGCATTGATCAAAGACTTGAAGAAGCAGGACGTAAACCAACTCGCTACTGTTGCCGGGATAGACCGGAAGGATATCAAAGCCGCCGTTGAACTGTTAAAAAAGCGGAAAAAAGTCATCATTTGCTGGGCCATGGGCCTTACCCAACATAAATATGGCGTAGCGAATATACAGGAGGTCGTTAATCTCTTACTTTTACTGGGGGCCATAGGTAAACCCGGTGCCGGTACCTGTCCCGTTCGGGGGCATAGCAATGTACAAGGCGACCGCACCGTGGGAATCTGGGAGGCACCCAAAGCCGAATTCTTGGATAAGCTTAAGGAGGTATTTGGTTTTGAACCTCCCCGAAAACACGGGTTTGCCACCGTCGATGCTATCCGGGCAATGCATGAGGAAAGGGCAAAGGTCTTTTTTGCACTTGGAGGAAACTTCCTTTCCGCCGCTCCGGATACTGAATTCACTGCGACGGCTTTATCTAAATGCACTCTTACCGTTCAGGTTTCTACCAAACTTAACCGCTCTCACCTTGCCTCGGGTAAGCAGGCGCTGATCTTACCTTGTTTGGGCCGGACGAATACGGACCTACAAGAAGGTGGCGAACAATTCGTTAGTGTGGAAAATTCAATGGGAGTAGTTCATAGCTCAAAGGGTATCCTTCCTCCTCCATCCAATCATTTACTTAGCGAGCCGGCCATTATCGCAGGCCTTGCCCAGGCAACTCTTGGTGAGCGGTCCAAAATCGATTGGAAAGGCATGATTGCCAATTATGACCGAATAAGAGATGCCATAGAAAAAGTAATCCCTGGATTCCAGGACTACAACCGCCGGGTGCGGGAACCAGGTGGCTTTTATTTACCAAATGGTGCCAGGGAGCAGACTTTCAACACCCCCTCAGGAAAAGCACAGTTTACTATCAACCCCTTACCGGATAATAGCATACCGGATGGCCATTTCCTAATGATGACCATTCGTAGCCATGACCAGTACAATACCACGATTTATGGCCTGAATGACCGGTACCGGGGGCTAAAAAATGCCCGTAGGGTCATTTTGATGAACCCGGAAGATATAAGAGAGCAAGGGTTAATGGAAGAGGCTACTGTCGATCTGATAAGTGAATATGAGAGTAGGGTGCGAAGAGCCCGCCAATTTACGGTCATCTCTTACCCCATTCCCCGACAGTGTACTGCAACCTATTTTCCGGAAGCAAATGTGCTTATACCTCACGATCAATATGCGGATGGAAGTAAAACCCCTATTTCCAAACAGGTTTATATTCGCATTCAAAAACCGGAAGGGGTGTGATTTTTGATCAATAGATTTTACTCAAAACCCATAACCTTTCTAGTTCTTTAATAGACAGTCGATTACAGATTTCAGGGCAACGAAAAGGGGCTCCCGGCTTTCTTTGGCTAAAATTTCATCTTCTTCATCCAGCAAGGCATCTTCCACAAATGCCAGCAGGTCTTCTTGAGGATAATCCTTGAAAAACACATCCAGTCGATCGCGAAAACGCTGGGCTTTATTGGTTTCTATAAGGCTCCAGTTTTGATCTTCGGCCTCCATCAATTGATCTTCATCTACTGGAATACTTTCGGGGTTTATCGTTCGAAACGACTCCCAGATGACCAACAGCAGGTAAAGTGTATACTCCCGCTCTTGCTGGCTGAAGACAGAAAAACCTTCGGAGAAGAAATACCCCGTGATGGCTGGTTGGTTCAACTCCAAATTTTCCAGACCCTCTGCTCGGGAAATTTCGTCATTACCCAGTTTCTCTACTACTTGATCAATAACCGTTTCCGAAACGAATGCCATATTTAGATACTATTCGAAAGTGACCATTACCCGCTGTTGTTTTAGCGGTGGAACACCGGGTAAGGCATCCAGGGCACCTTGTCCCTTCCCGTTTAGGCGGTTGGGGTCGATCCCGGCGCTAATAAGTTTAGCTACTAGTAAATCAGCACGTTGTCGGGTAAGGGAATTGGCAAAATCAGTCTGGCAGCCCGCATGTGTATAGACTATAATATTTGCTCGAAGTTCCGGATGCCTTTGTAACCAAATCACTAAGCGATCAATGTCCTCCCGGGCAAATTCCAGGGGTTCTATTGCATTTGATGCATACTGAATTAACCCTAACTGGACGGCCTGCTCTTTTTGGGAGTCAGCCACTTCAATATCTAAACGAATCTGAGTATCGGAAGTAAGCCCGGAAAAAATATCTTGGGGAACAGGTATTAAACTTTGCATAGGCGCCCATTGGCTACCAGAAGCCCCAGACATAGGTGAAGGAGAGGGGTTGGGCAAGTAAGACTGTGGGGTGAAATCCACTCCTCCCTGCCAATTTGTGCCTGCCCGAACGACATAACTACTAGAGAACAACACTTCTGAATCCAGATAAAACCCGATAGCCTTGGGCTCAGGTAGTAGTATGGAAAAATCAGATTGCCCTTTCAGGGCATACCCGTTTTTTTTATGAAGCTCTATGGGCAGCTCCAGAGGGAAGTAGCAAATTTTGGCCTCATTTTCCGGGTGTACCCCCCCGGTCAACAACTTTCCCTTGACCTGAAGAGCAGCTTGTGGCCGTTGTTGTTTTAGGATCTCCCCCTGGGTTAACCGGCCATCTTCCAGCCACCAGCCCTGATCACCGGAAATATTAACAGAAAAGTCTTTGGTTTCTTTTGATTGATCAATGGTCCCTTCTAATAGTACCGGATCAGACCACTTCTCCCAGCCTTCTCCCAATCTTCGACTGACAAATAACCGTTCGGTCCCCTCCTCTGAATACCGACCAGATGAAAAGTAAATAGTCTTGTGATCGGCCGCCAAAAAAACGGTACTTTCCGAAAGGTTGGAATTGAGTCTATTAAGAGGGATGAGCGGTCCCCATTCAAGTAACCCGGTTCTTTCCGCTAAAAAGATATCTGTTTGCCCATCCCTGGCCCCACTTAGCAATAGCAGAGCTCCATCAGTAGTGACCTGCCAATCACTTATTTCTTCAAAATCTCCTACACCGGGAACACGCATTCGTTGGGGAAGCTCGAACAATCGACCTTCTTTTTCCAGGCGAAAAAGGCTATTTCCATTTCTAACCGCAAAGAGAACCTGTTCATCATATCGCAACCCAGCGAACAGGTCGCTTCCTCTGGAATTGGCGGGTGCACTGAGATTCAACGGTTTTGAAAGCACATTTCCTGACCCTTCCTTGGTTCGCAACCATATATCTGCCTTATTTTCTATTCCATAATTACGCGGGTGATCCAGTAGACTTAAAAAAAGACGAGTCCCATCGTGGCTAATCATGGGGCCATCAAAAGCATAGGCATTATCGTAATGAAAAACGTCGTAAACAGGTAATTGAAGGGGCGCCTGTCCTTTTAAAAAGGGAGAAAGCAGAAGTAGGGACAACAGGAATAGAGGTCTGGTCATAGTAGCAGCTGTAGTATTCTCATGTTAGACGATTTACAGGCTGGAAGTTTTATTATCGGATCGTTAAAAAGGTAAAATGGAAACGTTAAGAAAACTTCCTGATAGGCTTTCAGACAAATACCTTGCCAAAAGGTCGAATGAAAACCGCCTTGTTCATGGGAATGTCAGCCGGGACGGCCATTGGCAGATCGTTCATTGGTAAAGTTACAGAAAAAAAGGCAAAGCTCAGAAGCAAACCCAATAGTGCCTCAAAGAAATCAGACCATAAAACCTCTTAAAAGACAAACTTTCAGAGGCTACACATTAAAATCCACTTCTATGGTTGCACTGGTTGGATGCGACTGGCAGGTAAGGATATAACCCTGTTGGATTTCTTCCTCATCCAAAGCGAAACAGGCATCCATTTTTACCGAACCAACAGCTACCTTTGCCATACAGGTCGAACAAGCCCCAGCCAGACAGGAATAAGGCGGGTTGTGCCCTTCTTTCAACAATACATCAAGCACCGTTTTTCCCTGGGGAACGGTCGTTTCTACGGTTGTCCCATTGAGTTTAGCCACCAGTTTTGCCCCATCCAGGCCCTCCTGGGAATTAGTATTTGTACGACCGCTGATGAAGCGTTCCGTATGGATATTTTCCTCAGGGACACCACTTTCGCTCAGGGCCTGCTCCACCCGGTCAATCATATCACCAGGACCACAAATAAAATATTCTGCGGATTTTGCATCTGCGGGATAACTATCCAGCCATTCCAGCAAAAGTGCTTTTCTGATGCGGCCGGTAAGGCCTTCCCAATTAGATTTTCCTTTGTTGAACAGCCCACCTATTCCTTTGGGTTTTTCTCGTTTTGGCCGACTCAATACATGGGTAACGCTCAATTGCCCTTCGTACTTTTGAACCAACTCGTCCAGCTCTTTTTGAAAGATAATCGTCTCCTCATTCCGATTACCATAAAGCAAATGAAGGCTGCTCTGAGGTTCCTCTTCCAGTGTAGTTTTAATAATGGAAAGGAGTGGTGTAATTCCACTACCAGCACCGATCAGGTAATACGTTTTTCGTTGATCTGCATCCAGTTGTGTAAAAAACCGGCCTTCAGGGGGCATAACGGAAACCAGGTCCCCAACCTTCAACTGGTCGTGGATATGGTTAGAAACGAGGCCTTTTTTGACTCGTTTCACCGTAACGGCTAACTCGGGTTCAAGAGGGCTGCTACACATGGAATAAGCCCGCCTTTCTTGTCTTCCCCTGACCTCAAAGCGCAAGGTAAGGTACTGCCCCTGAGTGTATCGAAAGGTTTCTTTAAGTGCTGCTGGTACTTCAAAAAGAACAGTAACTGCATCAGCGGTTTCTGATCTTAGCTGTTTTACCTTAAGGGGGTAAAAGTCTTTACTCATATTCTATATTTTCGAAAAGGAGGGGCATTAGGTAAATACTTAGGGCCTAAATAATCATAAAGGCTACCCTACACCTTCTCTCCTATTTCTTAGACAATCGGTACTACTTTTCAAACTTACAGCTTAACGTTTTTTTGGGAAATGAGTTTAAGAAAAACGGTCAGCTGTTTGAAGTCCAGAACTCCAACCAGGTCTCCCCATTTGTTCAAAACGGGTAATAATTGGATCTCATGTTCCTGAATTCGGTTGAGGGCTTGTTTGAGGTTATCATCCTCCAGGATAAAACTCAAATCTGACATCGGTGTATAATAATCCTTTACCAGGCTATCGAAATCTTTAGCCCGAAAGGCATTCATGATCTGGCTTTCCTGCAAAACTCCAGCCGGAGATTGCCATTGGTCTAAAACCAGAAAATGCTTTTCGCTTCCTGTCTGGTACGACCTCAGAGCCTCCTCCATAGGATCATCTTTATATATTCTTATAAAAGAGCGCCGAACTACTTCCGTGACACCATACCTGGCAAGCATTTCCTCTGTTCGAACCATCCGGTACTCACCAGATGCAGTGATAAAAACGAATATTCCAATAAAGATAAAGATCAGGCTGTCACCCTGGAATAAGCCCAGCGTAATTAGAACTATTGCTGCTCCCTGCCCTACATAAGCTGCGATCCGGGTGGCGTTCAGCCGGGATGTTCGACTCGCCAGAAGAGCCCTTAAAATTCGACCACCATCCATTGGAAAAGCAGGGATCAAATTAAAGGCAGCAAGGGTAAGGTTCAATGCAATGATCCCCAGAAAAAAATATTCGAAGGGTGCCAGATCCGGCATGAAATAGTTTCCTCCCTCATTGAATAAACTGAGGAAAAAGTTGCGACTAGTCGTCCATTCAAATCGAAGCAAATAGGGGGATAGAAGCAGAGCGATCAGCAGGTTAACCAATGGCCCTGCAATAGCTACCATAAACTCCTGAAAGGGTTTTTCAGGAAGGCGATCCAGTCGGGCTACCCCTCCGATGGGGGATAAGATGATATCACGGGTACGCACACCGTATTGACGGGCGGTCAGGGCATGCCCAAACTCATGTAAGACTACACAGGTGAAAAGCGCCAACACAAAGAATAACGCCCATATTGTTCCTGCTGCTCCCCAGGATTGCTGCACGGAGACATACCCAACATAGACAAAGATCAACAAGAAGGACCAATGCAATTTTACGGGTATTCCGAAAAATTGAGCAATTCGAATAGATCTATTCATGTTCTAGGAAACCCCTTGGGAGCCTCCATGGTTCATTAAGCCTGCTGCAAAGCATCTATCCCTGCAATCGGCAAATACAGTTCATTGTCCAAAAGGTTCCGGGAGATAACGATATGTTGAACCTCTGAAGTACCCTCATATATTTGAGTGATCTTTGCATCTCGCATTAACCTTTCTACATGGTACTCTTTTACATAACCGTAACCGCCATGTACCTGAACTGCCTCCACGGTGGTTCGCATTGCTACTTCCGATGCAAATAGTTTAGCCATTGCACTAGCTGCGTTATAGTCCAGGCCCTGATCTTTTATCCATGCAGAGCGGTAAACCATCATTTTTGCAGCTTCCACATCCATGGCCATTTTGGCCAATTTAAAAGCAACTGCCTGATGATGACTGATAGTTTTGCCGAAAGTTTCTCGTTCTTTCGCGTATTTAACAGCCAATTCATAGGCACCACCAGCAATTCCCAGGGCCTGAGCGGCAATACCGATGCGCCCTCCTGAAAGGGTTTTCATCGCAAATTTAAAGCCGAAGCCATCTTCTCCAATCCGGTTAGCCTTAGGAACTCTGACCTCATTATAACTAATGGTGTGTGTATCAGAGGAGCGAATACCCAACTTATCTTCCTTCGCCCCGATATGCACCCCTTCCCAATCCGTTTCCACCAGCAGAGCATTGATTCCCCTATGGCCCTTTTCGGCATCCGTCTGCGCCATTACGATGTGCAATTGAGAAGTCCCTCCATTGGTGATCCAGTTCTTAACACCGGTTAAAAGGTAATGATCTCCCATATCCCGGGCAACGGTGCGCTGGCTGGTTGCATCAGAACCTGCTTCTGGCTCGGAAAGGCAAAAGGCGCCAATCCATTCACCTGTAGCCAGTTTGGTCAGGTATTTAGACTTTTGTTCTTCCGTACCATACTCTTCGATCCCCCAGCAAACCAGGGAATTATTTACAGATATGGCAACAGAAGCAGAATTATCTATTTTTGATATTTCCTCCATGGCCAATACATAGGACAAAGTGTCCATACCCCCTCCATTATACTGAGGGTCAGTCATCATACCCATAAACCCCAGCTCTCCCATTTTTTTTAATTGTTCCGTAGGGTGGATCATGTGGGCATCCCGTTCTATCACGCCAGGTAGCAATTCCTTCTGAGCAAATTCCCGTGCTGCTTCTCGAACGGCAAGATGTTCTTCTAAAAGTTGAAACTCCATAATGTGGTTTTTTTGTTAGGGATAAAAAGAGATATCTTCCTTGCCTTTAACAAAGGGAACAAGAAAGCGGCAGGTAGGTTTCATCCATTACAAACTGCATTAGCGAAAATACGCTGAAAAAATTAAAAGGGGAAACAATCACTTAGCAGAATGCCACCTTTTACGTGCTTTTGAATTCTTCAATGACCTGCATAACCGTTCGAAAGGCTACGAACTGATCGTTAAACTTTTGGTAGTGTACTTTTTGAAGGCGATAGGCGTCTTTTTCCTGATAAAGTTGAAAAGTAACCATATTCGGACAAAGGTATTGGATGGCGTAAGTGATCCCATCTACTTCATCAACTCCCATCAGTCGGCAAATTTTATACTCCTCGAATTTACCAGTTGCCATCACTTCTGGAATGTGCACCCTTTTCATCCAATTCAACCATTGCAAATGCACTTCTATTTCTACCTTAACGGTAACATTGTAAAGGATCTTCATTAAATCCGGGTGATTTTTGCGCCGATGGCATTCAGGCGGTCGTCAATGCGTTGGTAACCTCGGTCGATTTGATGTATATTATAGATCGTACTTTTTCCACGGGCGGAAAGTGCCGCGATCAATAGTGCTACCCCTGCCCGGATATCGGGAGAAGTCATAGAAATGCCTCGTAATTTATAGCGACGATTCAGGCCAATTACCGTAGCCCGGTGTGGGTCACAAAGAATAATCTGGGCCCCCATGTCGATCAATTTATCCACAAAGAATAATCTGCTTTCGAACATCTTCTGATGTACCAGCACCGAACCCTTCGCCTGCGTAGCCACCACCAGGATAATGCTCATCAGATCCGGCGTAAAACCCGGCCAGGGAGCATCGTAAATGGTCATGATGGAGCCGTCAATAAAGGTTTGGATCTCTTGCTCCTCCTGTGCAGGAACCCGAATATCGTCTCCATCCACTTCCAACACAATCCCCATTCGTTCGAATGTTCGGAGGATGATACCCAATTCGTTTACAGCCGCATTTCGTATGGTAATATCAGAACTCGTCATGGCGGCCAACCCAATGAAACTGCCAATCTCGATCATGTCAGGCAATAAGCGATGATTCGCCCCACCCAATTCTGCAACTCCACGAATCTGAAGTAGGTTAGAGCCAATACCTGCAATGTTGGCACCCATCCGATTAAGAAGGCGGCATAGTTGCTGGACGTAGGGCTCACAGGCTGCATTATAGATCATCGTCTCTCCCTTAGCCAAAACGGCAGCCAAAACGACGTTAGCAGTTCCTGTTACGGAGATTTCCTCCATGAGGATATTGGCACCGGTTAGCCCATTGGTCTGGACCAGGTATTGATTATTGACCTCATCGTATTGGAACTTAGCGCCGAGTTTTTCCAATCCAAGAAAATGAGTATCCAGCCGCCGGCGTCCGATCTTATCTCCACCTGGCTGAGGTAAAAAAGCTTTACCAAAGCGGGCGAGCAGTGGGCCGAGCAGCATAACCGAACCCCTTATTCTGCGTGCATTTTCCTGAAAAGCTTCACTGCGGATGTAATCCAGGTCTATATTCCTAGCCTGGAAAGTGAAGGTATGCGCATTTTCCTGTTCCACCTCTACTCCCAGACCTTCAAGCAGTTCCCTCAATCGTCGAACATCCTGAATATCCGGTAAATTGGCGATTCGGACTTTTTCTTCAGTGAGTAAGGTCGCACAAAGCACTTGCAGGGCTTCATTTTTGGCTCCTTGCGGATCAAGTGCTCCCTTCAACTGTGCTTCTCCCTGAACTTCAAAGGCGTCCAACTTCATAGCCGGGTGGCTTATTTGCGTTTACCGCCGCGATTGCTGCGGCCACGCCCCTTATTGTTATTTGAATAACTGCCGTTAGAGCGTTTTCTGCGACGATTAGGACTTGCGAGGTTATCAATAGCAGTCTCCTCGTCCAGGGAGAGCTCACCATTAGAAAGAGATTCCAGGTCAGACTTAATAATATCGTCGCTTACGTAATGTTCTTTGTTCCAGGTTTGGTAAGCCAGTTTCATGTAAGAGCCGATCACTTTGACGAAACCGTCTCGTTTGGGCCCCGCCTCCATATCAAGCGCTCTTTTGATGAGGGTTTGCACGTTGTGCCCATAGTGTCGAAAGCGGGCTTCTGTTATCGGATAACCGATCGGTTCAGGTTTTTTGGCATCACTTTCAGGTGAAGGTCTAAGGCCATGGGGAGCTTCGACCTCCAGATCGTAATTGGCGATCCGGAAAACGTGCTTCCAGAGCTTATCTCTATAATCATCCAAATTGCGATTCTGAGGATGCATTTGCATCATCAGATTGATCACTCGCTCTACAAATTGCTGGCGTTCTTCGGGTTTTTCGATCGTTCTTGCATGATCGATCATTTTTTGGACGTGGCGTCCATATTCCGGAATAATTAAAATATCCCGTCCGGAATTGTATTCCAATTCAAAATCAGAAGGTCCCATTATTCATTTTTTCATTAAAAAAGCCTGGAGGTTTACTACCGCTTATTCAACCGTAACGGATTTAGCTAAATTTCTGGGTTGATCGACATCACAGCCTCGCATTACGGCGATGTAATAGGAAAGCAGTTGCAATGGAATGACCGAAACCAGCGGCGTGAGCGGCTCCTCAGTGGCAGGAATTTCGATAGTGTAATCAGCAAGGTTCTTGATCTGCAGGTCTCCTTCAGGTACAATGGCAATGACCATTCCGTAGCGGGCCTTGACCTCTTGAATATTGCTGACAATTTTGTCGTAGGCACTTTTATTAGTTGCAATTACAATGACGGGCATTTCCTCGTCAATCAGGGCAATAGGGCCGTGCTTCATCTCAGCGGCCGGATACCCTTCAGCGTGAATATACGAAATTTCTTTCAGCTTAAGTGCCCCTTCCAAAGCCACCGGAAAATTATATCCGCGCCCCAGGTAGAGTGCATTGCGTCGATCTTTGATCTCAGAAGCAATAAACTCGATCTTATTCGCCTGCTCCAGCACCTTTGTGATCGCTTCGGGAATGCGTACCAGTGCAGCGATCAATTCGTGATAGCGCTGGTTGGAAATGGTCCCCCGTCGATGGGCAAGGTTTAGGGCCATGAGGCTCAATAGTGTTACCTGACCGGTGAATGCCTTGGTAGAAGCAACCCCGATCTCGGGGCCGGCGTGGATATAGGAACCAGCATCCGTAAGCCGGGCAATGGAGGACCCCACAACATTAACAACTCCATAGGTTAAGGCTCCTTTTTGTTTAGCCAGCTCTAATGCCGCTAATGTGTCGGCCGTTTCCCCAGATTGGGAAATAGCTATGACGACGTCCTCCTCATCCAATATTGGATTCCGATAACGAAATTCAGAGCCATATTCCACCTCCACCGGGATCCGTGCCAGGTCCTCGAATAAATACTCTCCAATCAGGCCCGAATGCCAGGATGTTCCGCAGGCTACCATTATAACCCGACGGGCATTCTTCATCCTACTTGCATACTCCCTGATGCCCGATACCTGAATCCAGCCCTTCTCGGCATTAATCCGCCCCCGCATGCAGTTGCGTAAGGTTTCCGGCTGCTCGAAAATCTCTTTCAGCATGAAGTAATCGTATCCCCCTTTTTCCAGCATTTCGATCTTCATGTCCAACTCCTGCACAAAAGGCGTTTGGCGCTCATTATCAATCGACTTTATATCCAGTTCACCATTTCGTCTTACAATAGCCAGTTCCTCGTTATTCAGGTAAACGACCCGGTTGGTATATTCAATGATAGGCGTAGCATCTGATGCGAAAAAGTATTCGTCTTTTCCTATACCCACCACCAATGGGCTTGATTTTCGGGCAGCCACCAATTTATCCGGCTCTTGAGTATCGATGACCACTATGGCATAGGCTCCGATCACCCGCTTCATGGCTAAGCGAACGGCTTCTTCTACGGGAAGGTTGCCATCATCCTGAATAGCCTGGATCAGATTGACCAGCACCTCGGTATCTGTTTCGCTGGTAAAGGTGAAGCCTTCTTTTTCGAGGGCTTTTTTTAACGACTCATAGTTTTCAATGATCCCATTGTGAACTAAGGCGAGTCGGCCGTTAAGGGATTGGTGCGGGTGGGCGTTTACATCATTTGGAAGGCCGTGTGTCGCCCAGCGGGTATGGGCGATCCCAATGGTTGCATTGTTCGTATTATCCTTTGCAGCTACTTCCAGCTTGTTTACTTTTCCTTTTTGTTTGATCACCCGGAGGTCTCCGTTCAGGACGGCCATCCCTGCACTATCATATCCGCGATATTCCAGCCGTTTCAGGCCCTTTATAAGTAAGGGACCTGCATCCTTGGGACCAAGGTAAGCGACAATTCCACACATAGTTGTTTTAATTTTGGGTAAGTCTACAATCCAGCATTACGGCGGCTGTTACAACACCTTTTCCTTTACTCTTCCAAAAGGGTATAATTCAATCGCAAGACGGGTTTTCCTTCTACCGACCGTTTAGTATTTATTACACTCCGGGAAAGAGCCGTAGTTCTTGGGAAAACGGTCAGGGCCAATTCATTCGTCACCTCCCCTTCTACCATTCGCTGAAAGTGGTTGCTGATATCCATAACATACCTTTGCCCTTCTTCTTCATAACCTCCCCCGAAGATAATATCCAAACGCCCTGAAACGATCCCTAGTTCAACGTCTGGAATAAAAGAAAGGCTGCCATCTTCTTCCAAGGCATTGAGGATCAATTGGGGGGCTGGGGAAAACAGGGAGAGTTGATCATTTTCCGGTGCCCCCAGGGTAATCTCCAATTCTGCCTTATTGACCACGATGTTCCCCAATTCCTGGATTCCCGGGAATTGAATCCGGATCTCCGTACCCGCTAAACCCTGGACATAAGCAAATTCCCTTTCCTCCTCTAGTGACTCCAGGGCTTCTTCCACCTGGGTACCGGAATAGTCATGCCGGTAGTTCATGGTTTTTATGCCTTGCAGCAAGTTGAACTGGTATTGTCGTTGGATGGTATCCAGCGTATAATACATAAATAAACCGGACCGGACATCTGCCAGATCAAAACCTAAAATTGCGTTCGTATTACCAGTACCTTTTAACTCCAGCCCTTTAAACGCCTCTACAAAGGCACTGTCATTAGCTATGGTAAGACTATCATACAGCACAAATTCGTTGATCAATTCCTGAGGCATGGGTATTCGCAAATGAGGAAAAAAGGAGGTGTCCCGAATTGGGATATCGATCTCTGATGGGAAGTCTATAAATATAGTCGAATCAAAATTGGGAGTAAACTCTTTCACTGCCAGCAAGCCCGCTTCTGCAGCAAAGGAAGTATCGGAATAATAAAAGGAATTCCCGGAAATGGACTCGGATAGTCGGTTCACTTCTAAGGTAAAAGGAGCATTGATATCAGCATAGGTATTGGCTGTATCGTACACCAGCACCAGAATGAAAGAATCGACCCCTCCCAACTGGGGGAAGTTTGGTACAAAGAAATCCGGTCGGGCCTGTGCATAGATAAGGGATTCCGTTTTTCCAAAAACGGGATCATTTAATTGACCGCAAAAGTAAGTGGCTAAAGACGATAAGGAATAGACCAGGGCGGAATCACTGCGCTGGGTGGACATCTCGATCGTTAGGGTATCCGTAAATTCGAGATTAACCGTTTCGTTAGCTAAAATAGAAGATCCAATTTCTGTTGGATTGGAGCAACTACTCAAACCCCAGCCAAGAATAAAGATCGAATATATCAACAAGTTCAGTCGAGAGAAATGGCATAGCATAAAAGCGTGGCTTATCGTTTTGTTTAATTCCGGGAAAACCGCCGGAACTGCCTTAAGGTTGAAAAAAGTAATCGACGGGTTGTATGCGAAAGTATAAAGGGAGTCTCAAAGCTCTTTCATTGCTTTGAGACTCCCAAACAAAAAAGAAAGGAAAGTTTATTTTTTCTAAAACCTTCCTATTCTGTTACTTCTTCGGCTAGTAATTGTTGGTAGAATTCCAAGTAAGCTGACAAATCTTCCTCCTCATTTCCTGCTTGCAGTACAGGTTTATCCGTTTTATCTATAATGGCGTCGATCGATTTATTTCCTGTCGCTCCCCCTTTCACAAGCGCATCTGAAAACACTTCTGCCCCTTGGTGAAGGTTTGCTCCCGCTCCGTTTTGGTAGGGGGCTAGATCTTCAGGGGAAAGATTGTTGATGGTCGCTTTGGCTAAAAAGGTATCATCAAAGGAATTATTCACCGTTTCCGGATAAAGGGAGTAAACCACCTTAGCATTTTGGAATAAGGGCTCGTTCTGATAAGCTGTTTTCAGATAAAGGGGGATCAGACTGGTCATCCAACCATGACAGTGGACAATGTCTGGAGCCCAGCCAAACTTCTTAACCGTTTCCAGGACACCTTTGCAGAAGAAGACCATTCGATCAGGATTATCTTCTAATGGCTGGCCATCTTCGTCCTCAAAAATGAATTTTCGTTTGAAAAAGTCATCATTATCTAAAAAGTAGACTTGCATGCGTGCTTCTGGCAAGGAAGCCACCTTGATGATCAAAGGATAGTCATTATCGTCTACAATTATATTCATACCGGAAAGCCGCACCACTTCGTGCAGGCGATGACGCCGTTCGTTAATAGTTCCGAAACGTGGCATCAGTACGCGGATTTCCATACCATTCTCTTGTACGTATTGTGGTAATTTCCGGGCGATTTCAGCTATTTCGGAGGCACCAGTATAAGGTTGCATTTCCTGGGTAACAATCAGCACTTTCTTTTTACTCATACCAGTCAAAAGTAAATTTGAAAAAAAGAATTCAATGACCTAGAATGCAAAAATACTAAAAAAAATTGCCATTATTGCCCTTTGCATTCTGCATAATGGCCCTTTGCTGCTCCAAAGCCAAACCGGAAAATAGTTGATCATGTACCAGTTTAAGCGGGTAAACAGGTTGCAAACCTATCTTGACAACCTTCGAAAAAAAAGAAAACGCTTAGGCTTTGCACCCACCATGGGTGCTCTGCACCAGGGGCACCTCCACCTTATACGTCTTTCAAAAGAACGAAATGATTGCACCCTTTGCTCTATTTTCGTTAACCCCACCCAGTTTAACGACCCCTCGGACCTTGAAAAATATCCGCGAACACCAGGGCAGGATATCCGATCCCTGCTTGGAGAAGAAGTCGATATTCTATTTCTGCCATACGCCATGGAGGTCTACCCACCGGGACTAGACACCAACCTAAATTTAGATTTTGGCGGTTTAGATGAAGTACTGGAAGGTGCCTTTCGTCCGGGGCATTTTCAAGGAGTGGCCCAGGTGGTTCATCGGTTATTGAAAATCGTACAACCTCAGGAACTGATCATGGGCCAAAAAGATTTTCAACAAACGGTGATCATTCGGCATATGATCGAAGCTACCGGCCTTGAAGTTGAGCTTATAGTGGGAGAAACAGTCCGGGAAGAGGATGGGTTAGCCATGAGTTCCAGAAATAGCCGACTCACTCCAGAATTGCGCGCCAAGGCTGCAGAAATCTACCGCAACCTTGAATTTGCCCGTACGAACCTGGGTAAAATGACAATCCAGGAAATTAAACAGCAGGCTCAGGACAGATTAGCAAAAGTCGAGTTAAGGCCTGAATACTTTGATATCGTTAATGAAAAAAACCTTCAATCTATCGCTGAGTTTTCCCCGGAAGTTTCTGCAATAGCGGTAACGGCGGTTTGGGCCGGTGACGTACGGCTTATTGACAACCTCCCCCTTAGTGTAGTCCATCCGGTCAAATAATGCCGGGTTCCATTGGTGAATGCTTCAACAGAGCAAGCTTCTTTCTCTTCCCTTTTGGAGTTCCTCTTTCGAAACTTTTAAAAGGTAAATAGGTTTTCAAGAGTGGATTGTTACAAATTAAACTTTTTAACGTCTAAAAAGAACGCTCAGGAAAATCCCTTTTAAGCAAATGGTTTTGCTTGGATATGGCCTGGGGCGGTTAAATCACTACATTTGACCTTTCAAAAAACGTTTTCTAATTCCGCTTATTCTCGCCTGCAATAATGTATGGCTTTATAAATCTATGGACATGCTCATTCAACGATTTAAATCCAAAATACACCGGGTAGTGGTCACACAGGCCGACCTCAATTATATTGGTAGCATTACACTGGATGAAGACCTCATGGATGCCGCCAATCTGATAGAAGGAGAACGCGTACAGATCGTCAACAATAATAATGGGGAGCGCTTTGAAACCTATGTCATTCGTGGAGAAAGGAAGAGCGGTGTAGTTTGCCTCAATGGTGCTGCTGCGCGCAAGGTGCAGGTAGGGGATATCCTCATCATTATAGCCTACGCATGGATGGAAACAGAAGAAGCCAAAACCTTTAAGCCCAGCGTTGTTTTCCCAGACGAGGACAACCGCATTTAATTTACTAAAAGGACCGGTACCTCCCTCCGATTCTATTCCTTACTTTAGCCCCGCTATTTAGTTTTGGAACTATTGAAGTTCACTCGTTCAAAACACCAATTTTGAAAAAACGACTGTTCCTCTTCCTGAGGTATATTCTCTTTTTGGGACTAGGGCTCGGCATTTTGATGCTTTTATACCGCAGCCAAAATGCGAATTACAAAGAAAGCTGTGCGCTCAAAGGGATTCCCGAAGCCGAATGCAGTTTACTGGATAAAGTCCTTACCGACTTTGCCAATGTTGACTACCGCTGGATCGCGATGGCCCTTTTATTATTTTTGATCAGTAATGTCAGCAGGGCTATACGGTGGAATATGCTCATCCATCCTTTGGGGGTCCGGCCACGCTTTATCAACTCCATCGGGGCTATTTTGATCGGCTATTTTGCCAACCTTGGATTACCACGAGTGGGGGAGATCGTCAGGGCCGGAATTCTTTCCCGTTATGAACACATCGGGGCGGAAAAAGTCATGGGTACTATCGTGGTTGACCGGATTATTGATGTGATCAGCATCATGCTGGTAACGCTTGTAGCCTTCATAGTGGAGTTTGACACCATTTCCACTTTTGTTAACGAAAATGTCTCTTTTGTCGGAAGGTTTGGCGGATTGGGGCGCATTGTTCTTTTCGCGGCCGTGTTGGGAGGACTGGTAGTTGGTTTATTCTACTTATTCAGAAATCATTTAAAAGATGCGGGCTGGTTTAAAAAGATCACCAATCTTGTTCAGGGATTTGGGGAGGGTTTACGATCCATTGGCAAAGTAGAACGTCCGTGGTTATTCATCCTTCACAGCATTAATGTCTGGGGGATGTATGTTTTGATGACCTACTGCCTGATGTATGCCTTCGAAGCTGCCTCGGAACTTCCCTGGGAAGTGGGTTTGGTAGTGTTCACCTTTGGGGCCTGGGGAATAGTAGTTCCCTCTCCAGGTGGAATGGGTACTTATCACTATATGGTTCAAACAGCTCTTTCCATCTATGGGATTAGTGGAGAAGATGGGTTTTCCTGGGCTAATATTGCCTTCTTTTCTATCAACCTTGGAACCAACGTTTTGCTGGGCCTGATGGCTTTGATGATCCTGCCGGCATTTAACCGCAGGAACCCCGTACAATCCACTACAGCGGAAGCTTAAAAGACAAGTCAGTAGCCCAACGCTTTTTATTAAAATGCCCTATGGAAGTTTTAGACCAAATTAAATCGAAAATCAAGTCTTGGGAAGAAGCGGCAGCTTGGCGGTCCGCTTTTTGGAAGGAAAAGGAAAAGCTGGTTTTCACCAACGGCTGTTTCGATCTGCTGCACTATGGGCATCTACATTATTTGGCCAGAGCAAGGGCTTTGGGAGACCATTTACTGATAGGTTTAAATAGTGAAGCATCTGTAAGAAGACTGAAAGGACCGACCCGCCCCATTAATGATCAGTTTACCCGTGAAATGATGTTGGCCAGCCTGGCATTTGTAGATGCAGTAGTCGTGTTCGAACAGGATACTCCACTGGAGCTCATTCGAAAAATACAGCCTGACCTCCTGGTAAAAGGCGGAGACTATCAGGTCGAAGATATTGTCGGAGCAGCGTTCGTACTCGGGTTGGGCGGAAAGGTCCAAACCCTCCCCTTCATCGAAGGGTATTCCACTACCAAGATCGAGCAAAAGATTCGAAATCAGTAAAGGTACAGTGCAGCTTTGTCCCTCTACTGATGAATCGCTTAAAAACTAAAACCGATGGAAGTCTGCAGAGAAAAGTTCCTATCCTTATCCTCACTTGGAGAAGGCAGTCCATCATCCCCTAACATTCGATAGTATATATCCTGGTTTTCGTTTGTAACATCTGACAATCCATAACTGGCACGGAGCCCAAGAAACAATCCCTGATTTAAATAAACACTAAGTCCGCCCAGAATACCAAAATCCAGTGTTCGATACAGGTTTTCATCATTTTCCTGGGTATCGTAATACCCACCCACTTCATTGGGGATCTGGATCGCTCTGTTATCCAGGGCGCGGATGGTGAAATCCTCCACGTTTTCCTGCTGGAATTCATCTCTCAAATAACGGGCATCAATAACCGTAAGGACCTCCTGGACATTTTGCCCCGCAGGGGTAACACCGGTGTACCGCCATTCGCCAGAACCGGTAGAGGCAAGCAAAATGCTGCCATACACTCCTGCTGAAAACTCCAATGGCCCCAGCCTTGCATACCCAGATATCGGTATGCTTACATATCCGTTGTTAACCGTTAAACGTATGCGACGTTCACCCGTAGTAGGCAGTGCTTCTCCCAGGGCCGTAAATAAGCGTAAATAGGAAGGCCCGTCATACTGGTATTCCGTTCCCATCTGCGTGTACATGATCTCCGAACGAATCCCGAACTGGTCACTAAACTTAAAATTAACCATACCTCCTACGTGAAATCCGGTTGTGAGAGAAAATTCCTCCAGATCATCTCCGGAGGGCCCGGTCTCTGAGGGGCCCTCGAAGCGGGAGAAATTCAAACCGGCTTTAAACCCTCCGGAAATGGACTGCGTTTGACCGGCTATGGCCCAAACCAAAAGAAAAATTATCAGTAAATGCTTCATTAAGGTAGACGTTGTTTTTCTAAAAAAATTCGGAAATCGGAAAGTTGTTCGCGGGGTTCCACCTTTGTAATCATAAAACCTCGCTTCAAAGCAAAGGTCAACATACCTGTGTGAATGTTCCTTGTTTTAAACCAAAGGGTTGTATACCCTCTTTTAAAAACCCAGTCTTCCTGGTATTCAGCAAGGGCGGTAGCCAGTTTTTTCCTCCGGGCATAGGGAAGTACCCCACCAAACCAGGAATAAAAACCGGGCCCTTCTTCATAACCGATCTTGAACCCGGAAGGCCGACCGTCGACGGTCCCCGTTAGTATTAAATGAGTTTTCCCTTCCAACCTTTGGCGATACTCCTCCCTGGAGTAAAAAGGGGCTGAAAACTCCGGTATGGATACCGCCAATTTCATTATCTCCTCAATGCTTCCCTGTCGAACTTCAATCCTGTCAGGCATGCTTAAGGTCCAGTTCTACAAAGACAGGACAATGATCTGAATGTACTGCCTCATTTAAGTGGTAGGAAGACTTAAGAGCGGGGCGCAGGTTATCGCTTACTGATTGATAATCGATCCGCCACCCTTTGTTCTTTGCTCGGGCTCCCGCCCGGTAACTCCACCAGCTGTATTCTACTTTTTCAGGATTAAGGTGTCGGTAGGCATCTACAAACCCTTCCCCAAACCAATCGGTCAACCAGGCTCGTTCCTCGGGAAGAAATCCGGATGTTTTTTTATTTCCCACCGGATCGTGAATGTCGATCTCGGTATGGGCGATATTATAATCCCCGACAACGATCAGCCGGGGACGTTGCTCCCGCAAGGCCATCACCCAGGCTTTAAAGTCATCCAGGAACTCCATTTTAAACTCTTGTCGAACATCTCCTGTAGTACCTGAGGGCCAATAGCAGTTCAGGAGTGTCCAATCTCCAAAATCAGTACGTAATACCCTACCTTCCGCATCATATTTTGGATTCCCCATACCTTCAACCACCTTATCGGGTTTTATTTTCGAAAGGGTAAGCACTCCGCTATACCCTTTCTTCTCCGCTGAATGCCAGTAATGTTCATAACCCATTTTTTCGAAAAAGGTCATATCTACCTGCTCTGGAGCGGCCTTGGTCTCCTGGATACAAACAATGTCAAAAGGGTTCGCTGCTATAAAATCTTCCAGCCCTTTTTTTATTGCTGCACGAATCCCGTTAACATTGTAGGAAATGATCTTAGTCTTCATTTCTTGAACATTTGTCTTTTTGATAAGCGCCTAAAGATATAAGGAAAGAACGACTCCCTACAGTATTAGTTTTTGTCGGACAGCTGAGGAAAAACCTACTTTTGTAAGTCTTTCAAAAGCACTACTTTTGTTTTTATTTAATTTGCACTCCAAAAATACCAAACAAATGAGATCAGCTTTCTTTCGGGCGCTTTTATTGTTGACCGGTGTTTTGATCATCGCTTCGAGCTGTACGCGTTATGGAGATGATGTCGTTAACTCGGAAACGGATATTGTCGCCACTGCCTACAATGATAACCTGGATTTTGGTAGTATTGACCGCACCTTTGCCATCGTTGATTCCATTATTCTCATTCAGGATGAGAACGAGCCTCCGATTAATGAAGATGCGTTTTATAACCTATTTAATGAGCCGCTGCTCAATAAAATCATCCAGAACCTGGAAAGCCGTGGCTATACCAGGGTAGACCAGGAAGACAACCCTGGCCTTTTCATCAATGCTGTGGCTAATGCTACCGTTTTTAGTCAGGATGTCTTTTACCCCGGTTGGTGGTGGGGGTATCCGGGCTACCCCTGTGATCCATTCTACCCCTGGTGGTGTGGCGGAGGTGGCTGGTACCCCGGTGGGGTGGTGACTTATTCTTTTACGGAGGGCGCCATGGTCATTGAGATGATCGACGTAAATAGTTCAGAAGATGCTGGCCTCCCTGTTGTCAACTGGTGGGCAGGCCTTACGCGGGTTTTGTCCAATAATACATCTACCAACCTCAGCCGGGCCCTCGAAAACATCGATCAGGCTTTCGAACAATCTCCTTATCTCGATTAATTGACCCAAAAGACCTAATTAACCATGAAACGCATATTTTTCATTTTTGTCCTTAGCATGCTCGCCTTTTCCACGGTAAAAGCCCAGGATACGCAATATGCTTACCACTACTCGGTGGCATTTCCAGGTAGCAGCGATTTTACGAACTTCATTGAAGAAACCAGCTGGGCCGGATTTAACCTCAGCATTATCCATTTCTTTAATGATAATTTTGGGATCGGTGGCTCCCTAGGCTGGAATGATTTCTATCAAAAGGACATCTACACTACGGTATCCGCTGCGGAGAACGTGGACGTTACCGGTACCTTCCGCCATAATGTATATTTCACGCCTGTCTTGTTTAATACCCGTTACCGCTTTAGAAATTCAACCAACTTTGAAGCTACAGCCGGCTTGGATTTCGGTACCTATTTTATGTACCAGCGCTCTCAGGTATCCGCCTTTTACGGAGAGGAATCTAAAGTGAAGTTTGGTTTTTCTCCAAGCCTTGGAGGGGTTTACAAGTTTAGCTACGACTTCGGACTTTCCTTCCGGGGGCGCTACAATGCCATAGTGGGGTATGATAACCAATATGTGGAAAACCCCAGTTTCTGGGGAGTGGAATTGGGCTTGATGTGGATCAACTAGATGTTTAGTTTTCAATAGCCAAACACGAGTCATCCCGAATTTTCGGACGATGACGAAAAAAGGCCTTCTGTGCAAATTCGAAGAATAACTATCATCTTCGAAGATCACAGAAGGCCTATGTTTTTACAACAACTGCGAAACTATTCCAAAACTACCTCAATAAATGGACTTAACCTAAAGCAATAAAATTGACCTGGAAGACAAAACATTTGCTTTTGAAGCCTTTATGAAGGAGGCCATGGAGAAGTTGAAGGTAGTTTCGGCCTCAAAATAGATCGGAATGAATTTATAGTCCAATAATCGTAATTATTGGATATGGCTAAGAGCCGTGATAAAATGTTGCGAGAGATAAAGT
>CAYZMS010000009.1:0-105109 GCA_964479625.1 uncultured Saprospiraceae bacterium
TCATAAAGAGTGTGTTTTTTTGATGGTGACAAAAGTCGGTATTGATTAAGAACCTAAAGTTAATCAACGATTAAATTATTGTTAAGGTCGCCACCGGGATATGTACCAAAACAAGGTTGTTTGCGGGTTCAATAGCACCGAAGACATTCTCAATGACGATTACCGGGCACCGATTCCACACGCATTTATTAAAAGTGTATGAGCAGAAGATAAAAGAGGCAAACTAAAACTTTGGACTTTTGAAATGGAAAATAAAGAATTGGACGGAAGCGGGTCCCCGTATCTATGGGGAATTAAGAGTGAAAAGTTTAGAGCTGTAGATAAATGGAGAGATTGGTGAAGTGTGAGGAGATCACAGTTTACGAAAATAAATGGGATAGTTCAAATATGAAAAAAAAGCGAGGTAGAGTGAAACTTAGATATTATCGGCTCCGTATATTTGTATCATGAAAACCAAGATGCCACTTTGGATAGCCTTTTTTGTGCTGCTTGCCTCAAGCTGTGCAGATGAGCCTTCTGGTCAGTTGGCGCAGGAGGGTGCCCGCTTGCAAAAACAGCTTATTGAAGCGCATTGTGCTATGGAACAGCTCAACCGCGAGTCAAAGCAGCTATGGGACACGGTAGTGTACGCGATGGATGAGCAACTGCCCGCTACCATGTCAGCGGATGAACGCCGTAATATGCTTAAGGTGCGTAACGCTAGTCTTATCCGGATGTTTGAGGCGTATCCGAGATTGCCGGATGGGGTACAACATCAGGTAGATGAAGCCGAGCGCCAAGACCAAGAGCTAGCAGCGCGCATGAAAGCGCAGGTGGATACCATTAAATATTATGAAAAACGGATTGACGATTTTATAAAACGAGTCGCGGTTTCGCACCCTGATAATGCTAAAATCTGGCAGCTCCGGTTTTCGGTACGAGATTGCAAATGATCTCCAATATATTTTATTAAATAACATAAGCAATAGTATCATAGTATCTCATGAAAACAACTTTTTTTTGGGGGGGAAGGTTTGCCCTGTTCGGGCTATTCTTTTCCTTGATTGTGAGTTCTTGTAACCCTGACGAGCCAATTTCTTCTATCGATAATACCTCGGCGGCATCTTTCGATAGTGAAGTGCCTTTGGCTTGGAATACCTTGTATTTAGAAATTGAACGCTTTACGCCGGGCTACCGCCCGCCGGTTTCTGCCCGTACGAGCGGCTACATAGGCCTGGCCGCTTACGAGTGTGTGCAGCCGGGTATGCCACAGCGCAATAATTCTCTTAGGGGATATTTCCCTGGCTTGTCTATCCCCAATCCTGAGCCGGGCGAGGCTTACCATTGGGCATTAGCACTTACCGCTACTTACGAGCGGATGATCGAGTTGATGATGCCAGAAGCCCCTGCCGAACACCTGTTTCGAATCTACAGCCTTCGTACGGATTTATTCCTGAAATATCAGCAAGAGGTATCCCCGGCTACCTACAGCCGTTCTATTGCTTATGGCACAGCCGTAGCGGAGGCCGTCTTTGAGTGGTCAGCTACTGATGCTGCCGGGCACGAGGCTTTTCGGCGCAATGCCGACCCGATTTATGTGCCGCCTGCCGGCCCCGGTCTTTGGCAGCCTACCTACCCGGACTACTTGCCTGCCCTGCTTCCTTACTGGGAAAATGTGCGCACTTTTGCAGCTGATGGCTCAGAAGTATGCCCGGATCCGCTGCCTTACAGCGAAGCCCCTGGCTCTGCAATATACCAAGAGGCGCTCGAAGTGATTGAACAAACCTCCATTGCAAAATCGGACCCGCAGTCCCAGCAGCGGTGGATTGCCGATTTCTGGAGTGATGACTGCCCTATCCTTACCTTCACGCCTGCGGGCCGTTGGATTGCCATAACTAATCAAATAATTGAGGAGAAGTCGCCCAATCTACCCGCTGCGCTGGAAGCTTACGCCAAAGTTGGTTTTGCGCTATCGGATGCGGGAGTGCGCAGTTGGGCAGAAAAGTATCGCTTCAACTACGTCCGCCCAATCGACTATATCCGGCAAGTGATGGGCGATTCAGATTGGAACACGGTGATGTGCCCGGATGGCTCTGGCCAGTTTTTCACGCCTAACTTTCCCGCTTACCCTTCAGGGCATGCTACCTTTGGTGCCGCTGCTTCGGTGGTACTGACGGATATGTTCGGATCGGATTACACCATGACAGATCGTATCCACGAAGGGCGTACCGAGTTCAACGGTTCGCCGCGCAGTTATGAGGGCTTCTTGGACATGGCGGAGGAAAATGCTTTGTCGCGCATACCAATAGGTGTCCACTTCCGTATGGACGCCGATGCCGGGCTTGGGCTGGGGTACGAGATTGGGGAGAAGGTGCTGGATTTGCCTTGGTAAGCGCTTGCAAATGCTCTTTTGCAGTGGTTTTACTAGGGGTTGGCCTATTTGGTGGCCTTCCCGCACCGCTTCAAGAATGCTTGCCAAGCGGCTTTTCGCAGTGCGCTGTCCAGCAAGACTAATGCAAACTAAACCGACATCACCACTCATGCAATCAGCTTCGGACAAAGTGTGTGATGACTTCAAACAATTGTGCTTTGTGAGAAGAGCAGAACGGCAGGTAACAGCACCTACAAGAAATTGGCGGTTCAGTCGTTAAATGAAGCTTTGTTCTTCGTATCATGTTTTGTGGAGGCAGACAGTTTAGTGCTTCGAAATCGCCAACTTCTTGTAGCTGCAAACCGTTACTGACGCCATCCTCCCTTCGGTCGGCGGCGTCAGCAACAGGAAAGCGCGTTTGCGCGGTGTCATGCACTCACCTTTCTTCGGCCGGACGAGCGCACCACACCGCGCAAACGCAATCCTTCGGTTCGAAAAAATGTTGCAGCTTCGCGGAATCTCTTTTTCTTCACCTCGGACTGCGCATCTCGCTTTCCTGTTAGCGGCCAGCTATAAAAAAGGAACCAGATCGAGAAAAAAAAGTGTTATCTTATTAATAAGATAGATTTAGCGTCAATTTTAAATAATTGATAATGAAGACAATAACAATAAACTTGCCGGAAGAAGTAGAACTTGACAAAGTCAGGATGATCATAGCGGCTTCTTTATTTGAGCAAGGGGTACTGTCCTCTGGGCAGGCCGCAGAATTAGTAGGAATAACGAGAAGGCAATTTTTAGAAGAGATAGGTAAATACGGGGTTTCGATATTTGGGGAGACTGCTGAGGATATAGAAAAGGTAAGTGATATTGAACTCTGAGTACGTATGAAAGCGATCGTTGCTGACACGAGCTGCCTGGTTATATATAACAAGATCAGTAAATTGGAAATTTTACGGGATACTTTCGTCGAACTGATTGTGACGGAGGAAGTTGCGGCCGAATTCGGTGGTGACTTACCCAGTTGGATAACTATCCGGCAAATAATGAATCAGAATCCATATTTTGAATTGGCAAAGAATTTGGGAAAAGGAGAAGCCAGCTCAATAACGCTGGCTTTAGAACTTGATGATAGGCCGGCCGCTAACACCCGCTAGCCGCCCAGCCTACGCTGAAGCTCCGGCCGATCGTCTAGAGTAACGTTACAGGTCATTAGGGAAAAATTGAGAAAGTCGATATATTTGATACATAGTCAAGAAGAGTGAAATACTACATCGCATTAAAGAAACAGTCCTGAGGGTTGATGAGGATGCTGAAGTTCTTTTGTTTGGCTCCTAGGCTCGTGGAGAGGCCAATATTGAATCGGATTGGGACTTATTGATCTTAGTCCCCCACCCCACTGATTGGAAGGAGGAGCAAAAATTCAGGCACAAGCTAATTGGAATAGAATTAGAATATGGGGTGGCTATCTCAACCATGGTGAAGTCAAAAGAGGATTGGCAAGAAAGAATTTACATGACTCCTCTTTATCAAAATATTTCCCGGGAGGGAGTAACATTATGAGTCTGGTAGGCAAGGATCATTATATTAATATAGGTTAGATAGAGCTCACGAGACCTATGAAGTTGCCAAACTCCTTGTTGATAACAAAGCATGAAATTCGGCTGTCAACCGACTTTACTATGTAGCCTACTACGCCATCAGCGCCTTGCTTATAAAATCAGGTGCGCCAATCAAAACCCATGCGGGGGTGAAAACCCAATTCCTTCTTCACTTTATCAAGTCTGGCAAGATAGATTTAGACTACGGGAAAGTCTATGCTGACCTATTTGATTGCAGGCAAAAGGGAGATTATGGTGACTTCTTCGACTTCAAAGAAGAGGATCTATTATCCGTGCTTGAGCCAGCCAGATTATTAATAATTGAGTTGAGAGACTTATTCACTCAGATGAGGAAGAATAATAAATAAAAATGATTAACAACCTGTACATAGTGCATACAAAAAACCGTCCTAAACGGGCGGCCTGAGCATGCACAGACCGATTCAGGCAATTGGAATAAATAAATAAAAATTGAATACCTTAACTGTAACTTGCTGATTGATTACGATAAGAATCCATTAGCTAAAGTTGAAAAGGTTAGAGGCCGATGGAGGCACAAAGTGAATCCATTTGGTTATGAAAATATAAAGCAAGAACTTAGATTCAAAAAGATGGATCAGTTACATGCTTTATTTATAGAATCCTTAGGCTTAGATCATCCCTTTAGTTTGGGATCTGTTGAAAAAGAAGAACTGGATGGAAAGACCTCCAGTGTTACCTTTATCATCGAAGTTGATTCCAACTATCGGCCTAGTAAATTTCATAACAAGCATTCGTACTATGAAAAAACCTGGCGGCATTTAAGTATGTTTCAATATCCTTGTTTTATCAAGGTACATTTGCCTGTTTTCAAAGATAAGCGAACGGGGAAAACTTCAGTTTTAGAAGTTCCTTGGTCTCGTAAAGGCAGTGGGTTTACCCTGCTTTTTGAGCAAACGATTTTAGATTTATTGCGCTTGACTAATTGTCAAACCACAACTGCAAAATTCTTTAATCTCTACCCTCAAAGAGTTAAAACTATCTATGATGCCTATACTTTAGATGCTTATGAACAAAAAGAAGTGCAAGCTGCTCACAAAGTAGGTGTGGATGAAACATCTACTAAGAAAGGGCATGCTTACATTAGCCTTTTTGTCAATTTAGAAAATGGACAAATTCTTGATATACAGGATGGTCGATCTTCTCAAGCCATTGAAAATTATGCTACTGAACTACGCCAGTTAGGTAAATCTATTGAGCAAACAAAAGAGTTCTCTTTAGATATGTCACCTGCATTTATTTCGGGCGTTCAAGAGCACTTTTGTAATGCTAGGATGACCTTTGACCGTTTTCATGTAGTCCAGTTGATTAATCGATACTTCAAGCCCTTGTGGAAATCAAAAAGCATCGATAAGCAATTACTTGAATATCACCTCAAGGAATTGGATCAACTTTGGATACAGCCTAATTGCCAAAAAGCGGCGGCTTTTTTATGCTATTGGACTGATCGAACCAAAGATTTATTCAAGATGGATCGCCTTTGCAATTCCATTTTTAAACACTTTAATGGAATCATCAATTTCGTAGAATCCAAGGTTACTAATGGATTGTTGGAGGGGATGAATTCCAAAATTCAGTTTATCAAAAGAGCCGCTAGAGGTTATCGATATACTGAAAATTTTAAACGAATGATTTTGTTTGCTTTTGGTGCTCTTTAGCTCCCCAACCAAATGAAATCATTTAGAACCCCGATGGATTATAAAGAGACTTAATTCAGATAGCAAAATCTATGTAAATAAATCTCCTTTGACCGTTGAAAAAGAGCTAAGCAAATATGATATGATTCAAGTCGAAGGACGGAAAGTATATTGGTCTAATTTTCTTGCCCGGGGACTTCCCAAATAGCAGGGTAACAAAAAATAAGCGCAGCGCTTAGGTGCATCGTCTATCCATCCTGCTTAAAAAACCGTATATTAAATTGTTAAAGCCAGATAGCCATTGCGTACGCTTACTGCCATAGCATTTTTGATCCTCCTTTCGGGAGTCGCTGTTCTCCATCCGGCATGGCAGTGGGGAAAGGAAGCTGCTTTGGAACAGAGCTGGGAAGTACGCATGGAAGCAGAAAACGGAAAAGAGCGATTGGTCCGACTGGGGTTTACCCGCTCGGGGATCAACCGAAAGGTGCGCTGGGAACACCCGCGGGAATTCGAGTTTGAAGGGCAGATGTACGATGTCATCGCCATAGATACCCTGGGCGACAGTTTGTTTGTGCAGTGCTGGTTGGACCTGGAGGAAACCAGGCTAAAGCAAAACAACGGCACTGAACAAGAACACCCTGTTCCCCTGGCCGGACAAAAAGAATCGAAGGGCAGGACCTTTACTTTTTTTTCACCCCTTTTTCTGAAATCCACTTTTTATTTCCCACGTTGGGACTTTCACCGTGGGAAGACGCTCTTTTTTGAGTACCTGCCCTATGCAGACAGGGAGGCCGCTCCACCGCCCGCTCCACCGCCCGATTCCGCCCCCCGGACGCTTACCACACCTTAAAGACTGCTTTTTTTACTTGCCTGTAGCACGGGGATTTGCTGTGCTGAGGCCTCATTATATCGTTTCAGTATCCAATCGGAACGACTTAAATTATTATAGCATATGCAGCAGATTCTATGCTTTTTAGGCCTTTTAGTGGGTCCTGTGATGATCTCTGCCCAGACGATTCGGGTTTTTGAGATCGCAACGAGCAAGCCCCTCGAATGGGTTTCCCTGATCAGTGAAGATCCCCAGGCCTTCGAAAGTACCAATATTCATGGGGAGGCCGATCTGAGTGGTTTTCTTGGAGCAGAGCGAATTGAGATTCGAAAGTTGGGCTACGAAACCCAAACCCGGACTTATCAGGAACTGAAGGATCAGCAATTTGAAGTTTACTTGGAACCGACCAGTTTGAATCTGGATGAAATAGTGGTATCGGCCACCCGCTGGCGGCAGGTTTCGAATGAGGTTCCCTCCCGGATCGTTTCCATTCGACCTGAAGCCGTTGCCCTACAAAATCCGCAAACGGCAGCCGACCTGCTGGGGCTGTCGGGTAAGATCTTCATCCAGAAAAGCCAACAGGGTGGGGGGAGCCCCATGATCCGCGGGTTTGCGACCAACCGTCTACTCTATACCGTCGACGGCATTCGGATGAATACCGCCATCTTTCGGGGAGGCAATATTCAAAATGTCATCAACCTGGACCCGTTCGCGATCGAACAGACCGAAGCGCTTTTCGGGCCGGGCTCTGTCATTTACGGTAGTGATGCCATCGGTGGGGTCATGAGTTTTCAAACCCTGAAACCCAGGCTTTCCATCAGCGGAAAACCGGAAATAGGGGGCAAGGCAGTGGCCCGTTACGCCTCTGCTAATAAGGAACGAACCGGCCACGTGGATGTCAATGTCGGTTGGAATAAATGGGCACTGGCGACCAGTATCAGTAGTTGGGATTACGATCACCTGCGGCAGGGAAGTCATGGCCCGGAGGATTACCTGAAACCCTATTTCGTCCAACGGATAGACAGTACCGATCGGGTGGTTACCCAGGACGACCCTTTGCTGCAGACCCCTTCTGCCTATTCGCAGATCAACCTCCTCCAAAAGGTTCGCTTCCAACCCGATGACCATTGGGAATTTCAATATGGTTTCCACTTTTCCGAAACCTCGCCCTATGGTCGGTACGACCGCCACAACAGAATGCGCAACGGATTGCCCCGCTATGCAGAATGGGACTATGGTCCCCAGCAATGGATGATGAACAACCTGACCATTAGCCGGAAAGGCGGCGGCCGGTTCTATGACCGCTGGACCCTCCGCCTGGCCCAGCAAGCCTTCGAAGAAAGCCGGATCAGTAGGGACCTAAATGATCCCCTGCGGGAAAATCGAACCGAACGGGTAGGGGCTTATTCCGCCAACCTGGATTTCTTCAAATCCGTCGGTTCGAACAATAAGCTTTTCTATGGGGTCGAGTACGTACTGAACGATGTAGACTCCAGGGGAATTAATGAAAATATTGAAACCGGGGAACAACGGCAGGAGGCCAGCAGGTACCCCCAGGCTCAATGGAGCTCCATGGCGGTCTACCTTAACCAGGAGTTCCGACCTTCGAATAAACTTAGTTTGCAAGCCGGGCTGCGCTACAATTATTACCTGTTGAATGCGGATTTTTCGAGTAATCAGGATTTTTATCCCTTGCCTTTTCAGGAATCGGAGGTCAGGGACGCTGCGCTTACCGGAAGTTTGGGTGGGGTTTATCGCCCTGACCAGAACTGGGTGATCAGTGCTAATTTCGCTACCGCCTTTCGGGCTCCAAATGTAGATGACATTGGGAAGGTCTTTGATTCCGAGCCTGGGGCCGTCACCCTCCCCAACTCGGACCTAGAGGCGGAATATGCCTATAATTTTGATCTTGGTCTGGCAAAGATATTTGGGGAAACCCTGAAGCTGGACCTAAGCGCATACTATACCATCCTGGACAATGCGATGGTCAGAAGGGATTACCAGATCAACGGTCAGGATAGCATCGTTTACGATGGGGAATTAAGCCAGGTGCAGGCGATGCAGAACGCGGCAGGTGCAAATGTTTATGGTTTGCAGGCTGGCCTGGAACTGCAATTACCTGCCGGGTTCAGCTTTTCCTCCGACCTCAATTTTCAACGCGGAGAGGAAGAGCTGGATGACGGGACGACCAGCCCCTCCCGGCATGCTGCCCCCTTTTTTGGCGTTTCCCGTTTAAATTACCGGGCCAATGGCTTACAACTGCAATTGTATGTCGAATACCAGGGCGAACGTTCATTCGAAGAGCTGGCGGTAGAGGAACGCGGAAAGGATGAGATCTATGCCAAAGACGAGAACGGCAATAATTATGCACCGGCCTGGTACAGCCTGAATTTTAAGGCCAGTGTCCCCTTAAGTGAATCATTCACCATCACCGCAGGACTGGAAAACATTACGGATCAGCGATACCGGCCTTACAGTTCGGGCATCTCTGGGGCGGGGCGGAATTTCATTTTGGGATTGCAGGCGGGCTTTTAGGGGGAATTCTATGTGTGCAGAGGTGGATAGGTTTTGAATGCAGACATAAACCTACCCACTTCTGCACCAACAATAAGCCCGGGGTCTAAGCTTCTACTTCTACTTTTTTCAGGGCTACCGAATTAATGCAAAACCGCAGGCCGCTTGGAGGCGGGCCATCGGGGAAGATATGCCCCTGGTGCGCATCGCAGGTATTGCAAAGTACTTCGATACGGCGCATCCCATGGGAGTTATCCTGCAGGTATTTAATGGCATTTTCCTTGATGGGTTGCGTGAAACTTGGCCAGCCGGAGCTGGATTTAAACTTCTCATTAGAATCGAATAATTCCGTACCGCAGCACACACAGGCGTACCTGCCGGGTTCGAACAACTCGCAGAATTCGCCGCTGAAAGGCCGTTCGGTTCCCTTCAGACGGGTAACGCGGAATTGTTCCGGGCTCAGAATGGCGCGCCACTCTTCCTCTGTTTTTTCGACCCGCCGGTCGGGCTCGGGATTACCTTCTGATGCAAAGCGCAGGACATCGTTCCAGTTTAGCATGGGTTGGATTTTATGCTTCGATTGGGGAGTGGTGAAAAAATGCAAATCCTATATTTGGGCGATCTTTTTTATCGCACCTATTTAATAAATGATCGAGATCGGAAATAGGTTGTGAACCAGCAAAAGTTTTCACCCGATCCAATGCGCATCCGGAGCCGAACCAAGTGCTGTCCGGGGCGTTCTTTTCTCACAGTTCTAATCCAAATTATGAAAAGACCCATCTGGCTCATCGAAAACCCTTCTGAACTGGGCGCCGGCATCAGGGGCGCAAGCCTTGGTATTCCCGCTTTGCATATCGCTGCCTTTTCTCACGGCAGCAATCTGCTGCTGCAATTCCCAAAGCAGGAAATACCATCCCTCAATGAATGCCTGGTCCATCCCAATAACCATAGCTGGGCAAAATACATTGATTGTATTTTGGAAATTTATGAACGCACCGCCGAGGCCGTACATAAGGTACTTATTGACCAGCAGGGGTTCCCTTTGATTGTGGCCGGTGATCACTCCACTGCCGGCGGTACCATTGCGGGGATCAAAATGGCCTTTCCCGATAAACGCCTCGGGGTGGTCTGGATCGACGCCCATGCCGATCTGCATTCTCCCTATACCACTCCTTCCGGAAATGTACATGGTATGCCACTGGCAGCTTCTATGGGCTTCGACCAGAAAGACCGCCAGCGCAATCAGGTAGCCCCTGCCACTGAGGATTATTGGGAACAATTGAAAAATCTGGGCGGCATTTGCCCCAAACTACTGCCCGAGGATATCCTTTGTGTGGGCGTCCGGGATACCGAGCCGGAGGAGGACGCCATTCTGCTGGACTGTAATATCACCAATTACCTGGTCGACCGGGTTCGGCACCTGGGAGTACCGCTCATCCTTGAAAAGATATTCGCACAACTGGAGGCTTGCGATTTGCTCTATGTGTCTTTTGATGTGGATAGCTTGGACCCTGACCTAGTTAGCCATGGCACGGGTACGCCATCCCCCAATGGCCTGACACCACAGGAAGCGAGCGAATTGCTGCAGGGCTTCTGGGCAGATCCGCGCCTGGTGGCCCTGGAAGTCACAGAGATCAATCCCACCCTGGACGAAAAGGGGAATACCATGGCCGAAACGGCTTTTCAGATCCTGGAATCGGTGCTGCAACCGGTGCGCGTTTAGCCCCTGGTCCGCGAACTTTAGTTCGCAAACTAATTACCCCTACCCCCAATTCCAGCACGGATTGCCGGATCGTTTCCCAAATGCGGTGGTGAAGCGGGAGGTATTTGCACAAGGGGCTTCCTAGCTAGCTGCTCCAGTGACAAAAATCAATTTTCCCTTTTTTGTTTTTAGGTTATTTTCACTTACATTGTCTAGCATAGCTGAAAAAATTGTTGGTTTTTCGAAAGTATTCATCAGGAAACTTTCATCAGGTCCTAAACGCCAAAGTACGGTTACTGAAATCGTCCGGTAAGGGGCTTTTGGAAAGTTGTCCATTTACATCCAGCAAAAGCATGATCGAAAAGAAAACCATTCTGATCGTTGATGATGAGCCGAACATTCTCCTCGCGGTAGAGTTTCTGTTACAAAAGGCAGGCCATAAAGTCCTTAAAGCAAATAATGCAGAACAGGCCTTGAGCCTGGCTAACCAGCACTTTCCTAAGGTCATGGTACTGGATGTCATGATGCCGGGTATGAATGGCTTTGAACTCGCTCGCCAGCTAAGGCAAAATTCCAGGCACCAGGATGCACGTATTATTTTTCTCACCGCCAAAGGGGCGCAGGCTGATCGCTTCAAAGGGTACGATAGTGGAGGGGAGGTGTACTTAACCAAGCCCTTCGATAATGATGAGCTCGTTATGACCATCAACGAAGTCTTGGAATTTGGATAAAAATTTTTATTTTTACCTATATATTAATAGACATATCTATATATTTTCAAAAATATTTTCCTTGCTCACAGCTAAAAAATAAGTTACGCGCATGACCTTACAGATCAAATCATTCGAAGAATATCAAGCAGAATATCAACGCAGTGTCGAGGATCCCGAAGGGTTTTGGGCAGAGCAGGCGGAATCTTTCACCTGGCGCAAAAAGTGGGATAAGGTTTTGGACTGGAATTTCAGCGATCCGGACGTGAAGTGGTTTGTCGGAGGCAAACTGAACATAACCGAAAATTGCCTGGATCGACACCTGGAGACCCGTGGGGATCAGGTAGCCCTCCTGTGGGAGCCCAACCAGCCCGACAGTCCGGTGCGTTCGTTCACTTATCGGGAGTTGCATGCCGAAGTTTGTAAAACGGCCAATGCCCTGCGGGCCAATGGCATTCGAAAAGGCGATCGGGTTTGTTTTTACATGCCCATGGTACCCGAGTTGGCGATCGCCGTTTTGGCTTGCGCCCGGATCGGAGCGATCCATTCTGTTGTTTTTGCCGGGTTCTCCGCCCAGGCTTTAGCAGACCGGATCAAAGATGCCGACTGTAAGATGGTCATCTGCTCGGATGTAAATAACCGGGGTGCGAAGCACATACCCGTCAAAGAGGTAGTAGACGAGGCCCTGGACATGGGTTGTGAAAGCATTGAAACGGTCCTGGTCTACAAGAACAGCAGTGAAAAGACGGCCATGACGGAAGGTCGCGATAAGTGGTGGCAGGAGGAAGTATCCAGTCAGCCTGCCAGTTGCGAAGCAGAAGAAATGGATGCAGAGGATATGTTGTTCATCCTTTATACTTCGGGTTCCACCGGCAAGCCCAAGGGAGTAGTGCATACCTGTGGCGGCTATATGGTCTACACCACCTTTTCTTTTCGAAACGTTTTTCAATACCGGGATGGGGATATTTATTGGTGTACGGCCGATATCGGCTGGATCACCGGGCATTCCTATATCGTATACGGCCCCCTTTTGGCAGGGGCGACGACGATGATGTTCGAGGGAGTACCAACTTACCCTGATCCCGGTCGGTTCTGGGAGGTTTGTGATAAGCATAAGGTGAATCAATTTTACACCGCACCTACGGCCATACGGGCCCTGATGGCCCAGGGGGATGAATGGGTTGATAAATACAAGCTGGATAGTCTGAGCGTCCTGGGAACGGTAGGAGAGCCTATTAATGAAGAAGCCTGGGAGTGGTATTACGAAAAGATCGGAAAGAATAATTGCCCCATTGTCGATACCTGGTGGCAAACGGAAACAGGCGGTATTATGATCTCCGGACTAGGGGCCCATTCCCCCATGAAGGCGGCACATGCCGGTTATCCACTGCCCGGTATCCAGCCTGTTTTACTGGATTCCTCCGGGAATTTGGTCGAGGGAAATGATGTAGAAGGTTTGCTGTGTATGAAGTTTCCCTGGCCTTCCATCCTGCGCACTACCTATGGCGACCACGAGCGCTGTCGAATGACCTATTTCTCTGCTTTTAAGGATCACTATTTCACGGGGGACGGCGCCCGTCGCGATAAAGATGGTATGTATCGGATCATTGGCCGGGTGGACGATGTGATCAATGTTTCCGGACATCGGATGGGTACTGCAGAGGTGGAGAATGCCATCAATGAACACCCGGAAGTAGTGGAATCTGCAGTGGTGGGGTATCCCCATGTCATTAAGGGCCAGGGCATTTACGCTTATGTGATCACAGCCGGGCCGGTTGCCGATGAAGAGCAATTTCGAAAAGAATTGCTGCAGGTGGTGAGCAGGGAGATCGGCCCGATCGCCAAACCGGATCGGATCCAGGTAGTCTCGGGCTTGCCAAAAACGCGCTCCGGAAAGATCATGCGCCGGATCTTGCGTAAGGTAGCCTCTGGTGATACCGGAAACCTGGGCGACACCTCCACCTTGCTGAACCCTGAAGTGGTGGAGGAAATCAAACGTGGAGCTCTTTAGGCACTAAGTATATACCGGTTGCAGCGGGTCCGGGAGTCGCTGGGCCCCGAACCAGCCGGGAAATACTGGTTTACCAATTAGGTATTGTGGAGGTGTAAGGCGTCAAAGCTGCTTTGAACTGCCCACCCCCTCCCCTTTATCCCGAATAGTTCTCAAACTTTGTGTTGAATAATCAACACTGAAAATGCTATTGCCATGGATTACAAAACGCTTTATGAAAATATTTTGGCTTCCTCGGAGCAATTCTAGGAAGAGCAGGCCCGCAAGTTGTCCTGGTTTCAGTTTCCCGAAACCAGTTTGTACAAAGATTAGGACAAGCTTTATCGGTGGTTTAAGGACGGGAAAATGAATACGGCCTATATGGCCCTGGATTATCAGGTAGAGAGTGGACGAGGGGACCAGGTTGCCTTACATTATGATTCTCCAGTAACTGACAGCCAGAAGAGTTTTACCTATTGGAAATTGCTGGAAGAGGTTAAACTATTTGCAGGGGTATTTAAAGCCAGAGGTATCCAGCCAGGGGACACAGTAGTCATTTACATACCGATGATCCCGCAGACTGTTATCGCCATGCTGGCCTGTGCCCGCCTGGGTGCCGTACACTCGGTCGTTTTTGGTGGATTTGCTGCGCATGAGCTGGCTATTCGAATTGATGACGCCAAACCGAAATTGCTGCTGACAGCCAGTGGAGGTAAAGAAGTGGATAAGGTGATCGATTATATGGCGATCGTCAAGAAAAGCCTGAAAGAGGCTAAGCATCAACCGGCAGGCTGCATTGTTTACCAACGTTCCTTTTTGACCGCAGATCTGGATCCCGACCGGGAAGTGGATTGGTCATCCGCTCTGGATCAGGCAGAACCAGCAGATTATGTCCCCTTGGACCCTTCTCATCCTCTGTATATTTTATACACCTTGGGTACTACGGGAACGCCCGAGGGCATCCTCCGGGAGAATGGTGGCCATGCGGTAGCCCTTCGGTTTAGCATGGAGGCTGTTTATAGCGTGCAACCCGACGACGTTTACTGGGCCGCTTCCGATGTGGGGTGGGTAGTGGGGCATTCCCATATTGTGTACGCTCCTCTATTGTATGGCTGCACCACCATTTTATATGAAGGGAAGCCCGTTCGTACTCCGGATGCCGGGGCCTTTTGGCGGGTAATCGAACAATATAAGGTCAATGTACTTTTCACTGCCCCTACTGCCTTTCGGGCCATTCGAAAAGAAGACAGTAAGGGCGCATTGTTGGAGCAGTACGATACCAGTAGTTTACGAACCCTGTTCCTTGCCGGAGAACGCTGTGATGCCGCTACCCTGGAATGGAGCCGGGACCTCCTTGGGGTGCCGGTGATCGATCATTGGTGGCAAACAGAATCCGGTTGGCCCATGCTGGCCAATTTGAGGGGAGTGGAACCCATGCCCGTCAAGCCAGGGTCTGCCACCAGGCCCGTACCGGGTTTTGATATCCGGGTACTGTATCCCGAAGGGAATGATCTACCGGCCGGCCAGGAAGGGGCAGTAGCGGTACGCCTCCCCTTACCGCCAGGTTGCCTGCCCAGTCTTTGGAAGGATACTCCCCGGTTTATTAAATCTTATCTAAGCCAATTCCCCGGTTTTTATTTTTCCGGGGACGGCAGGTATTTCGCGCGGATGGCTATTGTTTCATCACCGGTCGTATTGACGACATCATCAACGTGGCCGGGCACCGCCTTTCCACAGCTAAAATGGGGGAAGTCGTCGCTTCACATCCTGCAGTAGCGGAATGCGCTGTGATCGGAGTTCACGATCAGTTGAAAGGGCAAATACCAATTGGGTTTGTCGTGCTTAAAGCGGATAATGACCTGGACGAGGAGGAGGTGGGAAAGCAGTTGATCCGATCGGTCCGGGAGGTGATCAGGCCGGTTGCCGTATTTAAAAAGGTTATGGTAGTGAACCGTTTACCCAAAACGCGTTCCGGAAAGATACTGCGCAAGATCATGCGCCATATTGCGGATGGGGAGCAATACAAAGCGCCCAGCACAATAGAGGACATGGGGGTGCTGGACGAGCTGAAACAGCAACTGATAAAAACCATGCATTAACTGGAAAATTGTATTTTAGGGTACCTTTCGAACGGGCTTGCTAAGGTTCGGGAGGAGGTACTCCGCTTTAGATCCGGTCGAAACAACATTTTCAGGGGAACCTCAAAGGAAAGAAGGCGTTTTGGGCTACCCTTTCAACAATTCTTCCAGTTGGTATGCAAGGTAATGTTCCTTCCAGAAAAAAGGATTTTTACAAGGTTCAGGGGCCTTTTGAAGCTTATCTTAAAGCGTATAATCGTGCGATAAGCCTGCCCTTGCAATACGAGGACTTACTGCGTTATTCCACTTCCATTCCCCTGATCGATCAGGAGGGAGTGGATACGCTCTGGGAAACCGTTTTTTTCTCTGAATCGGATCAGCGGGAGCTTTATGACAGCCTCACCTATATTTACGCCTTGTTGAAAACAGATGGAGAACGGGAGGTCATGCAACACCTGGCGGTGGCGCGAATTGATTATTGCACCTTCGGGAATTCCAAACCTTTTCGTATCAGGATCATCAACCGCTTAAACGATAATTACGATCATTTCTACGTGAAGCGTGCCGATGCTTCCCGAATCTACGGCCTGGAGCTGGAAGAGTTACTATCTCCCAACAGCGTCGTATACCTGCTGGATCGCGCGACCCTGATCGAAGAACACATTGCCGGCATCCCGGGCGACGTCTTTATTAAAAACCACCTGCAACAACCCGCCTTCGACCAGATCCGGATAGCGAAAGAGTTCGTGAAATTCAACGAGCGTTGCTTCGTGCGACTTTTGGGAGATATGCGCTCCTATAATTACATTGTTGACCTTACTCCTGACATAGAAGGAAATCAATACCGGCTTCGGGCCATCGATTTTGATCAGCAATCCTATGAAGGTCGAAAAAGCTTCTACCTGCCGCAATATTTTAAAGAAAATAACCCCATTATTTTTTTGGGAATAAAGCACATGACCCCGGAAACTGTCCGGCAGTACCAATTGGAAGAGCGAAGTCTGATCGCCGCCAGGGTAAAGGCTCAGCAGGATCGCGTAAACGAACTTATGAAGGTTATGATACAAGATCAGATCTCCAGCCCGGAAAAAGTAAAGCAACTCGGTCGGGAGCTAGGGCAACATCATCGACATCCGGCATTTGAGGATTGTGACACCATGGGCGCTATAGTACTCACTAACATTAAACTACTACTGGCCAAGGACTTTAAGCAAAGTATAGTAATTGACGTATAGATCCGTTCCTTAAAAAAAGAGCTCGAATAACCAGTGGGGGAATACCTGGCCCTTCCGCTCTTCCAGGGGTGACAAAACCAGTACGTTGGGTGGATACATTTCGTGTTGAGGAGGGAATGGTTTGGATGGTATTCTAGTCAATAAAAAACGCCCCTCCTCGAAAAAATCCGAAGAGAGGCTATCCCAAAAACCGATTATACGTTATTCTTATGAAGAAGCACAATAGGAGTTTATACCCAATAGCACATCCGCTTATTTAAAGTTGACCGGACTCATAGTAGTTGAGAAGACGACTATCCCTAATGAACATTTGTTTTTGAATGTTCAGAACGCTGTCTAAAAAGGCAAGTAAAGTAACACCAAAGCTCTAGCGGCGCTGGCGTAAAAAGAAAGCAAACCATTTTGCGGTTTACTGAGCATATTTTGACCTAGCACCGGTTTTTGGGCTCGAAAGGTAACCCAATAATTTCTAGGTCAAATTTATATTAATTCTTTCGATTTAACAAAATACTAAGGGAATTTTAGGAGTTAAGGCTTTCTCGTTCGGAACCAGGGAAGTCCAGAATGAAGTCAGGGCCGTACAATTCTGCGGGTGTATGAGGCCCTACCTGGTAGTTGCCATCCATCACAGCCCGGGCTATGGCGAGCGCGGTCATGGCGGTTAGGGTATAGCCCTCGGGACCCTTCCAGCGGGCAGACCTGGTCTCTCCTTTTTGGTTGCTCACCCGAGCCCAAACCATAGAGTAGGCCTGTTCTCTTTGTTCGGGGCTGGGGCCAGCCGGGCGGCTTTCCAAATCCTTGAGCATTCGTTTTTTTGCGGCTGCAGTATTCAGTAACCAGCGCAGATAGGGTTGCAATTTAGCCTTTCGGATCGTTTTAGGTGAAGCGGCGGTGTAGGTTATGATATTGGGAATACCAGTGGAATAATAAGCGGTGGAAACATCGCCCCAGGGGATACTCATACATTTTCGGGGCTTATCCTGGAAGGGGACGGTTAGGACGTGTTTGGCAACGGGGACTTTGACGATCTTTCCGTTACGACGTTCGGCACCGGGTTTACCCATGCCTTCGATGGTGGTCCGACGAGTCCCCCGGGACATTTTGCCATGGGCGGTAGTAAATGCGATCTCTAACTTATTGGCATCGGGCAGCTGCTGTTTCAAATGGAGGGCAAGGCAATCCGTTGGTACCACGTCGAAACCTACGCCGGGCATAAGCAGCACTCCTGCCTTAACAGCTTCTGCCTGTAACTTTCTGGACAATTCGAAAACCTGGATCTCCCCGGTAATATCCAGGTAGTGGGTATCGCTGTCTATGCAGGCCTCCATCATCGCCCGGGCTGTTTTTTGAAAAGGCCCGGCGGCATGTATAACCAGTTCCTCGGGTTTGAGTAAGCGGCGCAATACGCTGGGTTGATCCAGGGAGACCACCCGGTAAGGAAAACCTGTTTGTTCGGATTGGGCCTTTAGTTTCTCTTTATTCCGGCCGGCTAGGAGTAGTTTTTGCCCCTTTTCTTTTGCTCTTTCGGCAATCAGACTTCCCGTATAGCCATAGGATCCATATAAAACCATGTGTTGTTTATTTTTGAATTTCGTTGATCATCAGGTTGCAACCCCTAAGGTCGCTTTCGTCCATTCGGCCTAAAATACGAAAACTACCGTCGGGATAAACTTTTCCCAGGTCTTCTGTGGCTATAAAGCTAATGGTATCCAAATTAGCCAGGTCGATCAGGTTGATCGCGCCGGTTTTTCCGGCCTGCTGAAGGCTGAAGGGATCATTGATCTCCCTGCTCCTACATCGAAGGGTAGGAGTAGGGTAGAAGAGGCCCTCTTCTTGGCTGTAGGCCTGGGAAAGTAGCTCGGTCATGCCGTATTCAGAATGAATTTGGTCGAGGCTGAAGGTCTTTTTTAAAATTGCGTGTAATTCCTCTCTGGTAATTTCCCTTCTACGCCCTTTCATCCCGCCGGTTTCCATGACGATCAGGCCTTCGTATTTAAGAGGGAAGCGTTCTGCCAGTTCCCAAAGGGCAAAACTGACGCCCAGCAGCAAAACCGGTGCCTGCTTCGACCGGCACCGTTCCAGTCGATCCAGCAAGGCTTCGTAGTCATGGAGGAAAAAACCACTGCTTTCGAATTTTGATCTTCGAATGAAATCCTCCACCATGAAAATTAATGAGGAGTCATTGCGTTCCAGATAAGAGGGTAGTAGAGCCAGGATGCAGTAGTCGGAAGGGTCACCATAAAAAGCCTGGAACCCGCGCAATGCATTCTCCCGGTACCATTGCTCCTCATACAAAAAATGCCGGGAGGTGGCGGTGCCGGTGGTGCCGCTGGAGGTGAAAATATGCGCTGGTTCCCAACTGCCGGTCTGAATTCGATGTTGTTTGAAAAAACCGATCGGCAAATAAGGAATGGCTTCCAGGCGATCAACCTTTTCCGGTCGGCAAGCGATGAGTTTCAGGTATTCCCTGTATAAATGGTTATATTCTGATTGGTATCGGAATACCTGCAGGGCAGTCTTTTCGAAACTTGCACTGTTAACAGACCGCAGCTGTTTTAAAATTTGACTGCGAACCGACGGAAAATTTGGACGGCCTGTAGCACCCAAAAGCTTGATTTTTGTTTATTTTAAATGACCTGAGCTCTTTAAAGTGGTCCGTTCTTAGAACCTTAATTGCACTGACAAAGTTGAACTTTATTCTCCAAGCCCAAATGCTAAGGCATTCTAAAACAATTAACGGAAAAAAATAAGAATGAAAAGTCCTCTTCTTGCAATTTTATCGGCATTGGTAGTTTTAGTCCTGAACCAGTCTTGTCAGGAAGCACCCAATTATCCGGATGAGCCGGAGATCGTCTATATGGGCTTGAGTAAGGCAGATGTACTCCAGGGGCGTCCAATGAACCCTAATGACACCTTGACCATCATGTTCAGTTTTACCGATGGGGATGGCAATTTGGGCAGTAACGACAGCCTGAACGTTTTTTTAACCGACAGCCGGGATGGCTTTCGGCATACCTTCAAGATCGATAAGTTTGAGACGGTAGGCGCTGCAAATGGAATCTCGGGGGAGGTGGAATTGCGCCTGCCCAACAAGGGATATTTCTGTTGTACCTTTCCCGTCACGGCCCAGGCTTGTATCGTAGTGGATGGTTTTCCTACCGATACGCTAATCTATGAAATACAGGTGCGGGATGAAAATGATAATTACAGTAATGTGGTGAGAACCGACCCAATTGTCATTCTTTGCCAATAGGGTGGCCTGGATGTTCTCCCTAAATGAGGGAGAGGTCTTTGGAAAAACCCCCAACTTAAGCAGGTATCCCAATATAAGGCTGGTGTATTGGGATACCTCAATTTCCTCTTCGTTTTTGCCCGTCCAAAATCAACAGACCTATGGACAGCCGGGCTTTTTTGTTCAGCTCCTTATTTTGAAAACTTCGACAATACCATTTTGCTCATCAACTTATCATTTTTGGCATTGAAAGTTTCTGATTTTACAGTACCAACATTTGGTGCATACCAGGTAACTACCTTCGATTCATTATTGCCTCCCATAATTTTTATAGAGGCAATATAACTCAGCTTGTAACAATCAAATGAGCCGGCGGGAGTTTGAACGGTTTCTTTAGCTTCTACCTTATGGTCCCGGATATTGAACTTAATATTCATGTTCATGCCTTCCATCCCTACCTTGATAACATTCTCGGAATCGGGTATGGTCTCACCCACTTTTAAGTCAGTCGGGATTAGAAAGCCATCTCCCTCAATTTCCACATCCAGGCTGGCAAAGGCCTGCATGGACTCTTCGGGTAATAAGTCGGAGACGTCCAATTTCAGGCTTTGGCCATCGCATTCTACGACAAAGGAACCCTCGGTGGTGTTTTTCCCTTTGGCATCCGTTACTTTGGTTTGGACTACGGCTATTTGGCCCCCACCGGATAGGCTTTCCACAGATTCTACAAGGTGTGCTGTAGTGCCTTCCAGTTTGTCCTTTTTGGTGAAGTTCTGGTATTCCATTTGGACGCCCTCTTCGAAGGCGAACAGGGTAGAACAATCTTGGGCATGAAGGAAATGTACTCCTGCGAGCAGGGTAATTAGTAAGCAAATTGGTTTCATAAAGCGCATATCGGTTAAAGTGATTGGTGAATGAAATCTTAAATATTTAATAAATGTCCGTTCCGAAACAAGTCCCGGAAGAAAGGAAGCAACAATGAGCTGGAGGATGTAGTTTCTAAATGAAAAGTACAAAAAATAAAAGCCATGTACCCAACTTCTCTAGGATTGATCGCCATTTTTCTGATGTTGCAAACCAATGCCTGGTCTCAGCTAGGACACGAGACCTGGGACCAGTTGCTGCGACAGCATGTAAGTAGTATTGGGAAAGTAGATTACGTCGCCATAAAGGGGAAAAAAGCTGCACTGGGAAAATACCTAAGCACCTTAAGCACTACCCCACCCGCTACATCCTGGTCAAAAAAAGAGACCATGGCCTATTGGATTAACCTATATAACGCCTACACTGTTAAATTGATTGTAGATAATTACCCCTTAGGCAGTATCCGGGAGTTGGAAAACGGTAAGGTATGGGATAAAAAATGGATCCCTGTTGGGGGAAAAACCTACTCCCTCAACCAGATCGAACACGACATCCTTCGACCCAAATACAAGGATGCCAGAATTCATTTTACGGTTAATTGTGCGGCAAAGTCCTGCCCACCACTGCTAAATGCTGCCTACACAGCTGAAAAGCTGGAAAGTCAACTGGAAAGTCAAACCAAAAAATTCATCAATAATTCGCAATACAATTCCCTGGAGCCCGGAAAAGTTGCGATTTCCAGGATCTTTGACTGGTATAAAGAGGATTTCGGTAATGTAGTAGAATACCTGGATAGGTATGCCGAACTCGATATTGAGGAAAATGCTATTGTGAGTTATAAATCGTATAATTGGGATTTGAACGGAAAGTAAGCGGGCATTATAATGGAATTACCCCAAGCCTTTCGGCAACAAATGGCAATACAACTGGGCGAGCTGGAAGCAAAGGTTTTTTTTGAAAGCCTGGAACAATCAGCACCTACCTCCGTCCAGATCAATCTCGAAAAACCGGCCTTTCATTCGGAAGGCCTGGAGGCAATTCCCTGGAATCCCAATGGCTACTATTTGCCGGAGCGCCCGGTATTCACCCTTGACCCTTTCCTGCATGCAGGGGCCTATTATGTGTAGGAGGCTTCTTCCATGTTTGTGGATCATGCCGTTCGAACCCTTTTCTCGAAAGAAAGGCTTTTAAAAGTGCTGGACCTGGCTGCCGCTCCAGGGGGGAAAAGTACCCTTCTGCTAGATGCTCTACCCAAAGGAAGCCTACTGGTTGTCAATGGAGTGATCCAGAGTCGCTTCCAGACCCTTAAACATAAACTGGCGCGTTGGGGTAGGTCAAATTTTTTGTGTATCAATCTAGATCCCCGGCAGTTTTCAGACCTGGAGGGCTTTTTTGATCTGGTGTTGGTCGATGCTCCCTGCAATGGGTAGGGCCTCTTTCGAACGGATAGTGCCGCACGAAAGGAGTGGAGTCCTGATCATGTTCGTTTGTGCGGTGCCCGGCAAAGGCGCATCCTGCAGGATGCGCAACAACTGATCCGTCCAGGAGGCGTTTTATTGTAAGCTACCTGTACTTTTAATCCGGTCGAGAACGAAGCTTCATTGGAAGCCCTGACCAGTGGCGGCCTGTTCGAATGGCTTACCTTGGAGGTGCCTTCCAATTGGAACCTGGAGGCTACTTAGAGTGGAGGGTTCCGTTTTTATCTCCATCGAATTAAAGGGGAAGGGTTTTTGCTGGCTGCTTCTACCTGTAAGCCGGAGTGGGTCGAAACCCTCTGGACAGCCCTGCCGCGCCTGCAACCTGGGTTACCCTTAGGTAGCTGGAAGGGCAGGCAGTTTATTCCTTCTGCAGAAATTGCCCTAAACCTAATGCTACATCCCCGCCATTTCGGACCGGAACTCGATCGACAACAGGCCCTGAAATACCTCAAAAAGGATACCATCCTCCCGGAAAAGGCCCGCCCCGGCTGGCAGACCATGCAATACAGGGGATTGCCTCTGGGATGGCTTAAAGTATTGAAAAATCGGGCCAATAACTACTATCCGAAAGCCTGGCGTATCCGAATGGATCTTTAAGAAAGGCCGGACTGCCCTTTGCTTTGTTGCCGGACCTCCTAAGGTTAAGCTGGCAAGCAACCACTACCAGGGAAAGGGAGATGAGGAATAGTGTAGCTCTCCTCATAATAATTGTCCATCACTCATGCCAACTGATTCATATCCCGCACCAAAATCCTGCCCCGGTTGAAATAAATAAGATCGGATTTGCGCAGTTCATTGAGCACCAGGGTTACTGTTTGCCGGGAGGTGCAGGTGATATTGGCAATGTCCTGATGGGTAAGGGAGTGCTTGAGCAACATCTCGTAGCCTACGCGCTTGCCCCGGTCATTTACCGAATCCTTGATGAATTCGATAATTCGGGTGCGGGCATCTTTAAAAATGAGGGATTCTAATTTGTGCTCGGCCTTGACGAGTCGCTGGCCAAAGCTACTCATGATCTGGTCGCAAAGGGCAAAATTTTGGCGCATCAGGGTTTTGAAATCAATGACCCGAACAGCGAACAGGAAGACCTTCTCCTTGAGCACCTGGGCAAAATCCTGACGTTTAGTTTCCCCGACCAAGCCCAATTCACCAAATGCGGCTAAGGGGTGGATTAGGCTTTTAATGATCTCCTTACCATCGCTGGAATGCGTGCCGATCTTTACGGAACCCTGAGCCAAAAAATAAACATGCTCCGATAGCTCTCCCGGCATGTAAATAAAACTGTAGCGGTCTTTTTCCTGAAATTCCATGAAATGCGCCAGCAACTCCTGCTCTTCAGGCTGTAATACATCGAGTAATGGAAATTGTCGAATGAAACTAAGCTTGGCTTCTTTATACATGGCAATGGACATTTATCAAATGTTTCGATTGCCTATAGGACACCAAACTTTATTCTTCCCCCTATGGAAGAGGGCATTTTTTTATTTAATCTTTATAGAATCCAGGGCAGAACTGTAGCCGGCAAAAATCCCTCCTCCATTTTGGACATTCTCATAAAGGAAGACGGGTTCGGATAGAGGGGTGCCGCCACTTTGCTGTTGGCGAGAAAGCGTAGAGTGGAATAAATAGTAGTCTTCGGAAACCGTCCGCAATTCTACATTTAACTGGCTGGGTAATTCAATAGCGAGATCAAAGTTGGTAGTTAGGGAAAAATCGAATACGACTTCCCGGCCATCAAACGGTTGATCTTCCATTAGCAGACCATCCTCATAGTGCCGAACCACAAATTCGGATTTTGAAATATTCATAAATTCCAGGGGTAGGGTGCGGGTTATTTCTCCCTCAATAGTATCTCCCTGAATGTGGTCGAAGGATCGAAATTGTTGAGCCAGGCTAAGGTGATAAAAATTGGCCGTATCGAGCTGATCTTTGATCTTCAGATGCACCAGCATGTCCAGTCGGGCCCTGCCGTCCTCCAGCGGGTAGGTGCTAAATTCGTCTACCTTTAGGCCTCGTATGGGTACTGCCAAAGGGATATAAGAACGTGCTGAGACGGGCGCAAAACCCGGAGCCTCGGCTTCGATAAGGTAAATCTTGCCAACCTTTGGCCGAAACTGCGTGCTTCGATAAACAGGGCCCCCGATTGCAGATGGGCGGCTGACAAAACTCAAATATTCCAGGGGAAGGCTATCTTTATGGGTATCGTAAACAGTGACCTGAGCATCCAGGATGAAATTGGTTTCCCTGACCCCGATGATGGGTTGGCTGCCGGTGATCTGTACCTCCAGTTCTCGTTCGTCGGTAAAATTACTGAGAATGACCAGGCGTGATTCTACTTCTTCAGGGTCAATGGGTAATTGGGGCTCACAAGCCATGGAAAGGGTCAGGCTGGTAAGGATCATCAAACCATAAAGATGGCGATACGCCCTGTTCAGCCCTTTAGAGCAAATAATTCCCAGCATACCATTGCTTTAAATGAAACGATCACTCCAGTGGTCTTTCTTTGAAAAAGTAAAATTAAGAAAGAGGGGCTTAATAGTAGAATAACACGCCTTTTAATCAGGCTTTCCACTTTGAGGACCTTGATTAACTTAAAGATAATCAAAATTTTACAGAATAGCTAAGGGAGGGTAGGAGGGGCAGTAATTCAAAACCGTTCAACTCCTTGTACTCGCGTAGTTGACCATCGCTGACCCTCAACTCGGAATCCAGCGAATAGTAAACCGGATTAGCCCGGTTGTAGAGGTTATAAACGCCCACATGGATCAGGTGCCGGAGGCCGGGGCTGGCAAACTGGTAATTCAAACTCAGATCGAGGCGGTGGTAAGCAGGCATCCGGAATTCATTCTTGCTTCCATAGTCCACTGCGGTTACAGGGGGGGCTCCTACTCCCGGGAACTGAATTCCATAGCTTTCCTGTGGTAAAGAAAAAGCCAGACCGGAACTGAATACCCAGTTTGCAGAGAATTCCATACGACGGCTCAGTGCATGTTTGACCACTACTTTCAGATCATGCCGATGATCATATCGAAAAGGAAATTCCGCTCCAAGATTGATCCGGTTGAACATACGGGTGGTACGCCCCAGGCTGTAGGAGACCCATCCCTGGGTTTTTCCGGTTTTCTTTTGAAGCAGCAGGTCTACCCCATAGGCTATTCCGGAGCCCGCAGTCACATTGTTCTCCCATTCATCCAGGAATTCACTGCCTTCGGTAAGGTTGAGGAGGTTATCCATTTTTTTATAATACCCTTCCAGGTCAATGCCCCAAGCGGGAGTAGGCTGCCACTCTGCTCCAAGGCTAAATTGTAACGACCGTTCGGGCTGGATAGCCTGCGTTGATGGAATCCAAAGGTCGGTGGGTAGCCCCAGGTTACCATTGCTCAGCAGGTGCACGTACTGAGTCATTTGGCCGGCAGCGGCCCGGAGGTTCCATTTAGCCCCGGCCTTCCAGTTAAAGGAAAGGCGGGGTTCAAGTGCCTGATAGGTTTTTCGATCTACATGCCACCCGGAATACCGCAAACCCAGGTTGGCGAAAAAACGATCCCCCAATCGCAGATCATCTTCTGCAAAAAGTGCCCAGGAAGCGGTGGAGATCAGGCGGTCACTTCGCTGGCTGGTGTCTGCGGTTTCGGCAGTCGCCTCCGTATATTGGAGCAGGCCGGGCTGGAAGCGGTGCAAGCCGGTTTGCAATCCCCAGCGGAGATGATGGCTGGGTCCTTTTTGTTTGGTCCAGTTTATATGCAGCCCTCCCTCCTGAATGGAAGAAGCATAGGCCCCCTGATTAAAGTTATAAGACAGCCAATCAGAAGGGAACCGCAACTGCAGGGAGTCCAGCTGTTCAAATAATACATTGATATCCAATTGGCTGTAGGTGAGCAGCACATTCTGGGAGATATTGTTCTTCAAACTGCGGTTCCATCGGCCTGAAAGAGCGGTATTCTTCCAGTTAACCTGTTCGTCATAGCGTTGAAAACGATCATAAATGCTAGCGGTACCTTGCGATGAAGTTGATGGCAAAAGGAAACTATCCCTTCCAGCGCCAAAATTGGCGAAGCGATCCTGACCGGTATAGCCGCTCAGGAAAACCCGGTTCCGCTCATTGAGCTGATGGGCCCACTTGAAAGAAAAATCGTGGAAGTGGTAATTGGCCCTGCCCTTTTTGCCCTTATTACCCTTGTAATAGGCCAGGAGTGGTTCCAGGTAGAAATCCACCAGTGACCAGCGTCCTGAAACCAGGAGGGAAGATTTGTCAGGCGTGATGGGCCCCTCCAGCAATAGTTGGCCGGAAACCAGGCCAAGCTGGGCCTGGCCTCCCCAGCGTTGATCGTTCCCGTTTCGGGTCTTGACATCGATAACGCTGCCAAGTCGTCCTCCGTAACGAGCGGGAAATCCGCTTTTTAAGAGCTGGGTACTCTGTAGGGTTTCGGGTTTGAAAATGGACAACAGCCCCCCTGCATGCTGGATATTGTATAAAGGAGATCCATCCATCAATATTAAATTGTGTCCTGCATTCCCCCCTCGAACGTACAGGCCACCAGTTCCGTCAGGCCCGGTTTGTAAACCCGGAAATAACTGGATGGTTCGGATCAGGTCGGTTTCGCCTCCTATGCGGGGAAGACGCTGGATCTCTTCTGGTTGAATAAACAATCCACCTACGGCATCCTGCAGGTTCAGGAGGCTGTCTCGTGCAGTGACCACTATCGGGCTCAGTGTGAGGTCTTTTCGCAGCCTTATGGTAATGGTCGAATCGCCTTCGATCTCAAATTTCAAATGGAGGGGCTGGTAGCCAAGAAAAGAGGCGATAAGGTTAACTTCCGGGCTCGGTAATTCGATGTTAAAATAACCGTATTCATTGGTAAAGGCAACCTCCTGTTCGGGCAGGCGCATTAAATGGGCAAAGGGCAGACGGGTTCTCGTTTCTGCATCCTCCAGGAATCCTGAAAATTGATATCGTTCCCGGGGGTGGCCGGGTAAGATCAATATTTTTGAACCCACTGCTTCGTACCGCAGGCCGGTCGTTGATAATAATGATTCCAAAACCGTGCCCAGGGGGCCGGGGCCAGCCTGATAGCTGATGAGTTGGTCGGGAATAAGACTAGAACTAAAAACCAGAGGTGCATCCTGCTCTGCGATCAGTTCCTGTAAAACCTTTAGCAGCGGTTCACCCTGTACTTCCAGGCTTACCGGGTGGTCAAAGGCCTCCTGAGCCTGCATTGGCAGGCTGGGGAAAAGGAGTAATACCAAAAGTAGAATTCGCTGCATATAAGTTCCCTTAGCTCTGGCATGCACAGGCTATGCCAGGGAGGCGAAACTAAAAATACGGGAATTTTGCCGGGAGTGCAAATCCCCTAGGCTCAGGAAGTTACTGGCAGGTCCCTCCAACGAGTTGCCAATGACCATTGGAGGCATTGTGAACTTCTGCCTGAACGGTTGCAGCGAGCAGTTGCATAGAGGCTTGTATGGAGGCTAATTCGAAGTCTCCGTTGATCAGGCAATCCGAAACCAGATTGGCGTCGTAATGGATGGAAATCCGGAGGTGGCGCTCCAGTTGGGCACAGGCTTCCGGGAATGGGGTGGAAATAAATCGGAGGTCGTTGGTCAGCCAGGCCTGAGCATTTGGGGCGGGCACCCGCCCGGTAATCATTTTTTCCTTTTCCGGCCAGTATTGAGCCCGTTCCCAGGCTTCAACCGTGCGGGATTCTCCGGTTCGAATATCCGTAAACTGAACTATTCCTTCTTCTACCTCTACCTCTGTAAAGGATTCATAGGGATAAGCCCTAAGGTTAAAACGGGTACCCATAACATCGATCGTGGCATCGGGGGTAATTATGCGAAAAGGTCCTTTATTCGGGAGAATGTCGAAAACCGCTTCTCCTTCAAATTCTACCACCCTGTCCTTCGAAAAGTTCTTGCCCAAACGATAAGCAGAATTAGCATTAAGGATAATCGTACTGCCATCCGGAAGCTGGAAGGCTTTGTGCTTCCCTTCGGGGCCGATGGCGACTTCCATCCGGTCTTTCGACGGAGCAGGCAATTCTTTTTTAAAGGTTCTAAAAAGGAGGAAACCAACCAAAAGGAGAAGAACGGTCAGGATCAAAACCGTTGAGAAAGAAGTATTGTGGGCTTTTTTTTGCCTTTGAGCTTGAAAGTGTTGCCAGGCTTCCTCGGGTGCGGGAGGTGTAGCCTTGCGGTAATTGGCGGATTGATCCCATAACTGCCTGGTCCATTTTTCATATTCCCTTACCTCCCGGACGGATTCCTCCTGGAAGGACTTTGTCTTAGGGGAAGAATCGCTCCGCAATTGATCCCAAAGTGTTTTCAGCAGATGGTTCATCAGTTAATAGTGGTTCAAAATATTTTCCTAATATCGACACAGAATTTCTTCTCTCCCCCTACTTCCGCCTCCGCTTTCGACGTAAATTTGACAAAAATGGATTTCTGGCCAGTTCAAGCGGCTTACTGCGGGTATTTCGCGGTGTTACTCCTCTTTTAAATATGGTTTTAGGGCGGTTCTCAAAATACTAAGCGCTTTAACTATTTGGTTTTCAACAGTTTTTGTGGAAATCCCCAGATTGTCAGCGATTTCCTGATAACTGAGATCCTCGAAGCGGCTAAGGACAAAGACCAGCCGGCAACGCTCCGGAAGGCCATCGATAGCTGCATTTATTTTTTCCTGAAGCTCGCCGGCGCCAAGGCTTCGGGCCGGATCAGGGGCTAATTCGGGGGTATCTATCGTGGGAGGGTTCGACAAGTGCTTGCGGTTGTCCCGAATGTAATTTAAGGTTTTGTTCACCGCTGTTCTAGCCAAATAAGCCTGAAGGGAAGTGTTGATCCGGAGTTTTTTTCGTCGTTTCCAGATCTCCAGAAAGGTTTCCTGGCAAAGGTCCTTGCAAGCTGCCTCCGAATGGACCAATCTAAAGACCGTTTGGTAAACCATCCCGTAATACTGCTTAAACAGCAATTCCATTCCTTGCTCGGGATGGTCCCGCAGCCGTTCAAGAAGCTTCTGATCTGGTAGTTTTGTAGAACCCAAAAGGCAATAATTTAAATAGCTAAAGAGGCCTTACCGCTTACCCCTGAAGTCATTTCACACAAGTAAATGCCGTGTCTCCTTAAAAATGAGTACAATTTAAAAATAAAAACTATTGGTTTGCAATTCGACCAAATTTGGGACTTAACGTTGCCTTTACTTAGTGAATCTGAAATTTAGTATTTACCTTAACGCGTCAAACAAAAAAGGCGGAGTAAAATTTCTACCGAAATCACATTCACGAAATCTTTAGGATCACAAGAATTATGAAAAAACTTCTTTTGCTATTGCTCATTGGGATAATGAGTGCTTCAGCGACTTTAGCCCAGGATACTGACCTGGAATTAGAGGAGCCCAAAGGTTTGGATTACAGGATCAACAAGGCATTTGAACCCATCACCGCAGCGGTGGAAAGGGTGGTGTTTTATCCCGTACAATTAACCGCTGATCCCAACAGCCAATTACCCGTGGTACTTATCGTACTGATACTGGGCGCCTTGATCTTTACTTTATATTTCGGATTTATCCAATTTCGTGGATTTGGCCTGGCAGTGAATACCGTCAGGGGAAGATACAGTGACCCAAATGAAGAGGGAGAGGTATCCCATTTTCAGGCGCTTACAGCAGCCTTATCCGGTACGGTCGGTCTGGGAAATATTTCCGGGGTGGCTATCGCCATTTCCATTGGTGGCCCCGGTGCCACCTTTTGGATGATCATAGCCGGTCTTTTGGGTATGGCCTCGAAATTTACGGAATGTACCCTGGGGGTGAAATTCAGGGATGTCGGCCCGGATGGGACCGTATACGGTGGGCCAATGTATTACCTTAGTAAAGGACTGGCAGAAAAAGGGCTGGCCAGATTAGGGAAAGTATTGGCGGTTTTCTTTGCTATTATGTGTGTGGGCGGATCCTTTGGAGGCGGTAATATGTTCCAGGCAAATCAGGCCGCACAGCAGTTTAACGAACAATTCAACTTTCAGTCGGGTTCTGCCGGGGTTTTATTTGGCGTTATTCTGGCCGCTGTAGTAGCAGTAGTGATCATAGGTGGGATCAAACGGATCGGGCTGGTTACCGAGCGGGTGGTACCCTTGATGTGTGGTATATATGTCATTGCCGCGCTAGTTATAATCCTGGCCAAATTCCCCCAGATACCGAATGCCTTTGCACAAATATTCAATGGTGCATTTGCCCCTGAAAGCATAGCGGGAGGACTGGTAGGTGTATTGATACAAGGCTTTCGCCGGGGTGCCTTTTCGAATGAGGCCGGGGTGGGGTCCGCGGCCATTGCACACTCCGCTGTAAAAACTAATTATGCCGCCAGTGAAGGTATTGTTGCCCTGCTGGAGCCTTTCATTGATACGGTGGTGGTTTGTACGATGACTGCACTGGTTATTATCATTACCAATGCAGATGGGTCTATTATGGCCTATGGTACTTCTGTTTCCAATGGGGTGACAGCAACTTCTGACGCCTTTCAGTCGGTCATTCCTTTCTTCCCCTTTATTTTGACGATTGCGGTAGTACTTTTTGCCTTTTCGACCATGTTGTCCTGGTCTTACTATGGTTTACAAAGCTGGATGTTCCTCTTTGGTCGTACCCGGACAGCAGATCTGACCTATAAGGGGTTGTTCTGCTTATTCGTGGTGATTGGCTCTGCTGCCAGCCTGGGTGCCGTGACCGCTTTTTCTGACGCCATGATCTTTGCTATGGTATTGCCGAATATGATCGGCCTGGTGCTGCTCCTGCCAGAGGTACGTAAGGAGTTAAAAAAGTACGTGAGTAAAATTAAAAGCGGGGAGTTAGTTGCTAAATAGTCTTGAATGATGATGAATGCTTGATGTTAAATTAAGCATTCATCATTTTCCAATTCGAAAGAAGGCTCCGATCCCACTTTTTCCATTCCGGTTTAATTAACCAGAATTGAAGGTAGTAGAACAACAAGCCGGCCAGCAGGCCTACCATAGAGCCAAAGTATACATCCTTGAAAAAATGCTGGACCAGGTATACCCTGGAAAGCCCTACCAGCAGAGCAAGCAGAAATAAAAGGACTGCTGCCCAGGTCTTTTTCCGAGCGCAAAAGGCAAGGAAGGTGAACAAGGCAAAGCCACCCATGGTATGCCCGGAAGGAAAGCCGTTCGCTCCTCCATGGACTACCACCCCCGCAACCAGTTGAATCTCCTGCCACAGGGGATCGTCTTTATAGAACAATTTCGGTCTGGGATGTCGAAAAACCCCTTTCAGCAAATTAGCTGCGATGGTTATAAAAATGCCCAGTAAGGGTAACATAGCTGCCGCCCGGTAAGACAGGAAGAGTGCCAGCAACAAACAGGCCGTCACGTACCCGATCTCCTCTCCTAATTTAGTCCCATGAATAAAAAGGTGGTCTAAAAACGGGTTTCGGTGATTACTAAAATACAAAACACCCGCTCCGGTAGGATTTGAAGCCAGCCATATGCCACCTCCAAGGAGAAAAAGTGCAAAACAGAGCAAATAGATCCTGTTCTTCCTGAACAGTATAGACAGGGGCTCTGGCAAGATCTGATTAGGTTCCATATAGCGGGAATAATTAAGGGCTTTGTGTTTTCGATGGTTTATGATCTGCAAGCAAGCTTATTTCGTTGCCCGCAGGGTTAACAGCACCCCAATCGGGAAGAGAACGATGCATGGCATCCAGGCAGCCAGAGACCCCGTAATGACGAAGCTCTCTGCCAGTTTTCGAAAAAAGATCGTCATAACTACAAAGAGAACGAAAAAAACGATGGCAATGAGGATGGGATAGCCAAAACCGCCTTTCCGGATAATGGCCCCCATGGGAGCACCAATAAACAAAAATATAATGCAAACAACTGCTACACTGTATTTTGATTGAAGGTCGAACTGATGTTTTACCCGGGATTCCCGCATGCGGTTTAGGCTATTGATAGCCGCCTGAGCCTGATTGTGGATGGAACGGGCATAAGTATTTACCTTTTCGTATAGTTGTCCTCTTTCGTGAGCTGCAAAAGTAGCTCCCAGTTGTTCGTATTCCTCAATTGGGCGATCAATAACCTGCTCCGGGATGTTCCCACCTTTGCGTTCGATCCTTTCCCTGGGCAGCACCTTGGGCTGTGGTTTTTGTTTTGATTCTTTTTCCCTTGCGGCTAATTGAACCGTCAATGGGATGATGGTAACGGTATCCAGGCTGCTGTCTTTCGACTGGTCTCCATATTTTGCTGCCATGCTGTCTCCAAGTATTTTGGCATTGGACATTTCCTCTAGGATATAGGTACTATCCTTTGGGATCCGCTCAATATAATTGGCCCAGTAATTGGCCACGTCCGTTTCCCGCCGGTCGATCCGAATAGCAATTGAATCGATCGCTACGGCCAACTGCCGGCTGCTCATCATTTGCCGGTTGCTTTTAAAAAGTTCGGGATTGGTTCGGTTCAGTTCGAATTCCGAAAGGTCGAATTTTTTTTGCCATTCTCCGTAGGTCTGCCGTACGTAAGGGTACTTGCCGTCATTGGAAGAAGACCCTCCCGGGCGGGTTTCGATATAGGTGTGTACGTCCCGCAGGTCCATGACAAAGCGTTTACCTCCTGCTGCGGAATACATTTCTCCTTCTTTAGCCATGATCTGAGTGATCTCTCCAATGTTAGAGCGGGTATGATCGTAGATGAGGACATCCTTAATAGAACGGCCGTCGGGTAATTTTTGGCCGATATAAATGGCGTACCCCTTGAAGTCGTAATTAAAAGTACCCGCCTCCATTTGAAGGGTGGGTTTTTGTTGTTTAATGTCAAAAAGGCGAGAGCCAAACCGCAAATTGGCTATTGGGATCAGGGTATTGGAGCAATAGATCGAAAAAAGGGTAATGCCAACGCCAAACAGGATCAGTGGCCGCATGACCCGCAAGAGAGAGACCCCTGCTGATTTGATGCTGCTCAATTCATAGCGTTCTGCCATATTTCCTAACACCATTACAGATGCCAGCAGCATACCCAGCGGCAAAGCGGTGGGGATTAAGGAGACAGACCGGTACCCCAGCAGTTCAATGATCAGAAACGGCCCCAGGTCTTTACCTGCAAACTCATCTATATAGACCCAGAGTACCTGCATCAACAATACAAACATGGCGATGCCGCAGGCTACGATGAAGGGCCCAATAAAGGAGCGCACCAGTAATTGGTCGAGTTGCTTCATAAAAAAATAAATAAAAAAATTAGGTGCCTTGCACCTATAGGTGCAAGGCACCTAAATAAAAATTTTTACGACATTTCCAAATCTTAACCCTGTTTTTTATTAAACATCTTTTTTAGCTGATTTTCGAACGATCGAATTTAAGCGCCAACAAAATTACCTTCCCTTTTTGTAACAAAATAATCCGATGATCGTCTTCCTTTCGAAATGACCGAAAAAACGTTTAAACAGCAGGTTTTAGTGCACCGCGATCGGATGTATCGCCTGGCGCTGAGGTTGCTTTCTGACAGCATGGAAGCAGAGGATGCCCTGCAAGAGGTTTTCCTGAAAATGTGGAAAGATCGAAGGCGGCTGCAGGAGGTCCATAAAATGGAAGGTTGGTGTGTGCGGGTCATGTATAACCACTGTCTGGACCGCCTGCGGGCAAAAAATACCCATCAGGGCCTTGACGATAAGGCGTATCAACTGGCGGGAACAGACGAAAGTGCAGTGCTCAGGCTGGAGCGTCGGGAACTTCTTGCACGCATTCGAAACCTGCTACGGCGTTTACCGGAAAACCAGGCTGCTGTCTTTCACCTCCGGGAGGTTGAAGAACTGTCCTATCAGGAAATTGCCGAAGCACTTGAAATGAATATGAGCCAGGTGAAAATAAATTTATTCCGGGCCCGACAACAAATGAGGGCCATGATCGAACAAAAAAGCTTACTCCCATGAATAACAAGGGCTCCACTAACATGAAGGAATTGTTGGATCGCTATTTCCAGGCTGAAACCAATCTGGAAGAAGAACAACTACTGAAAGACTATTTTCAAACGCCCGAGATAGAGGCAGAGCTTGAACAGTACAGATCCCTTTTCATAACCTTTAACCTGGATCGGAAAGAGTTGGCTCCAGATGGTTTTGAAAAGAAATTTTGGAGTCGGGCAGAGCAGGAAAAGCCAAAAGTTATAGGCATGCCCTGGTCAGTAGCAGCTGCCATAGCTCTTCTAATTGCCGCTGCATGGTGGTTTTACCCCGATCCCCAACCGATGGAAACGACCCACATCGATTGGTCAAAATACGAACCCGATAGCCCGGAGGAGGCCTATCAGGTGCTAAAATTCGCCCTTTCCCGTACCGCTAAAGAACTGAAGGCCGGCACTGAAACAGCAATCCGGGAATTCGAACATGTGGAACCCCTCAGGGAATATTTTAATTGATCGAATAATCACTTCTTCTTGTAGAACAAAAAAACAAACAGATGAAAAATACTGCAATTTTACTAGCGTTCGCTGCGATTTGTTGCTTCGGGACACTCCATGCGCAATCCGACGCGAATGCCATCGACAAATACTTCAAACAATATATTGATAATGAAGATTTTTCGGTGGTCTATATCAGTCCCAAGCTTTTTCAGATGCTTGGCCGTTTGGATGTAGATGTTTTTGAAGGAGACGAGGAAGCAGAGGCCGTACTGGACATGGCCAAGGATATACAGGGACTGCGTATCCTTATCACTGAGGTAAACCCCGGTAAGTATTACGAAGAAGCAAAAACAAAGATCAATACAAAGGAATATGAAGTATTGATGACGGTGCGCTCCGCCGATGGGGATGATGTGGATTTTTACGGCATTGAATCAGATGGGGTTATTAAAGAGCTGTTGCTCTTGGTTGGAGGAGATGAGTTTGTACTGTTAAGTTTCGTCGGTAATCTCGATCTAAATAAGATCAGCCGGTTGGCCAAAGAGATTGAAGACCATTGATGAGTTATGGATTTTTTAACCCAAACTTAAAAAGAACTCACTAGCTAACAAAATGAAGTAATCATGGCCTTTTTTACCCGCTCCATTTTATGCCTTTTATTATCCCTTTTCGTACTTTCTATAAGTGCGGCTCAACAAACGCCAAAACAATTTTATAAAACCTATAAATCGCAGGAGGGGGTCCGGAATTTTAATATCCCGGGTTGGGTAGTTTGGTTTGGGGGTGGGTTGGCTTATAATACCACCACCAACTCAAAGACCAAACAAGTACTGAAACTGGCTTCGAAAACCAGAAAACTACGGATAATGGTCTCTGAAGATGGTTCGCTTATTTCTCCTCAGATGCAAAAACGCTTCGTCCAGGACCTTCAGGAGAAGGAGTACACAGACCTGATACATGTTAGGGAATCCGATACCCGGATCGATGTTCTTATCCTGGAAAAAAAGGATAAGATCAAAGAGTTGGTGGTACTCGTAAACGAAATGGATGAATTCGTTTTCGTACAATGGAAAACGAACCTTTCCTATAAATACCTTAGTAAGATCCTTTCGGAGGTGCTTTCAGGGGCGATCAAAGGCGCATGGAAGAATATGGATATTGAAGAAATGGTGATCCAACCCCAGGCTTGAGGAATCTTATTCTATGGATGTTTAAGTATATGATTTAAGGGGGTTATAAATCCCAAACCTGCAGACCAATGTACCATACTGGGTTTCCGGTTGCTCTAAAGTTAAAATGATTTAATATGAAAGCCAATATTCTATGCCTGGCACTGCTGGGCCTGCCACTGCTTTGTCTTGCTCAATTAGAGCCTGTTCGGGAGTTTTACAATGAATACAAAGGGCTGGAAGATGCGAACACTATACTATTGAGCGGGAGCCTGCTGAAATTCGCTGCCCAAAAAGCGGAATCGGAGGACAACCAACAATTAATCCGCAAGCTAAATGGAATACGTTTGCTCACTATCCCCGGTGCAGAACGGGTTCCCGATCGGGCAGAACAGCAACTGCTAAAGGATTGTAAAAAACTGGGCCTGGAACCCTTGATGGAGTTCAGGGATAAAGGACAGAACGTTCGGATATGGATCAGGGAGGAAGGAGCCTGGATCACGGATGTCCTGGTTACCGTCCGAGGGCCGGAGCGCTTTGTGCTATTCAACCTTACCGGTGCCCTCAACTATCGCGCCCTGGAAGACATGGACATTGAGCTGGAAGGCGGGGAGCAACTAAAAAAATTGCCGGAAAAGCGGGGGCGCATTCCAAAAGCTTGAGGCAGAAGCTAGGGGATTGGAGAGGTTTGTTGTTGTAACCCCAAACCCCTAACTACCTAATACTTAAGGGTAAAAGTCGTTTCTCCTTTCGCTTTCCCTTGGAGGACTTCCACGCGATACTTGCCTGCTTTGAGGTAGACCTTCCCATTGTCCGCTGCTTCTACCTTAACGGGCTCCTCCTTGGGGTTGAGATCGGCATTCAGGGCCTTGGCATAGCCCTCGGCTTTGGAGGGGTCGATGGTGTAGTCATAGGCAGCATAATTCAGGCCCGGACGACCATCCACTTCCAACTCTTGCAGCATCAAGTCGTCGTAGTAGACCTGTATCCTGGCCTGGCCGCCATCGCGCAGGAAGACCGGGATATGAGTTTCAGGCTCGAAAGCTTCCGCCCAATTTGCCCGGCGGCTTCCCCAGCGACCAAAGACGCGCTGATCTTCCATATTAAAGACCAGTAATTGCTCTTGCAATTTTTCTGCGGTAAGTTGTTGCAGTTCTTCCACAGAACCACGGTAAATGCTACGGCCGTGCGTGCCAACAAGTAGGTCCCTTGCTGTGGGATGTACTACTACATCGTGTACAGGGACTGCCGGCAAGCCATTGTTCATAAGCATAAAAGTCTCACCACGATCCAGGGAAACGTATAAACCATGATCAGAACCCACATATAATACCTCCGCATTCACGGGATCTTCCTTGACAACATTCAAGGGTTCCAGAGGTAACTGCCCTTTGCCAAGTGGCTTCCAGTTGGCCCCGTAATCTTCGGATACAAAGAGGTAAGGGGTGAAATCATCCCAGCGATAGCCGTTGAGGGTGACATAGACCCGACTTTTTCCGAATTGACTTGCCTGAATACGACTGACCCACATATCTTCCGGAAGTCCCTTTGAAATATTGGTCCAACTAACACCCCCGTCACGGGTGACATACACCAGGCCGTCATCCGAGCCCGTATAGATCAAACCGAATTGCATGGGGGATTCGTGTATGGTTGACAGGGTACCGAAGGGAACGTCACCCTTTATGCCACCTTTGGTCAGGTTATCTGAAATGGCTTGAAAGGTGTTGCCCTGGTCGAAGCTTCGGTGCAGCTTGTTCGAACCCATGTAGAAGATGTCTTGGTTATGGTTCGAAAGATGAATGGGTGCCTGCCAGTTCCAGCGTAGCGGCCGCTCGCCCAGTTCGTGCTTGGGTGTTATAAATTTCCGGTCTCCGGTACGCGTATTCAAACGAAAATAGTTCCCGAACTGGAACCCGGTATACACGGTTTCATTGTCGCGGTTATCAACCGCTACCTGCATCCCGTCACCGCCCATGATCGAACGATAGGGGTATTCCCCCGAACCCTGCCAGCCTACGCCGGCCTCGTAGGTATGCGGGCCCATCCAGACACCATTATCCTGAAGGCCGCCATAAACCCGATAGGGCTCTGCTTGGTCAACGGCAATGTAATAGAATTGCCCGACAGCCGGCATGTTACATTTGCTCCAGTTTTCCCCGTAGTCGTAGGAAATATTTACCCCTCCGTCATTGCCGAGGATGATGTGCCCTGGGCGATCGGGATTGATCCAAAGTGCATGGTGGTCAGAGTGTACATTTTCTCCATTGATGGGGTTCCAGGTTTTTCCACCATCGTCAGAGCGCAAAATGGGTACCCCCAGTACATAAAGTTGATCGGGATCGTAGGGCGCTACCCGGATCTGCCCGAAATAATAACCATAGGAATTATACACTGCATCCAGGTAGCCATCATGGGTCTTTTCCCATTTTTTTGAATTGGCATTCAGTCGATACACCTCCAGCCCAACTACCGGGGTGTCGAAAAGAAGGGAGTTGGCATCTTCATTATAAAGTACGAGATCTTCCGGTTGGATATTCCCGCTTTCGATCAGGCTTTTTACTTTATCGTAATTATATTTTTGGGGAAAGTTGTTCTCTCTTAGGAACCTTTCCACCTGTTTTTGATCCAGCTCCAGGAAGCGTTCAGCACTCATCCTTCTCAGTTTTTCCTTGTCTAGCCCATCCTTTTCTTCTACTTCCTCCTTTGCGGGGCGTCGGTTATAGTTGTCGATGCTGGCGTAGAGGATAGGCTGCCCATCTTGTTTGGCCAGGTCCAGGCCGATCCGTCCGGCTCCTTCACCGGTGGGGAAACCTGCGTTTTCGGGAGTCATATTCGACCAGTTCTCTCCGCCGTCGACACTCATCCAGATGCCCGAACCGGGCCCGCTTTCTGTAAAATCCCAGGCGCGGCGGCTGCGTTCCCAGGTAGCGGCGTATAAGACATTAGGATCATCGGGGTCAATGATCAGGTCCACGGCACCGGCATTTTCATTTACAAAAAGGACCTTATTCCAGTTGTCGCCCCCATCGGTGGTTTTGTAAACGCCACGTTCGGCATTGGGGGAATATAAATGTCCCAATACGGCGACCCAGACCGTGTTAGGGTCTTCCGGGTGGAGGATGACCCGGCCGATATGGTGGCTTTCCGGCAAGCCCTTGTGCTCCCAGGTTTTTCCTCCGTCGGTGCTTCGATACATGCCCGTTCCAGCGTAGGAGGAGCGAGAAGAATTGACCTCGCCAGTCCCGACCCATATGGTGTTGGAGTTCCAGTCCACGGCGATATCGCCTATGGTCATGACCATTTCCTGCTCGAAAAGGGGGGCGAAGGTGATACCGTTATTCTCGGTTTTCCAGAGGCCCCCTGAAGCATAAGCGGCAAAGAAATGCGAGGGGTCTTCGGGACGCACCTCCAGGTCGGATACCCGGCCGCTGAAGACTGTTGGACCGATATTCGAAAATTCGATACCATTTACGATGGAGGCCGCTTCCAGGGCCTGACGTTGTTCAAAGCTCTGTACCCGGGCTTCTGCCAGTGTGGCAGGTGGTTGTTTATCATATTGAGCGATCAGGGGAAAGGCGATCGCAAAAAAGATTAGAAAAAGACTGATCAGGCGCATGGTTTATTTTTGGTGATAGACTTAGGTTTCGCGAATGTTAAATATACCCAACTTCTGGTTTTGCCCGTAATTTTAAAAGAGATTCTTTGGGCAGTTACCCTCATCTGATTGGTCCGCGAACTTCAGTTCGCCGATCTTCGAACCATTGCAGCAAATCCTTACCAGCAGCCTCAAGCTTTTTAGGGTAGCCTTGAGACCATTACCGTTTAGCTGAATCACCAAATTTAGCAAGTGGAGAAAGTGGTCTCCGCTTAAAATTTAACGAAGGAAGCGAGCCTCATTTATCCCCATGAAATAGGTACCTTTACATCAAAAATTATGACCCTAGCGGCCATTGACATCGGTTCCAACGCGATACGTTTTCAGGTAGTACGTGTAATCCGGCAGGAGGATGACCTGAGCTTCAAAAAACTGGAATACATTCGTTTCCCACTGAGGTTGGGAAAGGACGTGTTCGAAACCGGCCGCTTAAGCGATCCGGTGCTGGAGAAATTTACCGGATTAATGCGGGCTTTCAAGCTGCTGATCGACTTATACGAAGTGGAAGGATATATTGCCGCAGCGACCTCCGCCATGCGCGAATCGGAAAACGGCTGGGAAGTGGCGGAGCGGGTAGAGCGGGAAATCGGTTTGAAGATCAATATCATCGAAGGCGAACAAGAAGCGGTTTTCCTCAGCAAGGCCATTATTCCAACGCTGGAAGACCATCGATCCTATGTACATATAGATGTAGGGGGGGGCTCTACCGAACTAAATATTTACAAAAACAGCGAACGGATAAAAAGTAAGTCTTTCCGGATGGGGTCGGTTCGGCAATTGAGTGAGGCCGACTGGGAGGAGGAATTTTCTAGCATGACCGAATGGTTGAATGCACCCGATTTCGTCCTGGAATCAGCTATTATGGCTATTGGTACCGGAGGGAACATCCGAAAGTTGTTCAATCTTTCGAATTACCAGAAAAGCGGGAGCGTAACCTTGGCTGAGTTGCAGGCCCTGCAGGCCTATATTAGCGCTTTCACCTATGAGCAGCGTATGAAAATGCTAAAGATGAATCCCGACCGGGCAGATGTCATTTTGCCGGCTTCAGAGATCTATACCCGGGTAATGAAAGCATGTGGAGCAGACCGTATCCTGGTACCCAATGTAGGCTTGAAAGATGGCCTGTTGTTCCAGCTATATGAAGATATGATGAACGAAACTTACGGAAACGTGGAATACGTGGATCAGTTCTAGGACAACCATCGAGAGGACAGTAGGCCGAAACGGTTTTCTGTCCCCTTTCCAGAATTAAATTAAGACAATCGAAAATCCTGAACTACCTCCAGGTTCGTTCGTGGATTAGAGATTAATTCTATGTCCAGCCGGGCATGTTCGAAATTCAATTGGTACATTTGTTGGTAGTGATCCGCATTAATGGCCTTATTGCGGACTTCCTTGAGGCTGAGCAGGGTACCCACTTCATCTCGGAACCCCTGCATTAATTGCTTTACAGCTTGAAGGGCGTTACCGGGCTTTTCGTTGAGTAAGCCCACTGTCAGGGCTAATTTGATCTGTTTGGTGTTCATGGCGATTACGAAATAGGGGTTATGGATTAAATCAAAAATATAATTGTTTAACTTTGTTTTTTAATAGATGTTGTAGATTTTGAATTAAAGTCCTGTTAAAAGAAATAAGGATTTATTTAATATTTCTTAAGGACTATGTAAAAGGCACCTTTAATTTTACGTTTTCTATCGGTAAGACGCTCTTCCTATCCTGAAACCCCTATTCGAAAGACTAGAAGAATGCTCAAAGGTTTACTATTGATTTTGGCTGGGAAAGACGGTCGATAGCCGTTATTGCCGGTCTTGACAAACCAGAATCATAGTTATTTGAGGGCCTCGAAATGACGAACAGGTTTTGAGGGGTGCTTCTAGTTTGCTTTTAAACCCCTGCCAAATTCAGCTTAATGAAGCGTTTATCGCCAACAAGTCGGATCATTTTGCCCAAAAAGATAGTCCTGGTGGCTAATACCAGTTGGAATATCCACCACTTTCGTTCATCCCTGCTGGAGGCTTTGGAGGAGCATAAGATCAGCATTACTGTTCTTGCGCCGGCCGATGCCCATTCGGTACATTTGTACAATCGACCACATCTGCGCTATATTCCCCTAAACCGGCTTAATCGAAGAGGAATGAACCCTTTTAAAGAATGGTCGGCAATAGGAGAATTAAAAAAGCGATTCAGGGAGGAAGCGCCGGACCTTATCATTCAATTTACCATTAAGCCTAATATTTATGGTAGCCTTGCAGCGGCCGACCTTGGGATACCTGTTGTTTCCGTTGTCACAGGATTAGGTTATACCTTTTTGCATAACGGCTGGTTGCAGTGGTTTGTAAAGCGTCTTTATCGACTGGCTTTCCGTTCGAATACCCGGGTTATTTTCGAGAACAAAGAAGACCGTTTGTATTTCACCGAATCAGGCCTTGTAGATGCATCCAAAGCAGTAAGTATCAGAGGTTGCGGGGTCAACACCCGTACTTTTGCTCCGGTTACGGAGGAGGAACCCTCTCCGCCGGTTTTTTTATTTCTCGGCAGGTTCCTTCATGATAAAGGTATTGTGGAGTTTGTAGAGGCTGCCAGGCGCCTGAAGTATTCGCATCCTACTGTGCGTTGTGTATTGGTAGGGGCGCCTGACCCGGGCAATCCAGCCAGCATTTCCGCCCTACAACTGGAGCAGTGGCTGGAGGAGGACTTATTTGAATACAAAGGATTTCAGGAACAGGTACAGCCCTTTATTAAAGCTGCAACCGCCGTGGTCTTACCCTCTTACCGGGAGGCTATTCCAAGAGCGCTGACAGAAGCCATGGCCATGGCCAAACCCGTTATTACCACCGATACCCCCGGCTGCCGGGAAGCGGTTACACAGGGTGTCCAAGGGTATTTGGTGCCGGTAAAAGATGCTACAGCCCTGTACGAGGCCATGGTCAAGATGCTAGCTCTCCAACCAGCAGCGCGGAAGGAAATGGGCCGGCAGGGAAGGCTTCTTACGGTTCGCCATTTTGATGATCGTCTGATCGCCGATGCCCTATTGCGGATAATAGGAGAAGCGCACTACGTCTCGCGTTAATGTTCCCTGGTCTTATTCTCAATACTTATCACCTATGACTAAAGTAAGGCATCGACGGGCAGGAGCAGGCGTGGGAATTCCACTTCGAAGGTAGCTCCCTGGCCTTCCTGGCTATACACCTGAATGCGACCCCGGTGTTGTTCGACAATAGTTTTAGTGATGAACAGGCCAAGGCCACTTCCCTTGGGTTTGCCGGAAGGGCCGTCACTAACCTGGGTGAATTTTTCGAATATGAGTTTTTGCTTTTCTGCCGGTATTCCGCGACCGTTGTCCTTTACGGTCAATTGAAGAGCTGTCTCTTTTTGCTCCAGTTGAAGGACGATCTGCCCATTTCGATCCGGACAGAATTTGATGGCATTGGCGAGTAGGTTGACGACTACCTGGGTAAGTCGGTCGGCATCTCCATGCAAGGGAGAGGGAGATGAGGGGAGCTTTAGGTTACCTTGAATACTTTTTTCCAACATGAGTTGTTCAAGGCCGGCAAAGGTATTGGCTACTACCTGGTTAAAGTCCAGCATGACTTGCTCTGCCGGTAAGTGAGTCTGTATTTTTTCGACCTCCAGGACTTGGTTGATCAGCCGTGCAATGCGTTCGGACTCCTTGACCAGGATGCTCAAGAACTCTTTGCTTTGTTGTCCGGATAGGTCATTATGGTCGAGCAGGATTTTCGAAAGGGCTTTAATGGAAGTGATGGGAGTTCGTAATTCATGCGTTACGGTGGTTATAAAGTCGGCCTTCAAACGATCGAGTTCCTGCAATTGCTCGTTCGCTTTACGCAATTGTCGGGTGGTTTCCTGAAGTTGTTGAGACTTCGTTTCCAGAGCTTTGCTGTATTGAATTACTTCCTGGGTTTGCTCGAGAATTTTGAACATTTCCTCCAGGCTGATCGGTTCTTCCTTTGCAATGGTGGAAATGATAAGCCTGGCGGAGGCAGAACCGATGGCCCCGGCCAGTTGGGTCTCGGCCAGGTTGACCAGTTCGGGGTTACCGGTTTGTTCGATCTGAAGGGTGGCCCCGGTACGCTGCTCATAAAATCGAAAAACTTCCTTTCGACGTACACTCCCCAGAAATCGGTCTAATAAAAGTTGTATGTCGCCTACTCTGGCCCGACGATGCAGGACCTCAAAGGCCTCTTCATTACCAGAGTATTTATGGAAATCCACGAACAGGTCGGCTTGGGATATTTCCAGTTGCCCGGGCTTTAAATAAAGAGAACCCAAAAAGAAAGCGCCTGAGTTTAGTAGTAAGGTCCAAAAGGCCGAATGGGAGATATGATCGAACCCCTCAAGTCCGAATAAGCTATAGGGTTTCAGGTATTTAATACCCCAGGGGCCCTTTAAAAGGATGTCTTCGGAAAAAAAGCCCGCTTCGATCAGCGTAGGAAAGGGAAGGGTGTAGGCCCAAACCAAAAAACCCACTAGCAAACCCCACTGCGCTCCTACACGGGTAGCCCCTTTCCAATATAATCCCCCGAAAAAGGCGGGCCCCAACTGAGCGATCCCAACAAAGGACATTAAGCCAATGGAAACCAGGGTGTAGGTAAAGCCAACCGCCCGAAAAAAAACATAAGCCAATAAAAGGATGATAAAAATACCGACCCTGCGGATGCCCAGCAGGGATTTGGTGAGTTCCCCGCCTTGCCGGGCATCAAAAAGGCCGGGTTTTAATAGGATGGGCAAGACCAGGTTGTTGCTGATCATAATACTAAGGGCCGTAACTGCTATAATGACCATACTACTGGCTGCAGAGAACCCTCCAAGGGCAGCAAGAAGAGCAAGCCAGTCCATTCCTTCAGCCAGGGGCAAGCTCAATACATAAGTGTCGGGTTCCGAACCAGAGCCCCCCAGCAAGAGCTGGCCTCCCAGGGCGATGGGTAAGACAAAAATATTGATCAATAGTAAATAAAGGGGGAAAAGCCAGGAGGCTTTGTACAGGTGTTTAGGGTTATTGTTCTCTACCACTGCAACATGGAACTGCCGGGGTAAAAGCATGACGGCGAACATGGACAATATTAGCAGCCAGAACCATTCGCCTTTATCCAGTGCACTGTCTTGGAGGCTAAATAAAGACCGTAACTCCGGGGCTTCATAAGCTTTTCCGAACAGGTCTCCGAAGCCATTAAAAAGACCGAAGGTTACAAAAAGTCCTACCGCCAGGAAGGCTACTAATTTGAACAGAGACTCGAAGGCAATGGCGGCGATCAAGCCCTGGTGCTGTTCGTTGGGATCCAATTTTCTGGCCCCGAACAAAATGGAGAATAAGGCGAGTGCTGCAGTCACATAAAAACCGGCATCCTGAAATAGGTTATCCGGCATGGAGCCTGGAGGGCGCCCAAGCAAAACCCCAAAACTTACAGCAATGGCTTTGAGTTGTATAGATATGTAGGGAATGATCCCAAAAACGGCGATCAGGGCGGCCATACCTCCCAGACGGGCACTTTTGCCATAACGAGAGGAAAGAAAATCAGCTACCGAACTGATCCGCTGTGCTTTTGAGATCATTATGATCTTTCGAAGGACCAGTATCCAAAGTGGAGCGAGTATGGAAGGCCCCAGGAAAATCGGTAAGAAATTCAAACCCTGCGTGGCTGCCCGCCCAACACTGCCGTAAAAGGTCCAGGCAGTACAATACACCCCCATGGAAAGGGCATAGACATAGGGGTTGTTAACCAGGCTATGGCCACTTTGTTCCCTGCTGTCTGCCCAGTACGCCAGAGCGAAAAGAATCAGCAGATAGGCCAGAAAAGAGGTGATAATAAGGGTAAAGGTCATGACTTATGGCGTAACAAGCGGGCAGACAGCAAAATGATCGCCAGCCAAAGACCAAAAAGATAAAATAAAGAAAGGGGAATACCGGCAAATCGTTGTGGCCCCGCAAATAAACCGATAAGCGGGAAATTCATCAGTAGGAGTCCCCCGGCAAAAAGTCCGTAAAGTTTTAAGTTGGTTTTTTTATCCATCTTGCTCAAGCTTAAGCGGTTGGAAAGGAGATCGTTAAGCGGATTTTAATAAATTTAGCAAAAATTCAATTTTCGACAAGCATGAATGAAACAATAGCAAAGGTCGAATTGCGACGCCTGCAGTTTTCCGATTATAAAGAGTTACGTGCTTCCATGATCGAAGCCTACAGCAATTGGCCGGGTATTCAATGGGAGGAACCCGAGATCGAAAAACTGATCCATGTTTTTCCAGAAGGCCAGATCGGAGCTGCAGTGAATAATGTTATTGTGGGCTGCGCCCTTTCGATCATTGTGGATTACGATCAATTCGGCGATCAGCATACTTATAATCAGATCACGGGCAATGATACTTTTAATACGCATGATCCCGAAGGGGATGTACTCTATGGGATCGATGTGTTTATTCGACCGGAGTTTCGCCAAATGCGATTGGGGCGACGGCTTTATGATGCCCGAAAGGAGATCTGTGAACAGCTCAATTTACGAGGGATCATTTTCGGAGGCCGGATACCCAATTACCATAAATTTGCTGATGAATTATCCCCCAAGCAGTACATTGATCAGGTGCGTCATAAGGAGATTTTCGATCCCGTGTTAACCTTCCAGTTATCGAACGACTTTCAACCCCGCCGGATCATAAAAAACTACCTGAAGGGCGATGAAGAGTCCAGGGAGTATGCCGTTTTGCTGGAATGGTCCAATATTTATTATGAACCGCCCAGTAATAAATTGCAGCCGGTTAGTTCGGTCGTAAGGCTAGGATTGGTCCAATGGCAAATGCGGCGCTATGCTACTTTGGACGATGTGATGGAGCAAGCGGAATTCTTTGTAGATGCTGTCTCGGACTATAAAAGCGACTTTATCCTTTTCCCGGAGTTTTTCAATGCGCCTTTGATGGCCGGGTTCAACCACATGCCGGAATCGGAAGCGATTCGACAATTAGCTTATTTCACCGAAACGCTGCGGGATAAATTTCTCCAGTTGGCTATTTCCTACAATATCAATATCATTACCGGTAGCATGCCATTACTGGAAGGTAATAAACTGTACAATGTGGGTTACCTTTGTCGAAGGGATGGATCCTTCGAGCGGTATGTCAAGTTGCATGTAACGCCTGATGAGGAACGCTGCTGGGGGATGTCCGGTGGAGAGTTCATTCAAGTATTTGATACTGATTGCGGGAAGATCGGTGTTTTAATCTGTTATGATGTGGAGTTCCCTGAATTAGGCCGAATTTTGGCTGACCAGGGAATGAGGATCCTATTTGTCCCGTTTTTGACGGATACCCAGAACGGTTATTCCCGGGTGCGGCACTGCGCTCAGGCCCGGGCCATTGAGAACGAGTGCTATGTGGCCATGGCTGGCTCGGTAGGTAACCTCCCAAAGGTTAACAACATGGATATTCAATATGCCCAATCAGCAATTTTCACCCCCTGTGATTTTGCTTTTCCTACTGAAGGGTTGAAGGCAGAAGCTACTCCCAATACGGAAATGATCCTGATCGGAGATATCGACCTAGATTTGCTGAAGGAATTGCATACCTATGGTAGCGTACGCAACCTGAAGGATAGAAGAAAGGATATTTATACGGTAAAGTTGATGAATCGTAACGGAAACAGATCATATAATTAAGAGCGATATAGGGGAGGTTTGTAGCTGAAGAAAACGCTTCTCCTTATCCGCTTTATTGGACCATGGAACGAACGAAACGAAGAGCCTTTTTAAAGCAATTTCACGCTCGTGGACGGAGCCCCCGGTTTCAGTTTGCTGATCTTCCTCCAAGCAAACGCTTGTATTACGAACGCCTGGAGGGGAATAATGCCAGACAATTATTGCACATGTTCGAAAAGGATGAATCGCCTTTTATTTCGCCCATGTACAAGGACGCCGCCCGACTGGAGGGGTACCTCGACCTCTTACTTTTTTACTATCCCTTTACCACCGAGCGTGGAGCTTGTGACTGGTTGCTCAGGCTTCAGGAGAACGGACAATATATTGGTATTCTGAACCTGTATGAACTTCCCAAAGAACGCAAGGAATATTACCAAAACGCCTGTCATATTGGATATACTACCGCCCATTCTTTTCGTCGACATGGGTACACCCGGGAAGCAGTTCAGCACCTGATCCGATTTCTTTTTCTGCAATATGGATTAGCAAAGGTCTATGCTCATACCCACCAGGATAACACTGCCTCTCAAGCCCTGCTGGAAAGCCTTGGCTTTCGCGACCGGCGCGAAATGCGCGATCAGGAGGATAAGTTCCGGTATATGCAGTATTTGTTTAGCGAAACCTCGTAAGTACTTTTGGTATGTTGGCGGTCGGCAAAATGTAAAAAGGGGGCGCTTCCTTTAGATCTTTGGTGGATCGGGTTAGCCCAGGGTTTGCGGATTCATCCGTTCCTAAGGTAAGCCGGGATCGGTTTCCTGCCTTCATACTCACGGATCAAGGTCCAGTACCAAAGGACACCAAGAATGTAGAGGCCTACTGTGATCAGGAAAATATAGGCATAAGCAACCTCTAGCTGGCGAAGCCAGCCAAAGATCTTCATGGAAATAAACCAGCTACCCGACCAGATGGAGGCATTCAGTGCACTCATGATCTCCTGGTTTTTTCGGCCTACATAGTACATGGTTAATTCAGAGGTCATCGGGCCGGCGGCATTCATCAGGGGTTGTCGAATGATGTAGAAAAGGATCGCGATACCCGGGGCTAGGGCCCAATCCTTATAGAACTCGGTCATGGCCAGCATGAAAAGGGCGAATACAGCCCCAGACTGAAAAAGAGTGATAGCCGTTTGGTAACCAAAGCTCCGCTTTATGTATGGCATAAAGATCATTACCATGGCTACCAATCCGTAAGTAACAGAACCCATTATGGAAAAGGTCTCGCTGGGTATATCATGAACGTTCAGAAAAAACAGGTTGATGACCGGGATGGTAAACCCGGCACCGATAGCAATAATAATAGTGGGAATTATAGCCCGGAGGATCAGGCCCCAATCATATTTTTCCGAAATTTGCCGAAAGGGGATGGCTTCCGAACGTTTTTCGACAATTTGAATACGCCAGGCAAACAGCAGACTCAACAGAGAAAGAGTAGCCACCACCCGAAGGGTCATGGCCTCATCGAAAACAGCCGGTTGCCAATGATGCAACAAGTAGTGCAAAGCCCCGGTCAAAAAAATAGTCCCGCTAAAGGACAAAAAGGAAAGCGAAAAGGCTTCTGAGTGTTGCTCAGGCGGGGTGTTCAGCAGAATGAAAGGGAGAATAGTGATCTGTATACACATATAACTCAACCCCCAAAGGCCCGCGCTTAGATTCACCGCAAGAGACCAGTGCAATGGAATTAGGAACAATAAAAGATGCGAAAAAATAGGAATGCCGATAGCAGCAGCCAGAAAAAAGGGCTTTAATCTGCGACCCTTTATAAATAAGCCCAATGGAAAAGCCAGACAAAAAACGCCAAAAAAGCGGTAGGAAAGAACACTGGCAATCTCGTAATCGGCATATCCTTGTCCGGCCATGTAGAAATTTAATAGCAAAAAAAAGGCGGTATTGACGGCCTGGATGCCAAATTGGGCAGCTATGGCTAATAAAATTGGACGGGGAAGACGATGATAGGGCGCTAATATATTCCTTAAGGTACCGATGGAGACAGGGTTTAATGGATTATTGAGTAATTAGTTTGGGGTAGAGACCAGGGCTTGCGCTCGTTGGGTTGGTTTATCATTTAGGCTTAACTTCTATACTGTAAGGAGCAATAGTCCAATAGCAAGAAGCCAGTACGCTAAAACACTTCTTAAAACGAACTGCACTATTCCATAAATGGTTCAACAGAAGGAGGGGAAGTGAGTTCAATAGGCTCTCCTTCTGCTCGGTGCCGGGCTTCGTGCAACAGCCAATCCAGGCTTTCTTTCTCCTTTGCCTGTTCAATTTGGAGATGCCAATGGCGTTTTTTGAGTATTAGCTGGCCGGAGGCTAAAGGGTTTTTCCCTTCTAAAAGGCTTAGGGTCTCCTTATTCTGTGAAAAATGGTAGGCCCGGAGGCGGGCCCGTTCGATCCAGCGCAACAGCTTTTTCCATTCCCGAGGATGAAAGGACTTCCAGAACCCATCCCGCCGGGCCCATGTTAGTTGCCGTTTGGCATAGCGCCTGCTGTTTTGCTTAATTAGCTCAACGGTTGTTTCCAGGTCGGTACTTCCATCAAAATAATCGAAAAGCTCCTGATACCCCACAGTCTGCAGTGCGGTGTGGTCACGGTAGGGAAGGAGTTTGCCGGCTTCTTCTATCAGGCCTTTTTCCAGCATTCGGTCGACCCTTTGATTGATCCGGTCATAGAGTTCTGCCCTGGGCCAGGCTGTTTGCAGATAAACAGGGGTAAAAGGTCGGTTTGGTTGTTGTCTGTTTAAAAAAGAAGAAAACGGTTTTCCACTTACTCGAATGACCCCCAGGGCACGAAGCAAACGGGCGGGGTTCTGCTGATCTACCTTTTCGAAATAATCGGGATCCTGTTCACGGACCGCTGATTGAAGCGCCTTCAGTCCTTCCTTTCGATACCAGTTATCCAGTTCCTTACGCAGGGCTATGGGAACTTTAGGAAATTCATCCAGTCCTTCGCATAGGGCTTTAATATACATGCCGGATCCACCGGTGAGGATGACCAGGTCTTTTTCCTGAAATAAGCGGGCGAGTAATTCCAGGGCATCCCGTTCAAATTGCCCAATGCTATATTCCGATTGGATCGAAAGGGTGTTGATGAAAAAATGCCGGGCCTGGGTAAGCTCTTCCGGGCTAGGTTTGGCAGACCCGATGCTTAGTTCGCGATAGAACTGCCGACTGTCCGCTGAAAGAATGACCGTATCCAGTTGCCGGGCCAGGTGGATGGCCAGATCCGTTTTTCCGGAGGCAGTCGGGCCGCCAATTACAAGTAAAAACTTGGACATGAGCGAATATTAATAAAAAATCATAGAATATAAGCAGGGTATCGGGCCAGTATTAGTAATTTCCCTTAACTATACTGGCAGGCAAATGCTTTACTATCTTGTCCGGTCCATAGCCCGGATCGCCATCTGGATCTTTTTTCGAAAAATTTATTTTTCGCAGGTTGAGCGTGTTCCGAAAGGAAAACCTGTTCTGCTGGCCGTCAACCACCCTACTGGATTCGTTGAGCCTTGTGTGCTGGCGGTATTGATGCGGCAGCCCCTTTTTTTCCTTGTAGCCAGCATTTACTTTCCAGGTGGTTTGCTGACCAAAGCTATGTATAGCCTAAATATGTTGCCGGTTTATCGGTTTCGAGATACCGGGGCAGAGGGGGCGAAAAATAATGTAAAAACCTTCCAGGCTTGTCATCAGGCACTTCAGGAAAATAAGACTATGGCTATTTTTGTGGAGGGTAGAACCAAACACGAAAAACGCTTGCGTCCGGTACAAAGTGGGTTGGCACGGATCGCCATGGGGGCATTGGAGGCCCGGCCTGAACTAGAGGATGTCTTCGTCGTACCAGTGGGTGTTAATTATACCTATGCCGATCAATTTCGACAAGAGATAATGGTCGACTTTGGGGAGCCGATGAGCTCCCGTTCCTTTTTCGAGCGCTACGAAGGAAATAACCGCAAGGCCGTTGCCGCTTTAACTGCCAAAATAGAGCAGGAAATGGCTGACCATATCGTTATCATAAACCGGCCGGAGGATGAGCAGCTAACGGAAAATCTCTTGATAATGGACCGGTCGGAACGCAAGGAATTCCCCCTGCCCATCTTTTCAAGGAGCCCGGACCCCCTCTACCGGGAAAAGCAAATCGCAGATTGGGTAAACGAAGCCGACCAACAAGCGTTGGATGAGTTATCCTCAAGCACCAATACTTACTTCGAAGCAATTAAAAAACACAGGCTAAGCGACTGGGCCATCCATTCGAAAAATCAAAAAAGACGCTGGCGCCGCCCCTTGATCTGGATCGGTGCACCTTTGGCCCTGCTGGGGTATTTGTTTACTTTTCCCCCGGCTCGCGTTTTGCAATATTTAAAAGAAACAAAGGTAAAGCGAGTTGAATTTCACGCTCCGATTCTGCTTGCGGGCGGATTGGGTCTTTATTTGTTATATTTTTTGCTTTGGGCCCTTATTGCTCTGATCCTTCAGTCCTGGATAGTTTTGGTGGGGGTCCTGGTTTTGGGTTTGTTAGGTGTTTTCTTTTTATTCTGGCGGGAGGAATACCGGGAGCAGGTACAACTCCGGCGCTGGCGGAACTTACCGGTAGCCGATCAGGATCACCTTAAAAATCTTCGGCAGGCAGTAGAGTTTTAGGATAAAGCAAAAAATCTCAATCCCGGGAACTTTTTCTCCCTGCCCCGATGTTATTGAATTGTATTAACTAAAGGGAATAGCTCCAGTCATGAAAAGAATTACCGAACCCAAACTAATGCCTTATGTTATGACCACCTTTCGAATAGATCCCGCATTGTTTTAAACTGCTAAATGGTGCTGCTCAGCGCCGGATTAATCTGTTTCTATAGGGATAGTTTACCTACTGGAATTTTACGCTCTAACGTTTTGTATTTGCCCATCCGGGCAGGATGCACCTTTAATCCTATTGTTCAAGTTATCCTCCATCATCATGATGAACTTGTCATTCGATTATTATCCAACGCGTTCCTATTTGGTGGTTGCCTATGAAGAGGGAACCATGACTCCCATTTGGCAGTCGGCCATAGGAGCTTATTGTATTGGTTATTCCTGTAGAAAGCGTCCAAGCTTTAAAGTTGAAGGGGATAAGGTTCGGCTTAGCTGGCCTAACCAGGGGCTGGTGCTGGATATTTTTACCGGCCAGGTATTAGATGCGCGCCGATTTATGTTCAGTGACCCTGCCAAAAGGCAAAGCGGCAAGATCACTCCAATAAACTTTATTGGAGTGATTTGAAAACCGGTAAAGGCGATTGGTGAAAAGTTGATCTGTAATAGAAAAAAAGGGGCAAAACCGGAAAAGAGGGTTTGCCCCTCTTTTTTATGAGCTTATCCACTATTTTTGTAAAGTTGGTTACTAAGGGGATTTATTTGTTAGGGCCGGTATTTGCGGTTCTTACTTTTATAGGGCAGAGAAAATACAGATCAAACTTTTAGGCAGGCCGGTAGTTGGAAATGTTGATTCTGGCTAAAAGATAGCGGTCGAAAACTTACGGAACGCTTTTATGGATAAGCAAAGCATAAGAAAAGAACTCCCTGAAAAGGGGATTCCCTTTGACCGGATCAGGGCCGCTATGGAGGACATGCGGGAGGGAGACGTTCGATGGAAAGAGGGAAGGACCTGGAGCATGATCTATTATCTCAATGAAGCGCATAATCAGCTGTTAAAGGAGGCTTACAGTCTGTTCTTAACGGAGAACTACCTCAATCCCTTTGCATTCGGTAGCCTACAACGCATGGAAAAGGAGGTGCTGCAAATGGCAGCTGGTCTGTTTCACGGTGATGAAGCAGTGACCGGAACCATGACCTCAGGCGGTACGGAAAGTATTTTATTGGCCGTTTATACCTATCGCGAACGGGCAGCAAAACTTTTCCCGAACATCAAACAGCCCGAATTCATCCTTCCTGTGACAGGCCACCCGGCTTTCGAGAAGGCTGCTCATTTATTTAATATACGTATTCGAAAAGCACCGGTCGACCAGTACCTGCAAGCCGATCCCGAAGCTATTAGTCGTTTGATCAATAAGAACACCATTTTCCTGGTGGCTTCGGCTCCCTCTTATCCTCATGGGGTATTGGATCCTGTAATCGAAATCGCCACCCTGGCGGAAAAGCACCAATTGCCTCTGCATGTCGATGCCTGTATTGGTGGCTATATGTTGCCCTGGGTAGAAAAACTGGGTTATCCCATCGAGGCCTGGGACTTTCGGGTACCGGGGGTGACCTCTATTTCGGCGGATGTCCATAAGTTTGGATATGCTGCAAAGGGGGCTAGTACGCTCCTGTATCGAAGCATGGATTTTCTGAAGTATCAATTTTACGTGGCTACGGAATGGCCCGGCGGTATTTATGCTTCCACAACCTTGCTGGGATCCCGCACCGGCGGGAGTATTGCTGCAGCCTGGACCGCACTGCAAAGCCTGGGACAGGAAGGCTACCTGACCATTGCCCGACAGTTAATGGAAGCTGCCCACCATTTATGGACCGCTCTGGAAGCATTGCCGGAAATTCAGGTCTTGGGCCGCCCCTGTATGAATATTGTCGCTTTTTCGACCGTAAATAATCAACCGGATATTTTTGTAGTGGCAGACCAATTGGAGACCGCAGGCTGGATGGTTGACCGGCAACAATTACCCAATTGCATTCACCTGACCGTCTTACCTCAAAATATGGATCAGGTAGATACATATCTTAAAGATCTTCGCACCTCCTTGGATTTTGCACTGGAACACCCGGCTGAAACCGCAAAAGGCAATGCGGCCCTGTATGGCTTGATGGCCCGCATTCCATTTCGAGGCATGGTAGCCAGAAATGTCCGTAAAATTTTTGAGCAAGCCTATTCGTTAACTCCCCAGAAGCAACTATCTGCCCATGAAGGCGATTCCAATTCCGGGGCCGCCACTTCCGAAACTCATGGTCCGACCTGGATGGGAAAGGCAAATCAACTATTAACTCAACTAGACTACCTGAAAAGAAAACTATTCGGGAGGTAAGAGGCTGGTGAAATTTTATTTACCGGTCTTCCAGGAACCTTACGCTAATTTTTGCAAGAACTCTTATAATCAACTGCCCATGGGTAGATTTTTCCTTATTTTATTATTGACCGTCCCGGCTTGCAGTTTTGCTGCAGAATACTACTGGGTGGGAGGAAGTGGCAATTGGTCTGACTTGAGTCATTGGGCAACTACCAGTGGAGGTAGCGTGCAATATCCGCAGGCTCCGAGTTCTGATGATAATGTCATCTTTGATGGTAACTCTTTCAGTGGACCCGGCCAAAGGGTGGTTATGGATAGTGAGATCGGCTTTTGCTTGTCCTTCACCTGCACCGGCCTGGGGTTCGACCCTGTCTTTGAGTTGCCGGAGGGAAATAGTCTAAATGTTTTCGGAAACTTCCAACTGGAAGATGTCCTGACCGTTATCGGGGAAGGGACCGTTCGTTTCCAAGGGAACGGGAGCAATGTTCTTATTGATGCCCGCTCCAAGACCATTGCCAAGGTATTGCTTTTCGAAAATGGAAACGCAAACTGGACATTGGGCTCCGGCCTTTCCGTGGATAGCCTGATAGAGATCAGGTCAGGAAACCTGACCACCGGAGGGCAACCAGTTACCTCCGGGTATTTTCACATTCGATCGGGAACAGATGCCATTAACCTGGATGGCAGCCTTATCACCCTCGACGGGACCTTTAGTAAAAATCGGGCTGATGAACAGGCTCCGGTCTTTACGCTCGAAAGTGGGGTGCAGCAGGAAGGGGCGGGAACGCATCTCTTATTGACTTCCATCAGACCAGGAATGTTGGTGAACGGTCTGGTTATTGATAGTGTGAGTTTTACCAACTCCAATGGCAAGGGAATAGTCGAGACCAATGATTTTAATTCGGTACTGGACATTCAATACCTTGACCTTGGAGTAAGTGTGGAGCTCAATGCCCGGTTCAGGATCGATCAGTTGCGTTTAGCCCCAGGAAAAACTTATCGCTTAGCTGCGAATTATGAACATCAACTGAATGTATTGAACGCAGAAGGGACCTGTGAACAACCCATCCAGTTGTTAAGCACAGAACCCGGTAGCCCGGCTACTCTTACTGCCAATGGAGGCGCCATTTTGGGGCAGGGGGTCGTTTTGCGAGATATTCATGCACGGGGTTCTTCCAATTTCTTCATTGATCAGGGAGTGGACCTGGGGAATACCGATGGCTGGCAAATAAATAGCCGCAGCCCACAGACCCTTTACTGGGTAGGAGGAACAGGAAGTTGGCATGATGCGTCTAACTGGTCACAAATGAGCGGTGGCCCAGGGGGGAGTTGTATTCCATCGGGTATTGATGATGTGGTGTTCGACCAAAACTCGTTTAGCGGAGGAGCGGATACCGTCACCATTATTGCCGAAGATGCCTTTTGCAACAGTATGCGATGGACCAACCCCCTGGGGGCGCCCGTCCTGGCGATGCCAGATCCTTTGCAAATAAACCTCTTTGGCTCTTTGCAACTCACTCCAAATATAGAACTGGCTACTCCTGGCTTATGGCGTTTTACTTCTAACCTTTCCGGGAATACGATCCAAACGGAGGGGCGAAGATTTGAAGACGTGGTTTTTGCAGGAGGAGGAGCATGGAGCCTGTTGGATTCCCTCATTTCCGAAGAAACGGTCACCTTACTCCAGGGTACACTGGATATCTCCGGGCAATATATGAAGGCCAACCGGATCAATGTATGGGGAACGGCCACCTGGATACTGGAGAATGCCCTGGTGCATGTGCTGCCTGGTGGGCGATGGTATCCCTTGCTGGAGATGGATAGAAACGGCATTCAGGTGCGAGCAGATGGCTCCCTGATCGAATTCGATTACGGGACGTTTACCGCAGATGATAGCGATGGCAATACGGCTGAAGAGCTGCGTCTGCATAAGGTGAGATTCCTGGATGAAGGGTCTCTGTTCCGGTCCTTCCAGGGGTTCTCTTATATAGATACTCTGGAAATCGGGCGGCTGGCTTGGGTTTGGGATGGGCTCCAGGTAGGAACCCTTCAACTGGGGCCAGGTGCCGAAACCATCATCAACAATGGAGATTCCCTGATATTGGATAGATTGGAATCCGGGAATGACTGTAATTTCCCCTCAATGATAAGGTCGCGGGTTAATGGGCTTAGTGCTTTTATTGAATTTCGGGAAGATATAACCACCGATCTCATTTCCTTTGCGGATATCGTTAATACCGGAGCCGGTAAAGTAAGGGCTCGCCAGGGTGCCGACCTTGGGGGGAATACCGGAATTGACTTTTTATTTTCCCCAGGCCGGAGTTTGTACTGGGTAAATGAAGGCGGGGATTGGAATGAACCCAACCATTGGTCTTTAAGCAGTGGTGGATCTGGTGGAGAATGCCCGCCAGGACCAAATGACAAGGTGTTCTTTGATGCCAATTCTTTTTCCGGACCAGGACAAACGGTTTTCTCTTCTATCGATCAGGGCTTTTGCCGGGACATGCAATGGGAACCGGGCGTGCAGCCAGCAATTAATTTCAATCTTTACCGGCTGGGAGCTTTTGGTTCCGTCCAATTTAACCCCGAGATGAACCTGTCCATGTCCTACCTCTATTTACAGTCAGATGACCCCGGACAGCTATATGCCTCTGGTAATCAGCGCCCCTTTTCCCTTGTTATAAATGGGGAGGAATACCAGTTTCAGGATACGGTAAAGGCGTTTTCCATCATTCACCAGGCGGGTACCGTGAAAGCCGGAGCATCCGTGGTGGAGATCCAGGATTACGAAAATGTTGAAGATCTTAGCACTATGCTGCAAATGGACAGTTCTTCCTGGTTAATAAGCGGGCAGGGAAGTTTCGGAAGGGTTTGGGAAAATTTCGGACTTGGCAAACAGCTGATCGGAGGAAGTTCGCAGGTTGAATTTACAGATCCTTTTGCCAATATTTACACGGATTCCGAACTACAATTTAACCGGGTACTGTTTTCTGCTTCAACGGGCGAGAGCCTGGTCTTTTCGAATTATTCGGGTGCGACAGGACCCAAATTCAATCAGCTGGAATTTAGGAATAGTGCCTACCTAAATGGCTCCTGGGAAGCAGATAGCCTGATCTTTACTGCAGGAAAATCTTATCGGCTGGCGAATAATTTTGACAAGATAGCTGGCCGGGTCAATGAATATTGGCGGTGTTTAGGAAATAATTGTGTGCCCATACAATTGCGGTCAGATCGGGAAGGCAGCCAGAGCCTCGTGATCACCGAAGGAGCAGAAGTAAGAGTTGACTTTGTGGTGATGCAGGATCAACGAGTGGAAAGTGACCGGACCGTTTTTGCCGGTTTGCGCAGTACGGATGCCGGGAATAATACGAACTGGGTCTTTGATACACCGGAGGATCTTATTGAAGATGGCTTCCTGGGGAATGACCAGGTATTGTGCTCGGGAATGCCGGTGGAGCTGGACGCCAGGAACTTCAATCCGGGCGAAAGTTACCGCTGGCAGGACGGTAGTACGGAACCCTTTTTTACTGCGGATCAGGCCGGTTTTTACTGGGCAGATGTCACCTTCGGTGATAACTGTAGTATCAGGGATTCGGTGCAAGTTTTGGCAGCAACTGAATTTACTTCCGGCCTGCCCGGGGATACCGTTCTTTGTGCCGGAGATACGCTCACCCTGGAGGCAAGCGCCACACCTCTGGCCGGTTTAAAGGTGGTCTGGCAGGATAGTTCCACTGCCACCACTTTTACCGTTACGGAACCGGGCACCTACAAGGTAGTGCTCGAGTTGGAAGGTTGTACCACAGCGGATAGTGTGGAAATCCGTTACCAGGATCCTCCATTGATCGAATTGGGAAATGATACCCTCTTGTGCCTGGGGGACAGTTTATTGTTGAGCGTACCTGCTGACTCTGCCAGTTTCACCTGGCAGGATGGAACCACTGGCCCTGATTATTTGGTAACACTTCAGGGAGTATACACCCTAAGGGCAGCGTATGGGACATGTGCCAGCCAGGATTCGGTCAGGGTAGATTATTACGCGCCTATTGAGCCAGATCTCGGGCCGGATACCGCCTTTTGCGAGCAGGGAAGCCTGCTACTTGATCCCGGAGTATCTGCTGAAAGTTGGCTTTGGTCAGATGGTAGTACTGGAAGTACTCTTCTGGCTAACTCTCCAGGTGCATATTGGGTAGAAACTACGGTTAACCGGAATTGTAAAGAGCGCGACTCCCTGCAACTTGGCGAAAGACCCATTCCCCGCTTTGAATTTGGAGCAGATACTATCTTGTGTGAGGGAGAGGCCGTTGACCTGGACCCCGGCTTGAGTGGCTTGACCTACCTGTGGGAAGATGGGAGTTCTGCTATTCCCCGGACCGTAAGCCAGAATGGGGTTTACCGACTGACGGTTAGTGATAACGGTTGCAGTTATTCCGATACTATTCGGGTCGGATATGTCATTTTCCCGGAAAACATTCTCGGCGCAGACCGTTCAGCTTGTGAGGGGGAGCGCATTCGACTGGATGCCACCTTTGGTATGAACACAGCCTACGAATGGCAGGACGGTTCGACCAATTCCATTTTGGAAACGGATCAAACCGGGCTGTACAGTGTTGTTTTACGAGACGGCCGGTGTATGGAATCGGATTCGGTGAACTTGACCTTCAACCTCAGTCCGACATTCGACCTTGGAAACGATACCTTGCTTTGTGAGGGAGAGGTGTTTACCTTAAACCCTGCTTTACCCGTAGGAGCAAACTTTATGTGGTCGGATGGCAGCACTGAAATACCGCGTACTTTTCCGGAAAGAGAAGAGGCTGAGATTTGGTTGAGGGCAGAGTCTTTCGGGTGCATTTATGTCGACAGCCTTCAATACCGCTACGTCCTTTTTCCGGAGGACCTGCTGGGCCCTGACTTTACCTCCTGTGAAGGAAATGTAGAACTGCTGGAAGCTACCAATGTGGAAGGAGCGACATATGTTTGGCAGGACGGCAGCACGGGTAATACTTTCCAGGCAGAAACAACGGGTACTTATGCTGTTTCCGCGACCGTTGGCCGGTGTTTTACGGAGGATGAGATCGATCTTGTGTTTAACCCTTTGCCTCGGTTTGAACTTGGTACCGATACCAACCTTTGTGAAGGGCAGACCGTTTTGTTGTCCATTTCAGCCCAGGCAGATAGTTATGTTTGGAATGATGGCCTCACAGCAAGTAGCAGAGAGGTATCCCTTACCGGTAATTACGAAGCAACGGCGGAAGCTGCTGGCTGTACCTTCTCTGATGCCATTGCAGTGAATGTTCAGTCTCCCCCTGTTTTCGACCTTGGCCCAGATACCATACTTTGTGAAGGAACCACCTATCCGCTAACCTTAATGGTTCCGGTTTCAGCTATGGTTAGCTGGCAGGATGGCCAAAGCGGTATTCAGTATCTGGTTCAGGAAGCAGGTGAATATGCGGTAACAGTAACGCTCGGCGGGTGCACCGAAACTGTTCGGGTTTCCATTGATTACCGTACTTGCCAGAGGTTCGAACTCTATGCACCTAATGCATTTTCTCCAAATGGGGATGGGGTTAATGATCAGTTTCTTCCCCAGTTTTCGACCAGCGTTCAGGTATTGAACTACCATTTGCAGGTGTATGATCGTTGGGGAAACCTATTTTTTGAAAGTACCGACCCTACTCAAGGCTGGGATGGGGTAATTCGGGGAGAGGAAGCTCCACAGGGGGCTTATATTTACCTGGTAGAGTTGGAATATATGGATGATTTCAAGCAGGATCGCGAATTGATTTCCGGTGATCTATTGTTAATTCGGTAAAAGCTATCTATTGCTCATTTTGCTTCCCGCATGATTCAATAACAATGTCGATGCGGTTAGACTTGTACGCCTTAAAAGCCTCCAGGGTGAACTTATTTATGTATTCTACCACCACCCAAATTTGATACTCCCCGGACCAGGGAGTGTGGATAGGGCGATAGGGAAGGGGAGTGTTCCATCGTTTGGTTCCCTTCTCATGTACTGCGTACCAGGTATAGGTCATACCGGCTCCTTCCGGCAGGCGGAAAGGCGGATCAGAGGTGATCTCAACGTAGGCAAAACTATTTTCAGCATATCCAGCACAGGGGGGAATGGAGTCATAAAAGGCTATCTGCACCTTTTGTGACCAGGCTAACAGGGGTAGACCTAACAGCATCACTGTCAGTATCAGTTTTCTCATAGTATTTTCAATTATCCGGAGGCTTAAAAATTATCCTTCCGGTCTATTCATGGGATATTGGCTAGCCTTATCTTGATATTCTGATACCAGTTATGGAAAGAACCAAACCAAAAATCGGTAAAAGACCTTAATTCGAAAAACGAAGTGAAAAAAATCTGAAAAGGTCTTGGCCCTATCTTTATAAGTACAAAGATGCCCAAATTTTTGATTAAAATCAAGTGTGTTGTTGAAGGAAAGGAAGCCTGGGGTGGGTCAGCGGTTTTAATAATTGAGCAACTGGTAAATAAAAAGCCGCTGGCGAATCCACCAGCGGCTTTTTTTAGTCAGATAAATAGATAATTTACTCAAATCGAACGAAGACGCCGCCCTGGAGTACCAACTGATCAAATCCTCCAATGGTATATTTTACTTCGGCGAAAGGGCTAATACCCCCTTCGGAGCCAAATTCAATACCACCACCCAGGTTGATACCTAATTCGCTATCGGACTCGTCGTCGACTCCCGCGAGATCCGTTGAAACGGTTACACTATCCCAGGATAAACCACCTAGCGCATATACGTTTAGGTTGGTATCATCGATAATCATATAATTTGCTTCTCCAGCCAGGCTGAAGCCGGTACTTTTAATTTCTATACCAGCAATATCAAGATTGTCAGAGAAGTAAAAAATAGGAGTAAGATTCACTCTGAACTTTTCTGTTAAATTGAATCCACCTCTTACAAAGAGACCTAATTGGTCCACTTCCGTACCGTAAGCCAAACCACCGCCTAAGCTCAATTGGCTATACCCGGACACACTGAAGAAAAGGCCTAAAGCCAGGATAAGGGTAAATTTAAGTTTCATAAGTTTTAAAATTTGAAGGTTAAAGCGGGAAAACCACCCCAAGTTTCAGGGCAAAGTCTTCATATCCGCCAATATCTAATTTGATTTCGCCAAAGGGATGAACGGAGTCGTTGAGAAAGTAACGAAAGCCACCGCCCAGGTTGATGCCGAACTCCGTATCATTAAAATCATCGAGGAATAGATCATCATCGTAAGATAAGAACCCAATGTTGATCCCACCAAGGGCATATGCCTCAAAGTCGGTTTCTTCCAGGAAGGTGTAATGGGCATCTAAATCCAGAACGCTGATGTTAATGAGATCATCAAAATAAAAAGTAAAAGTACCAGCAGCACGCCAGGTTTCATCAATTTCATATTCTGCCCGGCCGAAAAGCCCGATATCATCGCTGATAGCCAAACCGGCTCCCAGGTTGAACTGAGCCTGAACCCCCTGTGCCAGGAAAATCAGACAGCCTACGGTAAAGAGTGTTTTTAAGGTTTTCATAGGTATAAGAAATTGTTTGGTGTCCTTATAAAAGTTGATTAGCAGAGATAAGAAGGTGATCCAGCAGTGATTTAGAGTAGTTGCCTTAGAACTGCGTGCTTTGTCGGTTGAGCACTTCTTTGTTTTTCATGGTGAAACTTCGTCCACCTCTTTTTGTAAACAGTTCCTTAGGTAAAAGTAGTACAATTTTCGATTTGCCAAAAGTTTGCCGAAGAATTTTAGGGGACAAATGAACTGATAAACTTTTTCTATATTTATCTGTCCAAAAGCCGTAAACCCACATGCATGAAACCACCGGTCATTTTTCTGACCTTTGCCAACAGTTCCACGGCTCACCTGGAGCTTCTGGAGAAGGAACGAAAGCGCATTACCCAAAAGCTCCTTCCTCTTGCCAATGAACAATACATTCAGTTGTTCGCAGAACCTGCACTTACCGTTGATGACCTAAGTAAATACCTGGCTCAGTTCAAAGACCGAATAGCCCTGTTGCATTATGCAGGTCATGCAGGGGGGGATCATTTATTGTTGAATGACCAAAGTGCTGATGCGGATGGGGTGGCACAGTCCTTAAAAAGTCAAACCCAATTAAAGCTGGTCTTCCTAAACGGCTGTTCTACCCGGGAACAAGTAGAAAAGCTCTTTGAGGTCGGCGTGCCCGCCGTTATTGCGACCAGTGTCCCGGTCTCTGATCGAAGTGCTCTTGAATTTGCAGAGGTTTTCTATGAATCGCTGCTTACCAGGCATTCTCTAGAGGAGGCGTTTCAGCTTGCCGCTGCCAACCAGCTAATGAAAGGGGGAGAAGCTATTGGTGTATTCCGGGGCATTGAACTGCCGGGGCAACAGGAGGAAGAGCTTTCCTGGGGGCTTTATATCCGGGAGGAACATAATAGCCCGGCACTGGATTGGAAACTTCCCTCCCAAAGCAGTGCTTCCTTTATCGTACGTGGAGTCGCTCGCCGCTATGAGGGCGGCTTTTCGATGAACTCTCAACTGATCGAAACCATAGCCAATGCCATTGCTCCCTATAGCGAATCGATCGCCTTTATGATCGAACAAGCCCGGGCCAAAGGAAAATCACCCAAGCTTCGTAACCTCCGGGCCGCTATTATCGACTCCTTTCCCACACCCATAGGAACCCACCTACGGAAACTGGTGATCTCGGAAGAGATCAGTACGGATCGCTTACAGAAAATGGTGAATGTCTATGTCGTTACCACCGAATTCCTGGCCTACAGTTTGTTGGCTCAGTTGTGGGATGAATGTGTACATAACCAGGCTTTGCTCATTCCTGACCAACAGCAGGATGCCCTGCAAAATTTCTTCCAAAATAAAAGAGCCCTGGATGGAAGTGTGGATTATTTACCTTTGATCCGGACGGTTAGTGACCTCTTTGAGGCGAATGATATCGACCCCTTTATAGAAGAGTTTCGGGATTTTCGAACTAACTTTTTTCAGAATGATGGCTTCCAGGAAGCTGCTCTTTTCCTGGATGAAATGCGTAAGGAACTAGAAGGAGATATCCTGGCCGATGAGATCGAAAGTTTCTGCGTTCAGGCGGAGGAAAAACTCTGTATAGTATTCGAAAACCTGGATTTTCTTGCCAAATATACCCTGGCAACGATCAAGACCATTGAATTGAATAAACAGAGGCATATGGATCCCCGCTACCGGCACAACCTGGTGATCCTTAACCAGTTGACAGCTGCTATCGGTATTTTGGATGATGTAGTTGAATCAGACTCCTTTTCCGATAACCAGTCGGTAGTACTGTTACGGGATGAGGAACAATTACAACCTTCCCTCAATCTTTCGCCCTTTATCATTGATCAAAATGCCCTGTCTGGTCTACAAAATTCTAAATTGTATTTTTATCATTTTCATCCCGAAGATCAATCTGTACGCTATCTGTTTGTGGATAATCTTAAGGATGAAATGATCATAAAAGAAGGGAACTTCGGCTATGTTGCTGACCTGTTTAGAACGTTCCTGCGAGTGGTAGTCGGGATCTGAAAAGACAGGAATTGGAAAGTGTACCATGCTTAGTGATCCGTATCTTGAATTTAGCCCCCAGGCTTAAGATCAAAAAAAATAAAACGAATAGCCCTTATCAGGGTTGACCAAAAAACGCCAATGCACCGAGATGTCCCAATCGCCATTTAAATTTCTGGATGCTTATGAACGGGAAGACCGGGAGATCTTCTTCGGACGGGAACAGGAGGTGGAGACCTTGTATCAAATGTCGTTCCATGCCCGCCTGATGCTGGTTTATGGGAAATCGGGAACGGGTAAGACCAGTTTAATTCAGTGTGGGTTGGCGAACTGCTTTGATGAAAGTGATTGGTTCGAAATTTTTATTCGGAGACAAGAGAATATCAACCAGGCTTTGTTACGGGAGTTAAAAGCCAGGGACAAGGATAAGGCTTTCGAGCCGGGGTACACTATTCCTCAGATGCTGCATTCTCTTTATTTGGATAACCTGCGTCCTATCTACCTGATCTTCGATCAGTTTGAAGAGTTATTCATTTTAGGGACAGAAGAAGAGCAAAACCAGTTTGTACAGCTTATTGCGGATATCCTGGAAACAGAACTGGTTTGCAAGATCATCATCGCAACCCGGGAGGAATACCTCGCCCACCTTTCCACTTTCGAAAAATCAGTCCCTTCCCTTTTCGATCACCGGCTCCGGGTGGAAAGAATGAACCGGGCAAATGCCATTCGGGTGATCGAAGGCACGGCTGCCAACCCCCGTTTCAATATAAAACTGGCAGGAGAAGAAGTGGCTGACGCCATTATTGACAATGTCACTGAAGGGATTGGACGGGTACAATTGCCCTATTTGCAAGTCTTTCTGGACAAAATGTACCGGATGGCTTCGGCTAAGGGGCAGTCCCCTGTTCTTTTTGATACTAAGTTGGTGGAAGAAATAGGACTAATCCAAGACGTACTGGTCGATTTTCTGGAAGAACAATTGACGGTCTTTTCACAAGAGGTGGCTGGAAAGGAAGAAGCCCTGCGGTGGTTAAAGGTCTTTGTATCTGATAAAGGGACCAAGGTGCCGGTCAGTCGATCGGAACTACACCATACCCTACAAGATTTGACCACTGAAGAACATCAGGAATATCTACTGTTTTTTGTGAATCGCCGGATTTTGCGCCCGCTCGATAACGATCAATATGAACTGACCCACGATAGCATCGCCAGGAAATTATATCGAAGCGAAGCGGGTTTGATAAAAATGCCAAAGCGGATCAAATCTTACGATCTGCCTGCAAATCCCTTTTTGCGGTTCGAACCTTATAGCAAGGAAATGGCCCAGCTTTTTTTCGGGCGTGACCAGGAAATCCAGGAGTTGTTCGATATGGTGGTGAACGAGACCCAGATCAGGACTACCCTGGTGTTTGGTTCATTGGGGGTGGGAAAGACTTCCCTGATCCTGGCAGGCTTGATCCCCAGATTGGAGGTTTTATTTCCCATAGGGTATGTACAATGTAATCGTGAATTATTGATGACAAAAGAAGTCCAGGAGTTGATTCATACCGAACCTGACCGGGCGGCTGTCCCCCTTTTATTCCAATTGACCTTCAGTGGATCTCAGGACGAATTGGAACAGGGGGAACGCAAGGTTATTATTCTCGATCAATTCGAAGAGTGGTTTATCTGGATTCAGGTTTATGAAGACCGGCTTCATCTGTATCAGCATATCGCCCATGTCTTGGAAAGCGGATATAATTGTGACCTGATCCTGGTAGTAAGAGATGAATTCTTTTCACAAATGCAGGATCTGGAGTTATATGTTCCCGGAATACTAGAGGAACAATTACGGATTAAGCATGTAGACCGATCAGACGCTTTTCTGATACTGAGCCAAACTCTTGACCATGCCGAGCTGGAAATTGAAGACGAAGAAGTACTGGAAAGGATACTTCAGAATGTAAGTGAAGAGGACGGCAAGGTCAATCTGACCTATTTGCAAATATACATGGATCGCTTGTATCGGGAAGCCATGAGTTCGGTAAGTTAAATTAGAATATGCCCAAAAAGATTTCCAAAGAATTACTTGACCAACTGACCCAGACTGGGAATGTGGTGGATGATCTGTTAGATGAGCAGGCGCGGCAGATCGAAGACTCCCTGGGTTGGGCGGGTAGGGGGCTGGGTACTCAGATCCTATCCCTGTTCGTTGAAAACGGAGCTCGCCGACAATGGTCAGAGCAGGCATTGACGGAAGTGCTGTTCGAGAAGCATGGGTTGGAAGAACGAAAAACCCTAAACTTGCTGGACCGGCTATACGATAGTGGGTTAATACATTGCACGGCCAGCGGTGATTACGAAATAGCCAACAATTTATTGGCTGACCGGGCTTATCAAAAAGTAAGGGCTGAAAACCGTGTCCTACGTGGCATACTGGCAACCATCCGTGACCGGATGAAGGAAGGGGAATTGTTAGCCCCACAGTATTTGAATTATATATCAGCATCTTTACCCCTTTTGGAACTTCATGAGGAAGAGGAGGCTTTCGTGGAGAGATCGAAAAGGGCGGTGCGGGCTCGAAAACGCAGGGAACAAGCGATTTATACGGCTTTTTTGTTATTGCTGCTTGCTCTTTCCGCCTGGGCCCTTCGCCAAACCCAGGAAACCCGGGAGCGCAACTTTCAACTCTTGGGGGCCAGGGATTCCCTAAGTCAGCAAAATGACTATCTCAACCAGTCCTTCCTAGCTGCACAAAGAGCAAGGGATAGTGCCGAAATGGCCAGAACCATTGCGGAAATCGCTCGGGACAGTGCTGAATACCAGCGCTTGAGAGCGGAGAAAAACTTAATCTTTGCCCTGAATCAACGCGATAAAGCGGATAGCTTAAGGCAGGTAGCTGAAGTATTGGCCACTCGTGCGGAAGCCCTGAGAAAGGATGCCTTAGAAAGCGCCGAGGATGCACGGGTTAGTGCCGATTCTGCCAGAGCAGCCAGGAACCGGGCCGAAGTTGCTGCCGAGCAGGCAAGAGTAGCCCGTTTAAGTGCAGAACAGGCAAACCTCGTGGCCGTTTCGCTCAATGCTGCTGCTAAATCTCTTGATGAGGAGGACCCCAGGTTACGGGCATTAGTAGCCCGGCAGGCCTACAATAATATCCTTCGATCAGGGGATTCCATACAGTTCAACCAACCCTTCCTGTATGAAGCCCTTTATACGGCCGTGCAAAAATTACAACCCCAGTTGAGTTTTAGTAGTTCCGAGCATCAAGGAGGGGTGCAGGATATCTTGATCCATCCCAACGGTCGTGTTTTCTTTACTGCTGGAAGTGACGGCAAGGTCGTTCAATGGGTTGTTAACCGTTGGAATCCGGCTGGCCAACCGAAGCATTCCTCTTCTTCCCTGAATATACGCAGTGGGGGCGTTCACAATGCCCTCAGCTTGAGTAAGGATAACCGCAGGTTGCTGGTGGGGGGAGAACTGGATTTTGTCCAATCCTATGGACTAGAGTCTGGCTTGGTAGACACCACCTATTTTTTACCTCCCAATCAAGACCTGGAAATCTTTGACCTGGCCTATCTTTCCGATGATGCCTCTTTTTCTTTCACCGCTCAGGATTACTTTGGTAGTTACCTGCCCTCTTCTTTTAGCTGGGATCTCCAAGAAACGATGAAAACACCGGCGCGGGGGAAATTAAAGTTTCCCGACAAAACAGCTTTTATTACTGGTCGGATGGACTTTAAAAAAGCGGAGGGTACCTACCTATTGCAACTTTCCAGTTGGGATGGGAGCCGGGAGCAGGAAACCGAATACAATTTGCGAAGGGAATTCCGTTCTTACGGGCGCCTGACCCAACTGGAAGGTAGGCAGGAGGGTAGTTTGGGCGTTTTAGCAATGGGGTTCGAAAATGGCCAGCTATGGTTGATGCGCATGGACCTGGAAAGGCTTTCCGCACAGGATCCACCTTATGAGCTAACTAGAGTCCACCGGGCGCCCATTGCTGATATCGCCTTTAGTTATAGTGGTAATTATTGTGCTGTTGCCAGTTTGGATGGCTCCGTTAGCATCTGGGACTTACGGTATATTAACAATCCTACCTATCTGCCCATTGTCCTCGAAGGGCAATCAGACTGGGCACTCTCCTTGGCCTTTACTCCTGATGATCGCTTTCTCCTCAGTGGAACTCGGGATGGACAGGTTTTTTTCTGGAACCTCAATGCTTTTGATTATGCTGATCTGCTTTGTGAACAGCTCCGATTACAATTTCCAGGGGTGCGTTATGACGCAATAGACCCCAATGACTGGCGACGGTATTTCGGGACCCTAAAAAACGAAAAACCATGTCACTGACCCATTATCTTGTCTTGCCGTTGATCGGGTTTTTCCTACTCGCCACCTTTGCACCGGTGCAGGCCCAGGATGAATGCGAAGCAAGAATTGCTTTAGCTGAATCGCTTTTCGAACAGGGGCGGCTTTTCCAGCTTGCAGATACCCTAGCCTATTGCCTGAGCAGGGAACAACTCCGGGACATGCGCCGTTCTTCAAAACGCCAAATGCTCAGCCTCCTGGCAGAAACGAATCAGTATCTGAACCGCTTTGAAGCTGCCCAACAAAATCTGATCGACCTCAGAGATGCCGATCCCTTTTATCGACTGAATACACAAATCCCGGAATTGGAATATCTCGAAGAGTCAGTGATCACCTACCCGGTAACTGCCTTTACCCTTTACGGGGGAGTACATCTGGTCTCCGATCCGGTGATCATAAAAGTTTTCGAACTGGCAGGGGTAGAGATACTGGAGGAAGGCTATGAGCGACAAGCGGATGATCCCTTTGGCTGGCATGCCGGCCTGCAAGTGGGTTTCAGCCTGGGAACTAGTAACTTCGATCTGAGTACAGGCCTGGCAATTTCCCGAATCTCCTATCGCTACAACGGGCTTTATGCAAATGCCGAAGCCCCGGACGGACAACGGTTGAATGCTGAGGTCTCCTTTCGGGAACGGCATTGGTGGGGCCATATCCCTATTTTCTTATCCCTAAACCTGATCCCCAAAGACCGCATCGTAAGGGCCCGGTTCATTCCCTATGTATATGCTGGCGGGCAGGTAGATCTGCTTCGCAGAAAATCGGCAGCTATAGTCGAAGCGAATACCCGTTTTGAAGATGGGCAGGAAGTGGGGTTTTTTGATGACTTCTCCCTGGAAGATCAACGCCTCGGACTTAATGGTTCCTTACTGGCTGGAGCAGGAGCCCGCTGGCATTTCGAACGCCTGTACCTGCAGGCAGATATCCGATTCTCGCATACTTTACAATCCCTGGTGGATGGGGAGAATCGGGTTAACCCTGAATTGGTTGAATCGCTAAACTACATAGATGACGACTTCCGTCTGAACAACCTACTGTTCACGGTAGGGGCCGGGGCTTACCTTTTCAACACCAAGGCTAGAGATTAAATTGGCTTAGTGTAAAGCTTACATTAATTCGGGTTTAGTTATTATTTTGCGGAAGCAAAAATTGGTAATTTGTCCTACGATCATATCTGACCCTGATCAGATCGGACCGGTTCTACCAGCCTCATTGCTGATGAGTTGGTCCGGAATATCAGGCTTAACAAAATAATTATGGTAGAAAATTTAAGAGAAACGGAAATCCGTTTGAAGCGCATTTTTGTGGAGTCGCGCTTACTAAAAGAGTTACTTCCTCTGCAGACTATTGCGAATAATCTTTGGTGGTCCTGGGATCAGCATGCAATTGCACTTTTCCAAGCAATATTACCCGACCATTGGGAAGCTTTGAATTATAATCCCATTGCAATACTGGAACGGTTGTCACCGGAAAGAGCTGATGAATTGGTACAGGATAAAGCCTTCATGGATCGGCTGCATACTGTAGACCAGGCATTTCAAAACTATATTTCCAAGCAACCAGATCCCGATGCCCCACGTATTGCCTATTTCAGCATGGAGTATGGGCTACATATTTCCGTTCGCTTGTATTCGGGCGGATTGGGTATTCTTGCAGGCGATTACCTCAAAGAGGCCAGTGATCAGAATATTGACCTTACCGCTGTGGGGCTTTTATATCGGTATGGGTATTTCCAACAGGCCATCTCTCTGCACGGTGACCAGATCAATAATTACCCACCTCAGGAGTATACCAAACTGCCCATGGAGCCTGTTCGGGACGACAAGGGGGAATGGATGAAAATTGAGATTTACCTGCATGGTCGAGTGGTGTTGGCAAAAGTCTGGGCTCTACATGTTGGGCGTATCCAATTGTATCTGTTGGATACGGATATCAATGAGAATAGTTGGGAAGACCGTACGCTTACCCATCATCTATATGGCGGCGACCGCGAACACCGCCTTAAACAGGAAATATTACTGGGGATCGGGGGAGTCCGTTTGTTGGAGGCATTACAACTCAAGGCCGATATTTACCATTGTAATGAGGGCCACGCAGCCTTTATGGGACTTGAGCGCATGCGTAATCTGATTCATAACAATGGACTGAGTCCTCAACAAGCCCTGGAAACGGTACGGGCCTCATCGCTCTTTACCACCCATACTCCCGTTCCTGCCGGTCATGATTATTTCAACGAGGAATTGCTGCGTTCCTACCTGGATCATTACGTTGGTGAATTGAAAATGGGCTGGGAGGAATTTTTGTCTTTAGGGAAAAAGGATTTGCATGATAAGGAAGAATTGTTTTCCATGAGCCATCTGGCGATCCGGCTTTCTCAGGGCGTAAACGGGGTCAGTAAGCTGCATGGTACGGTTTCCCAGCAAATGTTCAAACCGCTTTACCCGGGTTATCACTCGGAGGAATTACATATTGGATATGTTACCAATGGGGTACACTATCCTACCTGGATCTCTTCTGAATTGCACGACTTGTACCTCGAAGTAATGGGGAAGGACTTTTTAAATGACCAGTCGAATAAATCGAAATGGGAAAAGGTCCAGGAAGTACCTGCCAATCGGATCATGGAGATCCGTCGCAAGCTAAAGGGCCACCTGCTGGATTATGTAGCGCATCAACTGCGCAAAGACCTTACCCGTCGCGGGGATAAACCGAGTATGATCTTCGAAATCCTAAATGGTATTCGAAAGGATGCTTTGATACTTGGTTTTGCCCGCCGGTTCGCGACCTATAAACGGGCCCACCTGCTGTTTTCCAACCTGGAACGCCTTTCAGAACTGGTCAATAGTGAGGAGCATCCGGTAATGTTCATCTTTGCCGGGAAAGCACACCCTGCAGACCAGCCCGGGCAGCAATTGATCAAGGACATCATTCAGGTGTCCAAGCGTCCGGAATTCGCGGGTAAAGTCATTTTCCTGGAAGGTTACAATATGGAAATGGCCAAGTTACTGGTTCAGGGCGTTGATATCTGGTTAAACACCCCAACGCGTCCATTGGAGGCTTCCGGTACTTCAGGGATGAAAGCGGCCATGAATGGCGTCATGAACTTCAGCGTTCTGGACGGATGGTGGGCAGAAGGATATCGCCCCGATTCCGGCTGGGCTCTTCCCCTGGAGCGAACCTATGATGATCAATCCCTCCAGGACGAACTGGATGCCGAGACTTTGTATAACATACTGGAAAACGAGATCGTACCCTCCTTTTTCAATCCTGACGAAGAAGCATGGGCTCAGAAAGTTAAAAATATCATCTGTAAGGTAGGGCCTGACTTTACCATGAAGCGGATGATGGATGACTATTTTGAACGTTTCTATTTACCACAAACGGAACGGAGCCGGGAAATGGCCAAGGAGGACTTCAAGGAGATAAAAGCCTACTCACATTGGAAAATGGAGGTCCGAAAAAAATGGGAAGGCGTCCACTTGCTGGATCGCGACGTGTTTGATACCGATAATTTTTCCCTGACAATGGGAGAGTCTTTTAACGCCCGGATCACCCTATATTGCAATGGTATTGATCCGGAACATATTGGCATGGATGCCGTTTTCTTCAAGCGTATGAACGATCATAAATTGGAACTAAAATCGGTGGTACCCATGCCCCTTATTCATCAGGACGGACAGCAAGCGGTATTTTCCAGGGATCTGGATCCGCCTATGTCCGGGGTATTCGAATACGGGTTCCGTATTTATCCAAAACATCCTTATTCCCCGCATAAGCAGGACCTTCCTCTGGTTAAGTGGGTGGATTAGCCATGAGCTTTTTCCCTTCAACTACAGAGGGTGGCGAGTGGATTTTTTCCACGGGGTTAGGAATTGAAAACAACTTTCATGATCAGCACACAAAAAAGATCCGTGCGGAACAATGCCGCCGGACCTCCGATCAAATAGTATATATAGGGTTTTAGGTTATCGGGGAAAAAGGGCCGCCTTTTCGAACTATTCTTTCACAGTCGAGGCGGCCTGGAATTATAGCAACTATCTACTTATCTCCAAATTCAGGTGGCAAGGGTGAGTCCACGCCCATAAGAGGCACAGACCCACTTGGTTGCCCGGTAAATAACTGTTGTTTAGTCTTTTAAGGGGACCTTCCGTTGGCTTTTTCAAACGAAGGGCTTTTTTGCTGACCCCACAAAATGGAGTTTATCTCTTTTGGATCTGGTAAAAGAGGGTCGGGCCGAAGCCCAACCCAACTGGAATTTAATTTACCAGGCGTTACCGGATTATTCAACGACCGCCTGATCAGAGTGGATAAAAAATATCCTGACCAATCGTTGTCCGGGCGGGTCATTTTATCTGGACCCTCAGACTGGGGAAGATGCGCGCAAATGCGCATTTACTGGGGTTTGTTCTTGGGATTACCATTGCTTGTGTTCGGTCTAAATCGTTATTTCCTTCTTACAGGTACAAAAGTATGGGCATAGCCATAGGAATGAAAACCACCGATTGGGCCAAATTCGGTATTCTGAGCGGGTTGCTGAAGCGTTTTTGGGAAGGTTAGAACCCAGATGAAAAAATGATTATGTCTTCATAATAAATTGATTGTCAAATTTTTGCAAAAAGCTTTTCTTAAGGATGAGGTAAACCAGAGGGGCTTTTCCTGCCGGAATTCTGAAGACCAAAAAAAAATTCTATTTTTAACCGGGACCCCTTTCTTACCTGGAATTCACCCAATTTAACCCCTGTACCGATTGAATATACCAGGAACCTTATCCGTCAACTGAAGGGCTAAAGCCAGGTCCGGGTTGATGGAGGCTTTGGATTTTTGAACCATCAGGAGTTTTACCATGCGAGAGGCACTCTACGAACTAATCTGCTCTATGTCTCCTTCGGAGAAACGGTACTTTTCTATTGATGCCCAGCGTCAGGGAGATAAGAACAAATACGTTGACCTTTTTAAGGCCGTGAACGAAATGGCAAAAAAGGGAGCTTACGACGAAAACAAACTACGGAAGCGGTTCAAAGGGCTTTCGGATGATAAAGCCTATCTCTACGAAGCCATCTTGAGGAGTATGCGGGAGTACAGGTCTTCGCGCTCCCTTACTTCACAGGTCAGAGAAAGGTTAAATGACGCCCGGTATCTTTACGATCTCGGCCTTTTCCAACAATGTGAAGCACGTCTTCAGGAAGCCCGGAATCTGGCCAACCAGATCGCAGATACTGGAGCTTTACTGGAGGTCAACAGAGCGCTGCGACGCGTACACAAATCCTTTCCTGGAAAGAATCATGAACAGGAACTTGCTGACCTGGCTGTGGAGCAGGAGCAATTATTATTCGAATTAAATGAAGAAGGAACCTACCTGGACATATTCGATGAGCTGCTCAGCCTGACCTATCGGTATTACCATATTCGTGATGAATTCGATCGTACCAGCCTGAATGATAAACTTCAGGAAAAGTTAAGCGATGAACAGGAGCCTGCTTCTTATCGGGCACGATTGCGGTTTTATCAGAGCCGGGCCCTTCTACATCACCTATCCGGAGAGCGACATTACCTGAAAGAGGATTACGCCAAGGTGATCAGTATCTGGGAAGAAAATCCTGCCTACCAAAAAGAAGAGTTTTATGGCTTTGTTATGGATTTTGGCAATCTACTTGGAGCCCATCTTCAAAGCAAAGAGTTTCACCGTCTACCTCCACTTATTGAACGGCTCGAAAAAGAGCAGCCCAGCTCTCAACATGATAAGACTATCCTGTTTCGTAAGCTGGCGGTCTTTCAGTTGATCACCTACATAAATAACAAACTTCCCGAGAAGCTCGAGCAAAAGATCCAGGCAATTAAAAAAGGCTTGAAATCCCTCCCTCTACCCATCGGGAGCCAGCTTGCTATCCGGTTTAACCTCTCCATTCTCTATTTTATTACCGATCAATATGAGGCAGCTGAGGCATTGTGTGATGCTCTTATTAAAATGGCTAAAGAAAAGCGAAGAGATATCCGGGTGCCGGCAATGATCATTAAGTTATTGGCTTGTTTTGAATCCGGGAACCTACAGATGGATAACTTCTATCGCTCCGGTCTGCGGCTCCTGGATACCGAGGGTGGGAAGGACCAGTACCCCCTTGAATTTAAAGCCCTGCAACTATTCAGGGAACTAGATCAGGCCTTGCCCGGGACCGAGAAGGTTATTTACGAACATTACGACAATGAATTTGAACGTATGATCCGTGAAGAAGGCATCCAAAACGCTTACGAATTAGATTTCTTCCTGCGAATCTGGCTCCAAAGCAAGTTGACAGATCAAAAGGTGATTGACCTTTTACATGGTCGGAGCCCCAAGGGCCAGCTCAAGATGAAGAAGGAGCTTTAAGCCCTGGGGAAACTAAGCCTGGCTGGGTAAGCCGTTTGCCCTTGCTTAAAGTGGAATTACCTTCAATTGAAGGCTGTCTCCCGACTTCCTTATGTGCAGGATAGATTGCCCCAGTAAAATGGATCTCACCCGTGGCCTGGGTTCTTCTACACTCCTTTCAGTCCCTCTTGCGCCTTCGATATCGTCTGTCCCTACATTTCTGGTAGCAGCATTGTCGAGTGCTTCTCTTTCATCGATAAGTGCCCCTTCAATATCATCAGTACCTACAAGGGTTAACCTTTGCGTTTCTGGGTTATACAGAAAATTTCCGCTTCCTTGCTGAATACTAATGCCGGTCCCGAGGGATCTATCGGCGCTGTTATCCATTGCCGACGTGGCAACGATCTGCCCGCCAAGAGAACCGATCAAAACGCCGTTCTCTGTTTCCAGGGAAAAGGATTGCATTCGATCCCCATCGATCAAATAGAGGGTGGAAAGGTCGGTAGATAGGGTAATGGTGTTCATAAATCCAGGGTTTGGTTCGATAAATTGATAACTCGTAACGAAAAAAGGGCTAAAATAGTATTTTAGACCTTTCTTAAATCAAGCGGTAGACCAATTTAGATATGCCTTTTGATCAACTCCCCTAACTCAAAGATATCCCAGTATCCGCATCATTTCTTCAGGAGTCTGCTCTGCCTGATATAGTTTATCGATCAGGTTACCTTTTTGGTCTTTGTAAACCAAAACCAGTTTTGGAGAAGGGATCAGGCAGTGTTTGATACCGCCATAACCGCTGAGGGAATCCTGGTAGGCACCCGTATGGAAAAAGCCGAGATAGAGGGGTTCCGGATCATTTTTTGGGATGACAGGCAAATAAACCTGAGCTTCATGAACTTCAGAATTGTAGTAATCTGAATTATCACAACTCAAGCCCCCGATGTTCACTCTTCGGTACTCATTGTGCCATTTATTAATAGGTAGAAGAATGAACCGTTCGCCTATTCCCCAGGCATCGGGTAAGGTAGTCATGAGGGAATTGTCGATCATATACCAAAGCTCGGCATCGTTCTGCTGTTTCTGAGCAAGCACGGAAAAAATGACTGCTCCGCTTTCTCCTACGGTGTACTTTCCGAATTCTGTGAAAATATCAGGCTCGGGGACACCTTCTTCTTCGCAGGCTTCGAGAATATTCCCTACGATCTGTTTGATCATATATTTGTAATCGAACTCAAACCCTAGAGAGTTTCGAATGGGCATCCCGCCTCCAATGTTGATAGCTGTCAAATCGGGTGCCTCCTTTTTGATCTCACAATAAAGCTTGATGGCTTTACCCAATTCTCCCCAATAGTAGAGGGTATCCTTGACGCCGGTATCGACAAAGAAGTGGAGCATCTTTAATTTGAACTTAGGGTGATCTTTAATCCGCTCCCGGAAGTAGCTAAGGAACTCAGAACGACGAATACCCAGGCGAGAGGTATAGAACTGGAAATTTGGTTCTTCCTCTGTGGCCATTCGCATGCCAATATAGCTGGGTTTTTCCAGATCTTGCTCGTAGTAATCTAATTCGTGTACGTTATCGAGAACGGGGATAACATTTTGGAACCCGTCGTGAATTAAGTCGACGATCTTTTGTTTGTACCGATCAGGTTTTAAGCCGTTACATACAATGATGATGTCCTTTTGGATCTTACCCTGATCATAAAGGGCCCGAATAATATCGATATCGTAGGCAGAGGAAGTTTCCAGTTTGACCTTATGCCGCAGTGCTTCTTCAATTATATAACTGAAATGGCTGCTCTTGGTACAGTAGCAATAATGATACTGCCCATTGTAGCCCATGCTGCGCATAGCCCGGGTGAACAGGTTTCGGGCTTTCTTTATTTGAGAACCTATCTTAGGCAGGTAGGTAAGCTTAAGGGGCGTCCCGTATTTTTCGATCAGGTACTTGATGGGGACACCATTAAATACGAGTTGGTCATTTTCATCTATGTCAAACCCTTCCTGCGGAAAATAAAAAGTTTGATCAATCAGGTCGAAATAAGTATTCTTCAATGGCTTTTGGTTTTTCTGCAAAAGTAGAATGAAATTTTCTATACTGAGGCAAATTTTTCACTATGGATCAATTAGACGCACTCAATCAGGTAGCACAATTTCACCGAACCTTCAAACATCCTGTAGAACCGCGGCCGGTCATTCCTTCAGAAGCCCGCTGCCGGCTGCGGATCGCTCTGTTAGAGGAAGAACTGAAAGAATTAAAACAGGCTATTGCTAATAAAAATCTAGTCGAAATAGCCGATGCACTTTGCGATCTGCAGTATGTCCTTAGCGGTGCTGTACTTGAATTTGGCCTGGGAGAACAATTCTGCACCCTCTTTGATGAAGTGCAACGTTCGAATATGAGCAAAAGTTGCTCCTCCCTGGAGGAGGCGGAAGCTACTGCGGAATATTACCGGCGGGAGCGCGGTTTCGAAAGTTATATAGTGCAGGAAGGAACGAACTGGTTGGTATACCGAAAGGAAGACGATAAAACGCTGAAATCCATCAATTACTCCCCGGCCGATCTGGAGTACATTCTTTTTAAGGGCAAATAAACAGGCGAGGATATAATACAATTCCCCTGAAAACAGCGTTTTCAGGGGAATTGTATTAAAGAATTAGATTTATATAATTAGCCCAAAACTACTCTATCCGTTGGCTTTTTGTACCGCTTTCGAGAAGCCTTTCCCTTTTTCAGTTTCCTTGCGGACTTTCGCACTTAACTCACCGGTCAGGTCAGACATGATCGGGGTAGCAACGAAAATGGAAGAGTAAGTACCCACAATAATACCTACCAGCAAGGCAAAAGCGAAACCGCGAATGCTATTCCCTCCAAAGAAGAACAAAATAGCAACCACGAAGAGGGTGGTCAAGGAAGTAACGACCGTACGGCTCACGGTACTATTGATCGCCATATTTATAACCTCCTGTTTACTTTTTCCTAAATAAGAGTTCAGGAATTCCCTGATCCGGTCAAATACAACAACCGTATCGTTGATCGAATAACCGATCACCGTCAGGATAGCTGCAATAAAGGTTTGATCGATTTCAAGATTGAATGGCAGCAGCCCATGCAGCAGAGAAAACAGTCCTAGTACGATCAGCGTATCGTGGAACAGGGCTGCTACGGCACCGACACTGTACTGCCATTTGCTAAACCGAAGGAATATGTAAAGGAAGATCAGCAAAAGCGCAAAGATGGAGGCATATACAGCACTTGTTTTGATATCGTCTGCAATGGTTGGCCCCACTTTGCTGAAGCTACTGATATGGGTGCCGGTCTCGGAAGCATTCCGGAAATCTTCCAGATTGAGATTGCCTCCGGCGATTTGATTAATCCCGCCATACAGCGCTTCCATTACGCGGTCAGCAGCTTCATTATCGGTAGCATCAATCTCGTAGTCGGTAACGATGCTATAAGTGTTGCGAGTATCTACCGCCTTTACCACTGGGGTGCTCCCATCAAAGGCTTCCGTAAGGGTCTCCCTTAAGCTGGAGGCGTCAATATTAATATCTTCTGCAAATTCGACCGTGTAGGCATATCCTCCTTTAAAATCAACCCCGAATTCGAACCCTCTTACAAAGAAAGAAATTAATCCGGCGATAAGCAGGGCCCCTGAGATCATATAAGCAATACGGCGCTTACCGAGCCAGTCAACGTTCAGGTCGGCGAAGGCGTTTTTTGACCAGTTGGTCCAGAACGTTAGGTTGCGATCCCGATCCAGCCACCATTCGATGATCAGTCTTCCTACCAGAACAGCAGTAAACAGGGAGGCAAGCACACCAATAATCAGAACCACGGCAAAACCTTTGATAGGACCAAGGCCAAAGTAAGCCAGGACGATGGCTGTAAGGATGGTCGTAACGTTGGCATCGATAATGGCAGAATAGGAGTTCTGGAAACCGTCATCTACTGCTACCTTAAGCGATTTACCAGCTCGCAATTCTTCCCGTATCCTTTCGAAAATGATCACGTTGGCATCTACCGCCATACCAATGGTCAGAACGATACCAGCAATACCGGGAAGGGTCAGTACCGTACCGATGGAAGCTAGGGCACCGAAAATGAAAAACAGGTTCAATAGAAGAGCTAAAATGGAAACGACACCTGCCCCGCCATAATAAAGGATCATGAAGGCAAGTACGATCAGGAAACCGATGACCAGTGCCCGCATGGAGCGATTAATGTTTTCCTGCCCCAGGGTAGGACCAACCAGGTTTTCCTGGATGATCTGAGTTTCGGCTGGTAGTTTACCTACTTCCAGGATATTTGAAAGGTCTTCTGCTTCCTGCAGGCTGAATCCACCGGTGATCGAAGAAACCCCACCGGGGATCGGTCCGTTTACCCGTGGAGCGGAAACCACTTCCTCATCTAGTGCGATCGCAATCTCCCGGTTATTATCTGCTGCAGCTTTGGTGGTCATTTCGTTCCAGACCTGAGCGCCCCGTTGGTTCATGCGCAGGGTCACCTGGATTTCCCCGGTAGTGGGGTCGGGATCTGCAGAGGCATTGGTCACATACTCACCCGTTAAAGGGGCATTTTGGGTGCCGGGTTCCAGTTTGATGGTATATAGCTCATACAAACTGGTCATCTCACCGGTCTCAATATCTTTTACCGGATCCCGGCTCCACATGAATTTTAAGTCGCGCGGGAAAAGGTTGGCTACTTCTTCGCGTTGAAGCAACTCCATGACCCGGTCGCGCTGGTTCTTTTCAGCTATACCCACTACAGGTAAGCCATAACCGCCGGTGGTGTTCAGGGTGAAAAGATCGAATAAAGGCCCCTGGTTGATATTGATGGGGCTGTAGGTAGTATCATATCCAAGGACCTGAGTAGTATCGATCGAACCCAGAGAATCCGTTGCATACCGGGGAGTGATATCTAGTATCTCCCTTTCCAACTCTCCCTCTCCCATTGTTTCATTCAGGGTTTGATTGGCTTCCACGAAGGCATCCAGTATGGTACCACCTGGACGATTGGGGTTGAGAGGGTCGCTAATGCGATAAACGTTCCAGAATTCCAGCTTGGCTGCAGCCTGCAGAAAAGTACGTGCACGTTCCGGGTTATCAATACCTGGAAGTTCTACAAGGATAAGGTCCCGACCGGCATCCAGAGAAACGTTTGGCTGGGTAACCCCCAGCTTATCGATCCTTTGTTTCAACAGGTCATAGGTCAACTTTACCGTTTGGTCGGCTTGCTGACGCAATACGCGAACTACCTCCCCATCACTGGAGTTAAAGTCGATCTGTTCACTAAGGGCTTCGTTCCGCGCAAAAATAGGCGCCAGTTTTTGCCCACCCCCCAACTCGCGGAATGCATTGGCAAAAAGAGTAACGTAATCAGATTGCGCATTACGCAGATCCTCCGAAGCTTTATCCAAAGCTGCACGGAAGGCAGGATCATTGGTATTACTGGCCAGACTGGTGATCAGGTCGCGCAGATCCACCTGCAACACCACACTCATCCCCCCCTTAAGATCGAGACCATAAGCTAATTGCTGACCTTTTAATTCCTGGTAGGTAAATGATTTGATTAATGGGATCTCAAAAACCTCTTCAGTGGACATGGAATCCAAATAAGCCGTGCGGGCTTCGCGGTAAGCATCCTCCTGTTGTCCTTCTTCCGCCTGGGCGCTGACTGTCACCGCATAATTGTCGGCCGCCTTTTCCACCTTGCGCGTGGGGATCACGTACAAATACTGGATCAAGGTTACAATAGTCATCACCACAAGGAAGAACCTAATAACTCCTTTTCCTTGCATAACGCTTCTTTACTTTTTGGTTGTTATATTCAAAATCACAACGTGCCTTTCATACGGACCACCTCATGCGGGCTCTTGAAAAAGCAGCGCAAATATAGTGGTTTTGACGAATTCTACCCCCTCCTCGTTGCTTTGTTTCTGTAAGCAATTGGAAAAAAACGGCCCGGCTTTTTGAATTTCTAGCCGAAAAACCTAAAACTCCCCGGGGAGCTTGTATATTTATGGCTCGAAAACAATCTTTTTTAACTCCAAAAACTTAAAAAGTATGGGACTATTTAATTTTTTCAAAAAATCAGGCGATAAGAAGGTTAAAGAGGAAGAAAACGCTCCAAACCCGGAGGAAGTACGCACTGAAAACATCAACCTCATTACGCAGGCCGTAAATGATCTTGGTTTCGACCTCAAGGATTTCTATGTAGATCTTCAGGGGGACACTGCCATCGTTTTCGGAGAAGCTGCTTCTCAGGAAGAAAAAGAAAAGGTAGTACTTGCTGTTGGAAACACAGATGGAATTGCAACTGTTGACGACCGAATGACTGTTGCAATCCCGGCACCGGAAGCTAAGTTCTACGAAGTGAAATCAGGAGACTCGCTTTCCAAGATCGCAAAGGAAATGTATGGTGATGCTATGAAGTACACCCTTATTTTCGAAGCTAATAAGCCCATGTTGAAAGATCCGGATAAGATCTATCCCGGTCAGTCTTTGCGCATTCCATCGCTGGATGCGTAATCCGGTCGTGGCGCAATTGTCTTTTTAGACAGTTGCTGGTTTAAACAGGTGCCTTGCAGATGCATTTTGCAAGGCGCTTGTCGTTTCCCCCAACCTTTCTAGCCGATCTTTCGAATGATCCTGTCTACATTTTCTACTGTTGCATTCAGTAATCGTTGCCTGGAGGCCTTTGAAGCCCAGGCCAGGTGAGGGGTGATCAGGCAATTCTCCAGTTCAAATAGCGGATGGTTTGCTGGGGGTGGTTCTTCTGCCAAAACGTCCAGTGCAGCTCCTTCGATCCAGCCATCCCTCAAAGCACGGTACAGAGCCATTTCGTCGATCAACCCACCCCGGGCAGTATTGATCAAATAAGCATGCCCCGGCATACTGCGCAATCGGGCTTCCGAAACCACTCCCTTGTTCTTCTCGTTCAGCGGTGTATTTAGGGAAAGGACATCAGCGTTTTCGAATAAATGATCTAAACTATCCGCCTTAAACCCGATCCATTCCTTAGCTATGGAGTGTTTATGGAAGATCAATGGCCGCATTTCAAATGCCCGCCCGATCCGGGCTACGGCCTGTCCGATCCTGCCGAAACCATAGATGCCCAGCGTTCGCCCGGCCAGTTCCACAATGGGTTTTTTCCAATAGCACCAGTCCTGCCTCCCAGACCAGTCGCCATCCTTAACAGAGCTGGCGTGAAGGCCTACCCGGTTTGTAAGTTCCAGCAGTAAGGCAAAGACATGCTGGGCAACAGCCTGGGTGCCATACCCTGCAACATTGTATACTGGGATTCCCCTTTCCTCCGCAGCGGGCAGGTCAACATTATTGAGACCAGTGGCCGTAACACAGATCCCTTTTAACTTTGGTAAGGTCTCCAGCGTTTTCCGGTCCAGAACAACCTTATTGACGATCAGAATGTCTGCATCTTTAGCTCTCTGTGATATAGATCCCTGACTGGTTCGGGGATAAAGGCTTAACTTGCCGCGGTCTTGCAATGGCTTCCAACTAAGGTCACCGGGATTAAGGGTATGGCCGTCCAGGATTACAATAACGGGCTGTTGCATAGCTTAAAATTGGTTTAATGGACAAAATATTAGATAAATTTCAAATCGGCAGCTGGACGCTGCTTCGAAAGTTGCAAATGGGCGTCGGCCTTTTTGCTTTGGGGAACTATTTCTGGGATGGCACTGATTTGGCTGTATTACTTTTTGGGCTGATCCTTGTTGCCCAGGCTGTTTTCAATCTGCAATTGGGCTGCGCCAGCGGTCAATGTCAGGTTCCTAAAACAAAAAACCATGAGTGAATCCAAGCCTGCCAAAAGATCTCCTGTATACAATGACTGGCGACTGATCCTTTTAGCCTGTTTAACACTAGGTTTAGCGCCCTATGTACCCGAGCCTCACCTCTGGGGTAAACTGCGTTGGGTGGCAGGGGGTGCCCATGGCATGGCACTAATGGATTGGTTCGACCTGTTTTTACACGGCCTCCCCTGGGTTTTATTGCTTCGTCTTGCACTCCTCCGAATTCTTAATTAATTTAAGCTTTTCTTTATACAATAAGCCTGGTCATGGGCGTTTCTCCTAATCAGGTTTGGGGTTATTGCCGGCAGGAAAGCCTGGGAAAAGACCCTGGTCTGATACTCAAAGCCAATACGCAATAAACCATGAAATACTGTTTACCCTTTCTGTTCCTTTGTAACATCCTGTATAGCCAGCATAATATCACTGCTTCTGTAGTGGAGACCTGGAATACAGAGACCGCAATTCCTGCTGACTTCAATTTGAACTCAGCGTATGTATATTTCCTTAATGCCGGCTCGCTGGAAAAGATCTTCGCGGGAGAAGATCTCAATAAGCGCGAACGAAAGGACGTGGGTGTTCACAAAGGGGATTACCCACAGTATATGTATCTCGGGGTTTCGATCAAGGACCCGGTAAATGACAATGGGGAACTTACCATTCCCCTTATGATACATGATATTCGCGACCCGGCTAATCAGTCCCGGGTAGTGGAATACGGGGGGCGCTTCCTTTCGAATATACCGGATGAGGAACTCAAGAACGGAGATATCGTTGCAAAGGTGCGCTTCGAGGCTTTTCGGGGGAATAATACTGCGGATTTCTGGGAAAAAACGGCTAAGATCTCCATGGATCTCGGCCGGACGGCAACCAACCTGCTGGCCAATCCCCTGACCGGTACCTTTGCGGCTCTGAGTTCACAGATCATTCCACAGGTAGACCAGGGCCTTCGGTCTATGTCGCAGGCACAGGACGATCCGAATAAACTAAGTAGTGAGTTCTATATTCGATTAATGAGCAAAGAACTGAGTGCTTTATATGCCGAGCGGATCGCCTCTACTACCTTATATCGCATTCACTGGGACGTTTCTAAAGTGGCTGAAACCCGTTATTTCAACAATGCGGAAATAAATGCCGTGGATGATTTTCAGGAACTGATCCATAGAAGGGATGTGCCCTACATCCTGGTGATCAACACTAAATCCGAGTACAATACCGACCATAGTGAACTGGTCTATACTCAAGCTTATATCGATAAAAAGTCCAGTGACTTTCGAAAAATCCGAAATGCTGAAAAACGGGAAGTGGAAAAGCACTTTCTGGAGGCCCTCAAGCTCGCTTTGGAGCTAAAATCCCAAATAGAGGTTTTTAGTAATAGCCTGAATACCAAGTATCCCGACTGGAAGGCTTTCTCCAGAGTTATTGACCTTTATTATGACATCCGGGCACAGGAACAGCAAGAACAAGGGGACCTCGTTGACGCAGACCCCATGATCCGTAGTAAATACACCCGGCTTTACACCAATGTGCGCACCGATGTAGACCTTTGGTTTACCTCTGAACTATTAGGCCGGGCGAGAGCCATAGCCGACTATCTGGTGACCCATCCAAAGGAGTATTCGGCAGAAGGGCTGACTGCAGATGAGATCTATGCAGATGTCAGTTTATTGGATTTCTACAGGGACCGGGCCCAACAAACCAAGATTCAAGGTAAATTACCCAAGGAGATCGAATCTCTGGAAACTTATGCCTTGAGCGTCCGAAAACTCGAAGAGATCGAAAATGCCCTTTTCGAAAAAGCTTTTCAACCCGATCCACGACTTGGGCCGGCAGCTCAAAAAGTTTGGTTGACGGACATGGCCTCCAAACAATACCCGCTTTGCCAGGCATGTGCGCGCAGGGTAGGTGAAGAACTGGCCCGCATCGAAAACGCCACCCATGCTCAAAATATACAGACCTACCGAAACCTTTCAGCGGAATACTATGACAAGCTAGGTTGCTATGAAACGGTCTACCAGGAATTGGATAGCCTTGTTCAGGCTAATACGGACTCCCTGACCATGTCACCTTTTATGTTGGAATCCATCAAGCAGGATCAACAGGCTTTTATTAATTTGTCCTCTGAATATATTGACATTGTCGGGCAGGATTACACCAAAATGACTCCTGAGGAATTGTCTGAACTAATTAATCGCTACCGGCTTAATAATCAGAAAATGAAGGGAGTGCTTGATCGTTTACAGGGGGCAATGATGCGGGAGGAAATGGATGGATGTTTCTTTTAGTTCCTCAATACTGTATCAAAAGCAATCTATATGCGATTTCACCGAGTGGCCACCCTGCTGTTGGAAGCCATGTTCTTTTTGGCAGTACTTAGCATCTCTTTGCTGGCTGTAGCCGTATTTTTTTATTCCTTTTACGAGGTTTACCTGTTATTAAAAAAAATTGCCTTCGGCTCCATAACAGATGGCGAAATTATCGGGAAGGGCTTGAAAACTGTGGATTTAATGTTGATGGGGACTGTTTTCATTATCATTGGAATCGGGCTTTATGAATTATTTATAGCACCCATTCGTGATTTACCTGACTGGCTGATCATTAGTGATATTGACCAGCTGAAGAATATGTTGATAAAGGTCCTGATCTTGGTTATGGGCGTTTCCTTCACAGGTAGCGTTGTTACTGTTGGCGGGGATTCTAATCTGTTAAATCAGGGAGTAGGGATCGCCGCAGTCATTATTGCACTGTCCTTTTTCTTACAGGTAAAAATTATTGGAAAAAAAGGGGATAAAGAAGAAACTCCTATGATCGGGGAAGATAAATAGGTGAACTAACTCCAAAAGAGGAAATACTATCCCAAGAGTATATATTTTTGATATAAAATTACATAAAATGCATAAATCTATAATCATTAGTCTTCTGTCTTTGCTTGTGCTTTCCTGTTCCCAGTCAGATATTCCCGAAGGCGAACGGGTGTCCTCAGACGGTTACCTGGTTTCATCCGTTCCGGGAACGAGCATTCAAAAGGTAGTTAAGCGCTCAGAAAATGGACGTCTTTTGGAATCCGGATTCGTGGAGGATGGAAAAAAGGTAGGTACCTGGGTTACTTACCAGGAGGGCTCCAATTTCCCCAAAACCATGGCAGGTTTTCAGAACGGTTTGTATAACGGACCCTACATGGAGTACAATAATCGCGGGCAAGTTACCCTTATTGCTCATTATACCAATAACCAGCTGGATGGCCCATGGGCTACCTATCAGTTTGGCAGGCCTACTGCCGAGGCCACCTACACCGAAGGCAAACTGGATGGTGTCTATAAAGAATACCAACCCAATACTGGCAAGATCCAAAAAGAAATGGAATACAAAAATGGTGTATTAGACGGCCCTTACCGCTTTTTTGACCAGGAAGGAAAAGTGACAGTAGAGTACGTCTACAAGAATGGCAAGAAAATAGAAGGAGGTATACAGGGGGATTAAGTCCTCAGGAGTATATTCTGACAATACCCCCTTGACGCTTTATTCCTTCGGAGCCACAAAATCAGTTGAGTGATCCAAAGTGGTGAAAGCGATTTAAATCTCCATTTTGGCCGTTACTTTTCCTTTTGATGTGGTGCATAATTTCCCGTTTATCGTCGGGGAGAGGCGGTTTTCCCTTAAGGGCAGCCTTCACTTTATCTTCGTGTCGGTTATCTATCCAAAAGAGCAGCCCCGTAATTTGAATAATACTGCTCATAATAACTATTTTGGGATGAAATACAGGTAAGGCTTCATTCCCTAACCATCCCTCACAAGGTGCAGCGTTTAAAGAGGAAAACCAAAAGACATCTGTCTGATTTCCAGCATATCGGAGAAGGCTTCCGGTATCCCATACGGGGCTTTCCGAGGTGGGATGTTATCAGCTTACTTTTTTTAAATCTTCCAGGTATTCCTTTGGGGTCATCTGGGTCATTTCTTTGAAAACCTTGTAAAAGGTCGACTTATTTTTAAATCCGCATTGGAGGGCGATGCCGTATAAGGTAAGGTTGCTGAATTCTTCCTGTCCAATTTTCAACTTAGCAGCTTCCACCCGGTAATTATTTACAAATTGCTGGAAGTTACCTCCGGTGTGCCGATTCACCACCTGGGAAAGGTATTTGGTATTAGTTGCCAGTTTATCAGCTGTCGATCGCAAGGTAAGGTTAGGGTCGAGGAATAGTTTATCATTTTCCATTAAATCCTTCAGGCGCTCATAAAGTTGTAACTCTTCCATACCTTTTAGACTGCTGGACCGGTATTTTGAACTTAACTGTAAAATTGGTAAGTTCTGGCTGCCATTCAATTCTTTTTTATCTGCTTCGAAAGCGATATAATTGGTCAATTCTCTTTCGCTGTTGAAAATAGGGTGAATGACCAGCCTGCAGGTGTAGGGTTCTCCGTTCTTGCGATAGTTTAATATATCCTGTTGAACTGGGGTGAAGCGATTCAGGCCTCTTCGGATTTCCTGAACAGCTTCCTTTTCCGTTTCAGGGCCTTGGAGCAAACTGCCGGGAACTTTGCCAATGGCTTCGGAAAGGGTATAACCGCTTATTTTTGTAAAACCGTCATTTACCCAGAGGATCCTACGCCTGGCATCCGTCAGAATAACTGCAATATTAGGAATCATAAAAATTTTTTGTTGAATGTTATGTAGGGTTTTTTATAAAAAAATTAAACAATTTTAACTTTTAAGGTATCTTGAAGTTATAATTGTACTTAATCTTATAATGTAGAGGGTTTTTTTAGGAAATGAAAATTATACTTCCTGTTTATAAATTAATTGTTTGATGAGCAAATCTATATCCATTCGGGAATTACAGGAAGGAACGGACTACGAATTGGTCAAGGTTTTGGATTTTTCTGACCTTTTACCTTTTATTATGGAGGAACGTACTCATCCCAGCTGGCTGACCAGGAGTTTTTGGGGCTTCCTTTTTCTATTAATAGCCTTGGCGATTCTGGATGGGTTTCTGACGATCGAGGGCCTGCAATTTGGCTGGAGTGCCTTGTTGGAGGCATTTGGGGTTGGCATATTTTTTAGCCTTACTCTATTGATCCTAGTACACGAAGCCCTGCACGGCCTGGCCTATAAGCTCATTGGGGCTCCACATATCTATTTCGGAGGAAATTGGCGGAAATTATATTTCTATGCCCTGGCAGATCGTTTTGTAGTTGGAAAGCAGGCATTTTTTTTTGTTGCCTTGACCCCTTTCGTTTTGATCACACTGGCAAGCCTGGTCAGTATATTCACCTGGGCAGATGCCTATTGGCGCTGGGTGTTGTGGGGTGGGCTGTTGATGCATACGCCTAATTGCCTGGGCGATATTTACCTGATGAACTTTTTCCTCAGGAGTGGCCCCGGACCGGTATATACTTATGATGATGCAGATGAAAAAAAAGCCTGGTTTTTTAGGCGGGCAAAGCCTCCCGCTTATTAGCATGGTCCTCTGCTGGCTGTGTTGGGGAGGCTGTGCTCCCGATCCTAAAGAAGAGGTGGTCAATACCCCCTTTCTGAAAGCTACAAATCCGGCTGTGGATTCCCTGTGGCAGTCCCTTGACGAAAGGGAACGCCTGGCCCAGTTGTTTTTGTTGAACACTTCAGCTAAACCCCAAGATTCCATCAGTCCGGCAGGGATTCGAATAAAAGCAGTAAGTCCGGAAGAGTACCTGGAGGTTAAATTTAAATGGGAGAAACAACCATCCTGTCCACCTTTATTTTTTGGTGAACCTGGTTTTTTTATGCGGGCATCCCTTTCGGGCTTATCTGATCTTCCGCCAGGGCCAGTTGGTTTTTCCCGGGAAAACGAGCCTGTTTTCGAATACCTGAAGCAGGAAGACCGCAAGTGGAGAAGGCTTTTTAGTTTGAGCGCACAAAAACTATTAGATTTAAAAGCCCCCCCGGAAATTCGGGCAGAGGCGCTTCAATCCCTACCGGAGCGCCTGGAGGATACCATTTTAGTCGGAGCTGGTCCCTTTTCGGATTTCTACCTTAGCCTTCCGGATACCAGCCCTGTCTTTGACTGGCAATTGGCTCCACTTCGGGCCTGGGTAGAACAGGGGCTTGGCTATTTAGAACTCGACCGGGAGCAACTCCTCAGCGACAGCCTTCAGGAGCAAGGACAGGGCTTTGTTCGAAAATATGTACAGGAACAACTGAGCTTCGACGGCTTGCTAATCAGTACCTGCACTTCTCCGGAGGAAGCGGTACAATTACTGGAAACAGGGGTTGACCTGTTGGAAGTGGAAGGTTCCCTTTCGGATTGGTTGGATGCTCTGGAGAAAGTAGTGGATAATAGAAGCCTGAAAAGAACGATTTGGCAGGGGACAGCCTATAAAAACCTACAGGCTAAATATTGGGCACAGAAACTTTCACCAAAAAGAGAGGAACAAATGCTCCCAACTGCAACAAGATCCGAAGCGGAGCCGGTCTCCGGCTCAGCATGGGTTATACATAGCGTGGATTCCTTCTTAAAAGATTCTGGTTGGGACTATCTGCTGTGGGAATGGAGACGGCAGTTAAGTGTTTATTTACCTGCTTCCAACACGCCTCTGCCGCTAGTGGATGTTGCAGGCCGGCGATTTAGGATAATTGAATATGGTACACCCGATACCTTTGATCCTTTTGCTCAACAATTTACCCGTTTCAGTAGCATAAGGAGGTTTGAAAAATGGACCCCGGAATCGGATACCCTATCTGGGTTTAATTTAGAGGAAAGCGGTCTGACCTATCTCTTATTGTTGGATAATCTGAAACCCAGCCCCAGGAAGGATTCTGCCTTTTGGAGGGACCTGATAAAAGCCGGTACGGAGAATGAAATAATCTTAGTGCATTTTGGCCAGGTGTCCCAACTTCGCCCTTTTGACACCACTTACACCCTGTTACAACTACCTGATCGCTCTTCTCAAAGTCAACGTTTAGCAGCTCAAATCATTGTTGGGGCTGCTGTCCCTTCGGGTAGGTTACCCCACGGGCTCAACCGGTTCTTTAGCATGGGAGCAGGAGAAACATTCGAAAAGATTCGGGTTGGGGAACCGCCCCTGGAGGGGACCGGTTTTCAACCGGAAAGCCTGGCCTCCGTACAGGCCATAATGCGAAATGCGGGAAGGAACGGCGCTACCCCAGGTGGACAAGTTGTTGTATTTCAGGGGGGGGACCTGGTCCTGGAACGTAATTTCGGTACACATACCTATAGAAACCGGGACCTGGTAAGGTCCCACCATCTTTATGACCTGGCTTCTATTACAAAGGTCGCTGCAACCACCCTTGCGGTCATGGGCCTTTACGAACAAGGGCGTCTGGATACAAAAAAAAAGCTGGCCCACTATCTGCCTGAATTTAAACAAACTGCACTCTCGGGAATAAGCCTGGAGGAATTGTTGACCCACCAATCCGGTTTGCCACCAAACCCTCCGATTTACCGGTATTGGTTAGCACGTGACTCCCTCAGCCGAAACTGTACCCAATACTTCTGTGAAAAGAGGGAGGGACCTTTCCAAATTAAAGTAGCTGATAATTTTTATTTCAATGAACAATATCTAGACACCCTCTGGCGAAAGGTAAAGGAAACTGAAGTACAAAAACCCAAACGGTATCGCTATAGCGACCTCAATTTTTTGCTCCTGCAACGAGTGGTGGAAAGTCAGGCCGGAATGCCGATCGAGCAATACCTGGAACGGGAATTCTATGGCCCTATGCGATTGAAGCAATTGAAATTCCACCCGCTTAACTATTTCCCTAAATCATCGATCGTCCCAACCGAATTAGATCTAACGTGGCGCCGGCAACTTGTATGGGGATATGTCCACGATCCGGCCGCAGCTTTGCTGGGTGGTGCAGCGGGGAATGCTGGATTGTTTGGCAATGCTTACGACCTGGCCATACTCGGTCAAATGCTGGTGAACGAAGGCACCTATGGAGGGCGTCGGTACCTGAAACCCGCTACTGTTCGAAAATTCACAGAAACCGCAGCCGGTACCAATCGGGGCCTGGGTTTTGATAAGCCTCGGTCAGGGAATGACAGTGGCAGGGCTTGGTCGCTTTCCCCTTCTGCCTTTGGGCATACTGGATTTACGGGTACTGCTTTTTGGGTAGACCCGGAACAGGAAATGGTTTTTGTCATCCTGACCAATCGGGTGCATCCCGATCCTGAAAACCGAAAGCTGTTTACGGCTAATGTTCGTCGCCGGGTCCATCAGGCTGTATACGATGCAAGGGTGGAAGCAGGCCCCACCTTCCCGGAGTTACCGGGCCGATAACAGGCCTTCATACAGCCAGTTGGCGAGGGCCTGCCGGTTACTTTCCAACACCACTCTTTGCTGGTCAAAACTGTTTCGGATATTACCCAGTTCTATGTAAACGGTAGTAGGCAGGACCTCTCGCAGCATGTGCAGATCCCGGGCCTTTACCGTCCCTTCATACTGACCGGAGCGCCGATACTTTTGATATTTGGCCCGCATAGTGGCTAATAGTTGATCCGCAAGGGCTTTTGATTCGGGTCTGCCTTCCTGGTAGTAAAAAAACAGATCGGTTTGTTGTCCTTTACTTCGGGAATCGACGTGAATGACGATCACCTGTTGATGGACCACCCCGGCTTGTTGGTTTGACTGATAAAGTTGATTGATTATGTCGGACCGCTGAAACAAACGCGGTTTTTGCCAGGCAGGGATGGCAGCTCCGCCCCAAACGGTTTCATCCTTATCACACTCCAGGTACATATCATTGCGGATGCCGTCATTGCCATCGCGGATGATCATATAAGCCGTAGCCCCATGGGCTACCAAAAGTCGACAAAGCCGTAGGGTGACATCATAGGCATATTCATCCTCACACAAGGTATTATCCCCTCGTTTTCCGATAGCACCGGGGTCTATTCCTCCATGCCCGCTCACCAGATAGTAAACCCGTCCTGCAAGTTTGTTACTGGCCAGGGGTGTTTTGGCGTAGGCGGGGCCGAAAATGGGGAAAACGCGGTTACCTGGATTGGAGATCAAATCGAAATCAGGATCGGCAACCGGAGTAGGGGTGTCCGTATCGGGTTCTGCAGGCTCTGGAACTAGCTCGTCGCAATGCAGCATATGATAGGGTACCCAAAGCACTTTTGATTGTTTGAAGGCGTCAGCCCTCAGGCCTTCACTAAGCATATCTTTGTTGTATTCCTGAATTCGAACAGCTAGCTCCCAGTCATCAATCCCGATGGTCGAACGAATGGTTTTGCCGTTATAGGTAAAGAGCTGAACCGGGAGAACATATTTTTTCCCTTTTTTTAAATGAGCATTGCGCTCCATTTTGTTGAGTTCGTAAAACTTGGTAAAATTACAGGCGTGCTGGTCGAGGCGGTACCGACGCAAAAGGCTGTAAATTCCATCTCCCTCGCGTGCTTCTGTTTCGTGCCAGGAGAGATCAGCTGCCAAACTGAACCCGAGACCGAACCAACTGAAGCCAATAAGGAGCAGGGTGGTGCGCATAAATCGATTGTTTTTGAATATTCAAAGGTAATACCCTTGGGAGTAATTCGCGAAATTAGCTTTCTTCTTCAAAAGGAATTTCTGCTGGAATGGCGAAGCAGTTATGCCCTTAGTGGGATATTATTGTATGTTTTTTCCACCATTTTCATTATTTACACGGCTTTTATAAATGTAGAGCCTCCGGTATGGAACGTTCTTTTCTGGGTCATTATGTTGTTTACCTCCATAAATGCCATTGTCAAAAGCTTTATCCAGGAGAGTAGCAAGCGGACTCTATACTACTACACCCTGGTTAATCCCATTGCCGTCATTCTTTCGAAGATGATCTACAACGCCCTTCTCCTGTTAGTGATCAGTTTTTTGGTTTGGGGTGGCTTTAGTCTCATCACCGAAAATCCGGTGCAAGACATTGGGCTTTTTTGTATGGCATTAGGCCTTGCCGCCCTGGGATTTTCCATAACCTTTACTTTTATTTCGGCCATCTCCGCCAAGGCGGGAAATAATGCCACCCTTATGGCAATTCTGGCTTTTCCGCTGATCATTCCTGTCCTGATGACGTTAATAAAACTATCGGCATCGGCTCTGGGCCTGATCGTGGATACCAGTGTGCGCAACGATATCTACATCCTCTGCGCCATAGACCTGATCCTTCTAGGCTTGACGCTTGTACTGTTTCCCTTTTTGTGGAAGGATTGATTTAATCAGGGACGCGTGCGGGAGGTAGCAAGTATTCAGAAAGTAAACCGGCGAAGAGCCGGTTGCAAAAAAAAAACTAAAACGCCAATTTAGCCCTGAGCCTTTAGAAGCATAAAGTTTCTGGTACTCAGTATAAAAGCTTTTCTAACACGCAAACCATGATTCGATCTTCCTGGTGGAAAATACTGGCTGTCCTATTGTTAATGTATACCATTTTCGCAGGTATGCTAGTTCCTCTGACCCCTGGAATAATCAGAGTAAACCCGACTTCAGTGGAGTCGGGAACTAAACTGGTATTGAAAGCAACAGGATATAATACCCGGTATACCCGCTCCCCGGAAAGTCTGCGCGCCTGGTTGAAAATGGATGATGAGCGGGCCCTGGCCGCCAATAGCATAAGTGTTATAGATGACCGGAGGTTGGAAATGACCTTTTTGATCCCAGATTATTTACCTGTTGAAAAAAAGGTGCAGGATTTTACCCTGGTGGTAGACGACGCCTTTAACGGAGCCTCCCTGCTTCCCTCGGCTGTTTTTGTTACCCAGGCCCAAATCGACTACGGCATGGGGGTGGAAAGTTGGTATAACCGGCCGGTCAGGGATTTGCACGAGCGGTCCTTTATCACCTTTCCCTTTCGAAATATCCTGGCTGAGACTATTCGAAACACTTACTTCCACGTGGCCCTATGGTTGGCCATGGTAGCTCTTTTCCTGGGCTCTCTTGCCTTTAGCATTCGTTACCTTTCGAAGAATAAACCGGACGAGGACTTACGAGCCCATGCTTTGACTGCGGTCGGCCTGCTCTTTGGCCTACTTGGTTTGGTGACCGGAGCTATCTGGGCCAAAAACACCTGGGGCGCTTACTGGAGCTGGGATGTAAAACAAAATATGACGGTGGTGGCGCTGCTGATCTATTGTGCTTATTTTATTTTGAGGGGTTCTTTCGAAGATCCGGAGAAACGGGCCCGGGTGTCCGCTGTTTATAATATTTTCGCGTTTACCACCCTGATTCCTTTGATCTATGTGATCCCTCGTTTAACTGATAGCCTGCACCCGGGGGCAGGCGGAAACCCCGCCTTTGGGTCCCAGGACCTGGATAACACCATGCGAATGATATTCTATCCGGCCGTTATAGGTTGGGCCCTGCTGGGCTACTGGATGGCTTCTTTGTTATATCGTATACAGGCCTTGGAAGAACGATGGATCGAAAAGGCTTTGGATTGAAAAATATTTCTAAGAAAATCTGCCCTATACTTTGTTTTTACTTCGAATAAAAAGCGCGACTTTAGCCCGAATTATGGAAAAAACGACACATATCGGAGGAATACTTGGCTTGCTGCTCATCAGGAGCGCTTCACTGCCCGCTCAGCCGGAAAGTACAGATTTCATGCGTAGTACTGGCAAGATCTGGGTAGTGGTTGCCGTAATTGCCGCGGTATTTCTGGGTATTGTCTTATTTCTAGTCTACCTGGATAGAAAACTGACCAGGATTGAAAACCAAATTAAAGAGCATGAACAAACCGATGCCTAGCTTTCTGGATAGCGTTAACGCCTACTATGATCGTGCTGCAGCCCACACTGGATTGAATCCAGGTCTGTTAGAACAAATTCGATCTTGTAACGCCGTTTTCAGAATGCACTTCCCGGTCAGGATCGGGAATGAAGTACGGGTGATTGAAGCTTACCGTGTTCAACACAGCCACCACAGGACGCCTTCCAAAGGCGGTATTCGCTACAGTAATCATGTGAATCAGGAAGAGGTTATGGCGCTGGCCACCCTGATGACTTACAAGTGCGCCATTGTGGATGTCCCCTTCGGTGGAGCCAAAGGAGGGGTGAAGATCACTCCGTGGGAATATACGCCCTCCCAACTCGAACGCATTACCCGGCGTTACACCACCGAGTTGGTTCGCCGAAATTTCATTGGTCCAGCTATTGACGTGCCTGCTCCGGATTATGGTACGGGCGCCCGCGAGATGGCCTGGATCTATGATACCTACAGAACGTTTCACCCCAGAGATATTGACGCTGCCGGGGTAGTGACCGGAAAACCAGTCAACCAAAATGGTATCCGGGGAAGAACGGAAGCCACCGGGCGGGGGGTCTACTACGGCATTCGGGAAGCTGTTGATATTAAGGAGGATATGAAAAAGCTTGGCCTTGCTCCCGGTATAAAAGATAAGCGGTTTGTGCTGCAAGGGCTTGGGAATGTGGGCTCTTATACCGGGATGATCGCCCAGGATGAAGGAGGGGCAATCTTGGTAGGTGTAGGAGAAGTGGAGGGCGCCATTTATAAGGCTGATGGTATAGATATCCATGAGCTCATCCGTTTTCGAAAAGAAACCGGCAGTATCCTTCACTTCCCAGGCGCCGAATCCTTTGATAAAACGCAGCGCGAGAAGGCTCTTGAGTTCGATTGTGATATTCTCATCCCGGCTGCCCTGGAGAATGTGATCAATATGAGTAATGTCCATCAGATCAAGGCTAAGATCATTGCTGAAGCTGCCAACGGGCCGATCACTGCTCCTGCTGAGGAAGTACTACTAAAAGCGGGCAAGTTGATCATTCCGGATGTTTACCTCAATGCCGGTGGGGTAACTGTTTCCTATTTCGAATGGTTGAAGAACCTTTCCCATATGCGGTTTGGGCGTATGGAAAAACGGTTTGACCAAAAAACGTATTCCAACCTGGTCTCTCTGGTAGAAAATCTAACGGGGCATACCATTACCGAACGCGAACGCGCCCTGGTGGCCCGTGGAGCTGATGAGATCGACCTGGTACGCTCCGGGCTGGAGGAAACTATGATCAATGCCTATCACCAAACCCGGGATATCATGAAGCGCAAACGGAAAGTAGGAGACCTCCGTACGGCCGCCTTCATTAATGCGATCAAAAAGATCAGCAACGATTATATGTCTCTGGGTATCTTCCCCTAAGCGCATGCAAATACTTGGCCTCCGTGACTTTAGATAAGCTTGTTAGCCTTTTCCCAAGCCCCGGGGCCAATTGCCCGCTATTTCCTATTCTAAAAGGTTCGTTAAATTATGTAAATCTGCCAAATTTTATTTGGAGGTGTCCAGGGATTCGTGTACTTTGTGTGTACTAAACAGTAAGCCATTGCCGACCTATGCTATTTGATCGATTTCACTGATTTGGAATATTATTTCGGTAACAGGCTTTTTGTTGAATTTTTTTGCTTGAAACTTAAATGCAAATGAAGAAATCAATAGCGGAAAAGCTAGACAAAATCGACCTCAAAATTCTAAGGATCTTACAAGAGAACAGCAAGATCACGAACCTGGATCTGTCTAAAAAGATCGGCCTGTCACCGGCCCCTACCCTGGAGCGCGTCAAAAAACTGGAAACTGCCGAGATCATTGAGAGTTATCACGCCAACGTCAATACACACAGCATTGGTTTAAATGTACAGACCTTTGTGCTGGTTTCCCTGGCCTGGCAAAAAGAAAATGCTTTAAAACACTTCCAGGAAAAAATTCTTGAGATTGACGAGATCACCGAATGCTATATAATTACCGGAGAAGCTGATTTTCTGATCAAGATCGTTTGCAAGGATATTCCAACCTACGAGCAATTATTATTCAAGACTTTGTCGCAGATCGAAGAAATTGAACGTCTTAAAACACTCATGACGCTCTCTACTGTAAAGGACTCTAAAGTGCTGCCTTTTAAGTATGACTAATGGGCGTTGAACAAAGTGGCGAAACAAAGAGAACGGGTAAGTCGGGTCAACCACTTACCCGTTCTGCATCCAGGGCGATGCTGTACAGGCTTAGAGCCAACGACCTTTCCTTTTCTTCTTTTGTTTTGGGAACGGCGCACATACGTGCGGCTTCCGTTTTTAAGCATATAGCAGATATTGAGAAAGCCCTTTTCGAATGTGGGCTTTTCGCAGCAGAGTATGACCTAGATGCCCTGGAAAAGGCCGGTATACATGAGGAATTCCTGGCACCAGAAGGTAAACGAATGCAGGACCTGCTTCGCCCGGCGCAATTCGCACGTTTGGAACGGATGCTGCGAAAAACTACTGGTATAGAGTTAAGCCGTTGGAGCCATCTCACTCCCCTTGCCCTATTGCAAATGATGGATCAGGCTCTTTCCCCGGAAGATGAACCACTCAGCCTGGATGCTCACCTTTGGAAGCGTGCCGGAGAATGGGGCCTCGAGCGCACTGGTCTGGAAACGGTAGAAGCCCAAATGCGGGTCATGCAACGTTTTTCTATGGCTGATCAGCTCCAGGCTCTTCGCCATACCTTAAGAACTATTTCTACGCATCGTCAGCGGTTCAGGCATATGCTTACGGTGTATGAAACAGGAGATCCCCAGCGCATTCTTAAAAATACTAGAGGTGGACTGGGAAAAATGCGCAAATGGATACTCTATGACCGCAATTATACCTTCGCAGAACGAATCGATGAACTGGCACGGCAGCGACCGACTTTTGCCGCAATTGGGGCGGCTCACCTGGCAGGTGGAAAAGGGGTGCTGCGGCTGTTGAAGCAAAAAGGATGGGAAGTGAAACGGGAAGGCTAGGTCAGATCGGAAGCCTACTGGTGTTTGAGCCCTTTAAAGGAGGTCGCAAACTTTTGTTAATCAATGAATGTATTGGCGCAGGGAAGACCTTTTAAGCTTCAGGTGGTTATAAGCCCTATTTTCGTAATCCTTTGGAATACCGGGGCTACAATAGACGCTCTCCTCAAACAACAACGGGCCGACCCAGGTCGACCCGTTCGCTTACTTTGCGGAGGAGGAGGGATTCGAACCCCCGGTAGGCTTTCACCTACGTCGGTTTTCAAGACCGATGCATTCAACCGCTCTGCCACTCCTCCGGATGGTTTGCTGTTTAGCGGCGGCAAAGATAGGTTTTTTAGCGTTTTATGGCAAGCCTTTTTGGGTAAAGAATTCTATAGATGAAGAGGCTAAAGGATCACAACAGCTTCTTCAGGCTTAGCATGGTCCCCAGGTGCATGGCTTCATGCATGTTATTAAAAATAATGGCGGCCTCGATGCTGTTCAGCTCCACCCCATAGCTGGTACTTTACGAATGGAAGTTTTTGAACTGGTTGGATTCAAAATCCTGTTGCAATTGCTGTGGACTGTTCTGGAGCGTATTCATTAATTCCTCCAGCTGCTCTGGTTGAGCATCTTTAGGGGGGTGGGTGCCCTTCCGAAAAGTATCCATTATCCAGCCGGGTAAAGGCAAAGGAAGGCCAGAAAGCCCATAAATGAATAAATGTTGAGTGACCTCAAGGTGGCCTACATTCCAATATAAATTATTGCTAAACCCTTTGGGAATACGATGTAATTGTTCCCATTGGCGGTTTTGGATAATGGACTTAGTATTTGCTCTGGTAGCTCGTAAAAAGTCAAAAGTGTCTTTCATATTGGTGTTTTTTCGATTGCTGGGAATTATTTGCCCAAACGTTCCCAAACATCCCCTTTTTGATAAAGAAAAAGCGCGTTGGGAGGTGTAGAGTCGAACCACAAACGGTAGTGGTGGCCCTTGTTTTCCCAGTGATAGTTGAACTTTGAATAATTGGTCGCTCCGATGCCCTGCCGCCACCACCAATTGCCCCATTGTTCGAATTCAACCCGCAGCGTATCGTGGGGCTTCAACTGTACGGATACCCCATCGGTTGGGCGTGCCATATTGTACTGAACTACCTCTACAATGATTGCCCTGCAACTATCTCCATGGACATAGCGCAGGGCATCAGGAAAACCCTGGGCTTCTCCCGAATAATCCCGGAATAAAGGAGCACCTCTGAAATTGTCCGGTAAATTCAGCAGATAGACCGTATCCGCCCTGGTGTCGGAGGGGAAAGACTCCAGTAGTCCCGCATAAACCTTTTGGCCTTGCGCCCAGCTTTTGATCGTCCATTGCTGCCAATACAAACCGAAGAGGAAATACGTGCCCAGGACCAGTAGCTGCACCCACTTGGGTAAGCCTATGACTATCAGACAGATCGCCCAGCACAGGAAAGCACTGGCCAGGTAGCCGTATCGGTCATTTTCGATGTAGAGTAAGTAGTTGAAATACAAGCTCAATACCGGAACAAGGCTGGCCCCAAAAGCCAATAAAGCGTTTATTCGAACGCGATTCAGTGGGGTAGGCCTTCGAATAAGAAAGAACAAGACCAAAGTACTCCCTGCTAGCAAAGGAGCTAAAACCATCCATTGGTCCAGGCTTTCGAATATGGGCCGTTTCCACGCTCCATGTGGCCAGTAGCGCAGATAAAAAAGGTGTTTCACGAGATACATATATCCCCTTCCAATCCAATCATTCAAGGAGCCTGAAAAATGGGTGTCCGATCCATAGTGTCCGATCCAGACCCCTAGCTTTAAACGGGATAGGAAGAGGTAGCCCATGAGCAGAAGTAATTGTCCTCCGAAGAAACGTAGCCAGGCCTTTTGGGCGATCTGCCTATTCCCCGACTCTACCCAAATGAAAAAGGCACTCAAAAATGGCAGGGTAAAGGCGAGTTCCATAGTAAGTAAAGCCATACTGCTCAATAGCATACCACCTGCCCATAGCTTCCCTGAGGGATGTTGAAGCCACTCCTGTGTACATCGAAGACTGCCCAGGATCAGGGTGGTGACCAGTAAATAGTTAAAACAGGCCTTCCAGACCACTACTTCTACTGCATAGGGGTGGATAAAAAATAACAGGGCTGCAACAAGTGGTATCCAGGCAGGAATATCTAAAGGGATGTGCCTTTGCTGATGCCGGAACACTTTCCAAAAGAGCAGGGAATTCAAGCTGTGAAAAGCGGTGAAAACCAAATGCCAGCCCAGAGGATCTGCATGAAAAGTTCTATAGAAAATAAAAAGCCAAAAATTGAGAAAAGGTTGAACAGAAGGAAAACCAAAACTATCCAGGATCTTTGTCCAGGGTTGTCCTTCCACTCGCTCCAAAAATCCTGTAAAATCAGTGGTTAAGCCCGCCTCTGAAGCAGGAGCAAAAAGCGCAAGAACCACTCCCCAAAGGAGGAGAAAACGAAGACTAACCAATAAAAATCCTGGTATGGGCAGCATTTAACGAATAAAATACAAAAACAGGCATGATCGTTTCCAAGAATGGACAAGAATGTTTGGTTGGAGTTTTTATGTATTTTTTAAAACACTGATATTTAATGCTTTAAAAGTATATTGTTACCCTGGTGTAAAAGAATACGGCTCGAGTTAAAAGATGGCGTTGTTATTAGTTTCTATAGAAATAAATAAATACTTTCGCAGCAAACGAAAACACGCTAGTTTATGAAAACATTGCAAGTTTATTCCCGGACTAGATCGGGAATGGGAAAAAGAGTTGGGCTGCTCAGCCTACTATTTCTATTGTTAACCTCCGGACTTTTTGCCCAGCAAACCCTGACCGGGGTAGTGGTAGAACCAAATGGAGAGCCTGTTATCGGGGCCAATGTGTACATTAAGGGTTCCACTACGGGAACTATTACTGATTTCGACGGAACCTTTGACCTGGAAGCCCCGGATGATGCCATAACACTGGTGGTCTCCTTCGTGGGTTACGCTACTCATGAAGTCCCAATATCGGGGCAAATGGAATTTAATATTACCCTTAGCGAGGATATTTCCCTTGATGAAGTGGTAGTCACTGCCCTGGGGGTAGAGCGCGATGAAAAGGCCCTGGGGTACTCCGTCCAAAAAATTGGAAATGAACAGGTGTCCGCTGTACGACCGGTAAACGTAACCAATGCCCTGGCCGGTAAGGTCTCTGGTGTTTATGTTACAGGAAGCGGCAACGGGCCCACTGCTTCTTCTAACATCACGATTCGTGGAGAGTCTTCCCTGAGTGGAAACAACCAGGCCTTATTCGTTGTCAACGGGATGCCTATTACCAATGGTTTGTTTAGCCCGGGCGATGGGCTCAATGGCTCAACTACCATCGATTTCGGTAATGCTGCCCAAATCGTTAACCCGGATGACATCGAGTCTATCTCCGTATTAAAAGGTCCTGCGGCAGCTGCACTTTATGGTACACGTGCTGCCAACGGCGTTATCCTGGTCACTACCAAAACCGGAGAGCAGGCCAAGGGTTGGGGGGTGGATATCAATACCACCACGACCTTCGAGGATATCCTCCGCCTTCCTGATTATCAAAATGAATATGGCTTTGGAGGATATGGTTTTTACAGTTATGATGGAGGAAGCACTTATACCACCGCGGAAAAGGAAATTGGCGGACAAACCCGCACTATCCGGTATTATGACGCTTTTGGGGAAAACTGGGGTCCGCGTTTGGATGGGACACCGATCAAGCAGTTTAATACGAGTGATGAAGCCATGCCTTTTACTCCTGCTGAAGGTAATATCCGGGATTTCTTCCGGACCGGGATCATTAACACCAATAATATCTCCCTTTCCAATGTAGATGAAACGAGTGACTTTCGGTTGTCTTTCACCAACCTGAACCGCCGGGGTATTGTACCGAATACTGATCTGGGCCGGAATACTTTCCAGGCTAGCATTGGGAAACGGCTTTTTGATGAGAAACTACGCCTGCGTTTCAACGGTATGTACGTTCGGGGGAACTCGGGAAATGTGCCCAATGCAGGTTATGACGAAAGCAGTTCTGTCATGTATGGCTGGTTGTGGTATCCACGACAGGTACCTATTGACGACCTAAAGGATTACTGGAAACCTGGACAGGAAGGGATCCAACAAAGCTATGTGGAGGAATTGTGGGTGAATAACCCCTGGTTGGTGGTCAATGAAAACACTAACGCTTTTCAATCCAACCGTATCATTGGTAATGTAGAGGCAGAATACAGTTTCCTGGAAAACCTGAGTCTGCGCTTCCGGTTGGGAGCTGACCTGAACGATGAGCAGCGTCAATTTCGCCGGGCTCCTTCTACTCGGGGTGTGCTATTGGGTAGCTACCGGGAGGATGACCTTTCTTTTTCCGAAACCAATACGGAACTGCTGCTCTCCTGGGGAACCAGCAAGCGCGATAACTCCCTCTTCGATCTTGATCTTAAATTAGGGGGTAATCTGATGCGCCAGAAAAGTAATTTCCTGATCGCTAATAATCCTCAGTTATTACTTTTCGGGACCGATGAGAGTGTTTTCAGCCTTACCAATAATCGCTCTGGAGTATTATCTGAAAACCCACAGGCAGAAAAGGGGATCAATAGCGTATTCGGTCTGGCAAGCTTTTCCTATAACAACTTTATTTACCTGGATGTAACCGGTCGAAACGATTGGTCTAGCACCCTGCCCACTGATAATAATTCCTTTTTTTACCCCTCGGCTTCTCTGAGCTTGGTTTTAACAGATGCCCTGGGGCTAAGTACGACTTCAGCCCTTTCCTTCCTCAAGCTTAGAGGGGCTTATGCCGAAGTAGGTAATGATACCGATCCCTATTTGCTGGATAATTATTTCGATCCTGAACCCCTGTTCGGTTCGAACCCGGCCTTCACTACCGCTGCTCTTGCCGGAAACCCAGACTTGAAGCCGGAACGCACTACCTCCTATGAATTTGGGGTGGATGCCCGCTTCCTTAATAACCGGCTCAGTTTTGATGCTACCTACTATAATATGCTTACCTCTGATCAGATTATCTTCCTCCCTACGGCAGTTACCTCTGGTAAGGAATCCCAACTGGTCAATGCTGGGGAGATTCGCAATAAAGGGGTAGAGTTCCTGATGAACGCCCGGGCTGTGGATAATCCAGGCTTTACCTGGGATGTTACACTGAACGTGGGGCATAACAGGGCGATCGTGGAAAGCCTACCCGAGGGGGTAGAAGACTCTTACCCTTTGGTAGCTGACGTATATCCCGGAGATGAAGGTTCTGCCGATCTGGAATTGGTGGCAGTAGAAGGGGAATTGCTCGGCCAGTTGCGTGGGTTAGGTTTCCAGCGGGACGATAATGGAAACATCATTCACGAAAATGGATTGCCTTTATTGACGGAAGAGAAGGTCCTGGCGGGTTCTTACCAACCTGACCTAAGAGCTGGGATTTACAATACCTTTGGTTTTGGGAATTTTAGCTTCGGATTCCTGTTTGATGGTCAATTCGGTGGGAATATCTATTCCCGGACCCATGCCTTAATGAACACAGGGGGAACCATAACCAATAATGATGATCCCAACCTGGATCTTTCTACTCTCGAAGGGCGTCCGGAATATGATATAACCTATGATGCAGAGGGCGAACCGGTCTACGACCTGATCGATGCAGGAGGGGTAGTTGGCCCCGGAGTGAAATTCGACAATGACGGTAATCTAGTGGAAAATGATGTATCCGTACCCACCCGGGATTATTTCTATGCTTACTACGGGAACGGTTTTAACCGGGATAATATCGAAGCGGCCACTTTTGATGCAACCTACATTAAGTTGCGGGAAATGCGACTGTCTTACCAGTTGCCACAGCGCTTTATTTCGAATATAGGTCTGCAACAAGCCAGTGTATCTCTGGTAGGGCGGAACCTCCTGCTGTTTACCGATGTACCCTCTATTGATCCGGAGACCTATTCCATTCGCAACGGCCGCTTTGTAAATGGTTTCGAAAGTACGCAGCTGCCTTCTACCCGAAGTTTTGGGTTCTCGATCAATATTGGATTTTAAATAACCCCATTTTAAAATTTGAATACGCTAAATCATGAATAAAATACCATTTCTTCTTTTACTTGGTCTTCTGGCCTTCACGGCTTGTGAGGACGATCTGGCTGATTTAAACGAGAACCCTAACCAACCCTCAGAAGTCACCCCTGGGGTACTATTGACCAGTGCCACTCGCCAGACGGTCAATACCATGGTGAATGGATCATTTCTTTTGGGTAATAATGCTGCTCAGTTAACAGCAAAAACCCTGCGTACTGAAGTTGATGTGTATAACTGGAATGCCTTCCCAACGGTCTGGGAAGGACTGTACAGGGCCTTGGCTGATGTAGATGCCCTGGAGAACCTGGCCCTAGAAAGTGGGAATCAGCAAATCGAGGGAGTAGCATTGGTTCTAAAGTCCTACATTTTTGCTGTTTTGACGGATGCTTACGGGGATATTCCCTACAGTGAGGCTATCGATGGGATTACCGATGGGAACTATACCCCAGCCTACGATGATCAGGAAGAGATCTACATGGACCCCAATGGATTGATCGCTAGCCTGGAAAGGGCGGTGCAATTATTGAGCGGTTCCGGGAATATCGAAGGAGATATTCTTTATGGTGGAGATGCCAATAAGTGGATCCGTTTTGCCAATTCTCTGGCCTTGCGTCAATTAATGCACGCTTCCGGTCGAATGGATGTTTCCCAGCAAATCGCAGCACTGGCGAACTCTGCCGAACTGATGCGTTCCAATGCTGATAATGCAGCCTTGACCTACACCGGTAGTTTCCCGAACGAGTATCCTTTGATCCCATTGAAAACTGGGGATTTTGATGCAGTACTAATGAGCAACCGCTCTGTTCTTGTCATGCAGGGGTACAATGACCCTCGGCTTTCGCGCTATGCGCGTCCGGATAACCTGGATTTTGAGGCGCCTACCTTTTCCGGTGCTGATAATGGCTCGGAAAACCCGGAGTTTTGTAACAAAACCGGTTCCCGCCTGGGTGTGGAGTATTATAACTTCCCCGACCAGCCTACCGCGGCGGAGCTTGGGTTGGAGGTAGCCGAAGGTGTTTTGATGGACTATGCCGAAGTAGAATTTCTTTTGGCAGAAGCCGCCCTGTTAGGTTACACCTCAGGGGATGCTGAAATGCATTATCGCAATGGCATCCGCGCTTCTATGAACTACAACGACGTGGATTATTCGCCTTTTGGATATAGTAACTTTGATGACTATTACCAAAACTCCGGAGTTTCTTATGCTGGCGATATTCTACAGTTGTGGGAGCAAAAATGGCTGGCCTTGTTCTTTCACGGCTTGGAGCCCTACTTCGAGGTCCGTCGCTGGTTGGAGGAAAATGAGGGCGATTTCGACGCCATACCCTTTTTGGCGGCTACCTGTCAAAATGTGAATGAAGACCGCCTGCCCTTACGATTCCTATATCCAGGACAGGAACAAAGTCTTAATACGGATAATTATAATGCAGCCGTAGAAAAACTGGGTGGAAGTAACAGCCAAAATGCAGAAATGTGGTTGGTCGAATAGGAGGATCATTGTAAGCACCGGAACGATCGAACTAGATCGAAAATATATACTATTCGGGGGCCTGTCAGCAAGGAAGAAGCTGGCAGGCCCTTTACTGTTTTTTGGTGTCTTCGAAGTTTGCTCTTATCTTCCACTGAGTTCATATCACCCATATGGAAAACCCAACGAATCACCCCGCCAACCGCTTTCAGGAGTGGTTGGCTTCCATGGAAGAAAATAGCTGACAACTGGAATTGCTGATCAGCGGTTTATCCCTGGCGGCCCTGTTCAGCATGGAAGAAAAGCTTATCCAACAGCAGTTCTTTTTTCAGGAAAACATTACCAACCCTATTCCGGCAGCAGGCGTTTCCATTCTGTTCATGAGTTACAGTTTTGTGATCATGAACCTGAGTTTGCATATCGTTCTTCGAAGCTTGTGGGTATCTGCTATCGGGTTGCGGTATGTTTCCGGAGAGATCGAAGTAGAACGTTTGCGTTTAAGCTCGGTATTCCAGCGCTATCTTGGGGGAAAACGACTTGATTTTGACCACTATATCATGAACCTGGAGCGGTATTGGAGTTTGATCTTTGCCTTGTATTTCATTTTCTTCATGTTCCTGACTGAAGGTATTGATGAACTA
>CAYZMS010000009.1:105209-126738 GCA_964479625.1 uncultured Saprospiraceae bacterium
CTTTGCCTTGTATTTCATTTTCTTCATGTTCCTGACTGAAGGTATTGATGAACTATTGCCAAGATGGCCACGTCGTATAGTGATCATTGTCATCGCTTTTAGTGGTCTCCTTTACCTGATCGATTTTTCTCCTTTGGAGCCATTAAACGGGGCGGGTGGCTTTCCAGGGTGTATTACCCCTTTTATCGGTTCTATGGTTGGATCACCCTGTCCTTTATCACCCGGCCTATTTACTACAACTTTATTGACAATGCCTTCAGTCGCAAGGTCATCCTGCTAATTTTTCCTTATATCATCATTAATACCTTTATTCTGGGTGGGCGGTATCAGGGTAATGTTTTTTTCCCTAAACAATCCCGTTATGTGGGGTTTTTCCAGGAGCCGGTCGACAATTTTATCGATTACACTTTTTACGATGATGAACGCAAGGCTGCCCGGGAAAGGCGATCCATGGGGCCTTCCATTCCGGTGTTGAGCATACCCTCCCGCATGGTGGATTAAAATGTGTTGGAAGTCTTCCTTCGCTATCGTAAAGAGGATGACGGGGCCCTGAAGCGGATTTGTCCGGATTTAGAACCCAAACTAATGGAGGGCTTTAAAAGCGAAGTTTTGGAAGGCTTAAAAGCCGGATTTAACCGCCAGGTTGCCAATAACCTAGACGATGCCCGGCATTACCAGGGGGTAATGAAATGCATGAATAGCTTGTTTCGAATTCAGATCGGCAGTATTGAATTGGAGGATGCCCCGCTTAACTTTTATGTGCACCCCTATAACCAGGATCGCGGCCTGCTTATGGGTATTTCACTCGACAGTTTTCCCACTGGTTACCACGAATTAGTGGTGGAAAAAACATCCACCAACCTCTTTTTGCCGGATTCCCTGGAGGTGAAAACCTTCGTTGTTCCCTTTTGGAAAAAGGAAAAATGACTTAAGAATTAAAGGTTTTAAGGGAATAAGCCCTAAAGTCGCCTTTTGAAAAGCAAAAAGCCAATTCGAAATTCATCCAGTATGAACTAGTGTAACCCAAATGGTCTCGCTTACAACTAAGGTAAGCGTAAAGACTACCCAAGATTCAGAACTCAAACTGCTACACCGCTGAGAAGCGCATTCCGCTGTTCTTTCACTTTTTCTGATTCCAGGTACTCTTCGAAGGTCATCAGCTGGTCAATGATGCCGTTGGGGGTCAACTCGATGATCCGATTACCGACGGTCTGCAACAATTTATGGTCATGCGAGCTCATGATCAGGTTCCCTGGAAATTCGCTCAGGCCGTTATTTAGGGCTTCGATCGACTCCAGGTCCAGGTGGTTGGTGGGCTCATCCAGCAGCAGGAAGTTGGGGGCCTGCAGCATCATTTTTGCCAGCATGCAACGCACTTTTTCTCCTCCGGAAAGCACACTTGACTGTTTGTGGACCTCTTCCCCGGAGAACAGCATTCGACCAAGGAACCCCCGGATAAACTGCTCGTCCTTTTCTTTTGAATATTGCCGAAGCCAGTTGATCAGGTCTATGTCGTTCTCTTTGCTGAAGTATTCGTCATTTTCGTTGGGCAGGTACTGCATGGAGATGGTCTGTCCAAATTCGAAGGAACCGGATTTCGGCTGTTCCCGGCCGGCCAGGATTTCGAAAAAGGCGGTCAGGGCATTGCTGCTTCGACTGAGCAGGACGATCTTCTCCCCCTTGTTCATTACGATAGAAACATCCCGAAATAACCAATTCCCCTCGTTGTCCTGCTGGCTGAGTTTGTCGATGCGCAGGATCTGGTCGCCCGGTTCGCGTTCCGGTTTAAAGTGGATGAAGGGGTATTTTCTGCTGGACGGCCGGATCTCTTCCAGGTTTAGTTTTTCCAGGGCTTTTTTCCGGGCAGTTGCCTGGCGGGATTTTGAGGCATTGGCACTGAATCGTTGGATAAACTCCATCATTTCCTTGCGTTTCTGCTCCACCTTCTTATTCTTGTCCGCGATCTGTTTGGATAACAATTGGCTGGATTCGTACCAGAACGAATAGTTTCCGGTAAACATCCGGATCTTCTGAAAGTCGATATCGACTACATGGGTACAGACCATATCCAGGAAGTAGCGGTCGTGGCTTACGACGATCACCATATTCTTAAAATCGGCGAGAAAATCAGCCAGCCAGGTGGCGGTCTCCACATCTAGGTCGTTGGTGGGCTCGTCCAGGAGCAACAGGTCAGGAGTTCCAAAGAGGGCCTGGGCCAGCAAAACTTTCACCTTGTCGGAGTTGGGTAATTCATCCATGAGCTTGTAATGGTCTGCCTCTGCTATACCCAGTCGGCTAAGCAACTCCGCTGCGTCGCTTTCGGCATTCCACCCACCCATCTCTCCAAATTTATCTTCCAGTTCGGCCGCGCGCAGAAAATCCTCCTCCGTAGCCTCAGGGTTCATGTAAATGGCATCCTTTTTCTTCATCAGATCGAACAACTCCTTGTATCCCATTATTACCGTGTCTAGCACGGTATCCTGGTCATGGGCAAAGTGATCCTGCTTAAGCACGGCCATTCTGTTCCCGGGTTCCAGTTCTACTACTCCCCGGTTGGCATCTTTTTCTCCCGAAAGGATCTTCACAAAAGTGGACTTTCCCGCACCGTTGGCTCCTATTACTCCGTAACAATTTCCACGGGTAAACTGGAGGTTGACGTCATCGAAGAGTACGCGTTTCCCGTATTGAAGAGCTAAATCCTTAACTGTCAGCATGAAATTATGGCTTTTAAAGCCGCAAAGGTACGAAATTCGACCTAATTCTCTTTAAATGAAGTTCTGAATTTGGGCTATCGAGTGGTTAAGTTGAATTAAAAAAATTGAAGGCTTTTGCAAGGAAACTTGGGAAAAGATAAAACCGGGCACCCATTCCCCTGGAACTTTTCTTTCCCTAAGATTGTAAAGAGGGTACGATGAAACAAAAACTCAAACTTCGCGGCAAGGATCTAATCGAACTCGGCTATCCGGAGGGACCGGTAGTGGGAACGGCTATTTCTGTGATGCATCGTTACTACAAACGGGAAAGTAGGGAAGCAGCCCTTGCGGTACTGCGTGCCGTGTTGGAAGAGCCAACCACCTTTGCCGAGCACCAGCATCTTGACCCTATTGTTCGAAAACTAGCTTCGGAGGACCCCAAAGAACAGGTGATCGAACTTAAGTCAACAGTAGAGGATTATACAAAATACGGCCTGGTAGACATCGATGAAGCAGCCATTGGTCAAATGGATACTGCTATGCGTTTACCGGTAGCCAAGGCAGGTGCCTTGATGCCGGATGCTCATTTAGGGTATGGCCTGCCTATAGGCGGCGTTCTCGCTGTTGAAAATGCCGTAATCCCTTATGGGGTAGGCATGGATATTGGCTGTAGAATGTGTTTGAGTATTTATGCCGTTCCTCCCCAATCACTGGAAGAAAAACCACAGCAATTCGAAAAATTGTTGTTAGAGCATAGTCGTTTTGGGCATACTGCTTTCGAAAGGCCCAAAGACCATGAAGTTTTGCATCGTACCGAGTTTAGGGAAATTTCCAAAGCAAAAGAATTGTGGGAAAAAGCGCGTAAGCAGATCGGGACTTCAGGATCGGGTAACCATTTTGTAGAGTTTGGGCTGGTTGGGATTACCGAAACAGATCCTTCCCTGAATCTTGCAGCGGGCACCTACCTGGCTTTATTGTCCCATAGCGGAAGTCGCGGATTTGGGGCAGGCCTTGCTGAACATTTCACCAAATTGGCAATGGAGCGTTGCCGGTTACCCCAGGAAGCCCGGCACCTGGCCTGGTTGTCACTGGATACGCAAGAAGGTATGGAGTACTGGCTGGCCATGAACCTGGCAGGTGATTACGCTTCAGCCTGTCATCACCAGATCCATGATCGCATAGCAGATGCCCTGGGTGAACAACCCCTGGCGGTAGTGGAGAACCATCATAACTTTGCCTGGAAAGAAACCCTCGCTGACGGCAAGGAATATATCGTACATCGGAAAGGGGCCACTCCTGCAGGAAAAGGGGTATTAGGTGTTATTCCGGGCTCTATGACGGCCCCTGCATTTATCGTTAAGGGAAAAGGGGAGCCCCAAGCATTGCAATCCGCTGCTCACGGTGCCGGCCGCCGAATGTCGCGTCGGAAGGCCAAACAGCAATTTGACCGCAAGGCACTGGAAAAGCATTTAAAAGACCACGGCGTTCGCTTGATCGGAGCCGGGCTGGATGAGGCGCCCTTCGCCTACAAGGATATCCATCAGGTGATGAAACGACAAAAGGATCTGGTAGAGGTATTGGGAACTTTTTACCCGAAGGTGGTGCGGATGGATCAGTAAAGGCCTCTTTCCTCATGGCCTCCCAATAGGTGAATAGAAAAAAGAGACCGAAAATTGAGCAAGGCCCAACTTTCGGTCCACATATTTTGGATTAGTTATAAGCTGAATTCTGCTCCATCATTGGATTTGCATTTCTTTCCGCATTGGGAATGGGAAAAATCTGTCTTCCAGGGTCCTCCAACATGGCCGGAGCTCCAGGAGCGTTTGTCCTGGGAACCGACTCGAGCTCTTCGAGGGCCTTGCCGGTTCGGGTTAAATCAAACCATCGATGTCCCTCAAAGCAGAACTCCACCTTTCGTTCTTCCAGGATGTCATCAATGCTGTTGATCGCCCCAAGAGGATCCAGGCCGGCACGGGTTCTAACAGCATTAAGATCTGCCAGGGGATCACCTCCACCACTCATAAAGTCGGCCTCGGCTCGAATTAAGTACAACTCCGCAATGCGGATAATGTGAAGGTTATCCGAGTTAGCGGGCGTTTCGTATTTGGTTGGATACCAGAACATGGACGACTCATCAAAGGTAAATAGTTGTTTACGGTCATCATTTTCCGGAATGGTTTCAAAAAATTCATCGTGGGCGGCCAGGTCTCCTCGTCCCCCAAGGGCCCCCGGAATATACCAGGTGCGGATACTGTTACCGTCCGTGGCATCAAACTGCAGTTCGAAAACTGATTCTGCGGTGTTCTTGCTTTTGTAAATACTTACCACATCATCGATCAGCTCAAAATTACCACTTTCAATGACCTGTGTAGCATAATTGGATGCTTGGTTATAATTATTCACATACAAATAGTAGCGAGCTAGCAGGGCCCTGGCTGCCGACTTGCTTGCACGTTGGGGAAATCCCTCTTCCAAAAGTAAATCCAAGGATTGCAACAGGTCAGCTTCTACCTGAGCAAAACTTTCATCAATAGAAGCCCTGCTGTATAAAACCGGCTCCCGGGAGGGTTCTAAAGGCAGGGCCACTCCCATTTCTCCATAAACCTGTGGAACACCACCAAAAAGCCTGGTCAAATCAAAAAAGGCAAGTCCTCTTGCAAAATATGCCTGGCCCAGAGCACTATTAATGGTCTCCTGAGTAGCATCGTTTACATTGTTAACCCCTTCAATAATATTGTTAGCCTGGTTAACTACTTCATACATCGCTGCCCACAGATCCCGGACCTCTATATTATCTGGGCTTACAACGTAAGTGTCCATTTCCCGGTAGAAATCCCAGGTCCCTACACTTTGGGCTACATCAGAGGAAACGTCTGAAGCTATTTGGAATTCTCCTTGGTAATAATTGCCCTGAAGCTGATTGTATAAACCAGCTAAAGCCGCCTCTAGTCCGTTGGCATTAGTAATGGCAATTTCGTCAGAAACCGCTGCTTCGGGTTCCACATCGAAAACATTACAGGAAAATACCAGGAAGCTAAGGCAAAGTATATATATTGTTTTTTTCATAATTTAAGTCCACTTTTAATTAAAAGGATAAGGTGAAACCGCCGGTCCATACCCGGGCTTGAGGGAAGGTATAGAACTCCATACCTTGAACCAACTGATTGGAGGCGGGTCCTGTTAGTTCAGGATCTAATCCAGTGTAATCAGTAATGGTAATGAGGTTTTGGCCGGTCACATAGAAACGCAATTTGGAAATCCCCCAGCGCTTGGTCAGGCTTATGGGCAAGGTATACCCTACGGCCAGGTTTTTCAAGCGCGCATAAGACCCGTCTTCAACAAAACGGGAGGGTCGCAAATTACCTGCATAATTTTGGGCAGTCATTCTTGGAATGTCGGTTACATCTCCGGGTTGTTGCCAACGATCCAGTTGGCTGACCATAAAGCTGGTGTTCCGTGTACCTCCGTGTTCCTGGAAAAAGCGGTTCCAATGCAATTGTTCATTACCCAGGCTGAATTGCCAGAACATATTGAAATCGAATCCTTTAAAGCGAAGGGTATTCGTTAAACCACCAAACAGGTCGGGTTGTGCGTTACCCACGAAGAACCGGTCTCTGTTCGGGTTGAATTCTTCCGTCTCAGAGGTACCGTTTACTGTCCGCCAAATCGGGTCCCCTGTATCAGGATCTACCGAAAGCTGCTCGTGGAACCAGAAGGAAAATAAGGGTTCGCCCTCTTCTAATCGGAATGGCGAGCGATTGTAGACTTCAATGGGTGCGAATAACTTCCTTACGACTGCCTTGTTGTGTGCAATATTAAAGGCAATGTCCCAACTAAAGTCCTTACTTTGAATAGCAGCTGCATTGATGCTGAATTCCCAACCTTCGTTTTCAACTTCTCCGAAATTCTGGAACTGGCTGCTAAAGCCTGTGGTAGGGGGCAGTGGAACGTTCAACAGCAGATCCTCCGTGTATTTGTTATACCAGTCGAAGGTCATAACTACCCGCTCGTTGAATATACCCATATCTACGCCAAGGTTGATCTGTCTGGTAGTTTCCCACTTCAGATTTGGGTTGGCCAACTGGAGGGGTTGGGTCCCCGGATCAACGGTATAATTGGCCCCGCCTGTCCAAAGGCCCCTTGCTGCAAAGTTGTCAATGCCATTCTGGTTACCAGTAATACCGTAACTTGCCCGTAACTTTAATTCATCAAACAGGCTGCTATTCTGCATCCAGGGTTCTTCGGATAAACGCCAGGCCACCCCAATGGAGGGGAATGTACCCCAGCGATTATCTTCCCCAAATCGTGAAGACCCGTCCCGACGGACGTTCAGGGTGACAATATACTTTCCAGCGTAATCATAGTTCAGGCGCCCAAAATAGGATTCAATACCCCATTCGGTACCCGTAGAAGAGGAGAATTGGGTAGCAGCGGAGGTGATCCTTCGGAAATCGTTGCTGGGAAATCCCTGTCCTGTCGCTTGTGTGCGTTCAAAATCAGAAGTTTGAATAGCCTGGCCGATCAGGGCAGTCAGGTAATGCTCTCCACCCAGCCCTTTCTGGAGCGTCAGGGTGTTTTCCCAGATCAGGTTGTCATCAATAGTTACGGTAGACCGGCCCTGGCCTCCAACGGCAGCACCTTCATTCATTTGGGTAGGCCAGTAGGCGTCTTCTTTAACCTGATTGAAATCAACACTGGCACTAGACTTGAAGGTTAACCCTTGTGTAATTTCCCATTCTCCGTACACATTCGCCAAAACCCGGTTAACTTTCATCTGGAGGTCCTGAAACTCAGCCACCGCAATCGGATTTTCAAATATGGAGAACTTGGTCAGTGATCCATCTTCCTGATAGGGCGGGAGGTTGGGTGGAAAAAAGAAAGCTCCCCCTAAACCACCAAAGATATTATCATCATTATCGGCCCGGATGCGATCCGTGCGGGAGTATAGTACGCTGGTACCTACCTTGATATTGTCGGAGGCATTGAAATCCAGGTTCACCCGACCTGAGTGACGCGTGAATTCCTGATTCTTCATGATCCCCTCCTGATCAAAGCGATTACCACTGATAAAGTAACGAATGCGGTCATTTCCGCCTGAAACGGATAGGTCGATATTACTGATGGCAGCATTATCCCGGAATAGTAAGGAGGCCCATTCGGTGTCATTGCCACTGCTTCCAGGGTTAGGATAGGGAGGCGTACCTCCATTGTTGATCGCTGCTTCGTTCTGTAGCTCTTCAAATTGCTGGGCATTGACCAATTGACCCTGAGGATCTTTCCAGTAATTTTGGAAGCCGTAATAAGAATTGAGTGTTACTTTGGCATTTCTGCTGCGAGTACCTCTTTTTGTGGTGATAATCACCACTCCGTTTGCCGCCCGCGCTCCGTATATAGCGGTAGCGGATGCGTCCTTCAATACTTCGATGGACTCAATATCAGAAGGGTTAATATCCGCAAGTGGGCTGGTTACCTGTCCACCTACTCCTTCCGCTTCCAATGGTGTGGTCACAATAGGTATTCCATCCACCACATAAAGGGGATCGCTACCTGCTGTAATGGAAGTTGTACCGCGTACCCTGACAAACATACCTCCACCAGGGGTACCTGAATTCGAGCTGATCTGGACACCGGCAGCCCGACCCTGGATCATCTGGTCAACATTTGGCGTAGGTAAGTTCTCAATATCTTCCGCACCAACAGAACTTACGGCGCTGGTCAAGACTCGTCGGCCCTGGGAACCGTAGCCTGTAATAACGACCTCATCAAGTACCGACACACTGCTTTCCATAGCGATGTCGATCTGGGTTCGATTCCCTACGGTGATCTCCTGAGTCCGCAAACCGGTGTAGGAGACGATTAAAATTGCCTGATCGTCAGGTACTTCAAGAGAATAGGTGCCGTCAAAATCAGTAGCAGTACCTTTGGAGGTCCCTTTAACAAGGATGGTTGCTCCAATTACGGGTTCTCCATCTTCACTGGAAGTGATGACCCCTGTAATGGTTTTCTGCCCAATGACCCATCCTGTCATTAGGAACAGTGGAATGATCAATAGCCATCTTTTCATAAATGCTTTGTAATTTAGTGAGTAAAAGGTTGTTTTGTACAATGGGGAAAAGCAGAACGCATCGCTATTCTATTTCGAATAGCAGGAAAGAATAACACAGGTTAGACTCTTACATAAAAGAGAAGCGCGTTTTTTGACTGTTAAAGGGTGATAATTACTGCTATAGCATATAATGCTTTCTGATTACAAAATCAAAAAATGACTTTAACGAGGCAAATGACAAATGAGTGCAATGATAAAGGCCTCGCTTTCGATCAACTCATGCATTTGGTTCTGGGAAATACTATACAGGAAAACAATAAGTAAGAAAGATACATTAATCTTTATTAAGTTAAAAAAAAGCGCATTAAAGCTTTGTTGTTTTTCGACGATTGGTCGGCTGGACTACCTGAACGACTTAAAATTTGACCTTTTCGACGATTGTCCAATTTTTAATCGAATTTGGTTTATTTCCCCAGATAATTGTCCGGTCGAATAGCCTTTAGTTCCTCTTTTATCTCTTCTTTTACCTCCAGTTGCTCTATAAAGCGATGGAGGTCTTCCTGATCAATAGATGCTTTGCCCCGGGTTAGCATTTTTAGGGCCTCATAGGGTGCTGGATAGCCTTCCCTGCGGAGAATATTTTGAATAGCTTCGGCGGTCACCATCCAATTGTTCTCCAGGTCAGCCTGTAAGGCAGCTTCGTTCAATAATAGTTTTCCGAGGCCTTTTTGGATCGATTGGAAGGCGATCAGACTATGCGCAATGGGGACGCCGATATTCCTTAATACTGTAGAGTCGGTAAGGTCTCGCTGTAACCTGGATACAGGTAATTTATCAGCCATGTGGGTAAAGGTGGCATTGGCCAGACCAAGGTTGCCTTCTGCGTTTTCGAAATCAATGGGATTGACCTTATGAGGCATTGCGGAAGACCCCACCTCTCCGGCAACTACCTTTTGATTGAAATACTCCATCGAAATATAGGTCCACATATCCCTGGAAAGGTCAATGAGGATGGTGTTGATGCGCTTCATAGCCTGGAAGAGGGCGGCCAGGTTATCGTAATGCTCGATCTGGGTGGTTGGGAAGGATCGATTTAAGCCCAATTGCCCTTCCACAAAACGCTTCCCGAAGGCATGCCAATTGCGATCCGGATAAGCTATGTAATGAGCGTTAAAACTGCCGGTAGCCCCGCCGAATTTGGCACTAAAGGGAATGTTTTTTAACTGTTGAATCTGGCTATCGAGCCTGGCTGAAAAAACCTGCATTTCTTTGCCCAGGCGGGTAGGGGAGGCGGGTTGGCCATGGGTATGGGCTAGCATGGGGATGTCCTTCCAGTCATAAACCAGTTGCCCCAGGTCCCTGCCAAGCTGCTCTAACATGGGCAGGTAAACTAACTCAACGGCCTGTTTCAGGGAGAGGGGAATAGCGGTGTTATTTATATCCTGGCTGGTTAAGCCAAAGTGGATAAATTCCTTCCAGGGACCGAGCCCAATTTGGTCAAATGCTTCTTTCAGGTAATATTCTACGGCTTTTACATCGTGATTTGTAGTGCGTTCAATATCTTTAATCCGTTGCGCCTCCTTCAGGTTAAAGCGATTGGTGAGGCGTTCCAGTTCCCTTAATTTTTCGGCAGGCAGGTCTGCCAGTTGGGGAAGAGGGAGGTGATATAAAGCCAGGAAATACTGTATTTCGATCAGAACGCGGTATTTGATCAGGGCATACTCTGAAAAATAATCACTCAGCGTCTGGACCTTGCTGGCGTAGCGCCCATCTATCGGGCTAATTGCAGTGAGCATTTTTTTGCTGTAAAAATAGAATTTTAACCCAAAAAAAAGATCAAATGGAAAATCCACAAATTCCCGAGCACATCCTCCAAGCCTTTTCTCAGCGCTTCCCCGAAGCAGAAACCCCCGAATGGGAAGAGTACCGATCCTTTGAGGCGGACTTTAAAAATGCCGAAGGACGAGAAGTGGAGGCTACTTTTTCTAATTCCGGTCGCTTATTAAAAACCGAAACCGAGATCGAGGTGGAAGAAATACCGGAGGCCGTCCTTAAAGCCCTGGCTGAAGACTACCCCAATTGCAGGATCAAGGATGCAGAACGGGTAGAATATGCCTCCGGACGGGTACTGTATGAGATCGAATTAAAATTCGAAGTTCATTATTCTCCGGAAGGCCGATGGCTCAAAGAAGGTAAAGACCTTTAAGATTACCCCTTATGACCCCTAGCATCCGAGAAGGCTTATCGTTTGACTGTAAGTTGTTCGGTTAGTAGATCAAAATTGACGTGTTCTCTGATCAATTCTATGGCGCGCAGGGATTTCCAGGGCGTCCGGGTGTTGATCTTTACCTCGATACGGCTGATCTTGACCACAGAGCCATAGGTATCCAGGGTAGTGGTGATCACCGGGATTTTATTGTCGCGGAAGTAAGGGTTATGCAAATCTGCAGGGTCGTACCAGTGGGCGTGCCGCCCATCCCCGGTGACCAGTACTCCGGAAAGGGGGGATTGTTCCAGTTTATTTTGTTTGGAGATTTTCTCTACCTTATTGATCGCTTCATCCAATCGCTTCACACTGGCTACCAGCAGGATGTTTTTCGAATTATTGAACTCCTCGGTATCCACCAAGGACCCAGCAACAATATCTTCTACCCGGTTGTTAAGGTGTTCGGCATTAAGGATAACCTTTCCGGAAACAACTTCCGAAACGGTTTCCATGATCGGGAATGAAAGGGTTTGATCGTAGGGAAGCACTCCTAAAAGGGGGATCCCCCATTTGGAAGTGATCTTCGAAAGATAATACCGGATCTCCTCAATCTTTTCCGGTTTGACCTTGTTGACAATAATGCCTAAAATAGGAACGTTTTGTGCTCGGAAAAGTGCCAGACACATGGTCAGGCGATCGATAGTACGTCCGATTCCTCCCTCGGCAATCATGATCACCCCGGCGTTTAGCCGTTTGGCCACCTGGGCATTCGAAAGGTCTACTACGCTGCCGACACCGGGATGACCAGTACCTTCATACACCAGGAGCTCGTATTGATCCTTTAGGGTTTTGGCAGCAAAGTCAAGGCGTTCAGTAAAAGGGAATTGCAGCGGATCATCCAGAAAAGCTTTGGTGACACCTCGGCCGATGATGACCGGACTGTGCAGATCGGGGTCCATTTTAAAGCCGATGACCTCGGAAAAGAGGACCGCATCTTTATCCGCTACCATGCCATTATAATTGATGTGCTCCTGTCCAACGGGTTTGCAATAGCCGGTATGCAAACCCTGCTCGATCAGGTTGGCTACCAGGCCAAGGGTGGAGGTGGTTTTACCGACATGTTGTCCTGTGGCTGCTACATAAATACTCTTCATACAGGGAAGTTTATTGACGACTATAGGTTTGTTGATTTAGAGATCCATCATAAACTTATTCACCAAAATGCAATATAAGGAGGTAGCTTTGCAAACGCCCTGTAGATCTTGATAATTTAACCTTTACCCTGGGTTTTAATGCAAAAAAGCGTTTCGTTCGCTTTTCCTGTAATCTTCAAGGCGGGGAAGGACTTTGTGAAAATTTATACTTTTGTCGGTGCGAATAGAAATTTAGGCTTCGCCAAAGTACCATGAAAATATGACAAAAAATTTATTAATAGTAGAGTCTCCGGCTAAGGCCAAGACCATAGAAAAGTTTTTGGGAAAAGACTTCGTAGTACGCTCCAGTTATGGTCATGTTCGCGACCTGGACAAGGGGAATGATGCGGTGGACGTCAAAAACAAGTTTGAACCCCGTTATGTGGTCAGCCCTGAAAAGAAGAAGGTAGTTCGGGAGTTAAAGGATATGGTCAAAAAGGTTGACGAGGTCTGGCTTGCCACGGATGAAGACCGCGAAGGGGAGGCCATTTCCTGGCATTTATGTAAAGTGCTTGGATTGGATGAAGGAAGTACCAAGCGCATTGTTTTTCGGGAAATCACAAAACCCGCCATTGAATCTGCTATTAAAAACCCCCGTAAGGTCGATATTAACCTGGTGAATGCTCAACAGGCGCGCAGGGTGCTCGACCGCCTGGTAGGGTACGAACTTTCGGGAATCCTTTGGAAAAAAGTTCGTGGTAAATTATCGGCAGGTCGGGTGCAATCTGTAGCTGTTAAACTGATCGTAGAGCGCGAGCGGGAGATCATGCACTTTAAAGCCAAGGCCTTCTTTCGGATTAATGCGATTTTCGAGGTGAAGAATGAGCAGGGTAGGAAGGTTGCCCTAAAGGCAGAAGGGGCCGATCGTTTCGAAACGCTGGAAACCGCCGAAAGCTTTCTTAAAAAATGTATAGGAGCGGACTTCACCATCGATGATATTGAAGTAAAACCGACCAACCGCCGGCCAACCGCTCCCTTTACTACCTCCACCTTGCAACAGGAAGCCAGCAGGAAATTGTACTTCAATGTACAGCGTACCATGTCGGTAGCACAACGATTATACGAAGAGGGGCATATCACCTATATGCGTACTGACTCTACCAGTTTGAGTGAGCAGGCCCTGGCCAAAATCGCAGAAGTGGTAGAAAAGGAGTACGGTGCTAATTATGTCCAAACCCGACGGTTCAAGAGTAAATCCCAGAACGCACAAGAGGCCCACGAAGCGATCCGTCCTACTTATATCGACCGCCAGAGTGTACCGGGTGACCGGGATGCACAGCGCTTGTATGACCTGATCTGGAAGCGAACCATAGCCTCCCAAATGGCTGATGCGCGACTGGAAAAAACTACGGTTAAGATCGGTATTTCCGCGGTCAATGATACTTATCTCAAAGCGGAAGGGGAGGTGCTGAAATTCGATGGCTTTCTCAAGGTTTACCTGGAATCAACAGATGAAGAAGAAGAGGAGGGAGAAACAGAAGGCATGTTGCCACCCCTTAAGGTCGGCCAGGAATTGCCATTAAAAGAGCTAAGTGCGACGGAGCGGTTTACCCGCCCTCCTGCCCGTTATACAGAAGCTGGGTTGGTCAAAAAGCTGGAAGAACTCGGCATTGGCCGCCCCTCTACCTATGCCCCTACCATTAGTAAGATCATGGAGCCGGGCCGGGGATATGTCATCAAGGAGAGTCGGGAGGGTAGTCCCCGGGAGTATCGTATTCTTATCCTAAAGGGAGCAAAGATCGAATCGAAAACTGCAACCGAAATAACCGGAGCGGTTAAAAACCGGCTGTTTTCTTCCGACCTGGGGCTAACGGTAAGCGATTTTCTGGATAAGCACTTTGAGCGCATAATGGATTATCGCTTTACGGCGGAGATCGAAGAGTTGTTCGATGATATAGCCGAAGGAGGGCAACACTGGACCAAAATGCTGGAGGAATTTTATTGGCCCTTCCACCGGGATGTGGAGCATACCCTGGAAAATGCGGAACGTGCTTCCAGTGAACGCATGCTTGGTACTGATCCCGAAACGGGGCGCACCGTCCTTACCCGCCTGAGCCGCCTGGGGCCTGTGGTCCAGATCGGAGCCCCGGACGAACTAGAGGAAGACGAAAAACCGCAATATGCCAGCCTGCCGCATGACCAGTCGATCGAAACGATCACTTTCGAACAGGCCATGAAACTATTTCAACTTCCCCGAAACCTGGAGCCGTACAAGGGGAAAGAACTGGTGATCGGCCGGGGACGATACGGACCTTATGTTCGATTTGATGAAAAATTTATCTCTATCCCTCGGGAAGAGGATCCCTTTACCCTGAGCCGGGAGCGGGCGGTCGAGTTGGTGGATCAAAAATTGAAAGAAGAGGCGCCGGTAGCCACTTATAAGGGCTTGCCCATTACGAAAGGCAAAGGTCGGTTTGGACCATTCCTGAAGTGGAATGATATGTTTGTCAATGTGCCCCGGAAATATGACTTCAACAACCTTTCCATGGAGGAGATGTTTGAACTGATCCAGAAAAAAGAAGAAAAAGAGGCCAACCGATATATTCACCAATGGCCTGACGAAACTATTTCCGTGGAAAATGGGCGCTGGGGCCCTTTTATTCGATTCAAAAAGAAAAGCATAAAGATTCCCAAAAAAGAAGATGGACAACGAATAACCTCTGAAGAGGCAGCGGAGATGAGCCTGGAGGATGTCAAGAAGATCATCCAGGCCGAGATCCCGGATGCATTCAAGAAGAAAAGTACTAAGAAAACGACTACTAAAAAGAAAAAATAAAGGAACCACTATGGCTGATCAAAAGCAACAAAAGCAAAAGCAATTGAATATAGACTTACCAGAAGAGGTCGCAGAAGGGGTGTTCTCTAACCTGGCGATCATCTCCCACTCTCCAACGGAGTTCATTGTAGATTTTATTCGAATGGTTCCTAATGTGCCCAAGGCTAAGGTGAAGTCCAGGGTCATTCTGACACCTCAGCATGCCAAAAGGCTGCTCCGGGCCTTAACGGATAACCTGAATAAATACGAATCTCAGTTTGGTGCCATCAGTGAGCCGGAGCAACAATTGCCACCTATGAACTTCACTACGCCAAAGGCGGAAGCATAGTAGCGCATTGGATCGGGGCTTATAGCTTTATGGGGTATTTGAATGGATTATCCCAACCATCCTTCCATAAACCTATAACCACCCCATCCAACTAAAGGTCAATTCACAAAATCCACCAACTCAATGTCAAAAATGAGCACAGAATTTGGTGGGACAGCTGTATTTCCATTCTCCCCATATCCAAATTCAGAAGGCAGGTAAAAAGTACCCTTACCCCCTTTTTTCAAAAGGGGCACTCCAATTTGCCAGCCACGTACCAAAAAAGAAAGGTCGCCGATCCAGGTCTCATCGCCTTCTGTTTCGTCGAACACTTCCCCGTCCAGAAATTGCCCTCTGTAACGTACCACAATGGTGGAGAATTGATTGGGGCTGGGACCGAGTCCGGGGTTTTCAATATGATAATAGATGCCAGAGGAGTGCAGTTCTGCGCTAAGGTTATTTTCAGCGAGGTAATTTTCGATCAGTTCCTGGTCGATTTCCAGTTGATTAGTTTCTTCCTGGCTACAGGCGAATATGCCCAAACTTAACAATAGAACAAAGCAATACTTTTGCATAAAGCAATCACATTTTTTTGAGGTGGCAAACGATTTTCGCTGTACGGGCACCTCCATTTTTAATAATCGGTCTGCAAAGATAAAGGATAAGCGGCAATGGCGCTATGGGGAATTTGTATATTGCCCAACCTTAAGGAATAATTACCATGTCAAATAAAGAGATCGCCAATGCGTTCCGGGAGTTGGCTCAACTTATGGAATTGCATGAAGAAAATACCTTTAAGATCCGTTCTTATCAAAATGCCTATCGCAACCTGCGAAGTTTAGATCAACCTCTGGCACAACTCAGCGAAACGGAAATCGGGGCAATAAAGGGAGTTGGTAAAGCCATCCAGGGAAAGATACTGGAATTGCTGGAAGGAGGTAAAATGGCTACTCTGGAGCACTACCGTGCTGCTACTCCGGAAGGAGTGCGGGAAATGATCAATATTAAAGGCTTCGGCCCGAAGAAGATCAGGGTTGTATGGCAAGATCTTGGCGCAGAAAGCATTGGAGAGTTGTTATATGCTGTCAATGAGAATCGTCTTGTTGAGCTGAAGGGCTTCGGGCTGAAAACCCAGGAGGATCTCCGGCAAAAACTAATGTACTACCAAAGGTCAAAAAACCAATTCCATTTTGCCGCCCTTGAAACGGAGGGGCAACTGCTAAAGGAGGCCCTTGCGAAAGCTTTCCCGGGAGTACCCCTGGCTTTTACCGGTGCTTTTCGCCGAAAATTGAATATATTGGATCGAATAGCCCTTTTGCTTGGGCAAGAAGGGGATCACCGGAGAACCCTGGAAAGTATAGGTTGGAAGGAAATTCGACTAGAGAACGGGCAGTACTTCGCGCGCTCTCCCAATGACCTGCCCATTTGCCTGTATACTTGTAAGAAGGATCGTTTCGGTCTGGAATTATTGCGCACTACCGGCCCGGAATCCTTCCTGACCGAGTGGCAATCGGCTTCCGGGCCAATCCCGGAGGAGGCTGTTGGTTCGGAAGAGGCTTTATTCAGGTCCCGGGAATTACCTGTCCTGCCACCTGAGCTCCGGGATGATGTGACCTGGCTGCAGCGTTTGCGGAAAGAAGGTTTGCCTGACCTTTTGGAGGTGGCGCAGATTAAGGGCGTAGTACATGCACATAGTACCTATAGTGATGGACTACTTTCTATAAAGGCCATGGCGGAAGCCGCCAGATCTAAAGGCTTCGAGTACCTTGCCATGACGGATCATTCCAAATCTGCCTTTTATGCAAATGGCTTGCAGCCTGAACGGGTGCTGGCGCAGATGAAAGAGATCGATCAACTAAACGCAGAACTGGCTCCCTTTCGAATACTCAAAGGGATTGAAAGCGATATCCTTTCCGACGGTAGCCTGGATTATGAGGAAGCCCTTTTGGCACAATTCGATCTGGTTATCGCATCCGTTCATTCCAATTTGCGGATGGATGAAGAAAAAGCGACGAATCGCCTGATAAAAGCCATTGAAAACCCTTATACCCATATCCTTGGTCACCCGACCGGTCGATTACTCCTTTCAAGAGTGGGCTACCTTATCGATTACCGGAAGGTGATCGACGCCTGTGCGGCTAACCATACTGCCATTGAGATCAATGCGAACCCTTACCGTCTTGACCTGGACTGGCAGTGGATTCCTTATGCCATGGAAAAAGGAGTCCTGATTTCCGTTAATCCTGATGCGCATAATCTGGAGGGGATCCAACATATCAGATATGGAGTTTTTTCGGCCCGAAAAGGAGGGTTAACCCCTGCCTTTTGCCTGAATGCCCGAAATGTCAACGAATTTTTGGAACAAATCCGGAAAAAGCGCAAAGTCGTTTGATCAATCTTTTGTAATAATGTACCATTGAGGCACTAAAACAAGGCTGGAAAGGAAATGTATTCCGCGACCAGTATAGTCGACTTTTTGATCTACCCCAAAATTTGCTCCCAAAAGTCGATTTTTCTTATTCCCTCCATTTGTTGCCGACCCGATTCAAGTATTCCATAATCTGCTCAGTAGCTCCTTGTTGCCTCTGGATGTAGTCTTTTGCTTTTTGGACTACCTGTGCCCTTTTATGATCTACTTTCCAGGTTTCAAACTGGGAGATTAACTCCCGGGCCGTCTTAAAAGAAAAGCCAATACCTTCCTTTACGAATTGTACTGCTTCCTCAAATTGCTCAAATTTGGGTCCGAACAACACCGGCAAGCCTGCAGCTACCGGCTCGAGGGTATTGTGCAAACCCTTCCCAAATGCACCGCCTACATATGCCAGTTCACCATAGCGGTAAATGGAAGATAGCATGCCAATATTATCAATGAGTAATATCCGAACCGTTTCCTGCTTCTGGATCTGAGGCAACTGGCTGTACCGTACGACCTCTTTTTGACCAAAGCGCATTTCGATCTGTTTAAGGTGACCTTCTGAAATGTCATGGGGAGCGATCACCATGCGCCACCCGGAAAAGGAGGGGTGTTGATAGAGTTCGGTCAATAGTACTTCATCCGGAGGCCAGCTGCTTCCAACGATCAGTACAGACCCCGCGGCACAAAAAGTTTGGATCTCCGGAAACGCCTTTGCTTCCTGTTGGATCTGTAGGACCCGATCAACGCGGGGGTCACCTACCGTACGGACATTCGAAAAGCCCGAGCTTTCCAAAAGGGATTGGGATTCCCTGTTTTGAGCAAAAAAAAAGGTAAAAGCACGCAATCCTTCTTTGAACCATTTCCTATACCATCTGAAAAAATACTGGTCTTTTCGAAATAAAGCGGCTATCAGTAAAGTGGAAATTTCCCTTTTTCGAAGGGCTCTTAAAAAATGAAACCAGAAATCGTACTTGACAAAAATGGCCTGATCGGGACGGACAAGATCCAGGAAATCCCTGGCTGGCTTTTCCCCATCAAGTGGAAGATAAGCTACATGATCAGCAGTGGGGTAATGCTTTCGCAATTCATAACCGGAAGGGGAAAAGAAGGTCAGCAGGATTTTGAGTTCCGGCCATTGTTGCCGTGCAGCCTCTAATACAGGTCGGCCTTGTTCGAATTCACCCAGGGAAGCGCAGTGCATCCAAAGCCGGGGGCCAGTTTCCGGCCATTGGGCTACCGTTTCCCGTAAATGTTGTCTCCAGTTTTTTCGACCATTTACCCATTTGCGGGCTTTAGGATTAAAAAGGGCCGCAATATGCAAACCCAGGCCATACCCGCGAAGGGCAATAGAGTAAAGAAATGATGCCATAGATCAATAATATATCTCCCGGCCTTCTCCAAAATAGAAGGGTAGTATCCAACCCACCCGGAGCCCGTAAAGCAGATCAAAGGTAACTTCTTCATTTGACCGTTTGCTGGCAAAATCAAAGGACCGTCTGGGTGCAGTAAACCCTTGAGTACATTCGAAACCAGCATAAAAGTTGATCCGCCCGTTCAGACTCTGGTATTGATATCCGATAAACTGTTGCAGGGCCAGGCCATTTGATAGTTGGTCATACCCCTTTTCATAATCTCCTGTGAGTTGTATGACCGTTCTGTTAGGGTCTTCCTGAATACGGATCCGGTGCTCCAAAAAACCAATGCCCAGGGTAATACGCAGGGCTGAACGCGGATTTCTGGAGGAAAGGCCAAATAACTTCCCGATATGCCCTCCCAGGTAAAACCCTCTTTGCCGCAGTTGGATGTCAGCCGGGAGTTGGTCATTTCCAATGATGAACCCGGCTTCGGTACGCAAGCCGGCAAGCACATCCTGTTTGACTTCATTGCCGAAAATAAATTGCCCCTCGAAGCCGATGATCCAGTTTTGTTTTTCCGTAAGGTAATCGATCCCCAGGTTCGGGCTGAAACTTTGCCCGAAACGGTCTGCAAGATCCCCTCCCGGAATTTCAGCACCGTAGCCGATCCGAACGAGGAGGGCAGCACCGGTATTTGCCCGGCTTTCCTGCCCAATGGCAACCCCTGGCCTCAGGCAAGACGCCAAAAGTAAGGGTAATCCCAAGGAAAGAGCAGGAGTTTGCCGATAAAAAAAAACTACCTTTCTTAAGAATCTAAGCATCACTGTTCAATTAGCATCTATAAACTAAGCCCTGTGTATGGGGCAGGTCATACAATGGGAGCCCCCGCGCGCCCTGGACAGTTCGGAGGAGGGCAAAGAAATGATCGTATTTTCAATGGCTTCCGGTTGGAGTTTTCCGCTCTCCAACAAGGGGAGTAATTCATTAGCATGGCGGATCGTATAACCAAAGGCACGGAGGGCATCTTCCGTGCGGGGGTTTCGGTCATAGGTAAGGGCAACACCCGGCTTTAAGGCGACAAGGTTACACCCATCCGTCCATTGTTCTCGCTCCTGATAGGGAGACAGGCCGTTCCCGGCCGGAATAAACTGCATGTTTGGATTGACCTCCTCGAGGATGAAGTCCTTGATATTTGGGTAATTGGTGGTCGCTCCATTCGATCGAAAAACATCCACCCTTGAACTTACCCCTTCCACCACAATAGGGTTGTAGGAAACAATGTGGTGCTGATGGATCTGGGTGAAAATGGTATCGATATGCATGAAGGAGCGTTCAGATGGTACCGTGATCTGGGCAACGTTGGCGATCACTCCCAATTCGAACAAAACATCTCTCAGGACCTGTGCTCCGTAGCTGGTCGATCGTTCGCTTACCCCGATGAGCAGGAAATCCTGGCTCAACACCATAACATCTCCACCTTCTATCGAAACCTGTTCTCCCCTTTTGGAGGGCGGGAACCGGTTGACATCATTGAGGTTGATCACTCTGCCGGTCGACCAAAGATCAGTAAACAAGGGGTGACTGGAGAAAATGAACCGAGTCAGGTAATTCTCCCTGAAACGGGCTTCCTTATTGGCCTTGGTGATGAGCACGTGATCATTAATAGTAACGGCAATATCCCGGGTGAAAATGAAATTGGGGATAGGGTCGAAAAGGATATGATCTTCTTTGGGATAATAGCCGGTGATCAGGATCTCCGCCAGATCCCTGTTGGATATGCTGCCCAGCATCTCATGTACCGAACGTGGTAATTCTTCATAATCGACGATCAGACTGATCGCATCGGCTTTCCCCGCTGGGTCCGCTTCAAGGGCCTGGTAGAGGAGATCCTGGGTCTCCAGAACGTTTTCGTATCCCAAAAAGGCTTTCAGGATTCGCACAAAAATATCGTGTTCCTCCTGCATTCTGGGGAGGTAGACAATATCATCGAACAACAGCTCTTCCGCCCGGCGGGGGGAAATCCGGGCAATGCCCTCATCAGGCCGGTGCACGATCACTTTTTTAAGTAGGCCAACTTCGGAACTTACCTCTATGGTTGGGCTCATAATCCGTTTGTTTCTTTTGAGGTTGGATGATGGTAAAATGCCAAAGAACGTCTGCAAGTTAAAAAAACTGCAAGGGAGTAGCCGGACCAGATACGCCCAAGAATGTTTTATGCAAAAGGGGATATGGCAAATACTGTAGACCCGGGCGTAAATTGATGCCGTTCCCATTAAAGATTGCGGGCATTTTTTTTACTTTGTATAGGATTCGCCCTCGGGTCGTACATAAAGATGAAGTTGTTTAAAAATGATTTGTTTAGATTCTGAAGAGTATGAGAGCAAATGCCAGATAATATAAGCTCAGCCAAGTTTGAGCCTTTGTTTCAAAGCGGATCAAAAGAGCTTTGAATACATCGATCCATGCGTTTGTTCGTTCCACCGAGAATCGTTCTTTATATAGTAAATCATCCAAAAGAGGTTGATTGAGATTTGGGC
>CAYZMS010000010.1:0-96672 GCA_964479625.1 uncultured Saprospiraceae bacterium
GCAAGGAGGACATTGGACTTTGATTTTTATTTTGCACATATTCAAAGTTCGTCCTTATTGTGCTTTTTTTAAGGCTCATCATACATCTTTATGCACGACCCAAAAAGTACTACATAATGAACGACAAATGCGGCATTTTTTCAATGACATTGATCACATAAGACTCCGGGAAGGTAATTATTAATTCACCCGGTCATCATTTATTTCGATCGAAAAAACGGAAAAAGCTGTAGGAAGGTTAGCAACGAGCTTGTCTTCTAATAGTTCCACGGGATCGTTGCGTACATCCAGGCCTGAGAACCAGGCCGCATAATTCAGGTTGAGAGTTAACCTTAGATTGAAGCCCGGGGTCCATTCCACAGGCGTGTCGAACTCCAGTTCAAACCGCTCCGGAGTGGTGATCTGAATATCCAAGGGGATGGTATCTGCCGGAATGGTATCCCGAAACAATCTTAGCCGATAATAAATATACCCCTGATCCTGGTCCAGGTACATACTATCGAATTGTGGGGAAAGGGGATGCCCCTCCGGTAAGGCCTCGGGAATGGTTTCATTAATGGTTTCCGTTAGCCCTAACAATAAGCGGCTCTTTTGAACACTACCCGAACGGGTACTGGTTCCCGGAGAAGACGTTCGGGGAACATCCCCCGGAAATAGCATAAAGTTGTCTGCAATCGTAAGAAAAACAGTGTCCCCCTGGGAATTAAGGGTAGGCAGGTCAATTTGTTCGTCTGTTCCAATTTCAGTGCCATCTGCTAAAACAAAGGTCAAATTGGAAATATAAAGCTGAACCAGATCAAAGCGAAACGCATTTCCAAAGTCGTCTACGTATGGCTGACCATATTGCAGGCTAAGGCTGGTATCGCCCTGGGTGATCTGGTTGCGCACCGTCAATTGCAATTGTGGATAAATACAACAATCGCTGCAGGCTTCATCCACAGAAACATCGTAATTAAAAGCCCGTCGATCGAGGCACCCCTCTTCCACCTCTTCACAAGCGAATCCGCTAAGGGCAAGCAAAAGAACCGGAGGCAAGAGCCGCATGAAACTTCCTTTCATTCCCCTGTTTTTACCGGCTAGTCTTTATGCTCTTTCATTAAGCGCTTGACGATCTGCTTGACCTGGGTAGAAAACTCTTTATTCATGATCCAATTGTAATATTGCTGATCATTTTGAAGGGTTTCCACTACCGGCTGACCTGCATATTTCCCAAAGTTAAAGACCGGAGTTTTCCCATCGAGGCCATATTTCATGCGTTGAGTGACATCCAGGAAACGCCCGTCATTCGAAAACTCATGGATGGCCTGTATATCATTTCGAATGGGCTCGGGGGTCACATGGCCGTCTTCATCCTCGTAATCCTGGCCTTTGTATTTCTCCAGTTGTCCTTTAAAAACATCCACTGTAGCCCTTACATCCGCCAGGGCATCATGGGCATCTTCCATGCGTTTTCCGGTGTAGAACTTCAGGGCAGCCCTAAGGGTTCGCGGTTCCATCTTGTAGAAGATCCGCTGCATATCGAGTGTACGGCGATTATCCAGGTTAAAATCCAGGCCCACCCTTGCAAATTCTTCCATCAGGATGGGTATATCAAAGCGATTCGAATTATAACCGGCCAGGTCGGAATTGCCGATGAATTCAAACAACTGTTTGGCAACCTGTTGAAAGGTCGGTTTATTGGCAACATCCTTGGGGGTGATCCTATGTACGGCCATGGCCTCCATAGAGATAGGAATACCGGGGTTGATCAACAGGCTTAATTCTTCAGGCGCTTTCCCGTTCTTGAAATATTTAATGATGGCGATCTGCACGATCCGGTCTCGCACCACATTCAATCCGGTAGCTTCGATGTCAAAAAAACACAGGTTTCTCGTCAGGTTAAACTCCATCTAATTGGCTTGTACTAACAGTTCTTGTATTCCTTTCGAATAATATACCTCCATTCCACCATCCTCCTTAGAAATTATAAAATAGCCCTCCAGGCCGGACTGCTGCTCGACCAATTGGATCGCCGCTTCCGGCCCCATAGCCATACAGGCAGTAGCATAGGCATCCGCCCTTATGCAATCCTCCGCCAGGATAGAGGCACTAAGCAGGCGGTTCCGTTCCGGGAAGCCCGTCCTGGCACTTATGGTATGGCTGTATTTTACCCCATCCACTTCGTAAAAGTTCCGGTAGTTACCGGATGTGGCCATTCCCCTATCGGAGAGCTGCAAAACAGCCTGCACCGCATTAGGAGAAGCATCCTCCTGCGGAACATTGATCCCTACGCGCCAGGCATCGCCCCTGGGACTGGACCCTTTAGCCACCACTTCTCCCCCGATATCGACGAAAAAGTTGGTCACCTCCTTACTCTCGAGGAATCGTCCTAGTTCATCTACGGCATACCCTTTGGCTATGGCACTAAAGTCCAGTTGCACCCCAGGCCTTTTTTTACTCAGCCGCCCAGTCTGTGGATCGAATTCCACCAGTTTAAAGTCTACCAGAACGAGAAGACTGTCTACCCTGGCACTATCAACTGCGATGACCTGCCGCTTTTCATCATACCCAAATCCCCAGTAATTGACCAAAGGCATAATGGTGGGATCGAAGGCGCCCTCTGAATTTCGAACTACCTCCCCCGCCGCAATAAGGTTAATCCGAAAATGACGATTATCCTCTTCCAGTTCGACTCCAGTATCTGATTGATTAAAGCGGGAAATGAGAGAGGTCGGGATGTAAGTAGAGACATCCTGATTGATGCTTAACAGGATGGAGTCTAGAGAAGCCTTAAAATTTCTTTCCTGTGCATCGGAATACTTGACGCGATAGTACGTCCCCATGGTTTCGCCCTCTACCTCCTGATAAGGGCCTGCAGTCTCCTGTTCGGTTTGACAGGAAGTCAAAAGGATCAATATAAAAAGGCCCCAAAGGGTTCCGCTTCTCCATCCAATGAATGGCAAAGGTCTATTTTCTAAGTGCATCTATAGAATATTTCCCGGGTCCGGTTAAGAAGAGTACGAAAAAAACAACCAGGTACATTAGGGCCTTCTCCATTTTCACAAAGGGGTCTCCACCATGAGCAATAAATGCTGCAACCAGCATGGCAAGGATGAGGGGGATCACTACCCAGCGGGTCAGGAAGCCAAGCAGGACCAAAAAGGCGCAGACCAATTCGGCAAATACCACCAGCCCCAGAGAGATTTCCATCCCTACTCCAATGGGATCTGAGAAAATGATGGGTCCATTTCCAAAAAAACGCATCAGTTTACCCCAACCATGTCCAAAGATCATAGCTGCACCAAAAAATAAACGCAATAACAGCAAGCCGAGATCTATTCGTTGTTTGAATTCCATAAGTAAAATTATTGGGTACCCGCCTTCCCATCGAGCAAGCCCTGGCGTTTGGCCTCTGCTGCGTAGCCGTGTAACTCAACCGGCTTTTTGACTTTGCGCAGTTGCATATTCAAGACCTCCACACTCAGTGAAAAGGCAATCGCAAAATATAAGTAGCCTTTTGGGACTGTACCAATTTCCGCTCCAAAAACTTTCAAATGGGATAAGTGGGCTCCTTCTGCGATCAGCATAAAACCGATCAGGATGAGAAAGGCCAGGCCCAGCATCTGAAAGGTAGGGTGTTCATTCACAAATTTACTTACGGGGTTGGCGAAAATCATCATGATCAACATGGATACCACCACCGCAATGATCATAACGATCAGGTTATCCGTCAGACCAATGGCCGTCAGGATAGAATCAAAAGAAAAAACAATATTGATCAGGGTGATCTGCAAGATGACCTGAGTGAGGGTAGACATTTTTTTTCTACCGTTTCCATGCTCCTCGTGAACAGAGGGAGCTTCCAGCTTATGGTGTATTTCGCTGGTGGCCTTGTACAACAGGAAAATCCCACCTGCCATGAGGATTAAACTTTGCCCGGTAAAACCACCATTAAACCAATCTGCGGTTACGTAGAAAAAAGGCTCCTGCATGGCAATAATGTAGGAAACTCCAAATAACAGCATAATGCGAAGGAGCATTGCCAGGATCAGGCCGATTTTTATCGCCCTGGGCCGCTCGGATTCCTCCAATTTATTGGACGCAATCGAAATAAAAACGATATTGTCGACCCCCAAAACTATTTCTAGAAAGGTCAAAGTCAGTAAACTAACCCAAACCCCCGGATCAGAAAAATCCGGCATGGAATAAGCATTCAGTAAGATCATTTGGCTTTGGTTTTTTCATACTTGCAATGTTACAAAAAATATGCCAGCTACCTCCATTTAACAAACCACTCATCCCTACAGCCGTTTTCTATGAAATACAGACGTTTAAGCTTTGAAGAACTGCAGGAGCTCCAACCGGAATTTATCCAATTCCTCGCTGGAAATACAATAACCGCCGAAGAGTGGGAACTACTCAAAAAGGAAGACCCCGCAAAGGCTGCACGCTTATTGGACATTTTCAGCGACCTCGTGTTCGACAAGATCCTGGAGGATATTGAATTTCTCGAATTTAAAACTAGTCAGGATATCAAGACCTTCTGTTTTATGGAAGAAAAGGTCCTGATGCTTGGCCTCTATATTGAAGGCAACACCGCTATCGATTTCACCAAAAATCACGATGCGGACTTTCTGTTGCAGACTTTACAAGAATCCGGGGCCAACCTTAAACTTTACAGTGCAGAGAAAAATTATTCGGATAGTAAAAAAGCAGAGGCCTTTACCATGCTCGAAAACGGCGCACTCATTTCCCGGGATGGAAGGCTCTATAAGGCGCTGGAAAATTTAAAACCTTGATGCTTTCGTTTGTGTAAATTCTTATCCCTTTGCATCCTGTGACTGAAAACGCCTTTTTACGAGCTTCCAAATTTAAAATGGCTCGAACAGGGCACTGGATTTAACAAAAACTTCGAACAAAAATGAACAGGATCATTTTTCTGGGTGCAAGCTTGCTGGTCTTTAGTGCAACTTCCGCCTTTTCACAAAACAACCAAAAACCCATGGAATTTTTTGAAAACATGTATGATCAACCCTGGCAACTAACCAAGCTGAATGGGGAGCCACCCATCCAGGCTATGGGCGGATCCACTCCTTTTTTTCAATTCACCAAAGAGGGGCGCTACGCGGCCAAAGTTGGGTGCAACAATATGATGGGCCAGTACACCATGGAAGGGGACAGTCTCCGGTTTGGTAGCGGTGCCGGCACCATGATGGCTTGTCCTCTTGAATTTATGGAGCAGGACAAAAAGGTCAGTGACATGCTGAGCAAGGTCACCAATTTCAACTTCCGGGAACAATACCTTCAGTTGATTGCCGATGGGGAGGTTTTGGCGGAATTAAAACCCATGCCCAGGGATTTCACCGAATTCACGAATACCCGCTGGGTGTTGCGCACTTTCAAAGGAAAGCCGATCGAACGCCCGGAAAATAACCGCGAAGCCTTTCTACAATTCCGGGAAGACGGTTTTAGGGCGCAAAAATTCTGTAACCAGATCCGGGGGGGGTACACCAAAGAAGGCCACCAATTAAGCCTTAAAGCCGGCCCCATGACCCGCATGGCATGCCCCCACCCACTCGAGGGGGACTGGCTTAGAGCCATCGCAGAAGTAGATTCTTACGAGATCTTCGGAGAGGAATTGCGCCTTCAAAAAGGCCGGCAGGTGATCGCGGTATATCAGGCGATATACTATTGATAAGAGAGATGATGGATGAGTGATACCTGAACGGGTTCGCTCATCCGTTACCGATCATCAAAGCAGATCCGGCCGGCGTTTTTGGGTGCGCTTAAGGGCTTGCTCATGACGCCATTCTTCGATCTTGGCAAAATTTCCCGATAAAAGGACTTCCGGTACTTTCCAACCCCGGAAATCCGCCGGGCGGGTGTAGACCGGAGGAGCTAATAACTGATCCTGAAAGGAATCGGTCAGGGCTGAACTTTCATCTCCTAAGACCCCCGGGATCAACCTTCCGATACTATCCACCAGAACAGCGGCGGCCAACTCCCCTCCGGAGAGGACGTAGTCCCCAATGGAAATCTCCATGGTCACGAAGTGTTCCCGCACGCGTTCATCGATACCCTTATAATGGCCGCAAATGATCAACAGGCTTGTGAATAGGGAAAGCCGGTTACTAAGCCCCTGTTCCAGCCTTTGACCATCGGGGGTCATATAAATGATCTCGTCATAGGCGCGTTCCTTCTGCAGGTCTTCGATGCAGGAGACCAGGGGTTCACAAAGCATGACCATTCCAGCGCCCCCGCCATATTGATAATCGTCGAGTTGCTGATGACGACCACTACCGTATTTGCGAAGGGCATGCACCTCTACGCTAAGCAGGCCAGCCTCCTGCGCCCGCTTAAGGATAGAGTGATGGAACGGCCCCTCCAATAATTCGGGAACCACCGCTATGATATCTATATGAAGCATGCGATCGAAGTACAGCATTTTGACAGCCAGTCCCTGAATTTTAACACAAAAAACAGCGCACCAGCTACCAAGTACTAGTTCAGTTCACACTAATCAACTCCACTTCGAAGATCAGGGTAGCATAGGGAGGGATCTGTCCTCCCGCACCGCGTTCTCCATAGCCCAGGTTCTCAGGGATGTATAATTTCCATTTTGCACCTTCCGACATCAGTTGCAGGGCTTCGGTCCAACCGGCAATGACCTGGTTCACCCCAAAGGTAGCGGGTTCTCCTCGCTTGTACGAGCTGTCGAATTCGGTGCCGTCAAGGAGGGTCCCACGATAGTGTACGGTTACTTCATCTGTTGCGGAAGGCTTGTCGCCGCTACCCGCTTCGATCACTTCATATTGCAATCCACTGGGGAGGGTATTCACTTCGGATCGGGTCGCGTTCTCTTCCAGGAATTTTTTCCCGGCTTCGATCTCTCCGGCATAAGCTTTTGCCTGCTGGGCTTGCATATGTGCCTGTACCATCTGATTGGCCTGATTGATGTCTACTTTCAAGGCATTTCCCTCAAAGACATCGGAAAAACCCGCCTTCAGTGATTCCAGATTAATTTCTGACATCCCTTGCTGTTTGAGGTTTTTTGCCATCAAGATGCCCAGGCTATAACTTACTGAGTCCATATTATTGTATACATTTTGGGCCTTTAGCCCGGTGGAAAAAAACAAAAATCCAGCCAACAGACTCAGCCGGATAATTGGCGTTATTTGGTTCATTACGGATTCGTTTTTGAAAAGTGCTCAATGGTATAATACCTCAGCCAAAATAGGGTGCAAATGTAGTCAAAAACCCTGTGCCCTGGGCGGATCCCCCTAAAGTAATTGAATTTCAAGACAAGGAGTAACCAAAATCCCCTCTTCAATTGTCCTCTTCCCCCCACCGGTAAGACCGGAGGTCAAAGCCTGCCAGATCCAAAACCCGGTCAGCTACTGTGGCGGCAATCGCTTCAATGGTTTGGGGGCCGGAATAAAATGATGGGCTGGCCGGCGCAATGATCCCCCCGGCTTCAGTAATGGTTTTCATATTATTGATATGGATCAGGCTGTAGGGTGTATCTCTGGGAACCAGGATGAGGCGCCTTCTTTCCTTAAGCACCACATCGGCAGCCCTGGTAATCAGATCAGTGGAAACGCCACTGGCAATTCGCCCCATCAGCCCCATGGAGCAGGGAATGATCAACATAACCCCGTACTTTGCCGAGCCAGAGGCGAAAGGAGCCATAAAATCCCTTTTCTCATAATAATCAAAAGGATACTGATCAAAATCCGAATTACCCAGCTCAAACTCCCAGTTGAACCGCGCGTTTTCTGTCATGACCACCCCCACGGCTTCCCACTGTTCCGGGATCTCCTTAAGCCGGTCCATCAGGACCTTTGCATAAATCGAACCGCTTGAGCCACCTATGGCCAAAACAACTTTTTTTCTAGTGTTTTCCATGAGCCTAATTAACAGCAGGTCGTTAAAGATTGTTTAAGTTTAGCTATTTGGCGAATAGCTTCGAGAGCACAAGCGTTTTTTTGTTAAATTTGATTAAAGGACAATTTTCAACTCCGTGCAACGCTAACTCCCGATCAGTTGTCAATCATATTGTTCAATCTATCAAAAGGAAATAATTCGACATGAAAAAATTACTGCCAATCCTGGGGCTATCCATTCTGGCTATTACTGCAATGTCATTTGCTTGGCCCAATTCCGAGGAAACTGCTGCCCAGGACGAAATAAAATGGTATACCTGGGAGGAAGCCGTTGAGCTGCAGGATAATAAGCCCAAAAAGGTTTTTATTGACATGTATACCGACTGGTGTGGTTGGTGCAAACGGATGGATGCGACCACTTTTAAGGATCCCGAAGTAGTCAAATATATGAATGAACACTTCTATCCCGTCAAATTTGATGCGGAGCAAAAAGAGGAGATCGTTTTCCAGGGCCACACTTTCAAGTTTATCAACCAGGGGCGCAAAGGGGTCCATGAGTTGGCTGCTACCCTGCTGGATGGCCGTCTGGGATACCCTTCCTTCGTCTATCTGGATGAATCATTCCAGCGAATTACCATTTCCCCGGGCTATAAGCCAGCAGACAAGATTATCGTCGAATTAAAATATATTGCTGGGGAACATTATAAGGATACCAGCTTCCAGGATTTTCAAGCGGGGTCAAAATAAGTTGGCAAGCAGGGGTAAAAGTAGAGCGCACAACCTTACTTTTATCTCATGCTCATAAGCGATTTAATTCATTTGTCATTTTTTCCAGCTCCAATTGAAGACCTGAGGCAGCCTCAGGAGAATCAATACGGATCATGCGCTCGGAAAGTTCATCTATGGTTTCGAGATAGACCAGGTCTTTTTCAAGGTCGAATCGTACCGCCTCCAGTTCGGCCAGTTCTTCGTAATTATTTTCCTTTAACTGCCGTAAGGCTTCCCGCTTGTCATCCAGGGCCCTGGCGGTCTCATAATTCCGGAGCAGGATTTCCAGCTTATCCGTACAAGATCTAAAAAAGCGGGCTTTGGATGCCCGAACCTGATATTCGCGTTTAAACTCCCGTAGCAGATCTTCTAACTCCCGGCGATTGGTCAAGCTTAAGCCCTGTCCATTTTGCAACTGCGTTTCCAGTTCCTCAATATTCTTTTCGATTTTTTCTCTTTCTTCTTCATTGGCGTGGTAAAGATTCCGGCACTGGTCCAGCCGTTGTTGCACTTTACCTTCCTTTGTAAGGGAAAAAGCCCGCTCCTGGTTTCGTTTTTGCCAACGACGCCAGAAAAAGACCCCCAGGGCGATCAGTCCAACCATAGGAAAAACGAACAGGAAGAGTACCCGAAATAAAAAAATAAATCGAAAAAATACTATAAAAACAATGCCGCCGAGCAGCCACCAGATCCAGTTTTGTGAGGAGCCTTTCATATATAGTTTTCAATTATTCAAAAAGAGCTTAAACACTTTTCCGTCGACTGTGTTCTGCTTTTGCTAAAAGGTAAAAAACCCTCCGCCCTAATATACCTAAACCCATTCCATTCGAATATTAACCGCTAATGTTTTTTGTTTGTTTATAGTTTATACAGGTGCTCCTCCCGGAGTACCTTTTTTTGGCCTTAGGGAACCCATTCGAACAAAACAGGAGAGCAGTCGAAGCATTTCCACCCTTTTGCACATGCTTTTTTTCAGGTTTATTATTTTTATGATTTTAAATCTTAAAGCCCTTTCTTTCGTATGCTTATCAACCTGATTAGCGATACTGTTACCCGCCCTACCCCCGGCATGCTGGAGGCCATGATGAAGGCAAAGGTAGGTGATGATGTTTTTCGAAACGATCCCACCGTCAACCAACTGGAAAGGTATATGGCCGAACTATTCGACAAAGAGGCCGCCTTGTTTTGTCCTTCGGGCACAATGACCAACCAAATTGCCATTAAGGTTCACACCAAGCCCCTGGACGAGGTGATCTGCGATCATTTTTCCCATATTTTTCAGTATGAGGTGGGGGGCTATGCCTTCCACTCTGGAGTTGCGATCAATCTGATCGAGGGTACCAATGGAAAAATAACAGCTCCGCAAATTGAAGCCGCCATCAAACCACCCTATGACTGGCTACCGAGGACCCGTCTGGTGGTTCTCGAAAATACTTGCAATAAAGGAGGTGGGAGCTATTACACGCTCGATGAAATCCATCCGATCCAACAACTTTGCCGGGAGCGCGGCCTGGCGCTGCACCTCGATGGGGCTCGTTTGTTCAATGCCCTTGTAGAAACCGGAGAAACGCCCGCAGAGGTCGGCCAAACTTTTGACAGTATTTCCATTTGTCTGTCGAAAGGCCTGGGTGCGCCGATCGGTAGCGTTCTGATCGGAACGGAAGCATTTATTGCAGAAGCTCGACGGATTCGGAAAGCCATGGGCGGTGGAATGCGCCAGGCTGGCTTCTTGGCGGCTGCAGGCCTGTATGCCCTTGAGCATCAAGTAGAACGCCTGAAAACGGACAACCTACATGCCCGGCTGCTTGGAGAAACACTTACTGAGTTGCCTTATGTGGAATCGGTCAGACCAGTAGCTACTAATATTGTGATCTTCGACCTTAAACCGCCGCACTCCGTTAACTCCTTCCTGGAAGCACTAAGGGAAAAGGGAATTGGCGCCTCTCCTTTTGGGCCTCAAACGGTGCGATTGGTTACCCATTTGGATGTAGACCGGGCCATGATCGAGGAGGCCATTGAGGTCTTGCGTGCAATCAGGTAGAAGGGCAGTATCCTGTAACTCCCCCTAATTTTTTTTTCGGCGATCGAGCTCGTCGCGGATCTCGGCGGCACGCTCGTAGTTTTCCTCTTCCAGCACTTCATCCAGTAACTTGTAAAGGGCATCAAGGGATAGGGAAGCCAATGAACTTCCTCCGCTGCGCTTAGGAGCCAATTCCTCTTTCACTGCTGCGGCTTCTTCGCTATCCGTTTCCTCCAGGACCACACCGGCCGCATCTAAAATGAATTCGTAAGTAAAAATGGGGCATTCGAAACGCACGGCCATGGCCAGCGCATCAGAGGTTCTGGAGTCGATCTCTACCAATTCTCCATCCTTCAGACAAATCAGGCGGGCATAAAAGATACCATCCAGAAGGTTATTGATGACCACCTCTTTCAACTCGATCTTAAAGGTTTCCAGGGTGTTTTTAAATAGGTCATGCGTCAGTGGACGGTTGGGTGTCATGTGTTCCATTGCTACGGCAATGGCCTGAGCTTCGAAACTACCGATCACGATGGGCAACCGGCGAGCGCCCTCGATTTCTCCCAGCACAACGGCATAGTTGTGCGATTGACTAACACTATGGGAAAGAGCGACAATATCGAGTTCAATTTTTTTCATGCTCCGTTGAGGATATCCTGTTCTTTTAATCGAAGCGATCGGTGCAGTACCATTATATCGATCCGTTTTGGGACTGCAAAGGTATGAATTTCCAAACACTCCCTTGTCGACAACTCAAACAATTGAGAATATTCTAAATAAGGGCTCACTTACCCTTGGCTTGGTTCCACAAGGCATCCATTTCTGCCAGGCTCATATCCTTTAGATCGCGATCAGCTTGCTGTTCGATGTATTCGAATCGTTTTTTAAACTTTTGGTTCACCCGTTCCAGGGCTGTTTCCGGATCTATCCCTTCAAAACGGGCATAATTGATCAGGGAAAAAAGGACATCTCCAAACTCTTCCTCCTTTTCGAGCTGGGAAGCCTTTTCCGCTGCTTCGCGAAACTCTTGTAATTCTTCTTCTACCTTTTCCCAGACCTGCCCCTTGTTCTCCCATTCAAAACCTACCTGCCTGGTCTTTTCCTGCATTCGATAAGCCTTGACCATGGCCGGAAGGGAGTTAGGAACACCGGAAAGCACCGACTTTTTTCCTTCCTTCAGTTTTAGCTGCTCCCAGTTTTTCTTGACGTCTTCTTCGTTCTCTACTTTTACATCACCATAAATATGTGGATGGCGTTTGATCAACTTATCACACACTACATTTAAGGCATCAGCAATATTAAAAGCTCCTTTTTCTTCCGCGATCCTGGCATAGAACACCATGTGCAACAGCAGGTCTCCGATCTCCTCCTTAATACCCTTCAGGTCTTCCTCCAAAATGGCGTCTGCCAGTTCGTAAGTTTCCTCTATCGTCAGGTTTCGAAGGCTTTGGAAAGTCTGCTTGCGGTCCCAGGGGCACTGTTCCCGCAACTCATCCATAATGATCAACAATCTCCCGAAGGCTTCTTTTTTATCTTGCATGCTTCGTACTTTTGAGCCATTGGTAAACAAACTTCTTTCTTGTGCGACTTGTTTCAAGGAAAAGCAAAAAGTAATATGGAATTTCTAGTAGTCTTAGGCATTATTTTCGGAGTATTTGGTCTTTCCTTTGCGCTGATTAATATTCGGCACATTTTTACCGGGAACGAATTTCGCGGGACCTGTGCCACTAACAATCCCATGCTGAAAAATAATATCGGGGAATGCTCTGTTTGCGGTTCGAAACCCGAAGAAGCATGCAAAATGCCGGAGGTAAAAGATCCCGATCAATTACGTACTGTCTGATCTGATCTTGCATGTTTAATTTTTTCGATTCAAGTTTAAAATTAAACATGCTCTAATAGGTTTTAGTACTCAGTAGCACTAAAGTACAAGTCGCTTCTGTTTTAATGCCCCTGGCTTTTGCTAATTGCATAAGTTCCGGATTCTCGGTGCCGGGGTTAAAAATAATTCGATCAGGGGCCAATTCCAAAAAGTAATCGTAGTAGGATTTTTGGTTCATTGGGTTCAGGTACAGGCTTAGTGTATCCACGACTGTCTCCGTGTCGGGAAGTTCTGTTTGGACTGCTACTCCGGAGATCGTTCCATTTTGCCGCCCGAATGCTATAACGGGCTCTTCATTGGCAACCAACAAGACGACGGCCCGGTTGGAGGCCCGTTCCGGTTTCAAAGAAGCACCAAATACCAGGGTTGTGCCTTTACCTTTTGACATAAAATGCTTTCTTGGTCAGTAAATGACCCATACTCAAGAATGCCACCAATGGTTTTCCAAATGGAGGGTCAGACAAGCCTCCTCCCCCACCAACACCTCTAAATCAGCAGCTTGATCGGATCTTCAAGGATAGCCTTGAAGGTTTGCAAAAATTGGGCTCCTGTTGCCCCATCTACCACTCGGTGATCACAGGAAAGGGTTACTTTCATCATATGGCCGACAACGATCTCCCCGTTTTTCACTACGGGTTTTTCGACTATGCCGCCCACGGCCATGATACAGGCATCCGGAGGATTGATAATGGCAGTAAATTCATCTATTCCGAACATCCCCAGGTTGGAAATGGTAAAGGTATTACCTTGCATTTCATCCGGTTGGAGTTTGCGCTTTTTAGCCCGGCCCGCCAATTCCCGGACTTCCACGTTGATCTGGGAAAGTGTTTTCATATCCGCATAGCGAATGACCGGTACCAGCAGGCCTTCATCCACAGCTACGGCAACCCCCATATGAATATCTCGGTTGTAGCGGATCTTATCTTCCATCCAGGAGGAGTTTACTGCGGGATGCTGCCGTAGCGCGGCAGCAGCAGCTTTCACCACCAGGTCATTGAAGGAAATACGTGTTGGGGACATTTCGTTCAATCGCTTTCGCAGTTGCATCGCCTTTTCCATGTCAATTTCCATGGTCAGGTAGAAGTGAGGGGCGGAAAACTTACTTTCCCCAAGGCGTCTGGCGATCACCTTTCGCATTTGGGAAACCGGCTTATTCTCGTAGTTCTCTCCACTGGCAGAGAGCGTGAAGGGTACCACCGATGGTCCCTCTTCTGCTTCCGGTTCAGGAGAAGGTGGCGGAGCCGTTGGTTGTTCTTTTTGTGGCGCTGGAGCTGGAGCCCCTTTCTCCAGGGCGGCTTCGATATCTTTTTTCACAATCCGACCCTGATCACCACTCCCGCTAAGGGTAGCCAGGTCGATCCCCGCCTCCTTTGCCATACTCCGGGCTAAGGGGGAGACCTTAATGCGTTGATCATCCTGAGCGGTGCCTGGCTCTGCAGTGGGCTCGGGTTGTTTGGCCATTTCACTGGGCTTTGTTTCCCCTTCGGAGCTGCTTTTTTCAGCATCTTTGGATTGACCATTCCTTTGGGATTTTTGGGCTTCTTCCAAGACCGATTTCCAGTCTTCACCTTCCTCCCCTACAACGGCGATCACCCCATCGATAGGTACAGCCCCTTCTTTCACTGCGATGTGCAGCAGAACACCATCCACAAAACTATCCAGTTCCATGGTAGCCTTATCCGTTTCTACCTCGGCCAGGGTTTCTCCGGCTTCAACAGTATCTCCTTCATTTTTCAACCAACCAATGATGTTACCCTCTTCCATAGTATCACTCATCCGGGGCATGCGAATTACTTCGGCCATTGTATTTTGCGTTTTAGCGTGTTAAGGTTCGACGCTGATTTTAAGCTTTGCCTTTGAAGCAAAACTTTTTGATGGAATCAGCTATTTGTCCGGGGAATTGTACTCCCCTTATTTCACCCTATTGAATTCCTGAGGGTAAATGGGCAGGTTAAAGTTAACGCAATGCCCCCTACCCACCAAAACCTGTTCTGCTTTTTTCATCTGAGAACAGTCGGGACGGTCTATTGTTGGTTTACCATTTGAAATTACATTCCAAATACCTTCGCTTTTTGCTAACTTTATCCGCATGAATTTTTCGTCCAAACGAATAGAAGAAGCCGTAAACGCCTTTGCCAGTTTGCCCGGGATCGGCCGGAAAACCGCGCTTAGACTGGTTTTGCACCTTATCAAGCAACCTGAGTCGATCACCGAATCCTTTACCCATGATATCCTGCAGATGCGGCAATCGATCAAGGAGTGCAGCCAATGCGGCAACTTATCCGACCAGGAAGTATGTTCTATATGTCTGGACAAAAGCAGGGATCAGGCGCTGATCTGTATAGTCGAAAACATCCGGGACCTTATGGCCATTGAGGATACCAACCAGTACCGGGGATTGTACCACGTCCTGGGCGGGGTGATCTCTCCCCTCGAAGGCGTTGGACCGGATGACCTCAAAATTACCTCCCTCGTTGAACGAATTGCTAAACGGGGGCCCGACCAGCATACGGAGATCATAATGGCGGTCAGTCCTACCATAGAGGGAGAGACTACCATATTTTATCTGGCAAAACAACTGGAGGGCTATCCGGTAACGATCAGTACCATCGCCCGTGGTGTATCCTTCGGAGGAGAACTGGAATACGCTGATGAGCTAACCCTTGGGCGCTCTATAACGGCCCGGACACCTTATCATAAGTAACTGGTGATCCCTTATCACCCATCATCTATCACCCGTGATCTATGGATCTATCCGTTATCATTGTTAACTATAACGTACGCTACTTTCTGGAGCAGGCCCTGCTTTCCGTCCAAAGAGCTTCGAAAGGCTTGCAGGTAGAAGTGTTTGTAGTGGACAATGCTTCCCAGGATGACTCCGTCGTTTGTGTTCAACAGCGATTTCCAGCGGTTCACTTAATACGCAACAAGGAAAATGTCGGCTTTTCCAAAGCCAACAACCAGGCCCTGGAGCTTGCCAAAGGGCGCTATGCCTTACTTCTCAACCCTGACACGGTAGTTGGGGAAGATACTTTTCGAATTATTGTGGATTTCATGGACCGGCGCCCACAGGCTGGCGGGCTGGGATGTCGAATGATCGACGGAGCGGGTATTTACCTGCCGGAATCGAAACGGGGCTTCCCCACTCCATGGGTAGCCTTTTGTAAGTCGGCAGGGCTGGGACGCCTATTCCCTCATTCAGCACGATTCAACGGTTATTACCTGGGCAACCTATCCCCGGAAGAGAGTCATCCGGTGGAAGTGCTGGCGGGAGCATTTATGCTCTTGCGAAGGTCCGTTCTGGAAAAGACCGGCTTTCTGGATGAAGCATTCTTTATGTATGGAGAAGATATCGACCTGTCTTATCGGGTGGTGCAGGCGGGTTTCAAAAACTGGTATTGTGCGGATACCACCATCATCCATTACAAAGGAGAAAGTACGAAGAAAGGAAGCCTGAACTATGTGAGGGTTTTCTACCAGGCCATGATCATTTTTGCCCGCAAACACTTCAGTGGTGGAAAAGCTCGCTTGTACATTGGTATGCTGCAAGGGGCTATTTATTCTCGTGCTCTGGTCTCCCTTTTAGGAAATTGGTTCCGGAAGGGCCGTGCCTTGCTGCTCGATGCCTTTTTGCTGTTTGCGGGACTGTTCATCATGCGAAATTTTTGGGCGCGCTACCACTTTAACGATCCCGACTATTTTCCCGATACGGTACTCAGCTTTAATGCTCCCTTGTATATTTCCCTTTGGCTGGGTGCCATTTATTTTAGCGGTGGCTACGACCGGCCGCATAGAACATCCCGACTGGTGCGGGGCATTTTCGTAGGGGCCCTGGTCATTTCTGCAGTATACGGTTTCCTGGATGCTGACTATCGAAGCTCGCGCGCCCTGATCGTGCTTACCTCCCTTTGGGCCTTACTGGTGTTGCCGGGAGTACGGTTCCTGATGCATTTCTTCCGGTTTGGGAATTTCCGCCTGAATGAGCCTGCTGTCAACCGCCTTGCCATCACCGGCAATCCGGAGGAGGCCCAACGCGCCAGAGCTCTGCTGCAACTCGCCCGACAACGAAAAAATGACCTGGGAACCATCAGCCCCAATGCCCACTTAGCACCCACCGGAACCCTGGGAACGATTGCCAACTTAACTGCCCTGCTCAACTGGTACCAATTGAATGAACTGATCTTTTGCAGTAAGGATATTTCTTATACCGAGATCATCCATTGGATGCACAAGCTGGATCCTAAAATAAAATACCGCCTCCTCCCTGAGGGCGGAGATGGCATTATTGGCTCCCATTCGAAAAATACCGGTGGCGAACTATACACAGCGGATGCCTCCTTCCAGATCGCTACCCCTGCCACCCAGCGCAACAAGCGGGTAATTGATATACTGACCAGTCTAATTTTTCTTTTAGCCAGTCCTTTACTGGTGTTTCGGTTGGGGCCTTCTGTTTTCGAAAAGGCTTTTTCTACCCTCTTGGGCCGTAACAGTTGGGTAGGCTATCACCCCGCTGCTCTACCGGAAATCCCCCTTCTGCGTCCCGGTCATTTTTCTCCCCTGGATCGTTACCTACATCCCCCAAAAGATAAAGAGACCATCTTCCGGCTGAATCAACTCTACGCGCGTGATTACCGACCGGCAGATGACCTCTTTATTATTTGGAAAGCTGTGATGCGGTCCTAACACCAATTCACTAGTTCACTCGTTTACCAGTTCACCTCTCTTACTGTTCCATTAATAATGATCTGTGCGGTACGATTACCCAGGAAATTGATAGTACCCGTATAGGTAACGTCATTCCCCCGGGGGGCGGTAGCTTCCAGGGTGAAGTCGGCAGAGCCGGAGCTGATCTCATCTGTCTTCTTGTCGACCACGAGAGAGGATACGCTCACCTCCAGTTCGGTGCTGTAGGAACGGTCCCCCACCTGAGATTCCTGATTGCCAGCGCGCGTGTAAGTTCCGGATAAAACATATTCCGGTGCGTTTCGCAGCCCTTCGATCAACCAATCACTGCTCATCGAATCTTCGGAAAAAATGAAGGGACTGGTGTAAGTTCCTTCTGCAGAACGCTGGAAGGAAATGCTTTGTGGAATATCCGATTCGTTACAATTGACCGTCCAGCTCCAACTCGTAGCATAACTTGCGGAGTACAGTGTTCCCTGAAAATCGCGTTCCAGGCTGGTGTCGCGGGTCATACCGCATCCTTCAAAGGATTTTTCCTCGGTAGTGAGGCCAACGATGGCAGCATCGGACGCCTCCCTGGCCAGGCCCTCTGTAGAAAGGACAACACTTCCTTCCACCACCAGGGCGGCTTCTTCAGTGGTGATCACAGGGTCCTCGATGACGTCCTTCTCTTCTTCATTACAAGCGGTAAAACTTAGGGCAAGGCCAATAGCGGCCACCCAAAACAAAGGCGTTTTGGTTTTCATAAATAAGTCGTTTTTGTGATTATGTTATGATTACTTTCGGTGGTTGGACTAATAAGGGTCGGAAAGGTTTAATGGGTAGGCAAACTTCCATCGGCATTGGAACGGTTCGCGAACTTCAGTTCGTTAACTTAGGTACGAACCAACAAGCCAACAGGCACACCAGTCCATGACCTAAGCCGGGTCCACATCCACCGAGATCCTTACCCCGGATAAGCCTTCCGAAGCAACCACCTTTTGTCCGGTATCCTCTAGCCATTGTTTGGTGGCGGTAATCAGTCGGGCGTCGCGTTCGAGTTTGATAAGGAAATCGGCCAGGTAATAACCGCGCACGCGCCCTATATAAGGCGTGGCTGGCCCTTTAAGGCGTGCGCCAAGTCGCGGCCGGAGGGTTTTATCAAATAGCTGGGCAGCCGTTTGCAAGACCGGCGGTTTTTTATGCCGCAGGCTTACCCGGATCAGCCGGGTGAAGGGTGGATATTCGAACTCATGCCGTTCGCGCATTTCGCGCTTAAAAAAAGCGGGAAAATCATTTTCGATCACCTCTCGTAATACGGGGTGGCCTACATTATAAGCCTGGATGATCACCTGGCCACCGGTTTTCCGGCGGCCTGCCCTTCCGCTTACCTGGGTCATTAGTTGAAAGGCACGTTCCCCGGCCCGAAAGTCCGGGAATTGCAGTAACTGATCGGCGTTCAGCACCCCGACCAAACCCACATTATCAAAGTCCAGACCTTTTGTCACCATTTGTGTTCCCACCAGGATCTGGATTTGGCCTTCCTCAAACTCCTGTATGATGCGGGCGTGGGCATTCTTACTGCGTACCGTTTCAAAATCCATTCTCCCGACCCGTGCCTCCGGCAGGTAGATCTTCAACTCATCTTCGATTTTTTCAGTTCCAAAACCTTTCAATTGCAATTGTTTGGAGCCACAAGCCGGACAGGCAGGAGGCAGGTGGGTTTCATAACCGCAATAGTGGCATTTAAGGTTATTCCGGAATTTGTGATAGGTCAAACTGACATCACAATGAATACATTCTGAATGCCAATCACAGGTGCTGCACTGGTAGGTGGGGGCATAACCTCTGCGGTTCTGGAACAAAATGGCCTGCTCTCCCCGGTTCAGGGTCTGTTGCAATTGTTCGAGCAGGAAGGAGGTAAAGTGCGACTGAAGTTGTCGTTGCTTTTGCGCCTCCTTCATATCCACGATCAGGATATCAGGTAATTGAATACCTCCAAAACGTTCAGGCATTTTCACCAAACCATATTTACCCGATCGGGCGTTGTAAAAAGATTCGATAGAGGGGGTGGCCGTTCCCAGCAAAACCGGGGCCTGGTGTAATTTTCCCAGGTAAACGGCAGCGTCCCGTCCGTTATACCTGGGGGCGGGATCCTGTTGTTTATAGGAGGGGTCATGTTCCTCATCTACTACGACCAGGCCCAGCTTTCGAAAGGGAAGAAATAGAGCAGAGCGCGCTCCCAGGATGAGGGGGTGCCCATCAGCCACCGTCTTCCAGACTTCCACTCTTTCGTTGTTATTCAAACGGGAATGGTACACCATGGCCTCATTACCAAATACCTGCTGTAAGCGGGCGATGATCTGGCTGGTAAGGGCAATTTCCGGTAGAAGATATAGCACTTGTTTTCCCTTTTCCAGGACTGACCGGATCAGTTCTACGTACACCTGGGTTTTGCCGCTTCCCGTTACCCCCTGTAGTAAGACCACTGGTTTAGCTTTAAAGTGCGCTCGAATTTCCTCAAGTGCAACTTGCTGTTGTTCGGTCATTTCGTGGGCATCAACTAGATCCGCCGAATAAGTACCCAGCCGGCTGGTTTCCTTTTCGAATAGTTCGAATATGCCCTTATCTACCAGCTTGTTGACCAGTTGGGTGTCGGCATCTGCCATACGGCACAGGTCAGCCCGTTTGACCAGGGCATCTTTTTTCGAATAATGCAAATAGGCCAGTAAGAGCGCTTCCTGTTTGGGAGCTCTCTTCAGCAGATCGAAAGCGGATTGCAGCTCCACCCCAGGGGATTGGAATGTGTTGGTTAAACGTACATAGGTAAGGGTACGAGGCTTGTATTTTTGTTTTAGGTCTTCCTTCAGCACTAATATCCGTTTTTCTAGTAATTGCCGGATCAGGGGGAAAACCGTTTTTCGACCGAGAATATCCCGAACGTCACCGATAGTCAACTCTTCCCGTATACTAAGTGCCTCCGCGATCAGGTATTCCTCGTCTTCCAGAGCATCAACATCTTGCACATATTCCTTACTAAGGGTCAGCAGTGTCTCGCTAACCAACTTCAAATTAGCCGGAACTGCCGCCTGCATGACTTCTCCTAGGGTACAGGAATAATAACCAGCCATCCACTGCCACAATTCGACCTGTTCGGGTAGGGCAATGGGTACCTCATCAATAACGGAAAGTACCGGTTTGGTCTTATAGCCCTTCGGAGGGTTTTGGTGAACTTCTATTACCAGCGCAGCATACAGCTTGGACCTCCCAAATTGCACCTCCACCCTTTTACCGAAGGCTACCTGGCCGACCAGAGCCTCCGGAACATGATAGGTATACGGCTTAGGTGTTGCAATGGGAAGCACCACCCTTACGTAAGTAATTTGGACAATCTGTTCAGTTAAGTGCGTCATTCCTTTAGAAGTAAATCCGTTTTATTTTATTTTGTGCTTATAACCCGCCCAGATCAACAATATAAGAATTGCAACCGTTGAATTTTATATATATCGAAAAAGGCAACGCAAAAACCTTTACTATCTATAATTCTTAATCATTCATGACTGCAATCCCCAATAGTCGTACTGCAACAGATCTCTGGGAGTGGTACGAAGCCGTCCGAAAGGAAACAATCTCTATTTGCGCCCCATTACAAACGGAAGATTACGTAGTGCAACCCATTGAAGACGTTAGTCCCCCGAAGTGGCATTTGGGTCATACTACCTGGTTTTTCGAAAATTTCATCCTGGCCGAACAAGTGTCTGGCTACAGCCTGTTCGATGAACGCCTTAATTACTTTTTCAATAGCTATTATGAAAGTCAGGGTCCTCGTATGCTGCGCAGCAATCGGGGCAATATGACCCGTCCCGATGTGGGCACCGTACTGGCCTACCGGGAGCATGTAGACCAGGGAATGCGGCAGCTGCTGCAGAAAAACCAGTTGGTACCACAAGGCTTATACGACCTGCTGGTGATCGGTTTACAACACGAGCAGCAACACCAGGAGTTACTAGTCACTGACCTTAAGTATATCCTTGGGAACAACCCGCTTCATCCCGTTTACCGAAAAACCGACCAGCCATCCGTCGCCAAAGCCCGGCCGGCTAATTGGATGGCCCTGGCGGAAGGTCTATACGAAGTGGGTTTTGAAGGAGAGGGTTTCTACTGGGACAATGAAAAACAACGCCATAAGGTCTATTTATACCCTTTCGAAATACAAGACCGCCTGGTCACCAATGGCGAATACCTGGAGTTCATCCAGGCCGGAGGTTATGAACAATTCGAGCATTGGCTGGAAGAAGGCTGGGCCTTTGCGAAGGGGCAGGAAGTTAAAGCCCCTGCCTATTGGTATGAGCAGGATGGGCAGTGGTTCGAATATACCCTCCAGGGACTAAGCCCGCTCAATATGGAACTCCCGGTCACCCATATAAGCTTTTTTGAAGCAGATGCCTATGCCCGCTGGCGGGGCTTTCGACTACCTACCGAATTCGAATGGGAAGTAGCCTGCGCTCAAAAGCATTATAAGATACCAGAATCCGCCAACTTACTCGAAAAACGCTTGTACCATCCGAGCATTTGCAGCAAGGCCAGAGACGATCAATTCCTGGGACAATGCTGGGAATGGACCAACAGCGCCTATCTCCCCTATCCCAACTACCCCCGCTTTGAAGGTGCCCTTGGTGAATACAATGGCAAATTCATGGTCAACCAAAAGGTATTAAGAGGCGGGTCTGTAGCAACTCCTCATTCCCATATTCGCATTACGTATCGAAACTTCTTTCACCCGGACAAGCGCTGGCAGTTTACCGGCATTCGTTTGGCGAAATAATGAAAAAAGCATAGGACCAATGTAAATTAGCTCGGAAGGGAGGCACCAACCGGCTGAGGGCGGCGCTGTGCCCCTTGTTACTTGCATTGGTCTACTTTCGGTTAAATCCTTTAATTAACAAAATAATCCATGGAGACTGCACCCAAAGCAGGTACCGACCAAATGACGGCCTTTGGCCGTGATGTGCTGGAAGGCCTTACTCAAACCCCAAAGCAGCTGCACAGTAAATATTTTTACGATGAAGCAGGAGATAAATTATTCCAGCAGATCATGCAAATGCCGGAATACTATCTGACCGATTGCGAATTTGAAATCCTGAACACCCACAAATCCGCCTTGCAGAAGATGATCGGGACGGACCGTTTCGACCTGGTGGAGCTCGGAGCTGGTGACGGGGCCAAAACCAAAGTGTTGTTGCGGCATTTTCAAGAGCAGGAGTTGGATTTTCGCTATTGCCCGGTCGATATCTCCGAATATATTCTCGGGGAATTAGAGGCCAGCCTTAAGGAGGAATTACCCCAACTCAATTGTGCCCCCATGCAAGGGGATTATTTTGAAATGCTGGAGGAACTCCATTACCGCAGCAAGGCGCGCAAGGTAGTACTATTCCTGGGTGCCAATATCGGTAACCTTCGTCCCAAGCGTGCAAAATCATTTCTCAACAGAATCGGCGGCAATCTCGAAAAAGGGGACCTGCTCCTACTGGGTTGTGACCTGAAGAAAGACCCTCAGGTTATTCTGAATGCCTACAATGACCCTGCGGGTATCACTGCCGCCTTCAACCTCAACATCCTGACCCGGATGAATCGCGAACTGGGTGCAGATTTCAGAATCGAGCAATTTAAGCACTGGGAAACCTACAACCCGGTTAGCGGAGCAACCCGAAGTTTCCTGGTAAGTTTGCAGGATCAGGACGTGTATGTAGAGGGAATCAACCGCCGGATCCACTTTAAAGCCTGGGAACCAATTGAAGTAGAACTTTCTCAGAAATACAGTCCGGAAGAAATTGAAGCACTGGCAGTAGCTACCGGTTTTCATCCGGTTCGACATTTTTTCGATAAGGACCGGTACTTCGTGGATAGCCTCTGGTCTTACGAGGGGCAATAAGCTATACTCTTCCCATCCTTCTGGGTCATTTGCAGGAAAAGTGTCGTTTCCTGCAAATGACTTCAAATTAAATTCACCATTTCAGGGTGAAAGCCTAATTTTTAGCTTATTTTTGCCAAATTGGCAAACAAAAAACAAGTGCGATGAAACAGAATCGACTCCTATACATACTGGCAGGGGTAGCTTTGCTCCATTGGGCCTGCACCTCTTCTCCTGAGATCACTATAGACGAAGAAACCTACACTCAAATCCAGGAGCAACTCATCATGGCTCAGCCGGAAGCCGTCATTGAATTACCTGCAGGAACCTTCGAATTTGACCGCCCCCTTTCTCTGGATGGAATCCAGGGGGTGACGATTAAAGGTGCCGGGATCGATAAGACCATACTCTCCTTTAAGGCTCAAAGAATGGGTGCTGAGGGCCTTAAAATAGCTGCCGACTCGGTTACCATTCTCGACCTGACCGTGCAGGACACCAAAGGGGATGCAATCAAAATACAAGACAGTAAGGGGGTGACTATACGCAATGTTCGGACCACCTGGAGTCGTGGTCCCAGTAAAAAGAATGGCGGCTACGGTTTATATCCGGTCGCCTGTTCCGAGGTCCTAATCGAAAGCTGTGAGGCTTCCAATGCCTCGGATGCTGGCATCTATGTAGGTCAAAGCAGGAATGTGATCGTACGGAACAATTATGCACATCATAACGTAGCAGGTATTGAGATCGAGAATTGTACCCATTCTGAAGTATACGACAATCGTTCTATTAATAATACTGGCGGCATCCTGGTTTTCGACCTGCCTGATCTGCCTGTTGTGAACGGAACCGACTGCAAGGTCTACCAAAACGAGATCCGCGACAACAATCACAGGAATTTCGCTCCCAAGGGTAATATTGTTGGCATCGTCCCTCCTGGCACCGGAGTGATCCTATTAGCTGCAAAAAATGTCGAAATTTACGATAATGAGATTATCGGCCACAAGACCTTTGGTACAGCCATCGCCAGCTATCATATCACAGAAAGACCATGGAACAACAAAGCGTACGACCCGTTCACTTACAATATTTACCTGCACGGCAATACCTATCAACGAAAGAAAACGCTACCTGACCTGAGTAGTGATTTTGGGAAAATGGTCAATTGGGTCTTCTGGGGAAAGCCCCAGGATATCCTTTACGACGGGATCCGGGATGACAAACGGGAGGGAGAAAATTCCATGCAGATCTGTATCCAACAGGATAGTGAAAAGCTGCGCTTTGCCAATATCGACGCGGCCAATAATTTCGATTTGGTGACCCACGACCTGGGCCCCTATCAATGTCAATTGGACCTTTAAGGGCCTCCCGAATGCCCGGGTAGAACAAATCCTTCCACTTGACCGCCCCCTTGGAATTGGGAGTGGAAAATCAAAAAGTGGTTCGGAAATTTTGATTTTAAATAAATTTTTAGTAACAGGTGCCTTGCATCTATAGATGCAAGGCACCTAAGCAACGCTTCAGCATGTCCATCCTCCGATTATTTTTTTTCATCCTGACAACAGTCCTTATTCTTCCCACCTGCCAAAAGGAACCCCCCAGGGATCATCCGGCAGACCAGAAAACAACTCTACCGGAGAGCCCGGCATTTGTTGATTTTCGACCAGAAGATGTACCCTACAAAAAACTTTCCGAATATGGCTTTTTTGAGGGTTTCCTGGCTGCTCAACAAGCCCGGAAAGGGGTTCTACCCTATGAGTTGATCACCCCTTTGTTCACAGACTATGCCCATAAGGCTCGTTTTATCTGGATGCCAGATAGCGTCCAGGCAACCACCGATGCAGAAGGTCGGCTTATATTTCTCGAGAACAGTGTCTTGATCAAAACCTTTTACTATCCCGCTGATTTTCGAAAACCGGATGCAGACTGGAATTTGGTGGAAACCCGCCTGTTGTTCAAAAAGAGCGATGGCTGGCATGCCTACACATATGTCTGGGATGACACTCAATCAGATGCAGAGCTCAACCTTGTGGGTGATTACAAAGCCGTAAGCTGGATCGATGAAGAGGGGAAAAAACAGGCTATCACCTATGCCATTCCCAATAAAAATCAATGTAAAAGCTGCCATAACCGGAATAACAGCCTCCAACCTATCGGGCCAAGGCTGCGTAACCTAAATCGTACCTTTGTCTATTCTGATGGAAGGGCACAACAACTCGATAAGTGGGTAGAAACCGGCTACCTGAAGGCCGGCTTTACACCTGAAGCAGGAATTGCTCCCTGGGATGACCCCCAAGCTACAAACCTGGAAGCCCGGGCCCTGTCTTATCTTGACGTCAATTGTGGCCATTGCCACCAGGCAGAAGGCCCCGCTCACACTACCGGCCTTTATCTAACGGCCGACGAAACCGACCCCGGTCGCTGGGGCATTTGCAAAACACCCGTAGCCGCTGGAAAAGGCTCCGGCGGCAGACGCTTCGGCATCCAGCCTGGCCAACCCAATCAGTCTATTCTTGTTTATCGAATGGAAAGCAAGGATCCCGGGGTTATGATGCCCGAACTGGGCCGGGTGACCGTCCACAAAGAAGGCCTCGCCCTGATCCGGGAATGGATCACCTCCATGGATGAAAACTGCCTGTAGGTCGATAATTAATTGTTAATCCGTAACTTGCAGGAGTAATATCAGTCCAAATGGTGTTGAAAGAAGTAGTCTAAGAATAAATTCAAAGAAGAGATATAAAAATGACCCAGCTAGAACGAAAATTATTGTTGATCAGATTGTTAAGTGGCGGATTGATGCTGGTGCCCATCCTTCTGGGGATACTTTTGTTTAGCCAGGCGGTTAAGCGATCTTCAAAATCAGCAGAACAGCTGCCTTTGTCAGCAGGGCAAATCGATCATGCCTACGCTGACCCCAGCGGAAGGATCATTGTGGTATTCGTGGAGCATTCAGATGCCCACCCCACAGAGCACAATCTAGACTACTGGATAAACAATAATGATCTGTTGCAAGTAGGAGAAGGAAAAGCTATCAACCCTCAAACGGGCTGCTACCGGGAGCAGGACAATGGCCAACTTACCGTTGACACGTACAAGGTTTCCTACCGGGTAGAGTCCCCCTACTACGATGCGGTTCGAAAAAAATTAGCAACCTGCCAGTAATAAAAAATAGATCAATATCAAAAATGAAAAGGGGACCGGTTTGACCTGGTCCCCTTTCATTTTTGGGAATATAATTATTGGCGAATTTTTTAGCTAGCTGGGCTAACAGCAACAGCCACATGAGCCTTGTCCCAACGCAAAACTAAATTTCCTTCTTCCAATTGAAACTCCATAGTTTCCTGTACTTCTTCAACCATTTCAGGGCTAACTTCAACACGCAAAGCATCTTTCGCTTCATCGTAATCACCGGCACCCCACATCTCTCCATTTTCATTGAAAACAATGGTCCACTTATCCTCACCTGGGATGGTGAACAAACCGTATTTACCTGCACTCAATGATTCTCCTTCAACCATTACGTCAGAAGAAAATTCAATCGTAGTCACTTCATTTGCACCTGTACGCCAAACCTGGCCATAAGGTACCAGATCACCCCAAATGGTACGACCTTTCACAGAAGGGCTACCATAGTTGATGGTTACCTCCGTTTCACCGATAGTTCCTTTTGTTTCTTTGCGGGGACTTGGAATGTCAGATTTCAAAACGGTAGTTTGGTATTGTTCCGTTCCGTAGCTTTCTGACTCCGTTTTGACCTCCATGGCTTCAGCCGACTCATCCATGTGCTCATCAGAAGCTGTTTCTTCTGTAGTATCTTCCTGAGTAGGGGCTTCTGAATTACAGGCGAAAGTCAACGCCAACAGACTCATCAGCAATACACCAAAAACATTTTTCATAATTCTAAGACAATTTTTAATTAAAAGATGCTAATTAAACTCTGGGAGTAATGTAAAAAAGACCTGCATCGTATTTGGCCTTTTTCTAACCAAACTCTCAGCTTTAATAACTCAAATGTACTTGACCTGTTCAAATTCAGATCTACCCTTCTTCAGAATTATGATAAATTTAACCTGACTTTTCAAAGAATGATAAAATCGCTTCACGACCTGTTTTCTTATCTATTCCCCCGGATTACTTTCCTTTTTTTGTCTTTGTGTATTCCTTTCAAATTAAGGAATTTCTTAATAAGTATTGGATTTATTAAGATAATTTTTGTTAATTTGTATATTACCTCAAAATAAAAGCCCTGACTGTAGCTTTCTTTTAGTCCGGTTAAAAGGTTTTTAACCATCAAAAGAGCTTGCAAAATACGAAGAAAGAAATATTCTGAAAGCGTCTTCTAACTGGTCCGATACTGCTTCAAACGCAACTGAGAACAACTTAAGGCTGGAGGGCCAAAGCTACTATTCACCAAAGGTGTAAGATGAGAAATTATCTATCCATGCATGGCAGCAGGTTGGGCGATGCTTCAAACTTGCTTTCAGGTTTACCGATGGTAAGCCCTCACGCAGCTCATGCGCTTTTCGAGCGTTTGCAGCATTTTCGACTCCTCCCCTATCGTTCTACCCAGATTACCGGTACCAAACAGTACGAGTTATATATTCCCCGATACACTTTTGCCCGCCTGGATGGAAACCTTGTCCGGGAGGCGGCGGTCAGCCTTTACCTGATCGAATTGTCAGACCTGGACGAATTAGTACTTACCGATCGCCCCACAGCCACCCGGGAAACCCCACTTGAAAGCGGCGGGCTTTGTTTTCTTCAGGCTTATGCCCACGGTGAACCTCTGCACCTGGTCAAACCCATTCAATTAAATATCCCCCTTCAGCATTCCTTACAACAGCCACAGGCCCTCTCCCAATTCTCCGGCCGGGCAGTTCCCGGAAATTTCCGTCCCACTGTAGCCGCAAAGCTCGATTGGTTCCTGGCCAACCAAAACTCCGCCCGGGTTTCCGGGGACCGAATGCGCCTGCAACTGGATCGCCTGGGCTGGATCAATTGCAGTGCTCCACGTCCAGAATTACGTGTACAACGGCAACCCAAACAACTCAGGCTCGAAAAGGCTGGAAATAATCCCCTCAGCGTTTATTTTGCTTTCTCGAAAATGAACGGCTTGCTCGAATTACATCCTACCCCCAACCGCAAGCAGTTTTCCTCTCATGGATTGCCCTCCGAACGCAGCAGCCTTCCCTTCATGCCCGCCGGCTACTACGACTACCGCCTGCCTGTACGCAAGGAAACAGAAGGGGTGATCATTATACAGGAAAGGCCCCTGAGTGGAACGGGACAACAGTGGATCAAACCGGTGTGGGAGGGCCTCGAAGGCAATAAGATCGCTATCCAAACTGGCGGATAAACTGCAACACCATCTTAAACCCATTCTCCAGCGACTGCCCCTTCTTCATGGTCTCAAAAGTATATCGGACATTAATAGGAACCTCCTTGTAGCGGGCCCGATGTTGGCGCATCAGGTGGATGAACTCAGTACAGAACTCGTATCCGGAAAATTGAAAATCCAAATGCCTGGCAAACCGGGCACGAAAAGCTTTTAAACCTGATTGACTATCGGAAACCAGAATACCTGTGATCAGAGCAGTCAACAAGTTCCCGATCTTATTGTAGATCACTCTTTGTACCGGAATATCTTCATTGCGCTGTTTGAAGCGACTTCCAATCACCACGTCCAGTTCGCGTTCTTTCAGAAAAGGTTGGACCAATCGGTCTATATCGGTAGGAAAATGCTGCCCGTCGCCATCTATGGTCACGATCAACTCTGCTCCCAATTCCAGTGCAAATTCGATCCCGGTTTTTGTGGCAGCTCCCGCGCCTAGGTTGACGGCATGGGTAAGAACATGAGCCCCATTCTTTCGCGCGATCTCTACAGTTGCATCGATACTGCCATCATTGACGACCACGATCTGTTCGTATCCGGCCTCCTTCACCCCCGTCAGTACCTGCCCGATACGATCGGCTTCATCCTTGGCAGGTATGACAATAAAGGTATTCGGCTCCATGGATTATGGTTTTTCCTCCGTTCATGCCTTGGCAGGCCAGTTGACCGGAAGCATTGGATTTGCACAAAGTTAATAAAAATAAAACCTGCTCACCAGTTTACAGTATCCGAAAAACGGCCATGGACCCGGCGTTCAATACCTCCTCCCCTTCTGCCGGATATATCCCCAGATACATACTCCCATCTGACATCCTTCGAAGTATCCGGTCAGTGCTCATTAACTCCAGTTGGGGGTTGCCCACGGCAAACTCCATGAATTTGTCGAACTTCTGGCGTAAACTCTGCTCCGGTGTATTGTCAAAACTGGCTACCTGCAGATTGATAATTAGATAATCATAGCCATAGGCCTTTAAACCCCGGGCCAGTTTCTCCCGATCCGGATAGCGGTTGTAGAGCTGCTGGAAATTATCCAGAAAATTATCCGAATAGATCCTTCGGTCATTTTTCTCAATAAAGAAGGGCATAAAGGTGCCAATGCGATAGACCTGTGCAGTGGGGTTTCCATTTATTTCTTCTATCGCTCGTTTGTAGCCGAGATAGACCTTATCGAAAGAGCGGTCTTCGTCAATTCGACCGGTTTGATATTCTACTACAGGCAACAATAAAGGCCAGTTGAAATCCTGTCCCGGACTATAGTTGCTGAAGCGATAAGTAAAGGCCATCCAAAAGGTCAATGCTGCAAAGCTTAAAGTTAACCCCACTCTTCCCCAGGGGACCTTTCCTTCAAATGGGTTCGCTCCCACCACGCCACGCAACCAAATCAGGAGTAAAACCGGGATCATCAGTAATCCGTACCAGGGAATACCGGAAGACAGGATCAGCCAGGTCATAATATACAGGTACATCAACCATATAAAGGCCTGCCAGGCCTGGGATAAATGACCGATCCGGTTTTGGATCAGAAAAAACAAAAGGAAAAACAATCCAAAAACTACCGGATAGGCCAAACGATCCCGATCTGGCGACAAGCGGGTCAGCACCCGGTCTATGCCCGGATAAATATTGACCAGGCCCTGTCGGACAATAAAGCCCAACTGTAATAATGGATCAGCAGAGGCCTGGGCACGCTCCTCCTGCAATTTTGCCGGTGCCTCCGCCGCTTCCAGGTTTTTGAAGTTTACATAAGCCGAAGGAATTACAAGGATCAACCAGACCAGGCACAACAGCAGGGCAAGCAACTGCATCCAGGGTGGCCCTTCCTTTCGAAAGTAGACCAGCGGGATGAACAGCAGCAACAATAAGTTGAGCCCTACAAAATACATGCGTACGTTGATATTCATGACCATATCATAGGGGATGGTCAGGTAGCGCATCAGGTTGGAGGAGTCGTAACCCCAAAATTTTTGCACATCCTCCCGCTTGCTGGTTGGACCTTTGATCGCCTCTTCCTCTGTTTGCTCCCTGGTAGACCCCGGCTCCGTATTTTGAGCCTGGACCGGTAGAGTCCCTATCAGAAGTACAACTGCCACGAGCAGCATTTGAAGAAAGCGGGTTGGAACAGTTCTCGAACAAGATTGGTGCATAGCATTTTCGATTATCAGACTGGAGGCTATTCCAACTCCTGCATGATGATTTCCATCTTGCGCATATTCAAAACGGGAATATCACTTTTACCGGTGGTCAGGCCGTCAACGGATAATTGGCCTGACTCCGAATAGTTTTTTATAAACCAGGGTGTCAGCAGCAATGTAAAAATAGCGCCCAGGATCACCGTTTCCTGAATTGCAGTAAGACTTCCCTTTCGGTCCTTAAAAAACCAATAACCGAATAAACCCAAGCCCGCCGCCAACAAAATAGCCGTGGAGAGGATAGCCTGCTGATTAAAGTCCCGCAAGCCGGCCTGGGTATCCAGACCGATCAACAATATACCTCCCAGCAGTAGAGCAAAGGCACTCAGCACTCCGTATTTTCCGCCCCGGTGGAACCAAACGCCTGTCACCACCGCCAAAAACAGGATCAGAGCAGATAACTTAATGCCTGCAGCAAAACCACAAAGGATCCCCAAAACCAGTAGGGCGTGCGGTACGAATTCAGGTAATAAAGGCTGGAGTTCCCGTCTGGGGATTGGCGCAGAGGCCGGTTTTTCTGCTTTTGGAGGAGCTGGTCGCCGGGCAGTTCTGGTGCCGGTTTTTTTATTTTTCTTTGACTTCGCCCCTCTGGATACCGGCTTTTTTGCCGCTTTTACTTCCGGCCTGGCAGGTTTTGCTTTTGGCTTCCTCCTAACCGGCTCCTGGGGAGGCTCGATCCAATTCCAGAAGATCAAGACCGCACAGGCGGATACGAACAGCAGCCCCATATCGATCTTCATATCCCGGTAAGACAGCCAATTGGATAAGGGCAGAACGTAAAACAATAGAAGGCCCAATAAGGTGAAATTCGCATCCAGCATTTTTCTGCCCAACGCATACAAGGCAAACAAGCCCAGGACGCCGCCCAAAAAGGAAAGTCCCAGGCTTACCGCTGTTTGATCGAAAAGGAGATATCCCAAAGACATGAATAAGGACCAGGCATAGGGATCGTTCCCGGCTACAAGGCCATGGTAATCCCGGATCAAACTGGCCAGGTTAACGTATAGGGTCATAGCGTCAAATCCGGTCGGATAAGGCCGATTGACATACATGAAATTCATTCCCACAAGAAACAACAAGAACAAACCACTAAATATACCGACCGGATTTAAGTCCTCCCCGACCGGCAAAGGCCTAATAAAAATAGAGCTGAGAAAATCCAATACCTGTCGGTATGCCAATCCTACCGGCAAAAGCAGAAAGGGGATCAGAACGGCCGGATACAGCATATTCAGGCTGCCCAAAACAAACATTATCGCCGTGATACCGAAAATACCCAGGGCGATCGCCACCAGCCGCCGCTCCAGTGAGGTAAGCGCCAATTTGAACAAGCGCAGGATCAGGCTCCCAAGAGCATAGGCGGAGACCACAATGCCAAATAAGGCAGCCGCCGTTTTTAATTGAGCCCAAAGTAGCAGCACTCCCTCACTACCGCTCATGGCCGTTTCCGTATGTTTGGCAAAGAACATACCAGCCAGGACCAGTTGGAAGATCAGCACGAGCAAAAGGATGGTTAAGCCGTTTAACAGCGCGGCTGCCCGGCCCGGAAGGCGATAAAACAACAGGCTGCCCAAAACACCAAGCACCAACAACAACCCGGCCAGCCCGGCGTATTGAAATTCCAGCATAGCCAGCCGCTGCTCCTCCTGATAATACCAATAGTCCAGAAAAAGGAGAAGTATCCAGATCGCCGCAAGGCTCAGTCCCGCCCACTTGATGGCTTGTTTCATGAGTAGATTTGTTTTCAGGCCGGTTTTTCCGGAAAAAAGCTTTTCCTTGGGGCCTTTAGTCTTTGGTTTGGACCAAGCAGGTGCAAACGCCAAATTAACAGGGAAGAAAGGTATTCTTAATTTTACAACGTACCAAAAATTCAAGCCTCCTACTTTCCTCCAACCTAAACCAGAGGATTGGAAGAATATATTCCCAAAAGCCGCTTTAAGCCCCTGGACCTAGCTGAAATTTATCCGTATCTTGTAATTGGACCAGCTCTGCAAATTCCTTTTGAACGAGGATCTAGGGTTTGAAAAGTGCCCGATTTCCCGTTCCTTATGAGGTCTTTTTAAATTAAATTCGATTACGAAAACCCTTTCCCTGTGGACGATTTAAAATTGGAAATATATCAATGGCTGGTTCCTTTGATCGCTTTAATTTTTATCGTCAGAACCATCCGTCAGTATTCCAGGCATCGACGTTCGATCAGAGGGACCGCACTTTGGATCTCGTTTTGGGTCGCCATCGCCCTTTTAGCCATAGTCCCCAACTGGATTTCGGGCAGACTGGCGGTGATGCTGGGCTTCAAAAGCAATATTAACGCGGTAATTTTCCTTGCCCTTGGCGGTTTATACATTTTTGTTTTTTACCTTTCGGCTTCCATTACCCGCCTGGAGACACAGTTTACTGATCTGGTGCGAGAACTCGCCAAACAACAGGAGCGAGAGCGCAAACGCGAGGACAGGCGGGAGCAAGTATAGCAGTTCATGTCGGTATTATTCGTGCTGGAATTCTTCCACCCCCACATAGGCGGGGTGGAGACCCTTTTTAAAAATCTGATCGATCACCTCCGAGCCCGCGGCGTGCACTGTACCGTCATCACCTCTCGCTCGGATCGCAAGCTGCCCAAACGGGAACAGGCAGAGGGTCTGGAGATCATTCGACTCCCCCTCAGTAGCCGGTACCTGTTCACCTTTTTTGCCTTTTTCGCCATCCTGGGCCGCGTTCGCAAGTACGATCTGGTACACACCACCAGTTATAATGCTGGTTTACCCGCCTTCTTCGGTGCGCATTTCTTCGGGAAAAAAGTGATCATTACCTTTCACGAAGCCTGGGGTAAATTGTGGTACAGCCTGCCCTTTATGAGTCGATTTAGTCAATGGGGCCATTACCTGTTCGAACAAATACTGCTAAAGCTGCCCTTTACCCGCTTTGTCGCTGTTTCGGATAGTACCGCCCAGCGCTTAAAGGAAGAGGGGGTCTCTTCAAAACGCCTGACCACCATTCACAATGGGATAAACTATGCCGACTTTCAGCCCCGGCAGGGCAGCCCTTCTAAAGAACAGCCGTTTACCTATACGTACTTTGGCCGGGCGGGCATTTCCAAGGGGCTCGACCTGCTGTTGCCGGCCGCCAGGCTGGTTGCCGACCAGCTACCCGACAGCCGCCTGCAGTTGATCACCTCCCGGCAGCCGGCTGGCTTTTTGCGGTGGATCAAGGATTATATTCGCACAGCTGGAATCGAAGAGCAGGTGGAGATCCGCCATGAGCTGCCATTCGAAGACCTGAAGAAAGCCTTGCAGGCCTCTCACTGTGTGGTGACCCCCTCCTATAGTGAAGGCTTCTGCTTTGCAGCCGTAGAAAGTATCGCTCTGGGAGTACCCCTGGTGCATTCGGGCCGGGGGGCCCTGAAAGAAGTGGTGGGAGGGCCTTCCCGTTCATTTTCGCCCTTCACCTCCGAACAATTGGCCGGCGCGCTTTTAAAGGCTGCCGCCGGTGAATGGAATACTCCCCCCGAAAAACAATTCCCCCTCGAAACCACCATCGCCCAATATGAACATTTGTATCAGGAATTAACCGAGAACCGGAATGGGTAAAATCCACCATCGAATATGCGCATAGCCATCATCGCCGACGCCCTGGATTTTCAATATGCCGGCATCCGAATCTACACCCGGGAACTGATCCGAGCCCTGGGAAAAGTGGCGGGCGATCGACACGAGATCTTGATCGTACGGGCATTCGAAGGCAAGGAATTTGAAAACGTCCGAGAACTGGTACTACCGGTACTACAAATTCCTGGTTACCAGGTCTACCGCTTGAATGTCCAAATCCCTCTGGCCTTGCGGAAACTGCGCCCGGATGTGGTCATCGAACCCCGGCACGTAGGGCCCTTTAACCTGCCCCGAAAGGTGCTGCGTGCCACGGTGATCCACGACCTGACCTGGAAGCTGTTCCCGGAATACCATATTTGGTTGAGCCAACGCCTGCAACGGGCCATCGTACCCTGGGCCCTTCGGAAGACCGACCTTATCATCGCCAATTCGAAACATACCGAACAGGACATCCGGCGTCACTATCCTTTCACCGCCCAAAAAACGCGAACGATCTACCCGGGACGAGAAAGCCTGTTCACTCCAACAAAGGAACCCGGTTTGCTCGAACAATACCATATCGGTCAACCTTATTTTCTGTACCTGGGCACCCTGGAACCCCGGAAGAACCTCGTCCGCCTCGTGGAAGCCTACAACCTTTTCCGGTCCTGGAGCAGCTACGCCCATCAACTGGTACTGGTAGGGAAACTAGGTTGGAAAGCACAGGAGCTCCTAGAAGCCATCGACAACTCTCCTTATCGAAAGGACATTATCCAAACCGGATTCGTAACGGCTGCTCATTTACCGGTGCTTTACACCATGGCCGAAGCCTTTGTTTATCCTTCCTTATACGAAGGCTTTGGGTTCCCGGTATTGGAGGCCTTTTGCTGCCAGACCCCCGTCCTCTGCAGCGATCGCAGCAGCCTGCCCGAAGTCGCCGGGGATGCCGCCCTCTTTTTCGACCCGCTTAAGCCCGCTTCTATCGCCGCCCGCCTGCTGGAAATCGTCCAATCGCCCCACTTACAGGCCGAATTGGTCGCTCGGGGCTCCAAACGCGCCTTGTGTTTCAGCTGGGAAATCGCCGCCCGCCAACTACTTCAGGAGTTGGAGACGATCCAGAAGTGAAAAGGGATCGAGGCCGGCTCTCGCTTCTGCTTTGAGTAAGCTTCGTTAAGACTATTGTCAAAATAAAAGTTCTCCACCCTCAATCACTTATCACTTATCCCCTATATTTACTGTCAATACCCAAAACCACCCGAAAATGAAAGCCCATACTGCCGAATCCCGTCGTTTGCAAGAACATTATTCCGGAAAAAAGGCCTGGCTCCGATGGGGGCCTTACCTAAGTGAACGCCAATGGGGAACCGTAAGGGAAGATTACAGCCCGACCGGAGATGCCTGGGAGTACCTGCCGCACGAGCACGCCCGCTCCCGTGCCTATCGTTGGGGAGAAGATGGCCTTGCAGGGATCTGCGACGACGAATGCAACCTTTGCTTTGCCATTGCTTTGTGGAACCACAAAGACCCCATACTGAAAGAACGACTCTTTGGTTTGACCGGTCCCCAGGGTAACCAGGGCGAAGATGTAAAGGAACTCTATTATTACCTCGATAGTACACCCACCCACTCCTACCTCAAGCACCTCTACAAATACCCACAAGCGGAATACCCCTATGAAGAATTGATCAAGGTCAATCAGGACCGCAATAAAACCGTGGGGGAATACGAATTGCTGGATACCGGTGTCTTCGAGGAAAATGCCTATTTCGACGTATTTACCGAATACGCCAAGGCCGATCATGACGACCTGCTGATCCGCATCACCATTCACAACCGGGGCGAACAGAAGGCTCCCATAACCATATTACCCACCCTGTGGTTTCGCCATCGCTGGGATCACGACCCCTCCTGTCCCCGGGTAAAAGTAGGCCTTAAACAGAAAACTGATGATGTGGTAGAGGTCAACCATCTCCATCTGCCCCAATACCATTTCCAGTTCCAACCTACGGGCCAGGTTCTGTTTACCGAAAACGAGACCAACCGGGAGCGCATTTTCGAACTGCGCAATCCCACTCCTTATGTAAAAGACAGCTTTCACCGGGCCGTGATCGAGGGCAACCCTTTGGCGTATTGCCACCCAAATCAGGGTACCAAATGTGCACCGGTCTACAGTTTTGAACTCGAAGGCGGGGAAAGCCGGGAGATCCGCCTCCGGCTCAACCCCCATCCCGTTTTACCGGACGACCTGGGTACCTTTTTCGAAACCACTTTCGAAGAACGCATCCGGGAAGCGGGTGAATTCTACGATGCCATCCTGGTCAAAGACCCCAGCAAACGCAACATTCAGCGACAGGCCTTTGCAGGCATGCTCTGGACCAAACAATTCTATAATTTCGACATTGACCTTTGGTTGAATGGCGACCCCGGCCAGCCGGCCCCGCCCCGGGAACGCCATAAACTGCGCAACCACCATTGGCGGCACCTGCGCAACCGGGAGATCATCTCCATGCCCGACAAATGGGAATACCCCTGGTATGCCGCCTGGGACCTAGCCTTTCACTGCATTCCTCTGGGAATGGTCGACATCAATTTTGCCAAGGATCAATTACTCATCTTCCTGGGCGAACGCTATGTCCACCCCAATGGCCAGATCCCGGCCTATGAATGGGCCTTCTCGGATGTCAACCCGCCGGTGCATGCATGGGCCTGTATCGAGGTCTACAAAATGGAAAAGCAACAAAGTGGAAAAGGCGACCTGAGTTTCCTGAAGCGAGCCTTCCACAAATTGCTGCTCAACTTTACCTGGTGGGTCAACCGCAAGGATGCCAACGACAACAATATCTTCGAAGGAGGCTTCCTGGGGCTGGATAATATCGGGGTCTTCGATCGCAGCAAGGGCCTCCCGGGAGGAGGCACCCTTGAACAGGCCGACGGCACCGCATGGATGGGATTGTACTCCCTCAACATGCTCGAAATTTCTCTCGAACTCGCCCGGGAGGAACCCGAATACGAGGATATGGCCGTGAAGTTTCTGAAACACTACACCTACATCGCCGAAGCCCTTAATTATTTGTGCGAAGCCCATACCGGTGCCTGGGACGAAAAAGAAGGCTTTTTCTACGATATTCTGAGATTGCCCGACGGGCAGGTCATCCCAATAAAGGTTCGCTCATTGGTGGGCCTATCCCCCTTGTTCCCGATCTACCGCATGCCGGCCAGTGTTCGAACCGAATTCCCTAATTTTTGGAGACAGATCACCGATTTCTATCGCTATCGGCAATTGCACCAAAAACCGCTACTGGTCGAATACGGAGTAGATGACCCCGAAAAGGATATCCTGTTGACCCTGGCCCCTATACATCGTTTGAAAAAACTGTTGCAAGCCATGCTGGACGAGTCCGAATTTCTAAGCCCCTACGGAATTCGGTCCCTTTCTAAAAAACACGAGCGGGATTACCAGATCGACCTTGCCGGTCATCATTACGAATTAAAGTATGAACCCGCTGAATCCAGTACTTACATGTTCGGCGGCAATTCCAACTGGCGGGGCCCGGTCTGGTTCCCGATGAACTACCTGCTGCTGCAATCCCTGATGCAACTGGATGATTACCTGGAGGACCGGCTGATGCTCGAATACCCCAACGATTCGGGGGAATACCACTGTCCCAGCGAGATAGCCAGGCGCATTGCCAAACGCCTCATTAGTCTCTTTGAGACCGATGACAACGGCAACCGCCCGATCCACCGGGATCACGCCGCCCGCTACAATGACCCCCATTTCAAAGACCTCATCCTGTTTTACGAGTATTTTCATGCCGATACTGGCAGGGGCGTCGGCGCGTCTCACCAAACCGGCTGGACTGGACTGATCGCCAAATTGATCGAAAGGGTGGAGGAGTTTTGAGGTTTCGGTCTTGAATTATCAACCACTCTAATCTCCTACCCTGCCCCATGCTCACTTCAGGCTGGCCCAAAAGTCGTTGATTAAAGGCTCCCCTTTGATGGCCGTGTACACCTTGACCTTGCGTTTGGTGTTTTCCGGTGGGGTTTTGACCTTTTTGATAGTCGCAAACTCCGGGTGGAGGTAGGCCTCTACCAGGGCGAGATCCCACATGACGTGCTTTGTTTCTTCGGGGTGATGCTTGCGCCAGCGTTCGAGCAATAAAGCCTGGGCAGGCTGACGGGCGTCCAGTTGTTCGAAAGTATCTGATCGGTCGAAAGTAAGCGCTTCCGCAGTTTGCAAAGGCATGACAGTAAGATCAAGGCCTTCCAGATTTAGCAGGTAATCGAAAGCGTTGAGGTCATTGCGAATATTGAATTCATTTTTGTTCCAGGCCTTTTTCCGAAGGTCGTATTGCGCGCCCAAGGCGAAGATCGAGATCCGCGGCAGCACGTCCGGTGCCAGTTGCAGGGCTGAAGCCACATTGGTAAGTGGGCCCAAGGTGATGATGTGCAGGCGCTCTCCTTCCGGCAGTTGTCGGGCCGCTGCGATCATACCCTGTGCCGCGGGCGAATCCCGGGGAGTCTCTCCTCCCCAGGATCGGCCGATCATTCGATCTGCCCCCTGGGGATGTGATAGCGCCATTCGATCAAAATAAGCCAACAGGCGCTCATTTAGCTCTTGGCTTTCTTCTACACTGACCAGTTCCCTAGTATTATAGTCATTCCACTTTTCAAAAGCCACCAAATCCGGATTATTAAAGTGTGCGGAACTCAATCCGACAAGATCTATCCCAGGTTCAGATAGCAGGCGGACAATGGCGTAGAGGTCATCCATTTCATTTCCGGTATCGGCATCCAGCCAGATGGGATGTTGGGCGCTAAGCCCGGAAGAAAAGGCAAAAATTAGAAGAATAGATGGGCCGATGGTTTTCATGGGTTTGGGTGTTGAATTTTTGAGCTGGTACAACTTAAAGTGCTCCAATATATTTAAAACGCGGCAGCTTTCGCCCTTCCACCTCCACTTCCTCCTGGAACATATCCAGGGGGCGTACCCAGAGGCTATCTTTCCCAAAATCCGGGGATTCGTACAGGGCCTGGTAAACTACTAGTGGTTCGAGCGTTTCGCTGTGGTGGGCGATACCCAATACGCGATAGCGGCCGCCTTTGAAATGTTGGTAAAGCCCAGGTTTCATAAGCTGGTTTTTTATTATTAAATGTTGAATCAGAAAATCGGGTATGCCCAGGATGGCGGCTTTTATAGTTTAGGCTAAGCTGCTCCACAAAGCCAGCGCCCTCCAATAGCCACCATTTAAACAATTCTTAATCCACAGGGTTAAGCCCATTCGCCAGGAAACCTTTATTTTAGAAAAAAATTATCAACATGAAATCCACCCATTCCCGTCGTCAGTTTATACACCAATCTGCAATCGTCAGCCTGGGCTTTTTAGCCTTATCGCGTTGCCACAAGGGAGGAGCCGATAAGCCTGCATTGCCCCTTAGCCTCGAAAGCGACCCGGCGGGCTATCTCGACCTGCCCCAGGGGTTCCAATACAAGGTCATTTCCCGGGCTGGAGAGCCCATGAGTGATGGATTTTTCCTCCCGGGACGCCCTGATGGTATGGGTGCCTTCGCCGGTTCAGACGGCCTGGTCATCGTAGTTCGCAACCATGAGAACAGCCCGCTGCCACAAGAGAACAGTGGCTTCGGCACCGACAATGCCCTCCTGCAAAAATTGCAATCCGGGCAGTTGTACGATTATGGCCGGGGCGAAAGACCCGCCCTGGGGGGGACCACCACCTTCGTGTACAACGAACAAAGCCAGAAGATCGAACGCCAGTTTCTAAGCCTGGCCGGTACTACCCGCAACTGTGCCGGGGGAGTCACTCCCTGGAACAGCTGGCTAAGTTGTGAGGAAGACGTCACCCGTCAAAGCGAATGGGCGGAGCGCGATCATGGCTTTGTGTTCGAAGTCCCCGCCATGGAAGCCATAGGCATCGCCCGGCCGGAGCCCATTAAAGCCATGGGGCGCTTCAATCACGAGGCCGTGGCGGTTGACCCGCGTACCGGTATCGTCTACCAGACCGAAGATCGCCACGACGGCCTTATCTACCGCTTTCTGCCCAATACCCCTGGAAAGTTGCAGGAAGGGGGCCAACTGCAAGCCCTTATGGTCGTAGACCGCCCCAGCCTGGATACCCGCAACTGGGATGAGCCCAATATGGCCCTGAATAAACCCGTACAAGTTCACTGGATCAATATCGACAATGTGTTGTCGCCAGAGGACACCCTTCGTCAGGAAGGCTTCGATGCGGGTGCTGCCCGATTTGCCCGGGGAGAAGGCATGTGGTGGGGCGATAATGAACTCTATTTCGCCTGTACCAACGGAGGGCCCAGAAAGCTGGGGCAGGTCTTCCGTTACCGGCCAGGGCAGGATGACCGGGACGGCTACTTGGATCTTTTCGCAGAATCGGAAAACAAGACCGTCCTCCACGCCTGCGACAACCTGACCGTGGCACCCTGGGGCGATGTTATCCTTTGCGAGGATAATGGGGAGCTGAACTACATTCGGGGGATCAACCAAAAAGGGGAGATCTACAACCTGGCCTGTAACCGCAGCTCCACCTCCGAATTCGCAGGCCTGACTTTCTCCCCCAGTGGTCAGACGCTATTCGTCAATATTCAGGAAAACGGGGATACCCTGGCCATCACCGGAGATTGGAAGAAGCTTGCCTGAACAGGGTAAGCCGGGAATGCGGGAAATACCAAAATAGGGTCGGCCAATACCTACATCCCTGCCTCCATCCTGATCAGCTTAGGGTTTTCCACCCATTTGAGAAGGCCCTCCCCACCAGCGCCGCGGGCTTAAGCCCGCGGCTGGTCTGGGCTACTCAGGTTTAGTCGGAATGATGGTTGGGGAAAGAGTTGATCGAGAATACTGGATGTCTTTACAAAAGATAAGCCGGAGGCATCAATAGAAACAGAAAAATTCGCGGAAATAGGGTTTCCGGTAATTTTGCCCTCTGGCCTTTACCGCCCAAAGGCGAGGCCATTTACTTCATTTCCTTAGTGGAACAGTGCAGTCTAAACGATCAACCCCTGCTTGGGGAAAATCAGCTTATTCACAGGTTGGCGAACTAAAGTTCGCTGACCGGGGCGAACTGAAGTTCGCGTACCTCTGGGCTCCCGAATAAAATCGGGGCACCAAAGGGCAGATCTAAAAAAAACGTATTTTAACCCAACAATTCCCTTACCATGTCCTGGCAATTGTTGCTGATACTTTGTTGGACGGCAGGTAGCTTGCAGGCTCAGCCCGAGCTGGAGCTTCCCGACCGGAAGCCCCTGCTGCCGCTGTACCAGCCTTTCGAACGTTGTTGATATGTGCTGGGCAGGGACAGCTGCTGGGTGTGGTGCCCCGAAGAACAGTCGGAATGGCATGGGCGGCCCTACCGAATAAACGAATTACCCGATGAGCCGAAGATCATCGAACGCCTACGTCCCGCCCTGACGGATTCGGCCCTTTACCTTATCCTGGACGGCGGTGGACTGACCTACCAACTCCACAAAGGGGGCATCGAACGACGGGACCAGTCCTTCGATCAACGAGTACAACATGGTGGATATTTCTTCGGGCGCGGCAACCGGCTCTACGCCTACGGCGGGTACGGCTTTTTCGAATTCAGGTCTTATCTGGCCGAGTGGTCGCCCCACAGCGGCGGCTGGGAGATCTGGAAAACAGCCAACCCTCCACCGCCCGGCCGTTACGAACCCCTTGGCTTCCACAACCAACGGGCATTGTATGTGGTGAATGGAGGTAATGCCACAGGACTGCATACCCTGCAGGAGGAAAAGGTCCTGCTCCAGGACGTGTGGCAACTTCAATGGGAAACGCGCCGCTGGAAAAAACTGGGCCGCATGAACGCGACCATTCCTCAGGAGCAACCTTCTCACCGGCATGTCCACTGGAACGATCGTCTTTATCTGCTAACTGAAAAGCGGCTGTTTTGTCTGGATTTCGAAAATAATCGCTTTGCCGAGCTGTCCCAGCCGACCGACCTGATCCGCTCGATCTACCGTATTATTCCGCCGGCCCTGGATACCGCAAGCAACCAACTGCTGGTCGCTACCCTATTGTAACCCGGCAACCACCTTCGCTTTCATTTCCTTCCTGCAGCATCCCTTTTCCAGTCCCGGCCACTGGTGGAAGGAACAGTCTTTCGTCGGCCCTTTTGGTGGTTGCCCTACCTCCTGGGCTTTTGCTTATTACTTCTCCTGCTGATCCCGGGATACCTGTACTGGAAACGAGGCCAACGACAGATGGAACAGTTGGAACGGCTGCCCACCCGTCGGCAATTACGCTACCGGAGAAAAGCCATTCCCCTGAAAGAAGATGAACTCGCCATCCTGGAATGCCTCTACACAGCCGCTGCTCCGGTGGATACCCATACGCTCTACGACAGCCTCCGGCAGGGCCGAGAAACGGAGGAAGCACTGCGCAAACGCTGCGGACAAGCCATCAAAAACCTGAATGAAAAGGTGGCCCTGTACACCGATCAACCCACTCCTCTCATCGGGGAATGCCCAAGCCCGGAAGACAAACGCCTCAAGCTGTTTTTCCTGGAAATTTAACAGCGAGCAGATAAGTGGATAAGCGATTTGGGTTTTAGCTTTTCGGTCCGGATGGGGGGATCTTTTGATTCTCCCATTCGTAGGTCAGCGAACTTAAGTTCACTGACCGGGATTGGTGTTGCCGTTTGGCCAAAACGTTTGAACTTATCCACTTATCTGCTCCTTGTTTAATCAACTCCTCATTAGGAATCGTTCAGGATTCCATAATTACTCCTACTTCACCACTTTGGTCGTGTATACCTGCTCTCCCACCTGGATGCGATAGAGGTAAGTCCCTTCGGGCAGGTTGCGGCCATCCACCAACTGAGTATAGGCGCCGGCAGGTAGCTGCTCCTCCCGGATCGTCTGTACCAGTTTACCGGCGGCATCGTACATCTGGATCCGGATGCGATTGCTTTCGCTCAGGGAGTAGTGCAGGGTATGCGCATCCTTGAAAGGATTGGGATACACGCCCAGCAAGGTGAAGTTGGCCGGTTGCTCAATGCCCTCCAGGCTGGTCACTATAGGGGGATCATTGGGGGCGGGCTCGTCCTGCTCGCTTTTTTCACGGCTTTGGCCGGAGGCAGTTTGCAGACGATTTTCGCCGTCCAGACTATAAAAGCCTCCCATGAAGACCTGGAACTCCGGTCCTACCACCTGGTCGATCGGGCTGATGTAATAATCGGCCTGAACGGTATCGGATTTGACATCCAGTAGGTAATAGCCATGTTGAATGAGGTCGGCATATTTGATGTGTGGGTTGGGATTGCCCAATGAAGGAAATCCGGGAAGCTCGATCGGGTTATTCACAAAAGCCTGCAGAATGACCGCTGCTTCCAGTCCGACATTCTCATCGAAATTGGCGGAGGATACACTGGAACAAACAAACTCAACCGCTACCGAGCCTTCCCCGGTCTCGGGATCGTAAGTGGGGGATTCAGCATAGAAGGGTACCGTCCCCAGGGGAGGGATCTCCTGTAAGCTCACCAGGGCGGGTTCCTTGGTAACGTCCATGGCAAAGGCGGTATGGAAGTCCCCGGTCAGGAAAACAGCGTTGTCGATATCCTTTTCGACCAGCAGATCAATGATCTCTTCCCGTTCTGCCGGGTAGCCGTCCCAAATATCCAGGAAGAGGCTTTCAATCTCGTAATAATTGAAGGTGGTATCCTGCAGGGCGCCCCAGCCCAGTTCCATAGGTGAGAAGATCACCTGCTGCCCAATGATCTTCCAGTTGGCGGTAGACGTTTCCAGTTGTTCTTTCAACCAGGCCTTTTGTTCCGTACCCAGCAGGGTGCGATCTTCGGCGTACAGTGCACTGTCCAACACATTAAAGATTTGTATTTCGCGGCCTTCCAGGCGAGTGTCGAGCATGATAAGGTCAGCGATATTGCCGTAGCTCAGTTTGCGATACACACTTTGGTCTTCGGTATCGCGGATGGGCATCCATTCGAAATACACCTGACGGGCGATCGCTTTACGGGTTTCCCAGTCTCCTTCGGTCTCGGGGTCGTGGTTTTCGGCTCCATCCACATAGGAATCGTTAGCACTTTCGTGGTCGTCCCATACCGTGATGAAGGGGTGCTGCTGGTGTACCCGTGCCAGGGCGGTATCCAGGCGATAGGTCGAGTAACGGGTCCGATAATCTTCCACGCTCAGGATCTCATTAGCCGGGATATTGGGGCGATCCTGGGCCACGGTGGAGTCTTCGTAAACGCCCTGGGCGTACTCGTAAATGTAATCTCCCAGGTGGATGACGGCATCCAGGTCGTTGCGTTCCGCAATGCGTTTGTATGCATTGAAGTACCCGGCCGGGTAGTTCGAACAGGATACAATGGCAAAGCGGAGGTGGTCAGTCTGATCGGCGATGGGCGTGGTCTTGGTGCGACCGGTCAGGGAAGCCCGGCCCAGGGCTTTGAAGCCGTAGTAATAGGTCGTTCCTGGTTCCAATCCGGTAACATCTACCTTGACGGTATAGTCGCGCTCAGCAGTAGTGGTGAAGGTACCGGACTTCACTACATTCATGAGCTGGGCATCGGTAGCAACCTGCCATTCCACTTCAATGGACTCCGTATTCAGATCATCGGGGGTAACGCGGGTCCAGATAATCACGCGATCTTCCAACGGGTCGCCGGAGGCAAGGCCGTGAAAGAAGGGAGCCCACTCGGGATTGGCGCCGGAGTCGCCGTTGCGCAGTACTACAAGAGGGTGTTCATTCAGCTGAGCACTTAAGGCCCAGCTGCTTAGCCAAAAAAGGCTCAACAATAACAGTCGGTTCATGTGTGAAAATGATTTTAGAATTGCAAGAAAATGCAAAACAAATGAACCAGCGTTACCTGAAGATGAAAAGGGCGTTAAGCTATGGCAATTTTCGAGGAAGGTTACCCCATAACGCGTGATCACTCGCAGAATGGAGCGAATAACATTATCCCAATAACCTTATCCGTTCATGGTTTTTGTGCGTAGTCGTCTTTTGCTGTTGAATTTCGGTTCTCTTGGTCGAAAGTTGGCGAACGTTAGTTCGCCTGCTGAGGAGGCGAACTAACATTCGCGGACCAGTTTTGGTCGGGGGTTAGCGAACTGAAGTTCGCGTACCGAGTTGAACTGAAATTCGCGGATCGGTTCGGTTGGATATTCCGACTTACCGCTCCAGAAAGGCCTCCTTACTTTTCAGTTCTACAGTTGGCATTTCCAGCTTATCTAGCCATTTCGAAAGGGATTTGCCGTATTTCGACTCTAAGTTCCCGTAGGCGTCCCATGCCTCCTGCAGTTGACCGCTGAGCAGCTCTTTGTTGGCCAGTTCCGAAGAGGAGGGTGGCGCAAAGCCATCGGCAACCTTGCTGTAAAGGGCCGCCAGTTTTTCCCGAAGCAAGGGTTCGGCCGAACCCACATAATTGTCACCGGTAGTAACCACAATGGACTCCTTCAGGCCTTTAAGGGCATCCACATAGGGTTGAAGATCTTTGGCAGCCTTAGGTTCCTTTTCGATCAACCCGTTGACCATTGTATGCATTTCCTCGATTTGATAATCGAGGTAAGCCAGGTCTTCATTCAGGTCAAAAAGCTCCTGGGTAATAGCCTCGTGTTGCTGGCGATCGGCTGGCTTCCAAATGGATTTCGGGTCGTTCTGCAGTTCGATGGTGGTTTCGTAGGTATCTTTACCCTTGGTCAATACCACCGTGTAGGTTCCAGCAGGCGCTCGTTTAGGAGAAGCAAAAGCGAAGGATTTACCAGCTGCTACTTTGGGAGCACTGGACAGTCCGTTCCAGCTTACTACATTTATGCCCTTCTTTTTGCCGGGGGATAATTCAGTGACCAACTCCCCGTCCTGATCGAAGACCTCCATCTTCATTTTGCCGAAGACGTGCCGCTTTTTAAGGTAGTACATGACTTTAGCAGAGCGATCGGGATTGGGCCCCACGAATTCGACCTCGTTAGCCGTGCCTCCAAACCCGCTTTCCTCCCGGATGATGCCCGGTGGGGTTTTCAGAAAGGCCAGATCCTGATTCAGGACTTCCTGATTTATTTGCCGCAAAGGACTGATATCATCAATAATAATAATGCCGCGCCCGTGGGTGCCCAGTACCAGGTCATGGGTGCGGGGATGCAAGTCGATATAATGGATGGCTACAGGAGGCAAGTTGTTGGTAAACTGGGCCCAGTGTTGTCCACCATCCAGAGTAACATACAGGCCAAACTCAGTACCCAGGTAAAGAATATCTGGATTGACGTAGTCTTCCTGAATATTACGGGCAAAGCCATTGATGTCATCGGTGGCAATATTGGACCAGCTTTGGCCAAAATCGGAGGTTTTGTAGACGTAGGGGGTCCAATCCCCACTAGTATGCCCTTCGAATACCGCATAAGCCGTACCCGGTGCTTGCACGCTGGCTTCGATATGATAGCACCAGGTGTTGGCAGGCAGCCCAGAAAGGTTATTTGTAACATCCGACCAGTCCTTGCCACCGTTTCGGGTCACCTGGACGTTTCCATCATCGGTGCCAACATAGATCACTTTCTCATCGCCCGGCGATTCGGCTATAATGAAGATGGTGCAATGGTTCTCGGCACCGGAATTATCTACGGACAAACCACCGGAGGAAGCCTGATTTTGCTTTTCGGGATCATTGGTAGTCAGGTCGGGAGAGATCCGCTCCCAAGTGTCTCCCTGATCATTGCTGCGGTGCAGGAATTGACTTCCCGCATAGAGCCGATCAGGCGCATTGGGACTTAAGGCAATAGGAGTATTCCAGTTGAAGCGCAGGTCTTCTTCTTCCGACTGGGGCAAGGGTTGGATAGACTTCACCTGCCGGGTCTCCGTATTGAATCGCCAGATGTTTTCGGCCCCCTGCATTTCGGAATAAACAATGGGTTCGGTCGGGTGCTTGAGGACGCGAAAGCCGTCTCCATACCCGACACTGGTCCAGTCACCAGGCTCCACTCCTCCCGGTGAGCTAGATGGTCCAAACCAGGAGCCATTGTCCTGCAGCCCTCCGTACACATTATAGGGGGTGGCATCATCAAGGCTGATGTGGTAAAACTGCGAGAGGGGAAGATTACCTACGATCTCCAGGGTACTCCCCCCATCCCAGGAGCGATATACGCCACCGTCGGTCCCAACATACATTCGATCGCTGTCGTGCGGATCGAATAGGATGTCGTGAATATCCGCATGCATGGGCCCAAGCGTTTTAAAGGTCTTGCCACCATCCCGGCTGATAGAGCCGGTCAGGCCCGCCTTAACGATCACCTCCGGATCTTTGGGGTCAATAACGATCCTTGAAAAGTAGAATGGCCGGACGGTCAGTCCGAAATCGGCATTCAGGTGTTCCCAGTTGGCACCAGCGTTATCAGAGCGCCAAAGGCCATTGCGTTGGGAGTCTTCCGTTTCCAGTACCGCATAGAGGATGTTCGGGTTCGAAGGGGCCAGTGCCAAGGCAATGCGGCCCAGTTTACCCTCCGGGAAGCCCTGGTGAATCTTTTTCCAGTTTTGCCCCCCATCGGTAGATTTATACAAAGCGCTTTGGGCTCCACCCGATTCGAATGACCAGCCCGTCCTTCGAAAAGCCCACATGGAAGCATACAACACCTCTGGGTTATTGGGATCCATCACCAGGTCGCTGCAACCGGTGGTTGCATCGGTGAAGAGGATCTTCTCCCAACTCGCTCCTCCGTCAGTGGTTTTGTAAACGCCGCGTTCTTTGCTATCCGACCAAAGGGCTCCCAGTACGCCCACGTAAACTTCCTGTGGGTTTTCAGGATTAAACACAATACTGGAGATGCGTTCGCTCTTTTCGAATCCCAGTTGCTCCCAGTTGGCTCCTCCATCTTTTGAACGGTATAAGCCATCCCCAACAGAGACGGAATTACGCGTCCAGATCTCTCCGGTACCTACCCATATCTCCTGGTCGGGATTGGCAGGGTTAAGAGCTACCGCCCCGATCGATTGACAATAATCTTCGAAAATAGGTTGAAAGGTAACGCCCCCGTTCTGGGACTTCCAAACGCCACCACCCGCTGTTCCGACATACAAAACCCTGCTGTTGTCCGGATGCCCTTCCAGGTCGATTACCCGGCCGCTCATCAAAGCAGGGCCGATATGGCGTGCCCGAAGGTCGCCGAAGAGCTCGTCGCCGGAGAGGGCAACACCGCCGTTCTGGGCTAATGCGAGTGCTGAAACACTAAGTATTAGGGATAAAAGTAAGATGATTTTTTTCATATTTCTATTCTTTATTTGGTGGTGGAGGGGTGGATAGGTTTATAGATGTATAGGTGGAGGGGTGTATAAACCTATAAACTCAAAACCTATAAACCCTTAAACCCACACCAAAAAGCAATCCTTATTTCTCTGGAAAAGCAAAGACCGATTCATCCACTTGGGGGTTCACAATAATAGAATCCAGCATGATGGGAAATTTTTGGTCATTACCTTTTACCCCCTGAGTAATGGTAAATGGAAAGTAAACACCTTCTACTTCGTCCCAATCGGTCATGATCGTTTGAGATATCTGTCCTTTCACGGGACCGCTTTTGGCTTCCTCTTCCACACCGAGCAGGATACCGACCTCTTTATCGAAGTAATAGTAAGTTACCCTGGGCACCTCTTCTCCGTCGACCAGTTGAGGCTTGCGGGTCAGAGCGATCTTGTAGGTTTCTGAGCCTTCGAACGTTTCCTCGCCTACCAATTCTGCTTCAAAGCCTTTATCTTTATAATCCAGGAAGACATCGGGAAAATCACCGACATTCCGCTTCATATTTTCGGCAGTTTCGGTATCGGCTTTTTCAGCAGCCATCGTTTGAAAATTAGTATTCCATACGACCTCTCCGTCAAAAACATTTTGCCAAAAGGTCTGGCCTTGAAAATCACCTTTAATGTACATGCGGCCATCCGCCACTTGTACCATTTCTACAGGGATCTCCATGCCACCCTGGTTGACCTTTCCGATCATTTTAGCGGCTTTTACTTTCGAAAGGGCTTCCTTACCTCCGATAGTTTCCAAGTAGGTGTCGATAACCTCATCTGCAGTCTGAGCTTGTAGGTTAACACTGCCCAGGATCAGCAGGGCGCTTGCGAGTAGGGCGAAAAATTTCATACTATCTTTTTTTGTTTTATTGTAAGTAAATCTAAAATATCCCCTTTCAGTGCTTTTGCTAATTTTCATCGACCAATTCGGGGATAAACAAGACTAGTTTTCCCAGTTGGTTGACAAATATCATTCCTTCCAGGCGACAGCTAATTGACAAATGTCACCAGTTGGCTGGGGCATAGCTGCTAATTTTGAAGTGCCTGGTATTTCCCAGGAGTTGCTAAGGAGTTAATCAACACAATGACAAGCCCTTCACCCGGGGTGGATACCCCTTATCTTGCCAAGACTGCTCCATTAGTGTGCCACCATTGTGGTGAAGATTGCCCCGATGATCGTATCCACATCCAAGATAAGCATTTTTGCTGTGCAGGTTGTAAAACAGTGTTCGAGATACTGGATTCGAACGGGCTGTGCCAATATTACGAGCTGGACGAAAATGCAGGCATCAGTCTGAAAGGTAAACGGAAAGAAGAATATGCCTACCTGGACGAGCCGGAAGTGGTAGAAGGCCTCATAGATTATACAGATAGCAAGCAAACACGGGTGACTTTCTTCCTGCCGCAGATCCACTGCGCTTCTTGTATATGGCTCCTCGAACACCTTTACCGACTCAGCCCAGGCATCTTACAATCACGGGTAAACTTCCCCAAAAAGGAATTACACCTGAGCTTCGACCCAAAGGAGGTCAGTTTGAGACAAATAGCGGAAATCCTTGCCGGCATTGGATATGCTCCTGTCATTAACCTGGGCGACCTGAACACCGAGAACAAGCCGGTGGTCGAGCGCAGTTTTTACTACAAACTGGGACTGGCCGGTTTTGCCTTCGGCAATATTATGCTGTTGAGCTTTCCGGAATACCTCGGCTTGCAGGAGACCGATAGCCCTTACTTTGTGCGCCTTTTTGGCTACCTGAATATCCTTTTAATCCTGCCGGTGGTGTTTTACAGTGCCCGGGATTACTGGAAGTCAGCATGGTTAGGCCTTAAACATGGCGACCTAAATATTGACGTGCCCGTCACCCTGGGGATATTCACCCTCTTCGGGCGGTCGGTTTTCGAGATCCTTAGCCTTTCGGAAGCGGGCTATCTCGATAGCCTGGCCGGACTGGTCTTTTTCCTTTTGCTGGGCCGTTGGTTTCAGCAGCGAACCTACCACAATATCTCTTTCGACCGCGATTATAAGTCTTATTTCCCCATTGCTGCCACCCGACTGGAGAAGGAAGGGTCCACCAGTACGGTTTCCCTGGATAAACTGGAGCCAGGGGATCGCATTATGATCCGAAACGGAGAAATAGTACCGGCCGATGCCATTATTTTAAAAGGGCACGCCCAAATTGACTACAGTTTTGTGACAGGGGAGGCCGAGCCGGTTACCATTCCGGCCGGAGAAAAAATATTTGCCGGTGGCCGACAGGTGGGAGGCTTGCTGGAATTAAGTCTTATTAGAAAGGTATCTCAAAGCTACCTCACTCAATTGTGGAACGATGAAGCCTTTCACAAAGACCAGGAAACCCAGGCCAGCAAACTCGCAAATACCGTAGGCCGGTATTTCACTATTGTCATACTGGCTATTGCCGGATTGACCCTCGCCTGGTGGCTACCAAAGGATATTCCCCTGGCGATCAATGCCTTCACGGCTGTTTTGATCATTGCCTGCCCCTGTGCCGTAGCACTGAGTGTACCCTTTACCTTCGGAAATGTACTCCGCATTCTGGGTAAACAGGGTTTTTACCTTAAAAACACCAACATAATCGAGGCCTTATCTGCGGTGGACACCACCGTTTTCGATAAAACAGGTACCCTTACCCTTTCAGAAAGCGGGGGGGTACAATTTATGGGGCCTCCCCTTTCCCGGGAGGAACTAAAGCTTGTTCAATCCCTGAGCTTTCATTCGAATCACCCGGCAAGCCGGCGTATTTATCGCGCCCTGATAAAGGATCTAGGCGAGCCCGCCCCGGAGGTGCAGGTGTCCGAGATAACAGAAACGCCCGGTATGGGCATATCTGGCCTGGTAGGCCATCGGCTGTTGCGCCTGGGCTCGTATTCTTTCATGCATACAAAGCAGCCTATAAAGGAAAAGGATTACAAAGGCGTCTACCTGGAAATTGATGGGGAGTTGAAAGGGTATTTCGAACTGGGCCAGATGTTCCGCCCCGGAGCCCGGGAGGCCCTGCACTTTTTTAACGAACTGGGACCGGTCTATCTGTTGAGTGGAGATAATGACCGGCAGCGAGCACTCCTGGAGTCCATTTTTCCGGAACCGGAACACATGCATTTTCAAAAAAGCCCCAGAGAGAAACTCGAATTTATCCGGCAGCTACAGACTAGCGGACAGCATGTGCTCATGCTGGGGGATGGACTCAATGATGCCGGTGCACTGCGCGAGAGCGAGGTGGGCCTGGTCGTAACCGAGAATACCAACAATTTCACCCCGGCTTCCGATGCCATCCTACGCGCTGACCAATTCGACCAGTTGCCCAAATACCTGCGTTTTACCCGGCGGAGTCTACGGATCGTTTATGCAGCCTACGGCTTTGCCTTCCTCTATAACCTTATTGGCCTGAGTTTTGCCGTGCGCGGAGCCTTATCTCCGGTGGTAGCTGCCGTGCTCATGCCCCTGAGTTCAATCACTATCGTTTTGATCGGGATCCTGGCCGGAAACTGGATGGCCTGGCGCATGGGATTATTCGAAAACAACATCAAACAAACGGGATGATAAAGGTCACCCGGCCGTTTGATCATCCTCATACAGCTCGGGTAGCATCCCAATTAACTTACGACCAAATCTGACAATTTTATGACGGTTATTCTGCTCTTGATCATGCTAAGTCTCATCATTGCGCTGGGCTTTTTAGCTGCCTTTTTCTGGGCTGTTCGCTCTGGACAATATGATGACGATTACACCCCCTCTGTCCGCATCTTGCTGGAGGATGACAAACACAAGGAACAAACAAACAAAAATTCATAAAACGGTTACCGAAAATGGCACAAGTAGAAAAATTTCAGTATGACAACGCCATTGTCCGCAATTTCGCCATCGCGACGATTGTGTTCGGGATCATTGGAATGCTGGTAGGTCTGATTGCTGCAATACAGTTGGTCTTACCGGAAGCGAACCTAGGGATCCCCTACACCACCTTCGGCCGGATTCGCCCATTGCACACCAATGCGGCGATCTTTGCATTTGTGGGTAATGGTATTTATATGGGGGTATATTACTCCCTTCAACGGTTGCTCAAAACGCCCATGTATAGTAAGTTTTTGAGCAATTTCCACTTTTGGGGCTGGCAGGCCATCATACTGGCTGCCGCCGTCACCTTACCGCTGGGCTTCACCAGTGCAAAAGAATACGCCGAACTCGAATGGCCCATCGACATTGCAATTGCCCTGGTATGGGTGGCTTTCGGGATCAATATGTTCGGCACCATTTTAAAACGCCGGGAAAACCACCTGTATGTGGCCATTTGGTTCTATATTGCCACCTGGGTAACCGTAACGGTCCTTCACATTGGCAACAACCTGGAAATCCCGGTCTCCATGTGGAAGTCCTATCCGGTTTTCGCGGGGGTCCAGGATGCCTTGGTACAATGGTGGTACGGGCACAATGCAGTGGCCTTCTTCCTGACCACGCCTTACCTGGGGCTGATGTATTACTTTCTCCCCAAAGCTGCCAACCGGCCGGTGTATAGCTACAAACTTTCGATCATCCACTTCTGGGCGCTGATCTTCATCTATATCTGGGCAGGCCCTCACCACCTGCTGTATACCTCTTTACCCGATTGGGCACAATCCCTGGGTAGTGTCTTCTCCATCATGTTAATCGCTCCCTCCTGGGGTGGTATGCTGAACGGGCTGCTGACGCTGCGGGGAGCCTGGGACCGGGTGCGCCAGGATCCCATTCTGAAATTCATGGTGGTAGCGGTAACGGCTTACGGTATGGCTACCTTCGAAGGCCCCATGCTTTCCCTGAAGTCGGTGAATGCCATCAGTCACTTTACCGACTGGACGATCGGGCACGTACACGTAGGGACACTGGGTTGGAACGGCTTCCTGACCTTCGGGGTCCTCTACTGGCTGATCCCCCGGATCTATCGGACGCAGTTGCATAGTATGAAACTGGCCAACGCCCACTTCTGGATCGGCACCCTGGGTATTTTATTCTACGCCATCCCTCTGTATTGGGCCGGTTGGACCCAATCCCTCATGTGGAAGCAATTCACCCCGGATGGCTTCCTGCAATATGGAAACTTCCTCGAAACGGTAACGCAGATCCTGCCAATGTATGCCATCCGGGCACTCGGAGGCACCCTGTATTTCGTCGGTGTGATCATAATGGTGTACAACCTGGTGAAAACCATGACAGCGGGCTCCTTCCTGGCCTATGAGGAAGCGGAGGCCCCGGCCCGTGTTGCCCACGTTGCCCATAAGGGAGAACACTGGCACCGCTGGATCGAGCGCCGTCCTGTTCAAATGCTGGTGGGTGCCACCATCGCCATCCTGATCGGTGGAATTGTGGAAATCTTCCCCATGGTTATGATCGAATCCAATGTACCCACCATCGACTCCGTTCAACCGTATACTCCCCTCGAACTGGAGGGCCGGGATATTTATATACGCGAAGGCTGCCTTGGATGCCACTCTCAGATGGTTCGTCCCTTCCGTTCCGAGACGGAGCGCTACGGGGAATACTCCAAATCCGGAGAATTCATCTACGACCGGCCATTCCTCTGGGGTTCCAAGCGCACCGGGCCCGACCTGCATCGCCTCGGTGGAAAATACCCTGATAGCTGGCACTACAATCATATGTTCGACCCGGAAAGTATGTCTCCTGGTTCCATCATGCCACCCTATCCCTGGTTGATCAATAACGATCTGAACTATAATAAGATCGGCAAGAAGATCGCCGTGCTTAAAATGCTGGGAACGCCCTACGATGAAGGTTACGAACAAGAAGCTGCCGCCGACCTGGAACGCCAGGCCGCCCAGGTAGCGGAGAGCCTTCGCAAAGACGGCATACAGCAGGAAGGACTGGAGAAAAAGGAGATCGTAGCCCTGATCGCTTATTTGCAACGGCTGGGTACCGATATTCAGCCGCAACCACAAGCAACAAATTAAAGCAGGGTAAACTTGATGTAAAAGACCGGAGACCTGGGATAAATAGGAAATCTATCTACTCAGGTCCCCAATCAAAAAAACCTTAAAATGTATAAACACATTCTCGAACAGGCGGGCAACATCAACTGGATGGCTATTGCAGCACTGCTGACCTTCGTCACTGTTTTCTTGCTGGTGCTGATCATGGTGGCCAAGAAAGATCCTGCTTACATTCATAAAATGGCAAATATGCCACTGGAGGACAACCCATCTGCTCAACCTGAAATAGAAGATTACCATGCAAAATAACATCCAACAACGCCTGCTAACCCTGGTCCTGCTACTGGGGGTTCCAGCCTGGAGCCGGGCCCAGGAAGCGGTGCAGGTAGCCGCAGAGGGTCACTCAACCGGTGGGGGTTTTTACGACAAATTCCTGGCCAATGGTCTGCTGCTTTTCGCCGGCATTGTATTGGTCGGGGCAATTTTGGCCCTGTTTAATCTGCTGAATGCCATGATCAAGGTCCAGCAGATCAAAATTTATGAGGAACAAGGCTTCAAAGCTTATCAGGAAGCCGTTGCTCAACCAAAAGAAAGCATTTTCAACCGCCTATATAAGCGTTGGACCAAGGCCGTCCCCGTAGAAAAGGAGGAGGACGTCATGCTCAACCACAACTACGATGGCATCCGCGAACTGGACAACAGCCTCCCCCCCTGGTGGGTTGCTATGTTCTACGTGACCATAGCCTTTGCCGTGATCTACCTGTTCTACTTTCACGTTTCCGGCATTGGGCAAAGTTCTCAGGAACAGTACGAAACTCAAATGCAAAATGCAGAAGAGGCCGTGGCTGCATACCTATCCAAGCAGGCAGACCGGGTAGATGAGACCAATGTCACAATTTTGGAGGACGCCAATGAACTGGCCCTGGGTAAATCCATCTACGAAACCAACTGTGTAGCCTGCCATGGTACTCTGGGAGAAGGTGGTGTTGGTCCAAACCTGACCGACGACTACTGGATACATGGCGGAAGTATCAAGGATATTTTCACCACTATAAAATATGGTGTTCCGGAAAAGGGGATGATCGCCTGGAAAGCACAATTACGCGCGGGTGATATGCAACGCGTTGCCAGCTATATCACCACTTTCCACGGGACCAACCCGCCGAATGCCAAAGAGGCAGAAGGGGAGTTATACAAACCCGAAGTGGCTCCTACAGCTTCCGATACGACCAGTACGGAAGAAGGGGAAGCGGAAGCTATAGGAATGATCAACTAATGAAGCGTTTATAGGGGCTAGGTTTTTTGGAATTGAAATCTTTCAAATTCATAAACCTAGCCTCCACTGGACCAATTCGCAGGATTAATCAATAGTATCAATAATAATCATGAACACCAATCTGCAAGAGGAATTCCCATATTATGAAGATACGGAGGAATACCGCGATTCAATTGCAACGGTAGACGAATCCGGGAAACGCAATTGGATCTACCCCAAAAAACCTTCCGGTAGGTTTTACCGTGCACGTACTTATGTCAGCTGGGGCCTACTGGCACTTTTATTCGGCATGCCTTTCATCAAAGTGAATGGGGAGCCGTTTATACTTTTTAATATACTGGATCGTAAGTTTATTCTGTTCGGAATCCCGTTTCTGCCACAGGATTTCCACCTCTTTGTTTTTGCGATGCTGACCCTGATGGTGTTCATTATTTTATTCACCGTTGTTTATGGACGGCTGTTTTGTGGTTGGGTTTGCCCGCAAACCATTTTCATGGAAATGGTCTTTCGAAAGATCGAATACGCCATAGAAGGGGATGCCAATGCACAACGCAGATTGAATAAAGCCCCATGGACCTCTCAGAAGATTTTTAAAAAAGGGCTTAAGCAGGTTATTTTCTTTTCGATTGCTGTTCTGATCGCTAATACCTTCCTCGCCTATATTATCGGAGTAGAAGAGGTATTCAAGATTGCCCGGGAACCGATCAGCCAGAACCTGAGCGGTTTTATTGCCATGATCGCTTTCTCCTTCGCCTTTTATTTTGTATTTTCCTATTTACGGGAGCAAGTTTGCATCGCGATCTGTCCATATGGGCGTATGCAAGGGGTTTTGCTGGATAAGAACTCCATCGTTGTTGCTTACGATCAGGTGCGGGGCGAGCCAAGGGGTAAGATCCGGAGATCCCGAAAAAACCCGATTCCTCCGGCAGTTGATCCAGTCAGTAGTATGCAGGCGCAAGTACAATCGGCTGCATCGAATGCTGCTCCCGTGCTTGCCGAAGCATTGGCTCCCGGTCAGGATCCCGTTCAACAGCTTGAACGATCTCCAGGGGACTGTATAGATTGTAAGCTTTGTATCCACGTTTGTCCCACCGGTATTGATATTCGAAACGGTACTCAACTCGAATGCGTTAACTGTACCGCCTGTATTGATGCCTGTGATGAGGTGATGGATAAAGTGGGCCGGCCTCGTGGACTCATCCGCTATGATAGCTACAACGGCATTGTGGAAGGCAGGAAAAAGATCTTTACTCCAAGGGTGATCGCTTATACGGCTGTATTGGGTGTTCTGCTGGCCGTCAATGTAGTGCTACTTTCCAGTCGAACCAAGGTAGAAGTACTGCTGCTTCGTACGCCGGGCACCCTGTTTTATCAGGAAAACGATAATCCCGATCTGATCAAGAACCTGTACAACTATCAGATCATCAACAAGACGCGAGATGAATACCCCGTTGAATTCCGGCTGGTGGAACCAGTGGGGTCCGTCCAATTGGTCGGACAAACACCAAACACTGTTCCGGAGGGGGTCTCTGAAGGTGCTTTATTCATTGTTATCGATAAATCCAAACTGGATGGCAGAAAAACAAAGATCACCGTGGAGGTCTATTCAGGAGATAAAATGATCGATAAGGTACGCACTAATTTTATGGGGCCCATTTGAGTGGAGTGATAAGGGACCTCATAGGTTTTTGGCCTGTAGGCAAAAACCCAACATCAGCTATAAAAGCTGGTTGCCAGGACTACAAAAATTATAATTATGAAATTCAATTGGGGCATTGGTATCGCCTTGTTTTACAGCTTTTTTGTGCTGGCTTTGGTTTATCAGGTTTGGAAATCCACCCAATACGACCATAGTCTCGTTTCAGATCATTACTACGCCGATGACTTGAAATACCAGGAGCATTATAACAAGCTTAAGAACAAGCAGCAACTCAGCACGGATCTTAAAATAATCGAACTGGAAGACCGCGGGGGTATTGCCCTGCGCTTTCCCCCGGAAGTAAGTAAGATCCGGGGAGAAGTGCACTTTTTCTGTCCCTCTGATAGTAAGTTGGACTTTCGGCTTCCGGTACAGGCCAAAGGGCCACAGCAAGAACAATTTGTGCCTACGAAAGGGCTGAAAAACGGTTTGTGGAAAATCAAGGTAGACTGGCAGGCTGATGGTACTGCCTACTACTCAGAAGAAGCTATTGTAATTTGATTGGTCTGGCATTTGGGTATATGGGAATCAAATGACCAGGTAGCCTGACTGATCCTTAAACATTCATCATTAAATTCCGGAAAACATGTTTCTCTGGACAGCCTTCATGCTGGGTTTAGCGGGAAGTTTACATTGCGTAGGCATGTGTGGACCGATCGCGCTGGCATTGCCCTATCAGGGGACCAACCGCTGGTATGGTGCCGGGAATGTGTTGCTGTACAACCTGGGCAGGGTGAGCACCTACGCAGGCCTGGGCCTGCTGATCGGATTTTTGGGTAGAGGCATCTTTATGGCCGGTTTGCAAATTTATTTTTCTCTTGCCCTTGGTATTATCCTCTTACTAGTCGCCCTTTTGTCGATTGATGTGGAAGGGCGTATCCTTCGGGTTCCCCTCATTTTCCAATTGAACCGGTGGGTAAAGGTCAAAATGGCTAAGTTGTTGGGCCAAAATAGTCGTAGCGCCCTTTATGGGATTGGAATGCTCAACGGATTGCTACCCTGTGGTCTGGTTTATATGGCTGTCGTAGGCGCAGTTTCCACCGGTAGCCCGGAAAGGGGTGCTGCTTATATGGCCCTCTTCGGATTGGGCACCATCCCCTTAATGCTCAGCCTGGCTCTTGCCGGACAATTCATCGACCTCAAATGGCGAAACCGCCTGAGGCGGCTGGTTCCCGTTTTTCTTACCTTCTTTGCCCTTTTGTTTATCGCCCGCGGGCTCAACTTTGAGATCCCTTCTTCCGTGCGCTTCTGGGATGATATGGGGGACGTCCCCATGTGCCACTAGACATTTTCCCCTCTGGATCGACCATTCCCCTTTTCGGAATTGTTAAAATTAAATTTTACACAATAGCGACATACCCTTATTTAATTTAAGTTTTAACACTTTTTTTTGATTTTTCATTGGAATTGCCCGACCCAATTGGCAGCTTATGTTGTTTAGATTTTGTATTTTATCCAAAATCGAACAAAACGGTAAAAGAGCCGCTTTGAAAGTTTGTTACCGATTATCTATTCTTAACCAAACCCAAATGGGCATGATGCACAGGTCAGTGAAGCGAAAGCTGATTAGAGCCAGAATCAAATTAAACCAAACAGTCGCCCAAATCCTGGAGATCAACAAGAGACGGAAGCGACTAAAGTACCTGAAAAACGCCCGGGAGAAACGGGTGCTATTGAAAGAGGAGTTGAAAGTACTGAACAAAACGGCCGAACACCAAAGCCGTTTGATCAGGCATTATGAGAATCAATTAACGAAAACCGAGTAGCGGGGCTGGGAGTCTCCAAGTTCTTTTTTGCTTAGAGACTCCCGAAAACGATTTTTAGGTATGCTCTTTTCCTATAGATGGGAATGCTTTTCCTGAAGCCTTTTTCCCTTACCAGCGAATCAGTGCACTTCCCCAGGTAAATCCACTACCAAAGGCCGCCAAACAAACCAGATCCCCCTTATTGACTTTTCCAGCTTCATAGGCTTCGCAAAGTGCGATCGGAATAGATGCAGCAGTAGTATTCCCGTACTTTTGGATGTTATTCCAAACCTGGTCATCCCTCAAGCCCAATCGACTCTGTACAAACTGACTGATCCTTAAGTTGGCCTGGTGCGGTACGAACATATCAATGTCTTCCTTTTTTAACCCTGTGGATTCCAAGGCTTCCATAATGACTTCCGGGAATTTCTGAACAGCCAGTTTGAAAACGAACTGGCCCTCCATTTCAGGGTAAAATTGTGCATTATCCAGCATGTACTGAGTAACGAATACTTCACCGAACTCTGTGTCGGGAAATCCGTAATCTACCTCCTCTCCCGCTTTTTTTGCATGGTACCCACCATGTGCCCCAGGGTTGATAAGAGCCAGTTTTTCGGCATAGGTCCCATCGGAATGTAAATGGGTGGTTAAAACACCTTCATTTTCTTTTTCGGTAGGCTGGAGTAGAACTGCCCCTGCACCATCTCCAAAGATCACTGTCACGGCCCGGCCACGAGTGGAATAATCCAGCCCCGTGGAGTGCATTTCCGCACCGACCAGCAGTATATTCTTATACATTCCCGACCGGATAAATTGATCGGCAACTGAAAGTCCATACACAAACCCAGAGCATTGGTTTCGAATATCCAGGGCACCGATCTCGGTTTTGGTAATACCCAATTCGCGTTGGAGCAAGACTCCGCAACCTGGAAAATAATAATCCGGGCTAAGCGTAGCGAAAATGATAAAATCTACTTCTTCTTTGGTGATGCCGGCGCGCTCAATCGCGATTTCCGCGGCCCGGGCACCCATGGTAGTGGTGGTTTCTGCATGCTTTTCCCCAAAATGACGCTCTTTAATCCCGGTACGCTCCTGGATCCATTCATCCGACGTATCCATGAATTGGGTAAGGTCATTATTGGTAACAACACGTTCGGGCACATAACTGCCGATGCCCGCAATTTTGGATCGTAACATAATCGTGAATTTTTCTTACTTTACTTCTTATGAGAGAAAACGGGCGAAATCCGGTACTTTTTGAGTTCGATCAGAGGCTAATTTGGTTTACTTGGTCTCAGCTATTGATCCTGGAAAAACGGGCAAGGAAGTTAAATGAACTTGCCAAACTTATACTCTCCACTCAAGGCAGTGCCCAGATTTCGATAAATTAAATTTAGACAAAAAATTTTCCCTTTCTAAAAAGCAGCAACAAAATAGGCTTTTTTGCTTTAAAAGGGCGGGTAAGCATAGCATCATGTCCAGCCAAATCGGGATAATTGAAGGTAACCGAACCATATCTAATACGGTAAGCACCTACCTGAAGACAGCTTCCACTATGGAAGTGGTGTTATGTACCAGTAATGTTGAAAGCTTTTTACAGAAAGCGAGCCAGCTTCAAAGGCCCCTTATGTTTATTACTAGATATCGCCCTGCCCGGAGGCATGTCAGGTCTTGAAGGGATTTCCCATATCCATGAGCGCTTTCCTGATCTCAATATTGTAATGCTTACCGCAAAAGAAGATTCCGATGTCATTTTTGAGGCCCTTTGTGCCGGAGCGGTAGCCTATCTTTCGAAAAGGGCTTCCCTGGCAGAAATATTGAATTGCCTGGAGGTGGTAGTGGCAGGAGGATCCTTCATGAGCCCTGATATTGCTCAAAAAGTGGTCCGCCACTTTCAACAAAAGCCAGAGAAAAGACAAAAAAAATTGGTAGAACTAACTCCCCGGCAGGAAGAAATCATCCGGGAGATCGTCGCTGGAAAAAGCTATCAACAAACTGCCGACGAATTGGGAATCTCCCTGGAGACCGTCCGCGACCATATTAAAAAAATATATACCCGACTGCAAGTTCATAGCAAAGCGGAATTGATCCGATTGAAAATGGAAGGAAAAATTTGAGTGCTCATGGTCTTTAGGTCTGGCTTATCTTTACGAAAACTGCTTTGGTTTACCGCTTTTTTTTACTTCTTTTTTAAACTTCCGGCGCAGCCCATAGTAAAAGCCCACTTCACGATTCGGGATGGATTACCCGCTTCAAGTGTAGCTGCCATCCATTGGGATCAACTGGGTTATTTGTGGGTGGGGACCTATTACGGCCTTAGTCGTTTTGACGGCTATGAGTTCATCAATTTCCTGAATGCACCTCAGGCCAGATACCGGATATCCGCAGAATCAGTAGATGCCCTTACCCCTTTTCAGGATAGCCTGATGCTAGTCCGGTTTTATCAAAATTATCGCTACTTTGACATCATCAATGTACAAACCCTGGAAACACAAACGGTCCAACTGACGGAGCTATCCACCAAAACGAGGGGAACCATTCGATTAGTGGAGTTACACCCCGATCACCAGTGGATGAAGGTCTTTTCCACCACTCTGGATTCTACATTTTGGTACCGGTATTGCTTTGCCGGTAATGATTTGGAAATGGTGCATCAATGGCGGCAACCCAGGCTTTCTCAGGCATCTTCCCTGGAATTAACCTTTACGGAAAAAGGAAGCCTGCTGTTGAATGATTCCGATATAGGCCTGCAATTGCTCCGGCGGGGTACGGGCGTTTTGAAAACCTTTATAAATGAAGATTTTATCCAGGGAGCAGAACGGTCCGGCCCCCTACCCGACGCGGTAGAAGTAATCCATACAGATGCTCAGGGCCGAACCTGGTTAGCCTTTCAGGATTCACCGGGAGTTTATGAATACCTTCCGGCTTCCAGGCAGTTCCAGCTAAATGCCCATTTTCCATCAGGTCATCCCTTCAAAAGGGTGTGGGAAGACAATAATGGTCAGTTAATCTGGATGTGTAGTGATCGAATTGCCCGGTTCCCGAAGCCGTACGCCTTTTATCGTTATACTCCAGAAGGCAGGCTGGAATTGATCCCGGAATTGGCAGAACAATACCCGGGCTTCATTACCCTTCATTCGAACGATTTTCAAAACAACCTACTGGTCGGCCATCAGGCGGGCCTGAATTTCCTGGATGCCAATTTCAAGGGAGTGAACCAGATCCTATCACGGGAGCTGGAGGGCGATGAGTGGGGCACTCTGATCAGAGGATTTTCTTCTGATGGGGACAGTCTAATCTTTTTTGCCCGGGAGATCAATAACTGGTTCGCTTATAACCGGTTTAACGAAAAGCTGGATACCATCACCATTCGTGAGCGGGATGGGAGTCCCGTACCTTTTAAATGCGGATTCGACCTGGAGTATGACCCAGAAGGCTGTCTTTGGGGGATTGCTTGCGATGGAAATGACCGTGGTTACCTGTTCCAATATGACTTGGATAAAGACAGTTCCCGCTATTTCATAAGCGATGCCCATTTTTATGCCATTTATCGCCGTCTGGACGGCACCCTCCTGCTCGGCGCCCGTAACCTTTTCATCGAAGAGGGAATGCTGCTGACCTTTGACCAACGCAGCGGGCAATTCCACCCCTACCTGACCAGGAAGGGGATTAATCCATTTCTGAATACCCGCCCTTCTTTCATCATGGAGGACAGTAAAGGGTGTCTTTGGGTGGGTACCGATCAGGGGGCTTTTCGTATTCAACCGGACATAGGAGAGGTTTTACATTTTTTTTACGGATGAAGATCATGAAAATGGCCTGTTGAGCAATACCATCAATTTTATTCATGAGGACCAGGAGGGAGGTATTTGGTTGGGTACAGCCAATGGCCTGAGCAAGTGGATCGAACCCACCAATACTTTCAAGACCAACACGCACCAGGATGGCCTGAGAAGCCATGTGCTCGCCGGTTTGGTCGAAGATGATTCCGGTAATTTCTGGATCAGTACTTTTAGCAGCCTGGTCTATTTCGACCGAAAGAATGGCAACTTCCAGTATTACACCCAACGAGATGGCCTGAGTCATAACGAGTTCAATCGCTTTTCCTTTTTCAAGGATCAAGACAGAAGATTATATTTTGGAGGGGTAAATGGCATTAATACCTTTTTTCCGGACGACCTTAAGAAAGAGGCGCCACTATTTATGGCCCAATTGGCCAGGGTTAATTGCTATAATACGCGTAAAGAGGAGTATATCGATCAACGGGATCATTTACAAAACCTGCAAAGCATTACCCTACACCCCTATGATGTTCGGCTGGAACTTGACCTCATGGCCCCCTTCTTTGATGAGCCAGGAGAGAATATGTTCAGCTCCCGGCTTCTTCCTACCGAACCCGAATGGACCCCTCCCAGTCGAAACTCCAAAATCCGATTCGAATACCTAAAGCCAGGAACTTACCAATTGGAGGTGCGAATCGCTAACTCCAATGGGCAATGGTCTCCGAAAATTCGAAAATTGAAGGTGCTGGTCCAGCCAAAGTTTTATGAAACCGCCTGGTTTAAATTACTGGCTGTTTTACTTACTGCAGCCCTCGCAGCGGGTATAGCCATCTATCACTGGTACCAAAGGCTTCAAAAGGAGCGCTTACGCACGGAGTTATCCAGTAATCTGCACGATGAAGTAAGCGGCATGATCGCCGGTGTTGCCATGCAAACCGACCTGCTTCAACAGTTACATCCCAATTTTGAACGAGTGGATCAATTGCGTAAAATGGGGATCACCCTGCGGTCTGCCATGTCCAAGATCCAGGACATTCTTTGGTCAGTAGATGCTCGAAAAGATAGTATGGAGGAATTAATCGAAAAAATGAAACAGGATGCGGTTGAGCTCTTAAGCCCATTGGGAATCCAATCCGAATTCCAGGTAAAGAACCTCCCCCTTCATAAAAAGCTTCCAGTCAATATTCGACAGGAACTGTATTTTATTTTCAAGGAAGCGCTCAACAATAGCGCCAAACATTCCAATGCCAGCAAGGTGCAGATTATCATTGCTCACCGGGAAAAGCAGTTCTTTTTTGAGGTTAAGGATAATGGCCAAACGCAAAAAGGCAAAAACACTCCTGAGGGCCAGGGTTTAAAAAAACATGGCCATGCGCGCAGAGCGGATTGGGGCAGAGCTTGAAGTAAATAGCAGTCCAAGCTACAGGATCCGTTTACGCACTAAGAAATTGTAGTACTTGTACCACATGTTCATGGGGTTTCTCTCCCTCTTTTTTGATTGTATCTTTACACGGAGTTTAACAAGAAGCGTTTTACCAGGAGCTTCCGGATAACGGGAGTTCCTTTTTTAGTCTCATTTCCGGCAAGCAAGATTTTCTGCATATCTAGCAACCTCTTTTGCCCGGAAACCCTGGAGCGCAGGTTTCAATTGATAGAACTAATTTTTTAGGGGGAGCAGCTTACCTTGCCCGGTAGGATAGTTTGCTCCCCCACCTTTTGTATCTTCCAGATTAAATACTTAAGTTTGCTTTATAACAATACACACTCGAATGCAGCTAGCAACTGCCCTTGAGGCCTTAAGGCAATATTTCGGATATGAGGATTTCCGGCCCATGCAGGCAAAGGTAATCGAACAGCTTTATGCCGGGAAGGATGCTGTAGTACTGATGCCGACAGGGGGTGGTAAGTCCATTTGTTATCAGATCCCGGCGATTACTCAAAAGGGAGTAGGTATTGTGGTTTCCCCGCTGATCGCCCTGATGCGGGATCAGGTAGAGGGATTAAAGGCAAATGGTATTCGGGCAGCCTTCCTGAACAGCAGTTTGCATGCTTCGGATCAACAGGTAGTCGAACAATTGCTTTTTCAGGGCGAAGTAGATCTGCTGTACATTTCTCCAGAAAAACTGGTTTCCCATGGTTTTTCCCCTTTACTGAAACGACTGGACATTTGCTTGTTCGCCGTCGATGAAGCGCATTGTATTTCCTCCTGGGGACATGATTTTCGGCCGGAATATACCCGTCTTGCCTTTCTAAAACGCGATTTCCCTCAGGTACCCATGGTAGCCCTTACCGCTACAGCAGATCGACTTACCCGTAAAGATATCGTCACCCAATTGCAACTGCAGTCGCCGAAAGTATTCCTTGCCTCTTTTGACCGACCCAATATCAGCCTGAATGTTCGACCTGGTCAAAAGCGCCTGGAACAAATACTGGAATTCCTTTCTGCTCGCAGGGATCAGGCTGGAATTCTATATTGTCTTTCCAGGAAAAGTACCGAAAAAATGGCCATAAAACTGCAAAGGGCAGGTTTCCGGGCGGAGGCGTATCACGCCGGGCTCAAAAGTGAGGAACGGGACCAAGTGCAGGATGGTTTCATTAACGACCGTATCGATATCGTTTGTGCCACCATTGCATTTGGCATGGGGATCGATAAGTCCAATATTCGTTGGGTCATTCACTACAACCTCCCAAAGAATGTAGAAGGCTATTATCAGGAGATCGGCCGGGCAGGGCGAGACGGGCTTCCTGCTGAGGCACTGCTTTTTTACAGTTTCTCTGATGTCAATCTTTTACGAGATATCCTTTCCCAGGGGGAAAGTGATCAGATGGAATTACAATTGGCCAAACTGGACCGGATGCGACAATACGCCGATGCGCCGACCTGTCGAAGGAAAATACTATTGGCTTATTTTAACGAGACTATGGAGGCCGATTGCGGGAATTGCGATAATTGTAAAAATCCGCCCATTTTCGTTGACGGCACGGTGATCGCGCAAAAAGCTTTATCCGCCGTTTACCGTCTTCGACAACAGGCTCCGCTAAACCTGGTCGTAGACGTATTGAGGGGGTCAGGTCGAAAAGAAATCCAACAGCTGGGTTATCACCAAATTAAAACCTTTGGTGCCGGGCGGGATATCAGCCAGGCCGATTGGCAACAATATCTGGCTCAACTCATTAATTTAGGCTTGCTGGATATCGCCTATGATCGAAACCAGGCACTGCAACTTAACGATGCCAGCAAAGAAGTGTTGTTCGAAGGAAAAAAGGTATCCCTGGTTCAACCCGCCGCCTTACGCAAACGGCGGGAGGAAGAAAAATCCCGCCTGCGAAGCCGCTCCGAAACAGAACGCCAACAGGATGCCCTGTTCGAATTGCTACGGCAGGTCCGTAAACAACTGGCACAAGAGCATGGTCTGCCCCCCTACCTCATTTTTAATGATGTCAGTTTAAAAGAAATGGCGGCCAAACGGCCAATAAGCGACGAAGACATGCTGGCCATTGAAGGAGTAAACCCCAGGAAACTGCAACGCTATGGAGATCTGTTCAAAGAAGAGATATTGGGTTTTGTCAAGCAGAATGTTCGAAAAGGAGCAGGAGAATCTTCCCGCCTCAGCCTAGAGCTATTCCGGAAACACCGCTCTGTGGAGGCCGTTGCTAATGAACGGGAACTGGCTTTGCGCACCATCTACTCCCACCTGGCTGAAGCCTACCAAGCCGGGGAAGATCTGGATATCTCCCCCCTCATTAGCCCGCAGGAACTCAGTCAGGTTATCGCACTGCTACCAAAAATGGAACAACCGTTCCGCCTGAAGCCCCTGTTCGAGGCCCTTCATGAGCAGATCAGCTACGAAAAGATCCAATTGGCCATTGCCCATTATCACCGAACGGTTAGCCTTTACTAAGTTTAATGTGAAGGGGATAAGCTCAAATGGTCTATTCCTGAAATAGTTTGACTTCACCTCTCCTACCGTCACAGTCGATCCAGGTGGGACGGACAAGGGCTAAACTCTCAAGGAATCCGGCTGGGGTAATCGGTAATTATTCCATCTACACCAAGGTCGAGTAAGGTTTGCATGCGTTCGGGTTCGTTGACCGTCCATGGAATGACCTTGATTCCCAGGATATGCAAACCATGCACCACTTCCGCATTCAGTAATAAGTGATAAGGACTATAGATGTCGGGGAGAAAACTGAGTCGATCCAGGTTTTCCTGGTAAGGTAAATCATTTTCGACCAAGAGGGCCGTGGTCATTTTCGGGTCCATGCGATTAATTGCTTCCAGGGCCCGGGGATCGAAGGACTGGATACAGCTTTGCTCATAGATGCCGGCCTCCTGAATTGCCTGTAAAAGTATGCGGGCAAATTCATCCGGGTCAGGGGTGTAGCGGCCATCCCATTCCGGCCGGGACTTGATCTCTATATTATATGCAGGTTGGGGCCGACCTTCATCCTTGCAAAAAGTTCGAACCGCTTCGGCAACTTCAATCAGGGAAGGTTTGTAAACGGCCACGGTCCGTTGTTCCGGAAATTGGGGGTGCCCCCAGGAACCACAATCGTAGGCTTTCAACTCTTCATAGGTTAATACATTGATCAACAATTGTTTACCCTTATCTTCCGGCAGTTGACCCCCATCCTGGCTTCGACAAATAAGAGGGGATAACCAGGGCTCATGAGACAAGACTACCATTTGGTCCTTTGTGATGGCTACATCCATCTCCAGGGTAGTTACTTTCGGGTATTCCAGGGCTTTTAGAAACCCAATTATGGAATTTTCAGGAGCTTCCCCTCTGGCGCCGCGGTGCCCCTGCCAATCGATCTCTTGGGCTTCGTTCATCTCTTTTTTACCGGATTTAGAACAGCTCGCTCCGGAAAGTCCGGAAATAAAGAGGCAAAACAGAAAGACTTTTGTGGGCTGCATGGGTCATTGGGTTTAGGCATCCTACCAAAAAAAGGGGCGGTATCAACGAGGCTTCACATGAATGATGATCTCTTCAATGGCTTGTCCCCTGGTCTCATCCGTTCCACTGATGGTGCCATTTTTTGCCCAAAGCAGGCCTGCTCCTTTATCTAGTTGGACTGCGTAATGAATATCGTACTCCTGGGCCAGTTCTCCGAATAATTCCATCTGGAGGCCCACCAGTTTATATCGTTTATCTCTGGTGCCGGTCCAATCGCCGTTCTCGGCCCAGGAGGAAGCCCCTTTTTTATTGATAAACACCCGGTAGCGCACCCCTAATTTAGGATGAAAGGGGTCTAAATTTACGGCTATTGCAACCAGTCGGTTGTTTCGAAAGGGATCTGCTGTTAATCGCCCCTCTTTTAAAGGAACAGTGGACCCTCTCGTAAAATGGGCTAGACCGACAATATCGATATCCACCTGTTGCATTGCAGAAGCAGCCGCATGGAGTACGGCCTTACCTGCATTGACCCGGCCATAGCCGTAATAGATCGAATGTCCTTGAGGATCATAAGACCCTCCGGTCTCATCGATCCGGTCACAGGAGTTACGAAGGATCTGCTTTACGGCCTGCCAGTTCAACTCAGGGTTAACAGAAAGCATCAGTGCGGCAACCCCAGCCACCCCAGGGCAGGCGCTGGAAGTTCCACCGAAGGTTGCGGTATAATGCCCGGCCAGGTCGCCGATCAACGTTTCCGCATTATCCCCCCCTGGGTTGTATCCTTTCTGCCCCACCCGGTCGGTCGTCCAGATGCCTGCGGTAAGTGGCCGGGGGTGGTTCAGGCTGGGGGCATAAAAATCGTTACTGGGGAAGGCACACCAGACTGCCTTTCCATAATCGCTGTACACACTTCGGCGTCCCTGATCATTGCAGGCAGCCACTGCTATGACCTTAGGGTAATCGGCATATCCATCGTAGCGTACATCTTCGTTCCCGTTTCCGGCTGCCCAGACAATGACACAACCCTTACCATTTCGACCATTTTCCAGGGCATAATCGATGGCGAGCCTGGTACTGTCAGGTAATGGGAAATCACTGGTATGTAAAGGGTCTGAAGGATTAAACCAGGCCCCATCTCTGGGGCCCCAGCTACAAGAGACCACATCCGCACCCTTGTCGGCCGCCCAGGCAAAGGCCTTTGCCTCAGCCATGGACCCCAATCCCCCGGAACGGATAGGCATTAGATTTGCTTCCGGGGCCACACCACTCGCTTTTTCAATACCGGCAGCACAGGCCACGCCCGCACAGGCCGTACCATGGTTCTCTCCATCGTATCGAGGGCGGGCATCGTCCAGGTTATGGAGCGTATCCCGAGGGAAGACCACCTTACCCGGTATATTAAATTCCGTATGATCGTAGTCTACCCCGTCGTCAATAACCGCAATGGTAATTCCCTTGCCTTTTGTTTTTTCCCAGGCCACCTCAATATCAACATGCTGGTCTATCAATCGGTTATTGATAGTTGTTGCTCTCAAATGCCATTGGAGCGGGTAGATGTTCCTTTCCTTTCGCTCCATGATCAACTCCGGATGGCAGTATTCCACCTCTTTTTTCTGGAGTAAGTCTTCTGCAATCTTGAAGATCTCCAGGCCAGTCCCTTCCAGCGCCGCCGCGAAATAGGCATTGCCTGCAAAAATGAGCTTCTCTTTTACCTTTAGGCCCTGCTCGGCCAATATGATTTCACACTTCTGAGGTGGGGTATCTCCTTTAAACTTGACGAAAAAGTGTTCCGTGTAAACGTAGATCGCTCCCGTTCTGGGGTCGCGTAAGGCCCGGCCTGCAAATTCGATAGGTTGTTCTGCAGAAAGAGACCTACGAACTGCATTTCGCTTACTGACAATGGTCTCCGGATCACCCAAAACCCGGTAAACGGTGGTATGTATCTCCGGAAAAGAAGCAATAGGTAACAAGGCAGGCATCAGTTCCCGGCTGTCTTTCGACATACTTTCCATATGATCGGTTAACTGTATAGGCTGTTGTGTTTTTACTACGACCAGGTCTTTGGCCTCTTCCAATTGATAAGTCTTTCCGTCTTTGCCACCGTAACGATAAGTATACATGGAGTTTTGGGTTAAAAGTTTTGAGTTTTAGTGCAAGGTACTGAAGGTCGTATTCCCTTACGGGAAAAGTATATTGTATATTCTCCAGGCCCTGTTCGAAAGTAAAGAAACCTCACCAAGTGAAAATGGAAGGTTACCTCAAGTTTAAATATAAACTTATCCAATACAAGTTCTGGTATTGAGAAAGCGGAAATTTGCTAAGGACATCTTAAAAATAGTAATTTCCTTAAGCAAAAGGCAGCGAATTTTCGTTACCTGTATATAAATCGTGTCATCCTTTTAAATCCCTACCCCTATGCACCTTAGTAAAGAAGAACTTGCCAATGTAATCACGCATGGATTCGGTCTCCTAATATTTTTGATAGCGGCTCCCTGGATGCTGTATTGGTTTGATTTGGAAACCGGCTCCCCAAAGTGGATGGGACTGTTCATTTACGGGCTTTCTCTGATCGGTGTATATGCAAGTTCTACCATTTACCATGCCCTGCGGGAGTATGCATTTGCTAAAATCCTCTTAAAGATCGACCACATTTGCATTTTTTTCCTGATCGCAGGCACTCACACGCCCCTTTTACTATTTGGAATGGAAAATAAATGGAGTTGGGTTTACCTCACCATTTTGTGGACAATGGTTGGGCTGGGCATCGTATACAAGATCCTATGGATTGGCAAGTGGCCCTGGCTTTCGCTGAGCATTTACCTTGCGATGGGGTGGATGGGAGCGGTTACCCTTCCCCTGATGTGGGAAAACCTTCCATTCAGCGCTCTTACCTGGCTGATTGTCGGGGGGATTAGCTATTCCCTGGGGGTCATTTTCTATGTTTGGCGTAAGGTCCCTTATCATCATGCGATCTGGCACTTATTCGTACTCCTGGGAAGCGGAGCCCATTTTATTTCTATTCTGGAGCTGGCAGCTTCCTGATTCCTTCGAATTGTAAGCTCGCTACCAGAACTATGGCATATCCTGTGGCCTTTTTTTCTTAACTTCATTTATAAAGGATACTGTATCGGGTTTTCCCCGTTTCATCAAACTCAAATTATGCGATTTTTCCTGTTCTTGCTGATCGGGAGCCTCATGGCCGGTTGCTCCTACACCCTCAAAGTAAAAGATGGACGGTTCGCCCACGACCGTAAGCAATATGCGGTGGCTATCCCCTTGTTCCAAAAAGAGATCAAAAAGACCAAAAGCAGGGTCGAAAAAGGAGAATTAGCCTACCTGCTTGCTCAGTCCTACGAAGCCACCAACCAAAGTGAGTTAGCGATTGACTGGTATATGACCGCTTATTCGAATGGTTATGGAGTGGATGCCCTGCGGGATTATGCCTACGCCCTCAAAAAAGCAGAACGCTACGACGAAGCCATACTAGCCTTCAAAGACCTTGGTTTTGAGATCGGAAGCCCCTATGAATACAAGCGCGAAATCAATGCTTGTGAGATCGCCCAGGGCTGGCTCGAAATCGAACAACCGGAATACCAGGTGGACTTGCTCCCCTTCAATTCCGGGCAGGCCGATTACGCGCCCAGCATTTACGAAGACGGACGATTGGTCTTCGCCAGTGACCGAAAGGGAAGCCAGGGAAAAGATGTATACGCCTGGACGGGAAATGCGTTCTCCGATCTGTACATTGCCGATCCCGAAGGAGGGGATACAGAAGACTTTGACCCGGCCATTAATACGCCAGGTAACGAGGGTACTGTTGCCTTTAACCAGGACTATTCAGAAATGTACTTTACCCGTTGTGGAAATCAGGATGAGAAGGTAGATGCCTATTGCCGCCTTTTCTTTAGTCGCCGGGTAGGGAATGCCTGGTCAACCCCCGTCGAACTAGATTTCATGGAAGCTGAGGTCAATTATATGCACCCGGCTTTATCCCAGGATGAACAACGCCTTTATTTTTCGAGTAACCACCCTGATGGTTGGGGAGGGTACGACCTTTATTACGTCAAACGACAGGGAGAAGGCTGGTCTTTTCCCGTGCCCCTTAGCCGCAGTGTAAATTCTCCTGGCGATGAGCAATTCCCTTATCTAAAGGACGATACGCTCTACTTCGCTTCGAATTATCACCCCGGACTAGGGGGGCTTGATATTTTCAGAACCTATGAACGGACAGAAGGGCGCTGGACCAGCCCGTTCAACCTCAAACCACCCCTGAATTCAGGGGGAGATGACTTTGGAATTGTCATTGATCCCAACTACCAACGACAAGGGAAGGTCATTGAGGTCGGGTATTTCAGTTCTTCCCGAAATACCGGTATCGGAGAAGATGATATCTTTAGGTTTGAACGCTATCCACCCCCCCCGCCACCACCTGTTGAGAAAGATCCCGCTCCCATAGAATACAGTATGGTACTGGACGTATATGTGCTTGAAAAGATCTACGAATCGCTGGGTGACCCCAATAGCCGTGTATTGGGCCGAAAGCCCCTCGCAGGCGCAACGGTGGAATACCAACTGAACGGGAAAGTTCAAAAAGACACTGTTGGGGAGGATGGCCTGCTCCGGATCGAACTAGATGAAGATAGCGATTACCAGTTCACCGCCCGTAAGCAGGGATTCTTAGCGAATCAAGCAGACTTTACCTCCCGGGGTATTGCAAAGGACCCTCGTTATCCACAGCAGCAGTTCGAACTGGAAATCGTTCTGGATAAAATCTTTTTGGACAGGGAAATTGTCCTGGAGAATATCTATTACGACTTTGATGAATTTTTTATCCGGGAAGATGCCAAACCAACATTGGACGAACTGGCCCAGAACCTGCAACTTAACCCCGACATCAGTATTGAACTTGCTTCCCATACCGACTGCCGTGGAAACGACCGGTACAATACCAACCTTTCCCAGCAAAGGGCTCAATCCGCAGTGGATTACCTGATCGAACAAGGGATTAACCCATCCCGGCTTTCCGCAAGGGGTTACGGGGAGTCGGTCCCGGCTAATGATTGCGTTTGTTCAAGATGCACAGAGGAGGAACATCAGGAAAACAGGCGGACTACCTTCAAAATAATTGAATAAGACCAGGGCGGTTTACCTTGCGATCTGTACTTTCCAAACGGCCAGGGATCGCCCGTCCGGGCTTTCCAGTTTGAGTAATTTCATTCCTTTTTTTCCTGGAGGAATGGTGATCGTTTTTCGGATGGATGCAGCCTGAGGGAGGCTTTCCCGGCTTATTAAGCGCCCATTCAATTCATACCAAACAAGGGATAGCCCTGGAAGAGCCTGAACCATCTCCAGTTCCATATTAAGCCGGTCAAAAACGGGGTTGGGCCAGATATCCGCCTGGTGTACCAAGGCGGTTTCTACCACTTGGGTAATAAACAGCTCTATCGAATCCATTTGGATACATAGCCGATCATCCGTGACCGAAAGGTAGTAGGTTCCTTCTTCCAGCCCACTGACTAACTGAGTACTATCACCGGTATTCCAACGATACTCGAAAGGCGGGTTGCCCCCTTGGGCCTGTGCAAGAATAGCTCCGTTGGCTATATTGGAGTCCGGTTCTACCAATTCATAGGCTACACTTATAGAATCTGCTTGCGGTACCCTGATCTCGCGGGCCAGGTCGCAATCCAATTTATCGATAACCTGGACGGGATACCAGCCCGCTGGCAGGTTTTCCAGCTGCGTCGTATCCAAAACCACCGCCCCATTTACATCCTCCCAGGTAATTCGATAGGGAGCAGTGCCCCCCCGAATTTCGATACGAATGGAACCTGTACTGTCCCCAAAACAATCAATTCGGCGCACCAGGCTGTTGATTACCAGAGGATCATCAGGTTCATCTACGAGCAAACCGCCAAAGTTTGTCTTGCAGGAATCGGAGTCCGTCACGGTAACAGCATAGTTGCTAGCCGGAATATTGACAAGATTGGAAGTGGAGGCCCCATTATTCCAAAGAAATTGGTAAGGACTTCTTCCTCCTTGAAGTTCTAAGGAGATACTTCCTGTGGATGCTCCCGCACAGCGGACATCCTTGATGAGGGTATCCACCAGGATCAAAGGGGGATTCTCATTTCTAATAGTTGTTTGTTGAAGGGAATCCACACAATTCCGGTCATCCGTTAGAATGCAGTAGTAAGCACCGGCAGCAGCATTCTGCAGGTCCTCCGTAACTGCGATAAGCTGATTACTATCCGATTCGAACCATTCAAAGGTATATGGTTTGACTCCGCCCTGGGGACTTACAAAAATTGCCCCCTCTTCTGTTCCGGAACAGACTACATCCCGGATGCTGTCTCGCCGCAAACTAAGTAAGTTCGGTTGGGTTACCTGAACGGTATTACTACTAAGGCGGCACCCTCGGGTATCCGTCACTACTACGGAGTAAAAGCCAACGCCCAGGTTTTTCAGTGTCACATTTGTTGTATTGGAGTTTACGATCCGGCCATTACTGAAGATGTAGCGATAAGGAGCCTGACCGCCTTCGATCGTAACTTGAAGACTACCGGTTTGTTCTCCAAAACATTGGACGGGATTCGCCGTAAAGCTATCCAGGGTGAGGGCTACCCCCGCATCCCGAACCTTGATACCCGACATGACCTCCCTACAGGAATTTTCATCCTGAATAGCCAGTTGATAATCTCCCGGATCAGCTGGATTCAAAATTGCCGTTGTATCCCCACTGCTCCAAACGTACTGATAGGGAGCTACCCCTCCTGTGACCAAAGCCTGTACGCTATTTTCTGCATTGCCGTTGCAGGGGTCACCGCTTTGCTGAACGATCACTTCAATATCAAGGGGTGTAGGTTCCGTAATTTGATATGCTGCATTCTGAGGACAACCATTTTCATCTTCTACAAACACCCGGTATGTACCGGCCCTTAAGCCGAAGGCCGAGCTGGTATCAGCTGTCGTACCCACCCAATTGAAGCGATAAGGTGCAATTCCCCCCTTCACCTGCAACTCAATAAACCCGGTAGAATCTCCCGAACAAATGATATCTCCCTTTCCGGCCAACTCAACCATCAATGAGTCCGGGCTGTCCAGGCGTACGGTATCTCCTTCATACAGGCATCCCCTGGAATCAGTAATGGTGAGCAGGTAATTTCCCGGGCCTATCCCCTGCCGGTCCCTATCGGTAACCCCGTCATTCCATAAGTAAGCTAAGGGAGGTGTCCCCGGGTCGATCACACTTACCTGGATCGACCCATCCTGATTTCCAGCGCAAAGGGGAGTAAAAGCCGTAAATTCCGCAGAAATAGCCTGAGATGCATCCACCTGAACTACAGAATCCGCGATACATCCATTGCTATCAATCACCTGAACACTGTAGGTACCAATGGCCACATTAAGTAAGGTAGCAGTGGTATCTCCTCGATTCCAAAGGTATTGAAATGGCGCAGTTCCCAGAGGTAAAATGGTAATTGCACCATCTGATCTGCCCTTACAATCGGGTGGAGTGAGATCAAATAGTAGTCCCGGGTCTGAAACAGAGGCAAGGTCAACGCTCAAACTATCTGATCGGCACCCATTGGCATCCCGTACCTGCACTGCATATGAACCGGAAGTAACCCCAGACAAGACGCTGTCTATAGCTCCATTTGACCATTGGAAAAAATAATCTGGACTACCACCCGAAGCCGAGACTATGATCTCGCCAGTTTGATCTCCAAAGCACAAAGGCTGAGTTAACTCGACCAGTTGAAGGGTCAGGCTATCTGGTTCGGTGAGAAGGAAGGAGGTATCTGTTGTACAGGCATTCAGATCGGAGACGGTGAGCCGGTAGCCCCCAGGCTTCAGCCCATTTCGCAGAGGAGCGGGACTGCCATCCTCCCACTGGAAAAGATAGGGACTGGTTCCTCCCTGACCACTGACCTGCAAAACTCCGTCATCTGTCCCAAAGCAAGTCATATCCTTTATGGAGTCCAGCGCTACCATTAAAGGTGGAGGCGCGATTAGAGTAACTGTTCGCTCAAAGGTGCAATTTTTCGAGTCTGTAATGGTAATGGTATAGGTTCCCTCTGCCAGGCCGGTGATGGTTCGCTCTTCCGCTCCGGTATTCCAGCTAAAGGTATAGGGAGGCGTACCCCCAAAAGCCTCTATTTCGATTCTTCCATTAGAGAAGCCATTACAGCTTGGATCAACCAATTCGAAAAAAGCAGAAATAGAATCCGGTCTGGGTATAAGTAAACTATCCAGGATCGTATTACAAGCCCCTTCTGTAATCGTGACTGCATAGGTACCACCAGGGACTCCCTCCAAGCAGGCGGTGGTATCACCCGTGCTCCAAAGGTAGGTTGGATTGCCTCGAATATCCAGGCAAATGCTCCCATCAGCAGCGGAGTAACAGGAAGTTGACTGAATTTCAATATCGCGTACTTCCCCATCCGGGCCGTTGACATAAGTTGTTCTGGCCTGAAATTCACACCGGTCACTAGAAGTGTCGGTGATGGTGATTCGATAGGCCCCTTGTGGAAGACCGGAAATGGTATAACTCGCCTGGTCAATGTTCTCGGCAATACCACTCGTACCATTCCCACTCGACCAACGATAGGTAAATGGTCCTGCCCCACCCAGAGGGGTAAGGGTAATCGCCCCGTCGGCACCCCCACAGCTGGATACGTCCTGGATGCTGCGGCTTATGGAGTCGATCCCCGCCACCGTTAATACTTGTGCACTATCTTGACTGGTGCAACCATTAACGTCGGCAACAGTTAATTCGAATAGCTGCACCCCAGCAGCTTCTGGTTCGGCCCTTATGGAAATGGAGGCACTTTCTGCACCGGTATTCCAGCGATAGATGTAGGGTGGGTTTCCTGCTACAACCGAGGCCTCCAGGGTTTGTGTGCCTTCCAGGCAAAGGGAAAAGGAGTCCTGAGGAATAAAAGAGAAGGAAGGCCCCTCCATGGCGGTAACCTCAATCCGGCCATCATCTGTGCAACCATCCATGGTTCGATACTGAAAGAAAAAGGAAGTATCTGAATTCGGAAAGACAAGGCTGGTATCCAGTGCATTACCGGGAGCAATGCTATTTTCGAAAAAGAAAAGGCCTGCCCCGGTCAGTTTGAGATCGGGAATATCAAGACTTCGAAGATCCAGAGGGCTACCCGAGCAAATACTGGTGGAGACCACAGCAGGCGCATCCGGCCGGGGCAAAACCATGGCCAGGGCAATGGCAGGCTCTCCAGATTGGCATTCCGCCTGCAACTCAAAAGCTAAAAACCGATGGACTTCCGGCTGAGAGCCTGTCAGGTCAGGGAGTTGAGGATTAAGAATTTCCCCCATTCCCTGGAATTCTACCCCCGCTTCTGTTTCCAACAACCAGATGATTTCTCCACCGGACTGCGGTTCCGCTCGAAGTTGGGCTAATGCTCCGCTACAAACGGTATCACCGAAAGCTAAGGGTGGTGGAAGCACCAGATCATCATTGATCCCGTTACAGTTATTGTCCAGGCCATCACAGGCTATCTCCTCTTCTCCCGGATTGATGAATTCGTTGGTATCGTCACAGTCATCTGCATTCCGGACAAACCCCTGAGGGGGAGTCTGAAAACAACCTTGTATACTAGCTGCCGGATCGCCAAACCCGTCTCCGTCCGTATCGGCATAAAACACTTCTGAAGGGTGGCCAAGATAGGTAGATCCATGGACCGCGATCTCATCCAGGGCAATGTCCCCTAGGGTGCCCCTGGTTTTTTGTGCTATAAATCGAAAACGAAGGGTATCCCCATTGGGATATTGATCAAGATCCAGATAAGCTTTCCGCCAGTCGGGGCCTTTGTTTCCGCTTCGCTCCCAAAGGGTATCCCAGCTGCCCCCCCCATCAGTTGTTGCTTCCAGGCGAAGGGAGCCTATATTCGGGCCGTTCATGTTATAACTGAATGAAAAATGACACTCATCGCTTCCTCCATCATTAAAAACGAAGCAGCCCGATTCCAGAATGGTGATCGCGTCTGGTTCACAGGTGGTTCCACTGGACTCGAGATATACATATTGATTACCTTCGACTGCTGCTGATGGTCCTGTATTGGAAGTGGGGGTTGGTCCCGACCAGGGTCGCCAGTCGAAGTCATCCTGGGTGTCATTTCGCCAAACACCATTTAAAACACAGTTAAGGTCACAGGTGGGTTCGCAAAGGGTATCCCCTTCGAACCCCTCCAGGGTAAGCGGTTCCGGTGGTTTGCATCCGGTGGTGGCGGACACCAGGCAGGAATTACCCGAACTAAGGCCAGGGCCACAGATTCGCCGCAAATAAAAATCGTATTCGGTATCGGGTAAAAGATCATTAAGGGTATAGGGCGGGCAGGAAGGGCGGGCAATTACCCCTGTACCGGGCCCATTGCCCGTTCCTGGTGTAAAGCCAGCAGGGCCATATTCGAGCACCAGATTATCCTCTTCACAATTGCCAGTAATTTCCCAGTCAAGGGTAACCGAGGTGGCATCGATATTCAGGACCTCCACCTTATTTACCGGCAAACAAGTTAAAGGTACGAAGATCAGTTCCACGTATTCTAAAATCCCGGCGTCCTCCTCTGCATCGTCACATATTTGTAAGGTCCATTCATCGTTAGGGTCGGTGGTTCCGTCATTAAAAAGAAAGAAGGATTCTTCCGGAAAATACGGGCCCGAAACAAATGGAGCATCCACCTTATCATCCAGGACCTGGCAAGAGGCCATAGAAAAGGCCGCCGGAAACTGACATCCAAATGACTCTATGGACAAACCGAAATTATCTCCTTCTCCACCGCGGTCCAATACAATGGCCACCTCACGACCAGAGGGAGAGATCAGGGAAATATCCAGGTCGTCCGTCCACCCATGACGAATATTCAAGCGAACTTCCCGAAGATAAACATCCACCCCAAGGGCCGTACCCGGAGCATTTTCCACTTCTATCTTAAAACGATTAGGGGCAAAAAGGCTCTCGGGTATGCAGGAGTTATCATCTAACTCCAGACCAAGGCCGCAAACGGAAGGATTGGACAGGACCGGGATCTGACCCTGAGAAAATACCGGGCAACTCAACGCAATTGAAAGAATGGCGGCGGGGAATTTCATACAGCCGGAATAGTTTTCGGGATACGACCTCTCTTTAAATTGAGTGCTAATTTACCAATTCTCCGGTAATTAGATAGGTGCTATTTTCTCAAAAGTAAGGAATGATCTTTATTCCTTTTTTTCTTCTTCCAAAGGAGGCCCGGTTTCAGATTTTTCCTCTTCCAAAGCAGGTTCCGGTTGGGCTTTTTCCTCTTCAAACATAAGAACGGTGTGAAGGTGTTCCCGGAAGGTCTCTCCGTAGATTTCCCATATGCTGATAAATAAAGCGGCGATGATGGGCCCAATGATCAAGCCTGCCATGCCAAAAACGGCCAGGCCACCCAGTGTCCCCAATAAAACCATAAGGTCCGGCATCTTGGTGTCCTTTCCCACCAGAGGCGGCCGCAACAAATTATCTACACTACTGACAACGATCGCACCAAACAGCAACAACCCAATACCTGAAACATAATTACCAGTGATGAGCAGGTAAACGGAAGCAGGGAACCAAACGATCGCCGGGCCCACTGCAGGGATAGCGGATAAAAGGACCATAATCACTCCCCAGAAAAGCGCATTGGGCAAACCGGCTACCGCCATGGCGGCCCCTGCCAAAGTGCCCTGAACCAAACCGATAATCAGCGTCCCCTTTAAGGTAGCACGGGTAACTGTAGTAAAACGGTTGAGTAACATTCTTTCCTCCTGATCGCTTAAAGGTAGATAATATAAAGCGAGCTTCAGGTACGATTTCCCTTCCAAAAGAAAATAAAACAAAGCGAAATAGAAGATGAAGAGCTGAAAGAAAAAGTTCACTGTACCAGTGGTGATATTGGACAGACTTTTAACTATAAAATTCCCCGTACTGACTATGATACTGTTGATTCGATCGGCAAATTCGGCCTGATCAGGCAGGATCTCAGCTAATTGGGGATACCGTTCAAAATAGGGAGTTAAATCGGGCAAGCCCGCTGTGAAAGCTTCATCCGTGATCAGGCTAATGTTTTTGCTGAGGTTGATCGCCTGATCCACCAGCAGGATCATAAAACCGGTGAGAGGAATAATGATGATAAGCGTAAAAAGAATGATGCTTACTAAGGTAGCCAGCAGCCGTCGCCCTCCAAACCGCTTTGCCAGCCTGTCGTTGATCCCATACAAAAGACCGGCAAAAATTGCCGCCAGTAAAAGTGCCATAAAAAACCCCTTGATCAGGGTGTAAAAGATCAGGGAAATGCCTATGGCCAGGATTAGGACAGTAATCCGGTTCAGACGGGAAGAAGGTTCCGTTAAGGGCATGGGTGCTTCATTTTATGGAACAAAGCTACTCATTTTTTTCCAGGCGTTCAGCCCTCCACTCAGGTTCCAGAGATCGTTAAGACCAAGTCGGGCATGCAGTAATCGAATAGCCTGAACGCTTCGAATACCCGATTGGCAATAGACCACTACCTTTTGGTTCCGGGGAATTTGGTCCAGCTTTTCCTCCAATTGATCCAGGGGTATAAAAAGGCCTCCAAGGTGTTCCTGTTGCCGTTCCTGTGGTTGACGCACGTCCAATAGCAGCAGATCGGGTACGGCGGCCTGCCAGTTTCCTAATTCCTGGGGACTAAGCTCTTTTATGTCCGAGGTACAATAACCGGCAGGTATTTCTAATCGATCAATATGGTTAGAGGGGTCTTTCCGGAGCCGCCAAAGCCGGGTGGAACCCGTTTCTGCGTCGAAAAATAACATTCTCCCGCTAAGGGTTTCTCCGACCTTTGCGGCTACCTTTATTACTTCATTGGCCTGAAGGGATCCTATTATACCTGGCAACACCCCCAAAACGCCACCTTCCGCACAGCTTGGCACCGATCCGGGCGCTGGAGGGTTCGGGTGCAGATCACGATAGTTAACCCCTCTGGAGCCATCAGCATCCGGCAGGTTAAAAACAGAAACCTGGCCCTCATACCTAAAGACAGCGCCAAAGACATTCACCTTACCGGCCAATACACAGGCATCATTAACGAGATAGCGAGTGGGAAAATTATCTGTACCATCTACTACGATATCCCAGTCCGCGATCCGATCCATCGCATTTTCGATGGTAAATCGTTCGGGGAATGCTTGAATTTCCACGTGAGGGTTTAAGGATTGCAGGCGATCACGGGCAGCTTCAGCCTTTAACCTTCCTACATCCGGCAAACCATACAATACCTGCCGGTGTAAATTACTGGTGGAAACAATGTCATCATCCAGTATCCCGATCTGACCTATGCCAGCAGCTGTTAGATATTGCAGCAGGGGGCAACCCAGCCCACCAGCTCCAATGACCAGGACACGGGCCCTTTTTAATCGTTGCTGCCCTTCTTTTCCGAAACGGGGAAGGGTGAAATGACGGGCGTAGTATTGTTGTTCCGGTTTCGAGAACATAATTCAAGATTTTATTTCACCGCCCTAGCCCGCAAAGTCTCAGGGAATAAAACCTCAGAGGCTATGATTTTTGAAGGCTATGATCTGTGCCATGATGGCCAGGGCAATCTCTTTGGGCGTTCGAGCCCCAATATCCAAACCAACAGGTCCGTGGATCCGTTCAATATCCTTCTTCGAAAAACCTGCTTCCATCAATCGCTGACGACGTTTTTCCTGAGTTCGTTTACTCCCCAAAGCACCGATATAAGCCACCTCCGATCGGAGCAGCAACTGTAAGGCCGGGTCATCGATCTTCGGGTCATGACTCAATAAAACCGCATAGGTCGAAGAATCCAATGGTAATTCCGGGAGTACTTCCTGTGGGTACCGAATCTCTAAATGATCGGGTGGAACAGGGTATTGGGTCCCCTTTGCAAAAACAGAGCGCGGGTCGATAACCGTGGTTTCCATTCCGTACCAACGGGCTAATTGCAATAATTCCACACTGATGTGAGCTGCTCCGACCAGGATCAAACGGTCAGGAGGAGGAAGGACATGTAGAAAAAAGGTTGCCTCCCCACTCTGGATAATTTTACACCGTCGTTCCAGCCAGGCCTCCTGCACCGCCTCTTCCAGTTCGAAAGGCAGATTTCCGGCCGGCCAAAAGTGGTGAGTGCTTTCTCCATCCTGGATACGGGTCACCCATACTCCCCCCTTCCTGCTTTCCAGGCTTTGGACAATAAGTTCCCAGACGGAATCTTCGATAGGGAAAGGCTCCAGCCAGACTTCAAGCTTTCCCCCACAAGTCAACCCATGGCCCCAGGCTTCTTCATTCGAAACTCCAAACTTCAAAAGACGCCCTCCCCGTTTTCCCAGGATGGGGAGTGCTTCGCGGATCACCGCTCCCTCTACACAACCTCCACTTACGGAGCCCGCCGTTTCCATCTCCCCGTTCAGAATAAGTGCAGCACCCACCGGTCGTGGGCTGGAGCCCCAGGTTTGGATGACCCGCGCCAGAGCGAAGGGCCGATTGGCCGATTGCCATTGTTGGATAGTATTGAGTAGCGCTTGCATGGTTTTTGTTTTGGTTTGCCTGGCAGAAAACTGGTACCCTGCATACAGTGCAGGCAACGCTATTACCGATGCTGGCGAAGATAAGCCAGCAAGGTCTCCCAGGCCAAACTGGCACAGCTTAACCGCGAAGGAAAGTTTCGGGCAGGCCCTAGTGCGGCATAGGGCCCTGGCAAGTCCGTTGCTGCGCCGGGAGCGTTATTTAAATAGGCCAACAGGGCTTCGCATTGCTCTATGGCCTTGTCCTTGTGGAGTCCTTCCAGTTCTTGTGCCAGGATGGAAGCCGAGGCCTTGGAGATAGCACAACCATAACCAAAAAAGCTCAATCCCATTAATTCCTCTTCCTGTTCCAGGTCGAAATACAGGGTAAACTGGTCCCCGCAAAGTGAATTATAGGCTTCGCATTGATGAGCAGCCTCCGGTCGTTTCTCAAAACAGACCGGCCGATCGTTGTGCGCTCTAATAACATCCTGATATAATAATTCGAGTGCTGATTTCATGAAAAAAAAGCTTTAGCCGCGTGTAGGGCTTCGATGAGCCTGTCCATTTCCTCCGGGAGGTTATATGGTGCAAAAGAAACGCGCAGGCTGGCCCTGACCCCCAGATGGTGGTGGAGTGGCTGGGCACAATGGTGCCCGGCACGAACGGCGATATTCCGGCCCGCTAAATAGGTGGCCAGATCATGAGGGTGAACCCCATCCATATTAAAGGAAAAAATAGGCATTTTTTCAGCAGGACCTGGCAGGAGTCGCAGGCTTTTCACCTCTGACAATTTATCGTGAATTTCCGGAACGTTTAAAGGGTGGGCTGATTCTTTGTTCCGCATATCCATTATGAACTCCAGGGCTGCACCCAAGCCCACCACACCGGCAATGTTTCCGGTACCGGCCTCAAACCGACGAGGGGGAGAGGCGTATTCTACAAATTCAAAGCCTACTGACCGCACCATGTCTCCTCCGGTAAGTAGAGGGGCCATGCTTTCCAGATGGTCCTGCTTTCCATAAAGCAACCCCAGGCCGGTAGGCCCATAAAGCTTGTGACCCGAACAGGCATAGAAATCAATACCCCAATCAGCCAGGGCAAGGGGGATATGAGCTGCCCCCTGGGCGCCGTCCACCAGGATGGGGATGTTTTTCTCCTGACAACGTGCCGCCAGTTCCTGTACTGGCAGGATCGTTCCTAGTACATTCGAAACCTGACTAACGGCCAGCATGCGCACCCGTTCATCGAGAAGGGTTTCGAAGGCATCCAGGTCTAATTCGCCGCCAGGGCTTAATGGAATAACCTTCAACTCCGCAGCCTTTTGCCGACAAACGCTTTGCCAGGGGAGCAGATTGGCGTGGTGCTCCAGAGCGGTGATCAATACCACATCTCCCGGGTTCAGCCGAGGTTTCAGGAAAGAAGTCGCCACAAGATTAATACCCGCGGTAGTCCCACTTGTAAAAATGACCTCGCTGGCTTGGCCTGCACCCAGAAATGCTGCCGCTAAAGCCCGAACCCCCTCATAGTTTCGGTCCGAAGCTTCTGCCAGGGCATATACTCCCCTGTGAACACTACTGTAGCCCGATTCATAGAACGATTGTACAGCCTGGATTACCTTCCCAGGCTTTTGAGTAGTCGCCGCATTATCCAAATAGATCAGCTTCGCTTGATTATCGAATATGGGAAAGTGTTTACGAAAGGTCACTGGTGCACAGTTTTAACTTCAAAGGATCGGGTTTCCCTCAATTCTGAACAAAATACATTTCGATCTCTCCAACGTTTTTGGCATTTACCTTGCCTCGGTGATTGAAAGCAAATTTATCCTTTAAATGTTCATAGGTAGTCCCGGAAACATTGATCCGTCCCACAGCGCCCTTCGACTCCAGGCGACTGGCAACGTTGACGGTACTGCCCCAAATGTCATAGGAAAATTTGCGAAGCCCCACCACACCGGCGATTACCGGACCGGTGTGCACGCCATACCGAGCTTCGAAAAAAGGACGTCCATCCTTTTTGCGGGCAGCCTGGTAGCCTTCCAAAAACCCTTGAATATCCAAAGCCGCGGAAATGATACGCTCCGCATGATTGAGATCCTCTTCCGGCAAGCCTCCGGCGCACATATAGGAATCTCCAATGGTTTTGATCTTCTCCAGGCGGTGCCGGGTAATAATTCGATCAAATTCGGAAAATAGGAAATCCAGCTCGCTTACCAGTTCTTCCGGTGAAAACTCCTTACTAAGAACACTAAAATCTTTAAAATCCGTAAAAAGAACAGTCACATCTTTATACCTTCTGGCCTGAGCAGTACCCCTCACTTCCAACTCGTGGGCAACGGCTGCCGGGAGAATATTCAATAATAATTTTTCGGATCGCTCTTTCTCAGCTTTTATCATTTCATTTTTCGTTGCCAGAATTCTGTTGTGGGAGCGTATTTCCAAAAAGCGGGCAACAACCCCTACAAATAGAAGCAAGATCACCCCTCCAATGGCCAGAAACCAATTGTTTTTTGCCTTTTGACGGCTGATGGCCAACTCCTGCTGGGCAATTTGAAGGGAATCTGCCTGGGTCACCATGTGCAGGGAATCATTCATTGTTTGCAAACGAGCTCGCATCAACTCCGCCTTCATGCTATCCTGGGATAGTTGATTTAACTTTGCTTCGTATTTCGTCAGTTGGGTTTGCAGGACCTCATTTTGTCGGATCACCTGATAAAGTGAAGTATCTCTTTTTCGAACAGGTGGAGGCAAAGTATGGCCTACGGCATCTGGAGCAGGGGCCCGAAAGGCCGGAGAAAGGAAAGACTCGGTAAAGGCTTCGGTTTCCTCTATTAGCCCCTCATTTTCTGCAATGGCTTCTTCTGCTTTTTCCATAATCCGGCCCTTGTCGAGTGCCAGAGCTAATTCCTGGGTTAATTTCAGGGAGCGAACCCGCAATGCCGGATCGGGATAATCCTCAAGGAATTTATTCGCTCGTTTCAACCGGCGCAAAGATCGCCGAAACTCCTGGTCTCCAGCACTATTTAACGAAAGGTATGCCTGGGCTTCCAAAATCGCCCCCAAGGCTTCGTAAAAATCATGCTTTTCCTTCCGGGCCCCTTCATAGACCTCATTCGCCAGTACCAGAGAAGCAGCGTAATTCCCCGCTTCGTATTCCAGGGTGGATAGCTGAGCAGCAAGCTTTACATAGGCTATGCCCGAGAGTTGTTCCAGTTCTTGTCGAACTTGTGATCTACTATCTTGCCCAAATACCGGGAAACTGACCAGGATAATGGTTAGGGTCAGGATAGAATGTTTGGTAGTCATTTATGTCTGTTGAACGGAAAGCTTTATGCACAAGTTATTCCATTTCTTTTTAAAATTCTATCTTACTCTCCCGATAAAACACTACCTATGGAAAGTCATACGCAGCTCCTTACCCGTTTTTATACCGCCTTTCAAAATAAAGATGCCCAAGGTATGGCTGCCTGTTATGCACCCCGGGTAAAATTCAGTGATCCGGTTTTTTCGAACCTTCAGGGAGAAGAGGTCCATAGCATGTGGTCAATGCTTCTGGAGCGGGGCAAGGACCTTCGGATCGAATTTGGCCAAATTGAAACGGATGAGACAAGGGGTAAAGCCGAATGGAAGGCTTACTATACTTTTTCTAAAACCGGACGTTTCATCGAAAACCACATAAAGGCTTCCTTTACCTTCGAAAACGGGAAGATTACAACCCATACGGACCAATTCGATTTCTATGCCTGGTCCCGACAGGCTTTCGGGTTAACGGGGCTACTGATGGGTTGGACCCCTTACTTTCAAAAAAAGGTACAATCTGGAGCACAGGAATCGCTAAGGCGATATCGGATGTAGGGTGGCTTTGCCATTCGACCGGCAGTTTTTCTGCCCTTATCGTCCCAACACCATAGTGCTCAAAAAAGGCGGCTTAGGAGCCAAGTACTGACCTTTTACAATTTCAAGGTTCTAATGGAGTTTCTCCCACCCCCAACGTAGTGTCAGCCCAAACAGTACCAAAATAAACCACCACCAAAGAGGGTATGGGAATGGGAGACTGGCCCTATCCTACCGCTGCTATTCGTATATTGTTCTAGACCGTTGGTCGATGAAGAAAAGTTGAAAGCATTAAATCATAGATTTTCAAAATTTTGAAGATCGTTTTTCCAATTTTACTATCTCGTTTACCTGAACCTTGAAAAAAATGGACCAATTCCTTCAGAATAGAAGAGAGCACATGGCAGCCACCCAGGGGGCAACTAAAAATTCCAACAACCCTCCCCTACTCCTCCCCTATTCCTTACTGATCTTCCTTTTGTATTCGACTCCATCATTCCTTTGGGCCCAGCCCCTGGAGGTAATGACCTATAACCTGCGCTACGACAACCCCGGCGACGGCTTCAACCGCTGGGATATGCGAAAAGCCGCCGTGGTAGATTTAATCCGGAAATATCAACCGCAAGCCTTTGGCACACAGGAAGGCTTACTGCATCAGTTGGCCTTTCTCGATGGAGCTCTTCCAAACTATACCTTTGCAGGGGTAGGTCGCGATGATGGAAAAAGAGAAGGAGAGTTCGCTGCTATTTTTTACGACAGCAGTCGATTGCAATTGATCCATACGGAAACCTTTTGGCTCTCTCCCACGCCGGATACTATTTCGGTGGGCTGGGATGCGGCCATGGAGCGCATTTGTACTTTTGGCCTCTTCGAAGAAAAGAATACCGGGTACCGATTCTGGTTTTACAACGCTCATTTCGATCATGTGGGAGGAACGGCCAGAGAGGAATCGGCCCGGTTGATCGTGGATCAAATGGAGAAAATGAATACCGATGAGCTACCGGTAATATTGACGGGAGACTTCAATGCAGTGCCCGAAAGCCAGCCTATTCAGGTTTTAAACAAGGTTTTGCAGGACGCTTATACCCGTTCGGGAATTCAGGTTCAGGGGCCCACCGGCACCTTTTCTGGCTTCAGGCCTGATGCCGCATTGGATCGAAGGATAGACTATGTATTTCAGTCAGGCTTCCAGGTTTTATCCTGCCGGCAGCTAAATGATCGGCGTTCGGATGGAGGTTTTATTTCCGATCATTTACCGGTGTTGGTCCGATTAGCTTTTGAATAAAGGGCTTTAAAACGGGAAGAAGGATTCGGCAGCATACCTAAAATAAAGAAGCCCCGGATTTAAACCCGAGGCTTCTTTCAAATGCACAAAAAATATCGGAATAAATTCTAATATCTTCTGTTGTTGTAGCCTCCGCCTCCACCACCGCGGCGATCGCGGTTTTCACGGGGCTCGGCTTTTTTAACAACGATGGTACGACCGTCCAGGTCCGTATCATTTAGATCGTTAATGGCAGCCATTGCCTCTTCGTCATTAGGCATTTCCACAAAGCCAAACCCGCGAGAGCGGCCAGTGAATTTATCCATGATGATCTTTGCAGATTCCACTTCGCCAAATTCTTCGAAGGCATACTGGAGATCTGATTCCTTGGTGTCGAAGTTTAACTTCGCAACAAAAATGTTCATAAAAAAGAATTAAAAAAATAAACAGAATAACAGGCTCATTAAAGAACCATTCAACAAAGGTAGGTTAAATTTATTGGTTTACAAGTTTTTAGGATAAAAAAACCTTTTGAGTGAACAGAGATTTTTGTTCTTTCAATAGGTTGCCAGGGGGAAAGTTTTTAAGTTTTTATAAAGTTAATTTATTTCCTTTTCCGGGTAATTCGTAGAAATCGGATAGTAAGCAGCAGGGCCGAAAAGCTCAAGCCAACAATAAAACCTACCCAAAGCCCGTACACTTCCCAGTCCAGCCAGAATGCCAAAGCGTAACCAGCCGGCAACCCTAGAACCCAATAGGCAATGGCAACAAAAAGGGTAGGTATCTTTACATCCTGTAATCCCCGGAGTAAACCTACGCCCACGGCCTGAACAGAGTCAGAGATCTGAAATGCCGCAGCCAGGATCAGGAGATTACCAGCAAAAATCAAAACCTGGTTTTCATCATTGAACAAGAGTGGTAATTGATTGCGAAAGAGGACAAATAAAGCGGCACAAAATAAGCCATAACTTACGGCCATCCACAAGGTCGTCGTCCCGATCTCCCTGGCTTTCGACCAGTTTTTTTGGCCATAAGCGAAAGCCACCCGGATACTGCCGGCGGCACTTATCCCCATGGATACCATGAAAGTAACGGCAGCCAAGCTTAGGGCAACCTGATGGGCGGCTTGTTGCACGTAGCCCAGCCAGCCAGCCATGATGCCAGAAACAGCAAAAGAAGCGGACTCCATACCATATTGAAGGCTGGAGGGAACCCCAATCCGCAATACATCCATGATCCGTTCCCAGCGAAGTTGGAACTGTTCTTTTAGGTTTTGCCGGTAAGGAACGAATGATTTTCCCTTCAGGACCAGCCAGAGAATGGCTACCAATGTAAAAAGGCGAGCAACCATTGTACCTACCCCTGCTCCGGTCAATTCCATGCGTGGGGCACCCCATTCACCATAAATGAAGGCATAGTTGACCAACACGTTTACCGGAATAGCTGCCAGGGCGATATACAGCGGCAGTCGGGTGTACCCTAACCCATCTGCAAATTGTTTGATCCCCATGAAAAGAATCATCGGTACCGTCCCCCAGATCATCCAAAGTAAATAGGGCCTTGCAAGCTCGGCCACGATTCGGTCCTGCCCCAAATAATACACTATATCCACACCGAGGGTAAACCCAATGGCCAGGGCAATGATCACCAGCAGGATAACAAATAAGCCATTATAAAGAATGCGCAGAGGTTTATCAAAATCTCCCTCTCCCTGAGCGGAGGCTACCAAAGGGGAAATTGCCATGGTCAGACCAAAACCAAATACCAGAGGGAAGGTAATAAGGTTATTCACAAAGGAAGCTGCTGCCAGTTGAGAGCTGTGAATAGCCCCCACCATGGCATTATCGATCACTCCCAGCAACATTTGACTCAGGTAACCAAGAATGATCGGCCAGCCAAGTCGAAGGGTGCGGGTTACTTCCTGTCGCCAGGTCTTTACTTTTTGCTCTTCTTTTCTTTCTGGAGGAGCGGCAACCTTGTGCATGAATATGTTTTGGTGGGACCTTACGAGCCAATCCCGGGTTTTGAGGCAAATGTTTACCTTTAACTATTCCGCTTAAAAAGGAGTTCCCCTTCCATGCAAAAATTCATTATTATGGAAAATTATCTGCCGATCCTTTTAATGATGGTCTTGCTGACTCCAGGCCTGGGCGCTCAAGATAAGGATGACATTGCAATTGAACAGACTGTCCGGGCGGTTTATGCAGCCATCGGATTTGGTGAAAATACCATCCCGGACACAGCCACCATCCGGGAATTGTTCCTTTTAACGGCTACCTTTCAACGATTTAGACAGGAAGGTTTGTACAGAGTAGGCCTGGAAGAGTTTATCGAAAGTTTTAATCAATTTGCTACCCAGCCGGAAAATACAGGTTTTCACGAGCTCGAATTGGGTGGAAAAACCGAAAAATTCGGCAGAATAGCACATCGAATTAGCGCCTACGCCTCTTATTTTAATGGTTCCGAGACCGCAGCGGTACGAGGGGTCAACAGCTTTCAGCTAATTAAGATAGAAGGGAAATGGCGGGTAGCTTCCATGATTTGGGAGGAGGAGCAGAAGGGTTTGCCTATCCCTGAAAAATGGCAATAACCATTTCTACTTTCCGAACAAAAACCATATTTTCCGAAAGCTTATCAATGCCTTTAGTTTGAACCCGAACAATTTAAGTTCGGATTAAAATCTTCTCTTAATTTTGGGTTATGGATCATCTTATTTCCACTACCGAAGCACTACGCCTTATTCTTCAATATACCCAAAACTTCGGGATTGAAAGTTGCCCTATTGAACAAGCCGGTAACCGAGTGCTACGGGAAGACCTCTATGCAGATCGAGACTTCCCCCCCTACGACCGGGTTAGTATGGATGGCATCGCGCTGTCTTTTTCTGTTTTTGAAAAGGGGCAACGCCAATTTGCCATTGCCGGGATTGCTCCGGCAGGGGCACCTCAAAAAAAATTAGACCAGTCAGATCAATGCCTGGAAGTCATGACGGGAGCCGTTCTACCTTCCGGAGCGGATACCGTAATTAGATATGAAGACCTTAAAATAGCGGGTAAAATAGCAACCGTTTCATCAGAAATAGTAGTAGAAAAGGGGCAAAATGTACACGGGCAGGGTACCGACCGGACCAAAGGCAGTAAAGTGGTGGCCCGGAACATCCGATTAAGTCCGGCGGAGATAGGGATTGCTGCCACGGTTGGTAAATCAAGCCTGGAAGTAGCCAGGCTTCCCAAAACGGTGGTAATCTCCACTGGCGATGAGCTGGTCCCGGTGGATGCCCCTCCCCTCCCATTTCAAATTCGGCGTTCCAATAGTCATCGGCTGCAGGCTGCATTACAATTCTATGGCATTCAGGCAGACCTGAAACACCTGGATGACCGCTACCAGACCATCGTACACCAATTAGAAAAGTTGCTTACCACCTATGACCTGATCATTTTAAGCGGAGGGGTTTCCAAGGGGAAATTTGATTTCCTCCCCAAGGCGTTGGATCAACTGGGAGTTATCCGGCATTTTCATAAAGTTGCCCAGCGACCGGGGAAGCCTTTGTGGTTTGGAACCTATTATAAAACCACCCTATTTGCCTTGCCTGGAAATCCTGTGTCTGCATTTGCCTGCACCCTGCGCTATATTTACTCCTGGCTTGATCAATGCCTGGGTAGTCACCGCCCCCCTATTTATGCCCGACTGGCAGAGTCCGTAACCTTCAAGCCAGACCTTACCTATTTCATGCAGGTGCATTTACAGTCCTCCGAGGATGCCCAACTGCTAGCCACCCCGGTTCAGGGTGGCGGATCAGGAGATCTGGCCAATTTGGCACGGGCTAATGCCTTTATGGAGATCCCTAGAGGCCGCACCACCTATGAAGCGGGGGAAATTTTCCCCGTTTTCCCGTTTAAAGGTTGGGCACTGTGATCCAGGGTGCCGTTGATTGCGGGCAAGCAATATCTGCAACCAACAGGTAAAAATGTTATGTTCCCCAGTTGTTCTCCCTTACTGTTCTGCATTGATGGGCGGAGGGCCTTCTGGAACAATCCCTTTGTATACGTAATCGCCTTTCCGCTTTTTGAATTCAGCCTTGACACCTTCTCGCAGTTCCGCATCTTCGAAAAGATCGATCATGGTCATTGCCAGGGCCTTAGAGGCATAACTCATTCCCTTATGTCCGATGGACATACCGCTGCAGGCTACCACTGCCCAGCTATGCCAAGGAGTTCCCTGAGGTGCCGTCGTTACCCCCAGGCGGATGGTTGGAACAACAAAGCTTACATCACCCACATCTGTAGAACCACCCATGGGGTGCTCCTGGGTCTCTTCCAGGGGGTTGATCTCACAGATCACGCCTACTTGTTCCTTACCTGTTGCTTCCTGTATGCCTTTGGCAAAGGTTTGCTCCTCTGATGTGTATTCGATAGGCCCCAGGTATTCCAGGTTTTGCTGTAAACGGGCACCCCCCGTACGGTTGACCAAGACTTCGTGAATGCCCGAGATCAGGTTAATCTTATAGTCTGCATTGGCCATCATTGCAGCACCTTCTGCGATCCGCTCCACTTGCTTCCAGACGACCTCCATACCTTCTCGCTTAGTATCGCGCACACGGGTCCAGATCTTGGCATAGTCGGGTACCACATTAACTACCTTACCGGCATCCATGATGTGATAGTGGATGCGCACCGTGGGTTTGATGTGTTCCCGGTAGTAATTGATTCCAGTCGTATACAACTCCAGGGCATCTGAAGCGGAGCGGCCGTTCCAGGGGTCAGAGGAGGCGTGGGCAGCCTGCCCGGTGAATTCGACCATGAAATCGACCAGAGCCAGGCTGCTTTGAACGTTAGCTTTGGTTTCTGCACTTGGATGCCAATCAACGCAAACGTCCAGATCATCAAATAAACCTGCCCGGATTATCCACAACTTTCCAAAGAATTTTTCTTCTGCAGGTGCACCGTAAAACCGAACGGTACCTTGCAGTTCTCCTGCTTCGATCATCTCCTTTATAGCGGTAGCCGCTCCTAGGGAGGCAACACCAAACAAGTTATGGCCACAGCCATGGCCGGGAGCACCCTCATTGCGGGGGGCCTTGTAGGGCACCGGCTTTTGCGATAAGCCGGGCAGGGCATCAAACTCCCCCAGAATACCAATGATCGGTTTCCCAGAGCCGTACTCAGCGACAAAAGCAGTAGGAATATCTGCTACGCCACGATTTACTTTGAAACCCTGTGCTTCAGCATAATTGGATAAAGCCTCGGAGGATTTTGTTTCCCGAAATGCGATCTCTTCAAAAGACCAGACCTTATCGCTAAGTTCGCGCAATTCTTCAAATTTACTTTCAAGGGAGCTGATCGCTGTTTTCTTCTTTTCCAGGAAAGGGGTTTCCTGGGAGTACACCCCACTCAAAGCGAGGGCCAGGAGTAAAACAAGTAGGCGTTTTTTCATACTAATCCGTTTAGGTCTCAAGAATACTTTAATTTTGGTTAGAAAATTTGTGGTCTACTACACAAGCACAATTTGCAGTTCGACAATCAGAAATTTAACAAAAAGAATGGAAACTAAGTCCACCCTTTTGCAAGTTATCGTTCGAATCCCGGCCGCATTGGGATTGCTTCTTCTGTTAAGCACTAATGGGTTATGCCAACAACTTGTTCAGTTGGAAGATTGGCAGGACCAACCTCAGATAGGGATCCTGGATCTCTCCAAGGACGGTACAAAGATTTTATATACGGTTTCCCAAGTGGACATGGAGCGTAATACCTCCATAGATTTATTGATGCTTATGGACCTGGAAACCCGTAAAAAGCATCGGTTAACCCTGGGCGTAAGCGATGCACAATTTTCCCCGGATGGCAAACAGATTTCTTTTAAGGCACAGTTTAGCGATAGATACGGCTTGTTTCGGGCTGAACTGGTCGAAGACAAGGAGAAGATCAGCCTGGGAACTCCCTTCATGATTGCTCCCTTGCACACCAGCAACCACTTCACCGGGCACAATACCTTGAAGAATTATGCTTGGAGCCCGGATGGAAAGTACATTGCCTATGTTTCTGCTGATCCCGGGAGCTGCTCGAATAGACCGGATAATAACGCTCCCCGCATCATTACCCGAACACTCTATAAATCGCGGACCGGTTTTTCGGATAATTGCAACATCCGTATCTACCTGGCCGAATCGGACGGCAGTACGACCAAACCCATTTCTTCTCCGGGCTATGACAGCCATTCTCTAAGTTGGGCACCGGACAGCAAGGCCATCGCCTTCCTTTCCAACCGTACACAGAATCCCGACGCTAATTATAATAATGATATCTGGACTTATGAACTGGCTACAGGTTCTGAAACCCAACGAACAAAAAGTATCGGAACAGAGCACGAACCCTGTTGGTCACCAAAGGGGGATGCCATAGCCTATCGTGCCACCAAACGCCCCGTCAATACCAAGGATAGCCCTCCTGAATCGACCTTTTTGTATCAACTGGACCTTGCAAGCGGGGAAGAGACCAAGCTCACCGGATCCTTCGATCGAGGGGTGGACCGTTTCCAATGGCACCCCGATGGAGATTGGTTGTATATGCAGGTTCGAAACGAAGGAAAGCGCGCATTGTACCGGGTAAAAAAAGGAGAGGAGCCGGAGCCAGTAATCGAAGAAAAAGGCATGATCAATGATTTTGAAGTAGGACCGGAAAAGATCCTCTACACTTTCGAAAAACCGGATGAGCCCAACGATCTTTATCAATGCAACCCCAAAGGTTGGCAAAAAATAAAACACACCTTCGATGCCTACAACTGGGCTAAAAAGTTCGAATTGGCGGAAACCGAGGCGTTTTGGTTCACCTCTTTTGACGGTACGCGTGTACAGGGCTTCATCACCAGGCCGGCTGGTCTCACTAATGGAGATAAGGTGCCCGTTATCCACCGTATCCATGGCGGTCCTCACGGGATGTACGGCTACTCTTTTGACCTTTTTAATCAGCTACTTGCAACTCAGGGGTATGCCGTCGTTTTTATCAACCCCCGCGGTTCTCGTGGCTATGGACAAACCTTTGCGGACGGAACGCTGAAAGCCTGGGGTGATGGTGATTACCAGGATCTTATGACTGGAATGGATACTGCGCTGGCGCACTACCCCTTTCTTGATGGTGAACGTATGGGCGTGACCGGAGGTTCCTACGGCGGCTTTATGACCAATTGGGTGGTCACTCAAACCGATCGTTACAAGGCGGCGGTAACAGTAGCTTCTGTTAGTAACCTTGTTTCCTTTTATGGTAATTCTCTATACCAGTTGTTGATCGAAACGGAATTTGATAACAAGCCCTGGGAAGATACCGACCTGCTCATGCAACACTCCCCGATCACTTTTGCAGAAAACGTAAAAACCCCTACCCTTCTTCTCCATGGGGAGAATGATATGGATGTCCCTATACAACAGGCTGAAGAATTTTATATTGCTCTCCGTAAACTCGGGGTCCCTACCCGCTTTATCCGCTATCCTAATGAGGGGCATGGTATCCGCCAACCCCAACATCGGGAGCATTATTTTAGGGAGGTACTGGATTGGTTCGAAAATTATCTTTAACCTAGTTGACCTATTCGAGTCTTAGGGTACTAGCTCCTTGCTTAATGCCCATGCAGACCCATGCTTCTGCCTGGTTGACCTTTTTGTCTAAACCACAAACTCTTAACTGACGCCCCACTAGCATGGCCCTTAATGTTCGGATAAAGTGAGTAATTTTTTACTGCTCACCCCCAACCCTTTTCTCCAACCAGCCCGTCTTACCTGGCAAGCAAACAAAAAACAATCACCATGATCCGATCCTTACGTTTTACGATCCTTACTATCCTCCCCTTTTTGGCCTGGGGCTGCCTGGAGGATAGCTGTACAGAAGAAATCATTTATGTACGCTTTGATCCGGAGTTCCTTCCCCTTACAAAATTTCGGGCAGAGCCACAAATGGAAGGCACCCGCGCCCTGGAAAATCCCGGGAAGTTGTACATCTACGGAGATTATATCTTTGTTAATGAACAAAAAAAGGGAGTTCATATAATCGATAACCGGGATGCTGAAAACCCACAAAATATTGCCTTTATTCCGATCCCCGGAAATGTAGACGTAGCTGTACGAAACAATATCCTCTATGCTGATAGCTATAGCGACTTGTTGAGCTTTGACATCAGTCAGCCCGATCAACCAAAATTTCTAAGCCGGGCTGAAGACGTTTTCCCAAATTATGGATTCGATCCCGAACGCGGCCTGATCACCGGTTATGTGGCATCAAATGTCAGCGAGACCTACGATTGTGACCAGGCTCCCGATCAATGGTGGTGGGACGATCTGATATTATGGGCTGAAGATAGTTTTGATGGTGCCATACCCACCCGTGGGGGAGCCAATGTCCCCATCGGTGGCTCTGGTCAGGGTGGGTCGCTGGCCCGCTTCACCATAATTGATCAATGGTTATACAGTGTGGATGAATATACCCTGCATATTTTTGATATCAGCATCGACGGGAAGCCAGATAAGGTGAACCAAATGGGTATCGGTTGGCAGATAGAAACCATTTTCCCTTTTCGGGATTACCTCTTCTTTGGCGGCCGACAAGGAATGTATATTTACGACCAGACCAACCAGCCAGAGCACCCTACTTTCCTTGCTGAGTGGTCGCATGCCAATGCCTGTGACCCAGTTTTCGTGGAAGGGAATACCGCTTATATTACCCTACGCGATGGCACCGAATGCGAAACCTTTACCAATCAATTGGAGGTGGTTGATATCAGCAATATTGAACAACCCGTTCTTCTAGCCACTTATCCCATGCACAACCCGATGGGACTTTCTATTGCTGACGAACTCTTGTTCATTTGCGAAAATGATCAGGGACTGAAGGTTTTCAAGGCCTCCAACTGGCAAAGCATTGATCAAAACCTACTTACCCACCGAAAAGGCTTCACTGCCTATGATGTCATTACCTTCGAAAAGGAGAGGCGCGCTTTGGTCATTGGCGGTGATGGTTTATATCAATTTACCTATGCCCTTGATGGTACCTTGAACCTTCTAAGCGTAGTGCCCGTAGAATAGGGGTTTACGCGGCGAGAAAGATTGCACGCGGCGTTCGCGGCGATACTCTGCGCCCGTTGCGTGAAAAAAGATTGCACGCGGCGTTCGCTGCGAT
>CAYZMS010000010.1:96772-121154 GCA_964479625.1 uncultured Saprospiraceae bacterium
AAAAACGCTGCACGCGGCGTTCGCTGCGATACTCTGCGCCCGTTGCGTGAAAAAATCCTCACGCGGCGTTCGCTGCGATACTCTGCGCCCGTTGCGTGAAAAAAGATTGCACGCGGCGTTCGCTGCGATGCTCTGCGCCCGTTGCGTAAAAAACGCTGCACGCGGCGTTCGCTGCGATGCTCTGCGCCCGTTGCGTGAAAAACGCTGCACGCGGCGTTCGCTGCGATACTCTGCGCCCGTTGCGTGAAAAAAGATTGCACGCGGCGTTCGCTGCGATGCTCTGCGCACGTTGCGTGAAAAAAGCTGCACGCGGCGTTCGCTGGGTGAAATTCAAGGTGTTTTGCAGGATTTAACCTGGTTTCCAAAAAAAATTTACATATGCTACGATTACTATTCCTTCTGATTACTTTTTCCTTTCCTATTGGCCTTGGAGCTCAATCTACTCCCATCTCCGGTAAATTGTGGCATCAAATCTCAGGCAGCGGACTATTTGGCAGCGACCAGGAAGGCAACCAAATTGGGTTTGCTTTGAATTGGCAAAGTAATTATGTCTTTTCGGACCGTTGGAGTGCCGGATTGGGTATCGGGATGCACAGTCTTAGTAATAACGATCTGTATTTTTTGCCCGTGGTACTACAGGCACAGGAGACAAGCTTCATACCTATAGCTGAAAAGTGGGGCTTTTTGCAACTTCAGGGCGGGGTAAACCTCCCCTTCGAAGCCTCCAAGAATGTGGAGGTCCAGGGAGAACCAGGTTGGTTTTTCCGACCAGAGATCGGACTGTTACATCCAATGGGAGAACAGGTGCAATTACTGACCAGCCTGGGCTATCTGTATCATTTTCTACCCATTGAAATCGAACCTCTATTCTGGTGGGATGAAACCAGCCGCAACAGGGATATCGGTTTTCAACGCTGGAGTGTGACCGTGGGAATACTCTTTTAATTTTCAAAAAGCACTTACCCCCTTTGCATGCGCAAAAGAAAGCCTATAGCCTCCGAAGCAGACCTGGTGGCCGCCTGTTCCCAAAACCAGAGGGCTGCACAGGAGCAGTTATACCGACAATATGCCCCTGCAATGGTGCGTATGATCAATCGGTATGTGGAAGACGAAGGGACGGTAATGCACATTCTGAATGCTAGTTTTCTGAGGGTTTTTAAAAAGATCGGCACCTTTGAGCACAAAGGTAGTCTGGAAGGGTGGATCAGACGGTTGGTTTTCCATGCCCTGTCCGACTATTTTCGAAATCGAAAACCCCAACTCCATTTCCTGGAACTGGAAGAACGAGACAAGGCGGCCCCTGTCACCGCATTGCCCAACCTATACCTGGATGACCTCCTAGGGCTCATTCGAAAATTGCCTCCAATGGCCCATAAAGTCTTTCAACTATATGCGATCGAAGGCTTCACCCACAGGGAGATCGCCCAAACCTTAAATATAAGTGAGGGTACCTCAAAATGGCAACTCTCAGCGGCCCGAAAACGTCTGCGAGAATTATTGGACGAACAAGACAAACAGGAATACTATGCCGGATAAAGCGCCCTACAACGAATCTTTTTTTGACCGGGCATGGGAGGATATGCGCGATCAATTGGAGCAGGAATTGCCCGAAAAGCGGCAGCGCCCTTTCCTTTGGTGGGCCTGGGCTTCAGGAGGACTGGTCTTGCTAATTCTTTTTACCTGGCTATCCCATGAACACCGGTCGACCCCTGAGATAAGGGCCTTCCCCCTTCCTCAGACTGGTCGGTCGGTATACCAGCATGGTCAAGCCTCCATTGACCTAAAAGGTAGGCCTGTAGCAGAGATAAAGACCCCCATTTTTTCTTACAAAGAAAAGCAACTCATTGTCCAGTCAAAACCAGTGGAAGAAGGCAATCTGCCGGCCCCGGAGTCCTTTCTCAAAAAGGACAAATCGGGAATAGACTCCTTCGAAACATCTTCCCATGGCATTTCGCTAAGCCCCATTCCCGGGCGAGTACTGATAGTGACCGCTTCAGACGCTACCGTAGACACAGGGTTCGAAACGCTTCTACAATTTTCGGATACCAAAACAAAAGATTCACCATCGAAACACTGGGTGGCCCTGGCCGGTCTAGGTCACAACCTTCAAGCTAACCGGACCGGGCGAGCCGGTTTTGAGCGTCAATTACCCCTCGGAGATCGCTTTAAGTTCGAAACAGGTCTGCATTTCCGACTAGCAGCTCCTTACCTGAAGCCAAGCTCAACTTCCTCTCTTCCTCAGGAAACAGAGGACCAACTTGGACCTGATGTTTCTACTCCGATCACCCCATCTGCGGACCTTCCAACCCAGGGTAAGCTTAACATACGTACCCACAACCTGGAACTACCTTTGCGGTTCACTTATCTTCTTTCTCCTGCTTTTGAGGTAGGATTAGGCCTCCAGGTCGATTATCTTCTGCATGCTACCACTAAGGAAAACAGCGTTCCCAACCTATCCGGGAAGAACCAAAATGAATTTGCTCAGACCACTTATGATTTGCAGGTGGATGACCTGCAACGCTGGGTAGCAGGTGCCCAAATCGGATGGCGTTATCACCTGAATACCCACTGGGACCTGGAGGCACAATATTTCTGGCAATTACCAATGGAGCTCCCGAACAATGACGCCTATCGCCAGGTGGAACAAGGTCTGGAACTTGTGCTCCGCTTTAATTGGTGACCCTTAGATTATAGGTTAAACACATCCACCGACCACCTTTTATATACTTTTGCCCGTCAGGTCTGCGTTCCTTACCTTTATCAGAAAAGTAAAGCAGCCATGCGTTCGCTACTTCTAGTGTTTTTCCTTTTGCTCGGTGCCGAAATACTACCAGCCCAGTTGGGTTATGAGTTAACCAATAATGTTTACCAGGAGCATATAAAATCGGTTCGTTTTCATGTAAATGGCTTATTGCTAAGCTATCCGATCGTAGATTTAAATTCCAATGTGCAGCTGGCTTTGAGTTTTGATGACCTGGATGCGGGGAATAAGAATTATTTCTATACTGTTATTCATTGCGATGCCGATTGGACTCCCTCCCAGCTTGCCGATATGGAGTACCTGGATGGCTTTACCGAGGAACGCATTGAAGACTTCCAGTTTTCCTTTAAAACCATTCAGCCATATACCCATTACGAGTTGCGTATTCCAAACAACAGCATTCGCTGGACAAAATCCGGCAACTATGTGCTGGTCGTTTACGAAGATAATGGCGGCATTATCCCCATACTTTCCCGAAGGTTTTTGGTGGTGGATAAGCAGGTGAAGATCCTTCCAAGGGTAAGCCGGGCCAATAAAGTCGATCAACTACGTACCCATCAGGAGATCGATTTCAATGTACAGATCGAACAATTTCGTATGCGAAACCCGCGACAGGAGATCCGGGCAACAGTTTTGCAAAACGGACGCTGGGACAATGCTATTACCAATATCGAACCCCTCTTCATCCGGGGAGATGTTCTTAGTTTTGACTATCAGGGGGAGATCACCTTCCCTGCCGGCCGGGAATTCCGGTTTCTGGACATACGCTCGCTTCGGTTTCGACCAGAAAACGTTTCCGAAATTGTTGAATACAAGGAGGGCTTTGAGGTCATCCTTTTTAAGGATCGCCCCAGAGGCTCGGAGACTTACCTCGAATTTAAAGACCTAAACGGGCAATTTATCATTGAGAACCGAGACCAGAATGGCGACGGCAACCTGACCGCGGATTACGCGGACGTACTCTTCAGTTTATATGCTCCCGAACCCTGGTTTGATGACAATGTTTACCTCGTTGGATGGTTTTCCGATTGGAAGCAACGGGATGCCTTTCGAATGATCTATAACCAGCGCGTAAACGCTTATGTAACCAAAGTCCGGTTAAAACAGGGATTTTATGATTATGCCTTCGCCCGGGTAAATGTAGACAGCAAGGAAGATCCTCCCCCTCTTAGAACAGACCAAACCGAAGGGAATTGGCACGAAACCGAAAACGATTATCTGGTGCTGATCTATTACCGGCCATTCGGAGGTCGTTATGATCAATTGATCGGTGCTCAGACTATTAATTCCAACTAGGCAGTTGATGGCCGCGGTATTTCGTGGAGGATTTGAAGCACCCCTTCTAATCCACTTCTTCCATTTCATTCATCCATGATTCGAGCTTATTGATATAAAAAAATCGACCATCCGGGGGGGCTTTATTAGTATTGCCGGCAGAAGGGGATATTCTCCAACGTAAAAAAGACCGGTATGAATAAAATCCTATTAAACTCTACACTCCTCCTAAGTCTAATTTTGTTTTTGAACCCTGCTTTCACTCAAACCAACAACAGGGTTTGGGGATTGGAAGAATGCATTCAATACGGTATTGAGAACAGCCTTAGTATTCGCCAAGCGCAAACCGGTATCACCAGCGCAGAGTGGAACCTGAAGCAGGTCCGTTCTTCCAAACTTCCCACAATCAATGGTAATATCAGCGGGGGTTATCAGTTTGGTAGAACCATTGACCCCACTACGAACAACTTCCGGAATCAACAGATCGGGTTCAACAGTTATTCACTGAATGCCAATTGGGTATTGTTCAATGGCAACCGGATCAACAATAGCGTCAAGCAGGGATACACTGACCTAGAGGCTGCCCAACTCGACCTTCAGGCCTCGGCGGATGATATAGCTCTAAATATTACAACTTCCTTTTTAAATATTCTTCTGGCGGAAGAGCAATTATCCCTGGCCCAGGCCCAATACGAGCAATCCAGAGTTCAACTGGAGCAGACGGATAAACTGATCGAAGCCGGCTCTCGACCCCGGGTGGAACGCCTTGATTTTGTGGCCCAGTTGGCCCGAAATGAACAGTCCATCATTGAAGCGGAAAACGCTGTCGATAACGGATACCTCACGCTCAAGCAACAAATGAACCTGGCCCCTACCACCGAAATGGAATTAGAAAAACCCCCTGTTCTCCTACCCGAAGATGCCAATCCGGATGAATTTCGTTTAAATGAGATCTATACTGGCGCTCTAGATCGTCTGGCTGCCCTGCTCGCCCAGGAGGCCCGTTTGGAAAGTGCCAGCTATGATGTTGAAATGGCCAGGTCAAGGTTATTACCTCTACTTTCGATCAGTGCTGGCTTGAATACCAACTATTCTACTGCCGGTCAGGATGTCATCGGGTTCAATGAAATCGTACTCGATCAAGAATTTATTTTTGATGGTATGCCCGTAACAGTGGGCGTTCCAACGAATGTTCCCGAACTAGATGATACCCCTTACTTTGAGCAATTGGATCAAAACTTTGGACAAAGTGTAGGAGCCAACCTTTCGATCCCTATCTTTACTGGTAAGCAAAACCGGGTTGCTGTTGAACAAGCCCGTTTAGGGGTTATTCAGGCAGAAGTAGCACGTGAGCAGGCCAGGCAAGAGGTAAAAACAAATATTCAACAAGCCATCGCCAACGCCAGAGCTTCTCAGCGGTCTCTGCAGGCCGCATTGAGAGCTGTCGAATCTTCCCAGGCAGCCTTTGACAATGCCCAGCGGCAATACGACCTTGGGGCGATCAACTCTTTGGAGTTTAATACAGCCCGAAATAACCTGGATCAAGCGAAGATCGATCTGGTTCGGGCACGCTATCAATATTTATTTAACCTTAAAGTCATCGACTTTTACCAGGGTAAACCACTAACTCTGGATAACTAAGCTGAATCGTAAATAACCGCATCATGGCAAAAAAGAAAAATAATAATTTACTGATCATCATCCTGGTCGTTGCTGTACTTGGCCTAATCGGTTTTGCAGCCTGGCGCGCCAGAATGAAACCCAAAGGCGAAAAAGTTACGGTAGAAGAAGTTGCCGCTCGTACGATAAAAGAAGAGGTCGCCGCAAGTGGCAAGATCTTCCCCCAAACAGAAGTGGCAATCAGCTCAGATGTTTCCGGGGAGATTGTAGAATTACTGGTAGAAGAGGGTGACTCCGTCATTTCCGGACAACTCCTGGCCAAGATCGACCCGGATGCTTTTCAATCGCAGGTAGAACGTGGAGAGGCCAGTGTAAATAGCTCTAAAGCTCAATTGGCGAATTCCCGCTCCCAGGTTGAAAATGCTATAGCCCAAAAGGAACAGATACTCGCCCAGCTTGAAAACGCCCGGGAAATACACGAGCGGAATGAAGAATTATACAAGGATGGGGTTATTTCGGAAGCGGATTATGAAACCACCCTTTCGAACTTAAGGGGCCTGGAAGCCAATCTCAGGGCCTCAGAAGCGAGTATCAAGGCTGCTCAGCAAAGTGTGAAAGCAGCCGAATACAACGTAAAAAGTGCGGAGGCCAGCCTTAAAGAATTACGAACCAGCCTAAAGCGTACCAGCATCTATGCCCCTATAAGTGGAATTATCTCCAGTCTGAGCGTGGAACAGGGAGAGCGCGTAGTGGGTACGATTCAAATGTCCGGCACCGAAATGCTGCGTATTGCAGACCTAAATGCTATGGAGGTCCGTGTAGAGGTCAGCGAGGCCGATATTCCCCGGGTAAGTGTGGGGGATGTGGTAAATATCGAAGTGGATGCCTATATCGACCGTACCTTCAATGGGAAGGTGACCCAGATCGCCAATTCTGCCACCAACTCTGCCACCGCCACCAGCCTTACCAGTGATCAGGTAACCAATTTCGAAGTTCGAATAAATATTGACCCTGGTTCTTATACCGACCTGATCAGCCCCCAGAATCGTTACCCTTTCCGGCCGGGTATGTCAGCCAGTGTAGATATTAATACCGAAACGCGTTCTGATATTTTGTCTGTACCTATACAGGTCGTTACCACACGCGAACGGGAGGAGGAGGACCTGGATGAGGAGGAAAAGATCATGGAGGTGGTATTTGTGGCTATGGAAGGCGATACCGTGAATATGGTAGAAGTGGTTACCGGGATTCAAAACAATGATTATATCGAGATAAAATCCGGCCTGGAAGCAGGGCAGTCTGTTGTAACAGGGCCTTACACTGTAATCGCCCGTGAGCTGGAACAAGGCGATGCCATTCGCACGGTAAAGTCAGATGAACTTTTTGCAGAAAAAGAATAAAAAGCTGGAAGGCTCAGCAATAGATCAAGTATGCTGAGCCTTCCGTTATATTTTTGTTCTTCAGGTTGATCTCAGTTCTGTGTTTCAGCACTGCCGTTCACATCACCCATCTTAATTCCTATAAAGTCTATGTCCAGAAGATCACCTGTAAAACTCTGAAGGGTAAAGCCGTTTGATTGCGGCATAGACCGGAAAGGATTGAACAGGTCTTCAAACTCGAAAAAGGCCGGGATAAAATACCAATCATCTACCTCCGCGAAACTCGCGTTCAACCCCAAAATCAGTTTCTGCATTTGGATCAAATCTATTGTTGTAACGGATTGGGTGGCATTTACATCGGCCGCGATAATCTGATAGGGGCTATCCAGCAAGTCAACACTTAGGATGTGCTTTTGCACTCTAATGAGATCCAGGGTTGTTATCCCATTGAGCACATTGGGGTCCGAGCGCTCTACCGAAATTTGGTACATACTTCCATAGGGGACATTGGAAAAAACATACTGGCCGGTTTCGTCTGTATGAGTACTCAATTCGAGCCCATTACTCCCGCTTAACCTGACTTCAGCCCGAAGCAGCGGCTGCCCGAATTCCGTATTTACCATGCCTGCAATCCTACCACCTCCCTGAACGGGGTTTTCCATCCCGTTGAGTTGGACCTGCCCTGTACCCAGGGGGTCCAGCCAATCCCGAAGGCGGGTTTGAGGGGTCCCTCCACCTTCCCAGGAGGTCGAGAAGCGACCAAAATAACCGGTGGTAAAGCCACAATTGGAAGAACCTCCGTGCAACTGGCCGATAATCCGTCGATTGTTATCGATCAGGGCGCTCCCACTCGACCCGATCTCAAAAGTTCCTTCTGAATAAATAACCCGATAATGGTGATTCGGGGGCGTCATCACTTCGTTATTCCACATAATGGAATTGGCAAAAACCTCTACTGGGTCCTCCCTTCGGGCTATTTTTTTAATGTCCCCACGAGGATGGTGGATGATGGTCGCATTATTCGAACGATTGGAAGGGTTTCTATCCCAACCCATAAAATAGCCTTCATATGCAGCCGGAACTGCACTGGCCAGCTCCAACAACAAAAAATCCGTATTTCGATAACCTGCCCGTTGCGTACACCCCAGAATGGATTGAAAGCCTGGTTCGCTCGAGGGGTTTTGACAGGAAGCCCCTTCATAGCCAAAATCAAAACGCCAAAAATCATAAAGGGGTGTATAACTATCCTGGCAATGGTAGGCGCTAAGCAAATAAGGCGTTCCATTCCTTGCGGTATTATTGATAAGCGATCCGGTACAATAACCGGTCCCCTCTTCAACTACCAGAATTATGCGGGCCACTGCGCGCTTTTCTTTCTCAAAAGCCTGGCCCATGGTGCAGGCGATGTTCTGGTGGCAATCAAAAGAGGCACCGAACCCTAAGTCCTCCACCGAGGAACCACCAAAGATGCTGAACTCAGCCTTAGCCAATTCTAAGGTTTCCCGTTCGTATATCTCATCCACACGGAAAATATGAAGTCGACCTTTTCCTTTTACTTCTTTTGGTTCATAGTATTCCAAAATAGCGGTTTCCCCTTCAATAAAGCCGATCAGGAATTTATTGTTTTCCGGATTATTAAAACTGGTGTAGGCGCCCAGGATCTGTCGACCGTCAGGTTGGTAAAGATGGAGCATACTTCCTGAGGGAAGGAAAAAATCATCGAACAGGAGAGCCATTCCCATGCCCCCTTTACCTTTGACCTTTAAACGCCAAACCCGATCACCATTAGACAGTTCAGTCCATTGACCGGCATTTAAAGGGTCAAGATCAACAGACAAAGGTGCTGCAAACCTGGTGGAAGGTCGCTGGGCATCCTCCTTGCGCAATTGCTTTAGCCGCAGACGCGGCAGACTTTCCTCCAGGACATCGTTGCGTAATTCAGGAAAGTTGCCCTGGAAGCTTTGGGGAAGTATACCCTGGATTTGCTGGGCAAAAAGAGTAGATCCTGTTGCTCCAAAAAGCAACAGCATACTCCCCAGAAAAAACGGAAGGAGCGGCTTTCTACTTTTCCAGTATGCCTTCATGGTCGGTATGTTCATTAAGCCAATGCCTCCTAATTTCAGAAGAAGGCGGTTCAGCTTTGGGGATCATTGGGGCAGTTCAACTTCCCTTAATTAAATTAAACTTAAAGGTACGGGAAAATCAATGGAAAGGCTAGAATAAATCAGGGCATAAGTAGCCCGATCTGCCCTACTCTTACTGTCCGTACAAAAATTTAATAGCCGACTCATTTACTTCTTCTACCTTAAGCCTGAAATCAAGTGCCTCCTCCGGCGATTGATATTTTTTTGCCTTTACCTCTTCTAATGCTGCTTCTGTATCGGCCTGGCGGGTTTCTGCTTTTAACACCTCCCCAATGGTATACCAAAAACGATGCTCAACTATTTCCCCTTCTGAGGGTACCCGCTCCACCAGTTGTATGACACGGCGGTTGCGCAGGAAATATCGCCAGGAACTGCCATTACTAATCTTGCTTTCGATGATTACCGGCTCTCCCTTGTCGTAGAAAGCGGTCACTTCATGCATTACATCTCCTCTGGAGACATTGATCGGGCCCCGTGGTTCCAGGCTGTCCAGTTCTGCTTCGATCTCCTCCACTGCCTGCTCGATTTGCTTTACATTTTCATAGCCCAGGACCTCCATTTCTCTTTCTGTGCCAGAAGAATCAGTATCCGTGGCAGGACTTCCATCGTTTTGGCAAGAAAAAACAAAAGATCCCATTAGGAGGACAAAAACAAAAAATTTCGTTTGCATTACCAGCTAATTTTTAAGTAATGGTTATTGAAGGAAAAAAGCTAAGGGCACCCCTTATTTTTTTCTGGAATCTATTTTCGAGCTCTTTCGGGCTCACTATTTTCCATCTTTTATGATCGGTGCGGATTTCTCCGATTCGGAAAATAGAATGACTGCTTCCCGGGCCGGGACCAATAAATTATTTGCGGTAAAGCTATTTATGCCATTCGGGTCTATTTTTGTTCCTAAGAGGGCGACCTGCCAGTTCTTTTTCTCCACTATAAGGTTGGCTGGTTTTTCTCCCCCGTTATAGGCTACCACAATTTCATCCCAGGGGTCTCCTACGGAAGCCCCATCCAGATGAAAAGCCACCAAATGATCTGAACGGGTGGGCAGGAAGCGAAGGTACTGACGCACCTCAGCGCCTGTTTTTAATCGAAATGCAGGGTGTTGTTTTCGCAAACGGATCAGGGCTCGAACGAAGTCAAAGGTTTCCAAATAATCGTGCTTCCTTCTCCAATCCAGTTGATTGACCGAATCAGGAGATTGATAAGAGTTCTCTTCCCCACCTTTGGTCCGCATAAATTCCGACCCCGCATGTAAAAAAGGCACTCCCTGAGCCGTTAAGACAACCGACAGGGCTAATTGGTGCATTTTTTCCCGTTCTTCCTCTAAGGCGTCCGGTATGGAGACCGCCAGTTTATCCCACAAACTGAGATTATCATGACAAGAAACATAGGAAATCGTCTGCAAGGGGTGCGCTGCCCAAGCTTCTTTCGAATACCGGACCTCTGAATAATTGATCTCCGGATGATAGACAGAGCCCGCAATGCCAAACTTCAAACTTTCTTTCAGCCCGGCAGCACCAGAAACAAAACCCCGATCGGTAGGGGTAAACACATGTCCTTTCAAAGCATCTCGAAGATCATCACTAAAGGTGGCCACTCCACCAAGTTGGGCAGTATGGGCTTTTAAAGCCAATTGTTCGCTCGGCAAAGGCGTAGAATCGGCTGTCCAGCCCTCCCCGTAAACAAAAATAGATGGGTCTATTGCATTCAGGGCCTCGCGGACGGCATTCATAGTCTCTATATCGTGCAAACCCATGAGGTCGAACCGGAAACCATCAACATGATACTCTTTTGCCCAATAGGTAACGGATTCGACAATAAATTTTCGAACCATGGATCGCTCCGAGGCCACCTCGTTCCCACAGGCAGAACCGTTCGAGAAGGATCCATCCTCACTAAAGCGGTAAAAATAGCCAGGTGCGATTTGATTGAAAACAGAGGTTTCTGTAGCTCCCGTATGATTATACACCACATCCATAACAAGCCCGATCCTTCGGTCGTGCAGGGCTTTGACCATCTGTTTGAATTCCCTGATACGGGTCCGCCCGTCAAAAGGGTTGGTACTGTAGCTTCCTTCGGGTACGTTGTAATGTTGAGGATCATAACCCCAGTTGAAGTTATTTTCTTCCAGTCGGGTCTCGTCTATGGATCGAAAATCGAAACTGGGCAACAGGTGTACATGGGTAATGCCTAATTCAGTCAGGTGATCCAGGCCGGTCGTCAACCCATCGGGACTTAAAGTATAGGCCTGCGCCAGACCAAGAAATTTACCTTTTTCTTTTATTCCGGAGGAAAAGTGGGTAGAAAGGTCACGAAGGTGCAATTCATAAAGCACTATGTTTTCAGGATCCAAGCGTGGCCCCTGGTCCAATGCCCAGCCCTCGGGGTCGGTCGCATCGAGGTTTATGATCATTCCTCGTTTGCCGTTCACTCCGACCGCACGGGCATAGGGGTCAAGGGTCTCCTGCAACCACTGCCCTTCGGATTGGATCTGTAAGGTATAGTATTGATTTTCAAAATCTCCTTCCAGGACAGTCTGCCAGCTTCCCTGCTCTCCTCTCTCCAGTTCCTGCTGCAGGGTCGCTTCTCCACCCTGCCCGGCCTCATAGATCCGAAGCCATACTTGCTCCGCAGCTGGGGACCAAATGCGAAACACCGTTCGTTCTGGTGTCCAGTGTACCCCCAGATCACTTCCCTGGTAAACGGGATAATCTTCAAAGTTCATGGGTTGGGCATTTAACCAGCATGGTAGTAAAAACAACAAGCAGATCCACTGCCTCATAAGCCATTATTTTCGATTTAAAATAACTAGGGCATAATTTTTCCAGCTGAGGTATTCGGCTTTTTCTGCAATATTGGCCCTCGGAATAGGTTGCTCCAGGAAGCGTTCCATTTGCCGGGCCATATCCTCAATATTTGCTGCTTCTGCCAGGTAGCCGTTTTTACCGTCTTCTATGGTTTCAGGAAAATGGCCGACCCGTGTAGCCAAAATGGGTAGCGAAAAATTGTAGCTCAGCGATTCTATGCCCGAAGGAGTAGCCGTTTCATAAAACAATAAAACGCAGTCGCTTGCCTGAAAGTATTTGTGGACGTCTTCGTTGGGAATGAAGCTGTTAAAAACTGCCGTTCGGTCTTCCAGATCCAATTGTTCGATCAATTCCAGAGGGCGGTAGTCCCGTTCGTCATCTGCTTTACTTAAAAAGACGGCCTTGGCCAGGCCAAAGAGAGTGTTTTTTATACGGGTCGAAAGTTTGTTCTGGTCAAGGGTTTTCCAAAAGGATTCTCCACAGATCAGCAGGGATACATCATCCCGACGGTCAGCCAGTTGCTTAAAAGCGGGAATAACATAGTGCAATCCCTTATACTTTCGAATAAAGCCAAAGAACAGGAAAACGTGTTCTTTTAGCCCGTTTTCCTCTTTGAAGGCGGCTACATCAAAATCCTCTTGTGGTTGAAAAAGATCATAAATGGGATGGTAGAGTTGCAGTACCGTTTGGGTATCGGAGGCCAGCGTTCGATCTCCATCCTTGTTCAGTTCGAATTGCTTATGGGGGAAAAGCGCCTGTAGTTCCCGGTACGTCTTAAGGGCGTGCACAATATAGGTATCGGCCTTTTCGATCCCCATCTTGGTAAAATAGCGATCGATGGAGCTGTTTTCCTTTTGGACTACAAAGTGCAGGTCCACGATCACCTCGGGTGCGTTCTCTGCTTTTTTTAACCGTCGAATGATCTGTCCTAAGGGCAGCCCCTGAATGGCGATGGCCCACTGAAAGAGCACCAGATCGGCCCCCAGGCCCAGTATGTAGCCAACGGTTTCCGACCAGGTCCGTGGGTCATTGTAGTTGGTAATGTATCTTACCTGGACTCCGGTTCCCTCCATGAAGTCCTGTTTGCTGCTTTTGTCCACAAATTCCCTAGGAATGATAGCCGGGTATTGTTGAGTCCAGGAAACGATATGCACTTCTGTTTCCGGCTGACGGTCCATAGCCCGGGCCAGAGAAGTGTTATAGTTCGAAATACCGCCTTTGAATTTGGGCCCTGGCCCAAAGCAGACTATTTTCATGATTTTTGCTTTTCCAATCGCTCTACGGCTTTATTGTACACCCGTCGAAGTCCTTCTTCCAGAGAGATCTTGGCCTCCCAGCCCAGTTTTTCCTTCACAAAATCCATATTGCAGTAGCGGGAATATACCCCAACTGGTTTGTCCAGCAAGGGTTTGATCTCAGGTTCATACCCTGCAAATTTGGTAAATATGCTAATGATCTCCCGGAAGGTCGTCAGTCGGCCCATTCCGATATTGATGGCTGTCCCGTCATGAATGTTATCCATGGCTACTTCCACACAATCCAGAACATCGTCGATATGCACAAAGTCGCGCCCCTGGTGCCCAGAACCCCAGACTTCAAAAGGATCTTCTTTCCCTGCAGCTCTGGCAGCGATTGCCGGTATGGGATAGGTCAGATCCTGGTCTTCACCATAGCCGGAGAATGGACGAATACAGGTGATCGAAACGCCGTAATATTCCGCAGCGATCTGTGCCAGATATTCTCCAGTGAGTTTCGACCATCCGTAGGTCATATCTGGTTTTCCGATATTATCCAGGCTTATATCGGATTCGGAAAGGGCTATGGCATCGGATTCGGTTTGGAGGTCTACCGGGTAGGCAGCACTGGAGCTGGGATATAATACCCGTTCGGGTTTATGGCGACAAACCCAGTAAAAAAATTCTGCATCGATCGAAAGGTCCAGTGCCACCATCATAGGGTCGCCGTCGATCTTTGCTCTTCCGCCCACAATGGCTGCAAAGTGAAAGACATCATTAAAACCTTCAGCTTCCAGGCCATAGGTTTCGGATAGCCATTGCATCCCCTCGTGCAATGGACGCAATACGTTTCGAATATCATCCTGGATAAAAAGCAACCGATCACCTTCCCCAAAGAATTGCCCATTCGAACCGACCTTTTTCCCGGCAGGGGCATCCAGCCAGGTTTCCGGATGCATACCTACAGTTAGGTCATCGACAAAGAGGATGCGGTCTTCTGTTTTGGTATACAATCGTTTGACCATATTTCGGCCCACGAACCCGCAGCCGCCGGAGACCAGATGTAATTTTTGCATGAGTTTAGCATTTCATTGATCAATGTTCCGCCAGGGTTTTCCCCAAGGTGGTTTCTATTGCATATCTATTTCGATTTGGAGCATTCCGGGAGACCAATTCGGCTATAAAACCGGCCAGAAATAACTGTGTCCCCAAGACTATACAGGTCAGGGCTATATAGAAAAAGGGAGAATTGGCAACTAATTGGGCTGGAACCCCTCTGTTGAGGGCAATGAGTTTATCCGCACCAATCCAAATGGTAGATAACAGGCCAATCAGAAAAAGAATGGTCCCGAACGACCCAAAAAAGTGCATAGGCGCTTTTCGAAAGCGTCCTACAAAGGTAATCGAAAGCAGGTCCAGAAAGCCATTGACGAAGCGTTCCAATCCAAATTTGGTGGTTCCGTATTTTCGGGCACGATGTTCAACTACCTTTTCGCCAATGTTGCGAAAGCCCGCCCATTTTGCCAGTAAGGGGATGTAACGATGCATTTCTCCATACACTTCGATCCCGTGCACCACTTCCGAACGATAGGCTTTAAGTCCGCAATTGAAGTCATGCAGTTTAATTCCGCTCATCCAACGGGTAACCCGGTTAAAGAATTTACTGGGAAGGGTCTTGATCAGTGGATCATAGCGTTTTTTCTTCCAACCGGAGACCAGATCGAACCCCTCCTCGGTGATCATTCGGAACAAGGGGAGGATCTCGTCAGGGCTATCCTGCAGGTCAGCATCCATCGTGATGACTACCCGGCCTTCGGAGGCATGAAAACCGGTATTTAGTGCAGCTGATTTACCGTTATTCCTTCGGAACTTGATGCCTTTGACCCTTGGGTTCCGATGGTGCAGGTCCTGGATAACCGACCAGGAATTGTCGGTGCTGCCATCATCGACCATGATGATCTCGTAATCGTACCCTTCCGCTTCAACGACCTTCCTAATCCAGGCCTCCAGTTCAGGCAGGGATTCTTCTTCGTTCAGGAGGGGAATAACTACCGATAGATCCATGGCTTATTGTTCTTTCATCAGATAGGCCAAACCCAGGGACAAAAGGAATCCAAGGATAAGGCTTTGGGCCCAACCGAACAACATATCGTTCAGCTTTGGTTCGAAGTCGTCGTTCTCATAAGCTTCTCGCAGGGCTTCCGTTCGTTCGAGACCGAAAAAACCGGCCTGTTGTTCGAGGGTGGCCAGTATTTGCTCGCGCTGCAAATCTATCAAACCCGGATCAATAAAACGGAATAAGGTGAAATAAAAAAGATGATAAAGCCCAGCAGCCAGAATATAGACCACAAAGGCAGTTTTCAGGGCCTGTTGTAAGCTCAGTGGGGCCTTCGTTTTTTGTTCTTCCCGAAGGGCGAGATACATGCCGACCAGCCAAAAGGTGAGTACCGACCATTGAACACCAGCGTTTAAGACCCAGGCGGGCCGGATAAGGTAAGCACCAAAAACACCTGCTATTGCCGCCAGGCCAGCAAGTAGTCCGAAACGTATACCTGGTTCTTTTTGCATCATTACAATAGTAGTTGAGTCTCTGACATTCTAAAAGGGGAAATTCCTACTTCCAGGTACCAGCAAAAAAGGGATCTAGTTTGATCGATCCCGAGGCGATCAAACTGGAAAAAACAAACAAGGACAGTGCCTCAAATCGGTGCAATTTGGAGACATATTTCAGTCTTCCTCTTTAGGCGTTAGTCGGCTGTTTTTGGCTGATACCGGCAACCACCAGGGAAATGATCAACCCAAAGAACAAGGTCCCTAAGAATCCAAAGAGGGTAAAAGAAACCGGATTGAATATAAAGGACATAGGTTTCATCATTTCCTCGGCCTCGGAGGCGCTCACCCCTTGTTGATCCATGATCTGCTCCTTGCTCATGTCCATAATCTCACCAATTAAATCCGGTTCGATTACGGTGAAGAAAAGAAAAGTCCAAACTGCTGTAATCAGAGCAACCACCAGGGTGACGGAGAAGCCCAGCCCGAAACCGCGACCGAACTTTATGAACCCGCCCAGGTCCTGGTCCCTGTGCTGCTTAACAGCCATAAAGATGACCCCAAACATTACGGCTAACTGGATCAGGGAATTGATCCAGTTACCGGATTGATTGCCGGATGCGGGATCGGTGATCCCTGCCAGGTGTAAAGCCAGGCCCAGGGCGATCAAAATAAGGGCTCCGATTCCTCCATAGCGCAAGGCTAAAGGACGATAAAAAGGCTGGTTTTCCGAATTAGACTGCTCAATTTGGTCAACAGTACTCATGATAGAGATGTTAGGTGATAGAATTTGAAAAACACGTTAGAAATTAAGTAGAATCCCGGAGAATGGGTATAAATTTCTACCGAAGTTCAAAAAATTCCGATTTCCCGTTATGTATTACGCCTTTCACTCGTCCCTTGAGCTCCCGGCCTAGCAGGGGAGTATTGCGGGACCTTGAAGCGATGAAGGAGGCTTCCAGCGACCAGACCTCATTGGGATCAAAGAGGGTAAGAGTGGCCGGCATACCCACTTCCACTTTTAATTCCGGAAGGTTCAAGATACGACGCGGGGATTGGGAGAAGCAGGCAATGATCTCTTCCTGATCCATTTGTTCCCCCAGGGCGGTATTTGCCAGGGCGTAACTCGTTTCCAAGCCGATAGCCCCAAATTCCGCATAGGGAAATTCCAGCTTTTTAGCTTCCTCTTCCCAGGGGCGGTGGTTTGAACTGATCAGATCAACAACCCCTTCCCTGCAAGCCTGCAATAACTGTTGCCGATCTGATTCGGAACGCAAAGGGGGATTCACTTTGAAATTCGTATCATAACCCTCCAACTCAGCCGCTGTAAAATTCAGGTGCAGGGGATCCACCGAGCAGGTCAGGGATAAGCCTTTTTCTTTTGCTTTTCGAATAATAGCCAGGCTTTCCCCTGCCGAGACAGGCCCTAAATGCAGGCGCGAACCCGAATATTCCAATAAGCGGATATCTCGCTGGACCATAATGGATTCTGCAAGGCTGGGAATCCCCTTCATTCCCAAAACCGTACTGATCCTACCCTCGTGCATCTGACCTTCCAAAGAAAGCTCCAAATCCTGTGGTTGATTGAGTATGAGGCCGTCAAAAGCAAGAACATATTGCAGTGCTCTCAGCATTAAGCCATTATCCTGGATGGGCCGCAGGCCGTCAGAAAAAGCAACGGCTCCTGCCTGCTTCATATCGATCATCTCGGTGATATTCCTTCCTGCACCCTGCTCAGAAACGGCTCCTATAGGCAATAATTCGACCAATTCCCCGGAAGTACGCCGAATAAAGTACTCCACACCGGCCTTGGAATCTACTACCGGTTGGGTATTGGGAAAAACAGCTACTGAAGTAAACCCACCCCTCGCCGCAGAGCGGCTCAGACTGCCTATGTCTTCCCGCTGTTCGAAACCCGGATCTCCAACAGTTACACCAATATCTACCCATGCCGGGGCTATGCAAATACCCTTCAGGTCGATCACCATGGCCCCTTCCTTCTCCAGGGAGGGAGCAATATCCACGATCCTTTTGTCTTCGAGGTAAAGGTCGGTGATCTGTTGGTGGTGGGACGAGCACGGGTCGATGATTCGAGCTTGGCGGAGTAGCAGCTTCATGGACAAAATTTCCACCAAAATTAGAATAAAAAAATCGGCCTTCCAGAAAAATCCCACTGGAATTCACTTATCGAAAATCCCCTTTCGGATTAGAAGGAGGAATGCAACGGTGCAGGGGCTAGACCTTCCAGAATCGCAATAGCAACACTTCTGCCAGCAAAAATAACAAAGCCAGGATCAAGCACCACCGCCAAAGGATGATTCCCTGGCTGCGTTCTTCGATCTCGGCCGTAAGCACCCGATCATCATTTGCGGTACTGATAATATTTACGGCCCCTCCCATCATATTGCGCAGATCTTCCAGGCTGTAGTAGCCCAGCTCTGATTCCTTTCGGTTGTAATTAAAGGCAAATTCATGCAGCGTTTCCCCTGATTCCAGGAATAAGCGATAAAACCCAGCCTGCTCCACCTGATCATTAACATTTAGAAAGACCTTGGAGCCAAGGGTGCGTTGCTGGGGTATGAACTCCTTACCTTCTCCGGCCATTTTGTAAACCAATTCCGCCCGCTCCGCCTGGTGTTCGGCTTCCAACTGCGTATTCTCACCTATGGTGTAGGCTATGATGGGGTCCCTGCCGGAGGAAACTGCCATTTTGTAGAGCATGGGGACAAATACCTCTCCATTTCGAACAAGATCGTTGACCTCTTCCCGCAAGGGAGCCGCACAGAGGTATAAATGCCCTGCCCCCACAGCATATTTTGCCAGGAAGGTAGTTCCGTCCCGGTACACCATAAGCCGTTCTTCCCGCCTGTCATTGAAACGGCTCAGCCGAAAGTTTTTTTGCGTTTGGGGCAGTTGTAAATTGGAGCTGTTATTTTCGAATACATCTTTGAATACAAAGTCTTGGGTATTAATATCCCCAACTTTTCGCTCAAGAGTCTCCAGTTGTTCAGGCACATTCGCCGGAAACGTTCCCAAAAAAGAGGAATAAGTGGAAATATCAGCCGTTTCTCCCAGGAATACCAGCAGGTTCCCTCCCCCATTGACATACTCATTCAATTCTGCGGCCAGGCCGCTGGAAATGACCCGCACATCATCCAGTACGATCAGTTGATAATTTCGAAAGGAAGAATAATCCAGGTTGCGAGCGGTCTGTTCTTCCAGGGAGAAGTCCGGCAACCCATTTATGGCTGAAGCAAGGAAATTATTCAACTGCCCTTCATGTATGCCTAAGACCTGGATCTCCTCAGCGACCTTGAAGGCTAGAAAATACTGATCGTCAAATTGAACGGGGTAATCGATCAGGTTCAAACGGGCCTCATGCCAGCCCGTTCGTAAAATGGTTAGGTTGACAGTATCGACCACTGTTCCTTCTGCTGGGATATTTAAGGTGCCAACCGGTTTATTCTGGCCTTCATAATTTATAGAAAGCCGGACGTTCTCGACCGACTCACTCGAATAATTTCGGATACGGACCAATAAGGGATTGGTCTGGTTGACCATTTGGACCGGTGCTTCAAACCAGGCAGTATCCACTGCTACATTACGTTCCTGTACGGATTGCAGGGGCACTAAATTCACCTCAATAGTGGAATCTGCTTCTTGCTCCAGATCGGTTATACTACGTTGAAAATCAGAAATTTGATAGATGGTACGACGATCGATTGATGGATCCTGATCCAGGGCTTGCTCCTGTCGAGTGAGTACCAGAGAAAGATTTTTTACTTCCGGGCTGATCTCGACCTCATCAATTAAGGCCAGCGCATCATCCTTGCTTAGTAGTCGTTGTTGCCGACCGGCAAAATCATGGGTGAGGATTTGAAAACGATCTTCCGGAGAATAGGCCTCCACGATCTCCCGCGCCCGGCGTTTGGCCTTGTCCAACAAGGGCACATCTTCGCTTAGGGCACTCATACTGAAAGAGTTATCAATAAACATACTGACTGCCTGGCGGCCATTGGTCACCTCCGTCCCGCGAGGAATGAAAGGCTGGGCAAAGGCAAAGACCAAAAAAGCCAAGCTAAGCAGACGAGCCAGTAATACCAGTAAATTTCGCAATTTAGATCGGGCACTGGTATCCTCCTTCACTTCGCGCAGGAATTGAACATTCGTAAAATATACCTTTCGAAATCTTCGAAAATGAAAGAGGTGCAAAATAACGGGAATAGCCAAGGCTAATAATGCCAAAAGAAAGCCGGGATATAAAAATTGCATATGCTAGGAGAATTCAACAATATTCTCTAAACGCCGAATCTACGCAAAGCGTTGTATACTTTCACTGCTTAAAAGGCGTATTTTGACCAATGCCATGAAAAAGTCGCTGGAAAAGCGATGAGGACAGGCAATCATCTTTATCCATATGGCTCTATACAAAATAAAAGAATTGTTCTACACACTGCAGGGGGAAGGAGCCCAGGCCGGCAGACCAGCCGTATTTTGCCGATTCACCGGCTGTAACCTTTGGAGTGGCCGGGAAGAAGATCGCTCCAAAGCTATTTGTCAATTCTGTGATACTGATTTTGTGGGCACGGATGGTAAAAATGGAGGACGCTATACTGCCAGAGATCTGGCAAAGGCCGCTGCTGACCTCTGGCCTGGAGGGGGTAAGCCATTTATCGTTTGCACAGGTGGGGAACCCCTCTTACAGTTGGATACTCCTTTGATCAAAGCTTTTCAACAAGCCGGTTTTGAAGTGGCCGTGGAAACGAATGGAACAATTCCTGCCCCCGCAGACATCGATTGGGTTTGTGTCAGCCCCAAAGCGGGGTCTACGGTCATACAAACCAGCGGCAACGAGTTAAAGCTTGTCTATCCTCAAATCGGGGCCGAACCGGATAGGTTTTCTGCCTGGAACTTTGATCATTTTTTTCTACAACCCATGGATGGGCCCGAACTCGAAATAAATATTCGACAGACTATTGATTATTGTTTACAACACCCATTGTGGCACCTCAGTGTACAAACCCATAAGGTGGTGGGGATCGAATGACCCCAACCTCCTGCCGGTCTGCTCTTGAACTGGTCTCCCATCAGCCGTTCATCACTTTCGGTTTGTAGTTCATCTCTTTTACCTGATCGTAGGTCTTCTATACTTTTTTAAAGGAAGGAGTCCTTCGGATTTTTAGTATTTTCCCTGGTGAAAAAAAATAATGGATAATATGAATACCAACCTAATCTTGACCTGGTCAATGCTGCTGGCCATATGTCTACTCCCGCAGAAACAATGGGCCCAGGATGACCCTGCGGTAGATCCCGTTTTATTTGAAGCCTTGGAATGGCGACTGGTAGGCCCCTTTCGGGGAGGTCGATCAGGAACTACAGCAGGCATCAAAGACAATCCGAACCTATACTATATGGGCACTGCCGGAGGCGGCATATGGCGTACCCAGGATGCAGGAAACAGCTGGGAATGTATTTCTGACGGCTTTTTCGGAGGCTCTATTGGAGCAGTGGCAGTTGCCGAAAGCGACCCCAATGTCATTTACGTAGGGGAAGGCGAGCAAACGGTACGCGGCAATGTTTCTTCCGGCTGGGGGCTTTGGCGTTCCACGGATGCCGGAAAAACCTGGAACCACATCGGTTTGAAAAACTCCCAGCACATCGGTCGAATAAGGGTCCACCCCACAGATCCCAAGCTGGTTTATATCGCTGCCATGGGTAACCTTTGGAAGCCTAATGAAGAGCGCGGTCTTTTTCGGTCAAAAGACGGGGGAGAGACCTGGGAAAAAGTTTTGTACATCGACGAAAAGACTGCAGCAGTTGATGTTATACTCGACCCCAATAATCCACGAATTATTTACGCGGGTACTTGGCAAATTAAGCGCAATGGCTACCGCATGGATAGCGGTGGTCCCGGAAGCAAACTTTGGAAAAGCACCGACGGCGGCGATACCTGGACCGACCTGAGCGCAAAACCCGGCCTGCCCCGCGAAGTGTGGGGTATTGTAGGGGTTACGGTTTCTCCTCAAAATTCCGAACGGATATGGGCGATTATCGAAGCAGAAAACGGCGGGGTCTTCCGTTCCGATGATGCGGGCGAGACCTGGAAACGAACAAGCGCCAACCGCGCCCTGAGACAACGGGCCTGGTACTATTCTCGCATTTATGCCGACTCCCAGGATGAAAACATGGTATATGTTTGCAATGTAGGGTTCTGGCGTTCCCGGGACGGTGGAGAAAACTGGGAGCGGATCAATACGCCACATAGTGATCATCACGACCTGTGGATCGACCCCAATAACAATCAACGCATGGTGGTAGCCAACGATGGCGGGGCTCAGGTCTCCAATGATGCCGGCGCTAATTGGACAACCTACCACAATCAACCCACGGCTCAGTTTTATCGGGTTACCACAGATAACCATTTCCCCTTTCGAATACTCGGTGCCCAACAGGACAATAGCACCGTCCGCATACTGCACAGGAGTAATGGGGCTGCTATAACTGAAGAACACTGGGAACCCTCCGCCGGAGGGGAAAGCGCCCATCTCGCACCCGACCCTGATAACCCGCAGGTGGTTTACGGAGGCACCTATAAGGGATATATGATGCGAGTGGACCACGCAACCGGCCAAACCCGATCTACTAACGTATGGCCTTTCAATCCGGCTGGTTCTGGCGCAGAAGTAATGAAATACCGGTTCAACTGGAATTTTCCGGTCTTTTTCAGTCCTCACAATCCCGACAAGCTCTACGCTACCTCCAACCACGTACACGTTTCCTATAATGAAGGGCAAAGCTGGGAGACCATCAGCCCCGACCTGACGCGCGCCGATCCCGAGACGATCAAATCCTCCGGTGGGCCGATTACGCAGGACAATACCGGGGTAGAATACTATGCTACCATTTTTGCTGCAGCCGAATCTCCCCTGGAGGAAGGGGGCATCTGGACCGGATCCGACGATGGCCTTATCCATGTCACCCGCGATAGAGGCGATAACTGGACTAATGTCACCCCTTCTGAAAAGCTTTCTCCAAAACACAATATGATCAATTGTATTGATCTGCATCCCGACAAACCGGGTACCGCTTACGTGGCAGCTACCTCCTATAAGTTTGGGGATTATGCGCCTTATTTATTCAAAACGGACGATTACGGAAAAACCTGGACCAAGATCACCAATGGGATTGATCCCAACCATTACACCCGGGCCATACGAGTTGATCCGGAACAACCAAATATTCTATATGCAGGTACCGAATGGGGCATGTATGTTTCCTTTGACGAAGGAGCGCAATGGCAGGCCTTCCAATTGAACCTGCCCATTGTATCCATCCGGGATCTGCACGTTCGGGATAATATGCTGATCGCCGCCACCCACGGACGTTCGTTTTGGATGATAGATGACCTCACGCCATTACACCAATTAAACAAGGATCTGGCCAATGCCGATTTCCACTTATTTCAACCTAAACCAGCCTTACGGATGGCGCAGGGTGGATGGGGAGGCCCCAACCTGAAACTGGAAGGGGAAAACCACCCCAATGGGGTTATTTTTCATTATTTCCTTAAAACATTCGACCCCAAAAAGGATAGTATTCGCCTGGAAATCATGGAAACGGATGGCCAGCTTATTCAGGCATACGCTAACCATCCTGGCGAGGAGGAAAAAAGCCTGAATCTCCACCAAGGAGGAAATCGCCTGGTTTGGAACATGCGTTATCCAGGGTTTACTGAATTTCCGGGAATGGTACTGTATTCCAGCCCAAACATTGGTCCCCGAGCCGTTCCTGGTCAGTATTTGGCCCGGTTGAACGTCAATGGCCAATCGGTGGAGCAAACATTCGAAATTATCGGCGACCCACGACTACCCAATACGGCAGCGGATTACCAGGCCCAATTTGACTTCATTAAAAAAGTCCGTGACCGGGTATCGGACGCACACAACGCCATGCTCGATATTCGAAAAACTAAAAAAGACCTGGACTACCTAAATGGTAAATTCAAAAAACAGGAAGCGTTTAAGCCAGTGATCGAAAAAGCAAAGGCTTTTGAAAAGGAATTAAGTCGAATCGAAAATCAAATCCACATGACCAAAAACCAATCGCAGCAGGACCCGCTGAATTACGGGATTAAGGTCAACAACCGCCTGGCTTTTCTGATGGCTGACCAACAACGAGGCGATTTCCCGCCAACCGATCAGGCGGAAGATGTATACCAGGAACTATCGGATGAGTTGGAAGGCTACCTGCAAGAGTTGGATGTCCTCATGGAAAAAGAGCTTCCGGCCATCAATCAATTGTTGGAGGAAAAAGGATTTCAATTGCTTTCTACAGTAAAAACGGATAGCTAAGGGGGCAAAATAGAAAACCGACTCAAGGTTGTTGCAAACCTCTGAGTCGGCTTTCTATTCTCTACCTTTTGTAGAGCGTTACCTCACTTTGAAGTTGTTTAAAAATGATTTGTTTAGATTCTGAGGAGTATGAGAGCAAATGCCAGATAATGTAAGCTCAGCCAATTTTGAGCCTTTGTTTCAAAGCGGATCAAAAGAGCTTTGAATACATCGATCCATGCGTTTGTTCGTTCCACCGAGAATCGTTCTTTATATAATGAATC